>NZ_LJPW01000030.1 GCF_001400735.1 Pseudomonas caricapapayae
GCGTCACGAACTGCATGCCCACGCGGAGCGCCGGCACGATAGTCAAAACAAGGTCATGCCTTGAACACAGCCGCTGACACACAGTACTTTTCAACTGAACAGCCCCCAAAAAGCTGGACGCGCTGCGTTCGCTTCTAGATCCCGCTGAACCAGTTATAGCCCTGATCCTCCCAATACCCGCCGGGGTTCTCGTTGCTGACGAATATCTCGACAATGTGCTTGGGGTTCTTGAAGCCCAACTTGGTCGGCACCCGCACCCGCAACGGATAACCGTAGTCAGGAGGCAACGCGACTTCGCCGAAATCCAGCGCCAGCAGAGTCTGCGGGTGCAACGCGGTGGGCATATCGAGACTTGAATAATAACGGTCGGCGCACTTGAAACCGACAAAACGCGCCGTGGTATCCGCCCCGACATACTCCAGAAACGTCTTCAGCGGCACGCCGCCCCATTGCCCTATCGCACTCCAGCCCTCGATACAGATCAACCGAGTGATGTCGGTACGTTGTGGCAGTTTACGCAGCGCGTCCAGCGTCCACGGCTGCTTGTCACGGACCAGCCCGGACACCGCCAGCCGGTAATCGGAAAGCTCCAGCTCCGGCACGTTGTATTCGGGGTAAAACGCATTGAACGGGAACGGACTGGTCAACTGTGCCTTGCTGTAGGTCGGGGCCAGCTTCTGCCCGTTGAACAGCCAGGCCTGAACCCGGTCATTCCAGCGCGACATGGCCCACAGCACCTTGTCGACCTGGTCGCCATCCTGCAGGTTACACCCGGTGAGCATCGACATCGCGCCCACCGTCAACCCGGCGCGCAGGAACGAGCGACGCTGGATATCGACCAACTGGCTCTGTTGCGCAGGCTCCAGATGGATACGCTGGGTGACGCGTTTACGAGGTTCGTTCATGATTGTGCAGTTCCGTCTTCGTTCGGCTGGCGGCCGCCGGTAATCATCGGTAGCAAGGTACTTGGCACCAGCACGACCAGCACCAGGTGAACAACGACAAACGCGCCGATGGCTGCCATCGCGCCGAAGTGCACCCAACGGGCAAAATCGAACCCGCCCAGCAGGCTGACCAGATCCTGAAACTGCACCGGTTTCCAGATAGCGAGTCCCGACAGTACCACCAGCACGCCCATTGCCAGCACCAGCCAGTACATCAGCCGTTGCACAGCGTTGTAACGGCCTTTGACGTGGGCCAGCCGAAAATGCAGCGCGTCATTCATGTCACGCTTTACGTCTGATGGGCGAACCGGCAGCAGATCGCGCTTGAAGTGGCGGCTGAACACGCCATACAGCACATACAACAGACCGTTGATGACCAACAGCCACATCACCGCGAAGTGCCAGGCGATGGAGCCGCCCAGCCAGCCGCCGAGTGTCAGGTATTTGGGAAAGGTAAAAGGCATCAATGGCGATGCGTTATAGATCGCCCAACCGCTCATGAACATACAGGCCATGCCTGCGGCATTGACCCAGTGGGTCAGGCGCACCGGCCAGGGATGAATGGGGCGGGTTTTCATGTCGGGATCCCTCTGATCAGGCATGGACGGAGATGTCAGCGGCAGCGGCCTGCCCCTGACATCTCTGGCGGCGATTACATCGGCGGCGTGAAACCGTCCTTGCCGACGGCAACACCGCGTGCCGACTTACCGTCGTCAGCCGGGAACACAACAACCTTGGCACCTTTGGTCAACTGTTCGACCTTGCCTGGCTCGACATAGGCGATAGGCACGTCCTGTGGCACCACCAGTTTCTTCTCGCCGCCCTCATACTTGACGGTCAACGTACGGCCGTCGGCTCCGGCCAGTGTGCCGACGGTGCCATTAGTCATGGTGCCGGTGCTGCCATCGGCGTTTTCCCAACCGTAATGGCCTTCACCGCTGCCTTTGAGGCTCGCTTCGAAAACGGTCACCTCCAGGGCTTTCAACGTACCGTCAGCCTGGGGAACCGCAGCTGACCCGACAAAGCTGTCATCTTTGATCTGCTTGAAGTCAGCTTCGGACACAAGACGAATACCGGTCTTGTCAGTCAGTTTGATACTTTGATGCTGGCCCGCGCGAGTAGTGAAATCGAGCGTGTCGGCGCTCACGCTGTCGACGGTCCCGCGCATTGGTTTAACCACCTTCATGTCGGCGGCCTGGGTCATGACAGCGGCACTGAGCAACAGCAGGCCGAACGTGGCAGAGAATGCAGTCTTCATCGGTACTTCCTTGGCAGGTGAGATCTGAAATCCATCTTTGCACCGCTACCGGCACCGCAGAATGACCGGGCAATGACATTTTTGTCATTCGCCGGACACCTGGTCGGCAACTGGTTAGACTCCGGCATCGGCGCACCGAGGGTGCCTGCAAAAGCGTAGCGGACAAAACGATGCATATCCTGCTGATTGAAGACGACACCAAAACCGGCGAATACCTGAAGAAGGGCCTGGGGGAATCAGGCTACAAGGTCGACTGGACGCAGCACGGTGCCGACGGCCTGCACCTGGCGCTGGAAAACCGGTACGACCTGATCGTGCTGGATGTGATGCTGCCGGGCATCGACGGCTGGCAGATCATCGAAGTGCTCCGCGCCCGACAGGACGTACCGGTCTTGTTTCTGACCGCACGCGACCAGTTGCAAGACCGGATTCGCGGCCTGGAACTGGGTGCCGACGATTATCTGGTCAAACCGTTTTCCTTCACCGAACTGCTGCTGCGTATCCGTACCATCCTGCGGCGAGGAGTGGTGCGCGAGGCCGACCATTTTCATCTGGCCGACCTTGAACTGGACCTGCTGCGTCGCCGCGTAACGCGTCAGCAACAGGTCATCGTGCTGACCAACAAGGAATTTGCCCTGCTGCATCTATTATTGCGCCGCGAGGGCGATGTGCTGTCCAGGGCACAGATTGCCTCGGAAGTCTGGGACATGAATTTCGACAGCGACACCAATGTCGTGGACGTTGCCATCAAGCGCCTGCGCAGCAAGGTCGACCTGCCCTACCCGGTCAAACTCATCCATACCGTGCGCGGTATCGGTTATGTGTGCGAGGTACGGCCATGCGACGCCAGCCTTCCCTGACCCTGCGCTCGACCCTGGCGTTTGCGCTGTTGGCGATGCTCACCGTCAGCGGCGCGGGCCTGTACCTGTATCAGTCGATCGAAGAAACCGTGATGCAACGCAGCGACCATGCCGTGCTGGCGCGGCTGGACCACTTTCGCAAGCTGCTGCGCTATGACCTGACCATGGACAACCTCAAAGGCAGTCCGCAACTGTTCGAGAACATGCTCGACAGCGAGGAAGACATCTTCATCATCGGCGAGCCGGGCAAGCCGCCCGTGATCTCGGTCAACCCGCAACACGCGCCGCTGCCGGAACTGCCGACCGTAGCTCAGGATCAGCCGCTGCGGGTCGACGACCTGCGCAGCGGCCTGAGCCTGCAAGGCGTACCGTTGCGCGCGGCGGCGGTGCAAGTGATGTCCAATGGTGTCGAGGTCCGTCTGCAGGCCGCGCACCTGATGGTCAAGGAAATGGCCATGCTCGCCGGTTTTCGCCAGCGCATCTATATTGCCGTGGCGCTGGTCTTTCTGATCACCGCAGCGCTGGGCTACGTACTGCTGCGACGCGGCTTGCGTCCGTTGCGCAGGATGGCTGCTCACGCTGCCGCAATCACCCCGGCCAGCCTGCACAAACGGCTCGACAGTCGCGACACGCCGGTCGAACTGCAACAGCTGAGCGATGCCTTCAACGCCATGCTCGACCGTCTGGACGATGGTTATCGACGCCTGATGCAGTTTTCTGCCGACCTGGCCCACGAAATCCGTACACCGGTCGGTTCATTGATGGGCCACTGCCAGGTTGCGCTGCGCCAGAACCGCAGCGCCGATGAGTATCAGGCGCTGCTGGCCTCCAATCTGGAGGAGCTGGAGCGTATCTCAAGGCTGGTGGAAAGTATTTTGTTCCTGGCAAGAGCAGACGAGGCCCAATCCGCACTGGAACGCCAACCGCTGGACCTTCACGATGAATTGCAACGCGTGACCGGTTATTTCGAGGGGTTGGCCGAAGAGCGCAATCTGAGACTGAGCCACAGCGGACAAGGTACATTGCTAGCCGACCCGATCCTCCTGCGCCGTGCCCTTAGCAATCTGATCGCCAACGCCATCCGCTACGCCGATCAAGACAGCGAGATTCTGATCAGGGTATCGGCCGTTGATCGACAGTGGCAGATCGACGTCGAGAACCAGGGGCCGCAGCTGCCGCAAGCCAGTCTCGCCCGGCTTTTCGACCGTTTCTATCGTGGCGACGCTTCACGCCATGAACGCTCGGACTCCAACGGACTGGGTCTGGCCATCGTCACCGCGATCATGCAGTTGCATGGCGGCCGGGTCGACGTCACGCAACCCGGCCCCGGACGGATCTGCTTCAGCCTGATGTTTCCAGCGAGCTGAACGCTGCGCGACGTGCAGATCAGGACTTCTTGTCGTGGGCAATGGCCAGCTTGTAGAACGTCGCCGAGCCGCCTTCAGTGGTGTAGCCCGTGTTGTCCTGGGTATAGACCCCGGCCTTGAAGTAAAACAGCTTGGTGCTCCAGGCTGAATCCAGCTTGGCGTACCAGACCGAATCGAAGGCATTGACCGTCAGGTCGCCGCTGGGCGACAGGTTGATGGTGTAATTGAACTGCTTGTTGAGCGGCACACCCTGCGCAATGGTGATGACCTCGATTTCCGAGTCCGGAGTACGACGAAACTTGGCGACGATATTGCCGGTCTGCAGCTTCTCCTTGTACTGATATTCCACCTTCAACAGCGGTTCGGTGCTCTGGTAGCAGTGGATCTGGCCGATCACGATTTTACCGGTGGAAGGCACCTGATCGACTTCCAGCGTGGCGCGCAGGAAATTGTCGGCGCTGGAGTACGCCCAGTTGAAGACTCTGCCGTCGGAAGTAGTCTCGCGCAGCTCGGAGCGCGGGTACTTGGCGTTTTCTGTGGTGGAACCGGTCACCGGTGCCCAGAAAAACAGCGTCTCCCCGGATTGAAAATAACCATCCCGATAGCCCTTCACCAACTTGGGGGTTTCGATGATGGTCGCAGGACTTCCGACAGGGACGGAAAGATTCCAGGTGGCAAGGTCGATCATGGAGTAGCTCGCAAGGTACGCATCGCGCACCGACAGATGGCTCTGGAACGGGTGTGCTGGCCCGTTGTGGTCAACCAGACTATCGGCTGAATCGTTTATTTTTTAAACAGCAACGACAAGACACTGACGCCAACAAACCGCCACAAAACAGTCAATGCCACTACTTTGATGTCAAATCTTCCTGCAGGGCGAATTGCCATCCATTTGCTGCAGGCAGCGATTCATCAGGACCCTCCTATCGGATGCCGCGTCATTTTTTTGAATGGGCCTGAGCAAAATCACCCGGTTTTTGAGCAATTTACCGACGAACGGTAGCAATTATTTTTGAAAAAATGAACTTTCAGCACTACACGCTGACGCTGGAGACCGTTCATCGCCCTTTTGATGGGTAAAACCGGTTGGCGGACGCTTGAATAAGCGAAAAGTCTCCACTCGGCAGTTTCGGGTTGACTGTAAGAACTTGTTACGGGATATTAGTTAGCATCCTACTAATATCCTCCCTAACAATATTGCTCCTAACTAAATTCAACCCTGACTCAACCCGGTGATTCATGCTTGTCGATCCACTGCATCGCGCTGTCAGCAGCGGTCTGGTAGCCGCCTCTCGCCAATGGCGACGCATTTGCCACAACACACTGGCCACCTATGAAATTTCTGAAGCATGTGCAGGGCCACTGTTGGCAATCGCACGCTTGGGTGACGGCGTGCACCAGGTGAAAGTCGCGCAGGCGGCCGGCATGGAAAGTCCGACGCTGGTGCGTCTGCTGGACCAGCTGTGCAAGGCAGGCATCGTCTGCCGCAGCGAAGACCCCAATGATCGCCGTGCCAAGGCCCTCAGCCTGACCGACAAGGGTCGCGCGCTGGCCGGTTCGATAGAGCTGGAGCTGACGCGGCTGCGGGCGGATGTACTTCAGGGTCTGCAACCTGCCGATCTTGAAGCCACCTTGCGGGTATTTCAGGCCTTCGCCGAGGCGGCGCAGCGTGAGCATGGGGGACAGATTTGAACGGCTTCTTTTCCAGCGTTCCCCCGGCACGTGACTGGTTCTACGGCGTGCGCACCTTCGGCGCATCCATGCTGGCGCTGTACATCGCATTATTGATGGAAATGCCGCGCCCCTATTGGGCCATGGCCACGGTGTACATCGTGTCGAGCCCGTTCGTCGGCCCGACCAGTTCCAAAGCCCTGTATAGAGCCGCCGGGACTCTGGCCGGTGCCGCTGCGTCAGTGCTGCTGGTACCGATGTTCGTGCAGACGCCCTTGCTGCTGGCCATCGTCGTCGGGCTGTGGACCGGCACCTTGTTGTTCCTGTCCCTGCACTTGCGCACGGCTAACAGCTACGCACTGATGCTCGCCGGCTACACCATGCCGCTGATTTCCCTGCCGGTGGTCGACAACCCGCAGGCCGTGTTCGACATCGCGGTATCACGCACCGAAGAAATTTTTCTCGGCATCATCTGCGCCGCCGTCGTAGGTGCAATGTTCTGGCCCAGACGGCTGGCACCTGTGTTTCAGGCCACTACGGAAAAATGGTTCGGTGACGCCTCGACCTACAGCCAGCGCTTTATCAGCCGCACCTGTCAGCCCGAGGAAATCGGCGTATTACGCAATTCGATGGTCGGCAGCTTCAACTCACTGGAAATGATGATCGGCCAGTTGAGCCACGAAGGCGCACGCAAGCAGACCGTGCGCAATGCCAATGAACTGCGCGGCCGGATGATCCACCTGTTACCGGTCATCGATGCACTGGATGATGCGCTGTGGGCGCTTGAACGACGCTCGCCAGAGCTGTTGGCCGGCCTGAAACCCTTGTTGCAAAAGACGTGCGAATGGCTGGAAAGCACTGCCGACGGCCCGCAACGGGAGCACTGGCAACAGCTGCATCATGAGCTGGAACGCCTGCAGCCGGCCTCCGCGCAACTGGACGACCGCGATCAACTGCTGCTCTCCAATACGCTGTTCAGGCTCGGCGAGTGGATCGACCTGTGGCTGGATTGTCGAACCCTGCAATATGCGATCAGGACGGACGACCAGTCGCCATGGAGAGCGGTCTATCGCCACTGGCGCCTGGGCCGGCTGACGCCATTTCTGGACCGGGGCCTGATGCTTTATTCAGTGACTTCGACCGTACTGGCGATCATCGCTGCATCCGTGTTGTGGATTTTGCTGGGCTGGAAAGACGGGGCCAGCGCAGTGGCGCTGGCAGCGGTGTCGTGCAGTTTCTTTGCGGCCATGGACGACCCTGCCCCGCAAATCTACCGGTTCTTCTTCTGGACCCTGCTCTCGGTGGTGTTTGCCAGCCTGTACCTGTTCGTGGTGCTGCCCAATCTGCATGACTTCCCGATGCTGGTGCTGGCCTTCGCAGTGCCATTCATCTGCGTCGGCACCCTGACCGTGCAGCCGCGTTTCTTTCTCGGCACGCTGCTGACCATCGTCAACACCTCGTCGTTCATCAGTATTCAAAGCGCCTACGACGCGGACTTCATGAACTTCCTCAATTCCAACCTGGCCGGTCCTGCCGGGCTGCTGTTTGCCTTTATCTGGACGCTGGTGTTCCGTCCGTTCGGCGTCGAACTGGCGGTCAAGCGCCTGACCCGTTTCAGCTGGCGCGACATCGCCAGCCTCAGTGAAAACTCGTCTCTGGCCGAACATCGGCGCATGGGCGTGCAAATGCTCGACCGCCTGATGCAGCAGTTGCCGCGCCTGACGCTTACCGCGCAGGACACCGGGATTGCCCTGCGTGAATTGCGTGTCGCGCTGAACATGCTCGACCTGCTGGCCTACACCCGCCGCGCCACGCCTGCGGCCCAGGTGTTGTTGCGCCAGGTGATCGATGAAGTCAGCGGCTATTTCAAACACTGCCGCAAGGCTGGCGAAAGACTGCCCGCGCCAAGGGGCCTGTTGATGGTCATGGACCGCGCACGCCGCGCGTTGACCGATCAGGAAATGGGCGGCAACCCGGCCCGGCTGCATCTGTTGCATGCCCTCAGCGGACTGCGTCTGGCCTTGTTGCCGGGGGTCGAGATCGTCACCGTGGGCGGCGAACTGACCGAACAACTGCCGCATAACATCGATGGAGCGCCCCTGTGATCGGTGATCTGGACATCAGCGGGATCTTCATCCCCACGTTCCTGGCGATGATGGGCATCGCCTATCTGCTGTTTCTTGCCGTGCACGCCGTGCTGTCGCGTGCCCACTTCTACCGTCTGGTCTGGCACCGGGCTTTGTTCAACGTAGGTCTATACGCTTTGTTGCTGGGCGCCGTGGATACTCTAAGTCGATACCTGATGACATGAAAAAACCGATACTGACACTGGGCCGCGTGGTCCTGACCCTGCTGGTTGTCACCTTGGCCGCTGTCGTTGTATGGCGCATGGTGATGTATTACATGTACGCGCCGTGGACCCGCGACGGGCATATTCGCGCCGATATCGTGCAGATCGCACCGGACGTGTCCGGGCTTATCCAGAAGGTCGAAGTTACTGACAACCAGCCCGTGCACAAGGGTCAGGTGCTGTTCACCATCGATCAGGACCGCTTCCGCCTGGCCCTGCGTCAGGCGCAGGCCACGGTGGCCGAGCGCCAGGAAACCTGGGAGCAGGCACGCCGCGAGAACAAGCGTAACCGGGGTCTGGGCAACCTGGTGGCCCGCGAGCAACTGGAAGAAAGCCAGTCCCGCGAAGCCCGGGCACTTTCTGCGCTCGGTGAGTCTCGGGTCGCAGTGGATGCCGCGCAGTTGAATCTGGATCGCTCGGTGATCCGCAGCCCGGTCGACGGCTACCTCAACGACCGGGCACCCCGCGAGCATGAATTCGTCACCGCCGGGCGTCCGGTGCTGTCGGTGGTCGATTCCGCATCATTCCATATCGACGGCTACTTCGAGGAAACCAAACTGGACGGCATTCATGTCGGCCAGGGTGTCGACATTCGGGTCATCGGCGACAATGCACGGCTGACCGGTCATGTAGTAAGCATCGTCGCCGGTATCGAAGACCGCGACCGCAGCAGCGGCTCGAACCTGCTGCCCAACGTCAACCCGGCCTTCAGTTGGGTACGCCTGGCACAGCGCATTCCGGTGCGCATTGCCTTCGATGACGTACCCGCCGATTTCCGTATGATCGCCGGGCGTACTGCGACGGTGTCGATTATCGACGATACGCAGGAGCGCGCACGATGAAACGTGCCTTACGCGTGGCCGCACTCGGTTTTACTGCCGTGCTTTCGGCGTGTCAGGTGGTCGGGCCGGATTACCAACCGCCCAAGGATGGCGCGATCAACCGCCCGGATCTGCAGGGCGAACTGGCAGGTCGCTCGGTCAACACCGTATCGGCCCCGGTGCCTGCACACTGGTGGCGGCTGTATCAGGATGCGCGTCTGGATGAACTGGTGCGCCAGGCCATTGCCTCCAATACCGATCTGCGCATCGCCGCCGCCAACCTGCAGCGTGCCCGCTATCAGACCTCGGAAGCCGAGGCGGCTGGCGGTTTTACCAATGGCGCGAAAATCGGTGCCCAGCGTGTACAGGAGTCGGGCGAAGCGTTTCTGCTGACCGACAAGGTGCCGGTCGCCAATGTGGGCGACGTGGGTCTGACCACCTCGTATCAGTTCGATCTGTTCGGCACCTTGCAGCGCGGTATCGAAGCGGCGCAGGCCAATGTCGATGCCACTCAGGCGGCGGTCGATACCGCACGCATAACTGTGGTCGCCGATGTGGTGCGCGCCTATACGCAGATTTGCGCCGCCAACGAAGAGCTCGACATCGCTCGTGAATCGCTGGACCTGCAGCAACAGAGCGTAACCCTCAACCAGCGTCTTCGCGATGCCGGGCGAGGCGATGAAACCCAGGTCACTCGCTCGCAGACGCAGTTCAAGTCGTTGCGTGCCGAAATGCCTCGTTACGAAGCGCGGCGACAGGCGGCGATGTTCCGCCTGTCGATGCTGCTGGCAAAACCCGTGGAGCAACTGCCCGACGGGGTCGGCTCCTGCAACGCACTGCCGCACATTGCACAGGTCATGCCCGTTGGCGATGGTGCCGCGCTGCTAAAACGTCGCCCGGATGTGCGTCAGGCCGAGCGTCATCTGGCGATGTCGACGGCAGAGATCGGCGTTGCCACGGGCGAGCTTTACCCGGACATCAGCATCGGTGCGAGCATCGGCACTACCGGCCTGATCGAGAACCTTGGCAAACCGGCGGCCAACCACTGGGGCTTCGGACCGCTGCTGAACTGGACCATTCCGTCCAACGGCTCGCGCGCGCGCATCCATCAGGCCGAGGCCTCGGCCCAGGCTGCGCTGGCGCGCTTTGACGGCGTGGTACTCAATGCCATCCGTGAAACCCAGACTGGGCTGGCGCAATATACCGCCCTGCTCGACCGTCGCGATGCCCTCAAGGAAGCCGAGCAATCCGCCAAAGAAGCGGCTGACCAGACCCACCGTTTCTATCAGGCCGGACGCGCTTCGTTTCTCGCCGACCTGCAAGCCACGCGCACCTACACCGACGTACGCGCGCAGATGGCAGAGGCCAACACCCAGGTGGCCATGGGGCAGATCAACCTGTTTCTGGCACTCGGCGGCGGCTGGGAGAAGGATGAGGTGGCCAGGAAACAGGACTCGGACCAGGCAGGAGCTAAGCCACGTCACCCGGATTAATCAAAGACCTCAGAACGTGGTCCTCCCAGACCCCGGCAATTTTCAGGTAGGCGCGCGCGTACCCTTCCTTTTCGAAGCCGAGTGATTGCAGAAGTCGCTCGCTTCGTACATTGGCTGGCATGTGGCTGGCCATAATTCGATGCAGCCCCACCTGTTCAAAACAAAAGCGATTGGTGACCTCAAGCGCCCTTTTCATCAAGCCACGCCCCTGAGCAGTCTCTGCCAGCGAGAAGCCGAGGTTACAGGCCTGAAAAACACCCCTCACGATATTCGTGTAACTGCACCGCCCCAGCAACTCGCCGCCGTCTGACTCCGTGACGAGGAAGAAAATCGCGCTTCCGGCCTGCATGCTTTCCCACTGCTGCTGAACCCTTGATCTGGCGTTTTCGAGGATGAAATAGTCATCGTCCCTCGACGGTTCCCAAGGCTGCAGATGCTTGCGATTGGCCTTTTCGTACCGGTTGATCAACTCGCAATCATCAAACGCCAACACCCTGATCGAAAAACCCTCGCCCGAATAGTGCATGCATCCTCCCGCGTCGGTCATTGCCGACGCTCACCACCTGGCTTGTTATACGTAGCCCTGATGATTCCAGTACTGGACGCTCTGTGCCACAAGAGGACGCGCAGCGTCACGAAACGGCATGACGACGCGGAGCGTCGCACGATAGTCAGAGTAACGTTCCTCACGCTCCAGCATGGGAACGCTGTTCTGGACGCTCTGCGTCCGATCTTTGACTGTGTTGCCAACACGCTTGCACTCAACCACCCAATGCTCCTAGGCTCTGCCGATCTTAGAATCGGGAAGCACCATGGACACCTCTCTCAGCCGCCGCGAGCAGCTGCATATTGTTATTTTCCAGGCCGATACGCCTGCCGGGCGAACCTTTGACAAGATTGTTCTGGTCGCCATTCTGCTCAGTCTGCTGGTCACGGTCATCGACAGTATCGAGAGCATTCATCGCGACTACGCGATGCTGTTCGCATGGATCGAATGGGGCTTTACGCTGCTGTTCGCGATCGAATACATCCTGCGCCTTTATTGCTCGCCCCGACCGCTGAAATATGCGTTCAGTTTTTACGGGCTGGTCGACCTGCTGGCCATCGTGCCAGGGGTGCTGTCGATCTATTACAGTGACGCACAATACCTGCTGATCGTGCGGATCGTCCGTATGTTGCGGATTTTCCGGGTGCTCAAGCTCGGCACCTACCTGCGCCAGGCCAACTACCTGCTGGCGGCGCTGCGTGGCAGCAAGCAGAAGATCATCGTGTTTCTGGTCACCGTTTCCACGCTGGTCACGGTGTTCGGTACGCTGATGTATGTAATCGAAGGCCCGGAGCACGGTTTCACCAGTATCCCCAAGGGGATTTACTGGGCTATCGTGACCCTGACAACGGTCGGCTTCGGCGACATAGTGCCCAAGACGCCGGTCGGCCAGATGCTCTCGTCGCTGGTGATGATCATCGGTTACTCGATCATCGCCGTGCCCACCGGCATATTCACCGCCGAACTGGCCAATGCCATGCGTGGCGAGCAGTTGAAGCATGACTGCCCGGTGTGCTCGAAAAACCTTCACGAGCATGGCGCGGCGTTCTGCTCACGCTGCGGCAATCAATTGTTTAAAAAAACAGAGCACGGGGCATAAGCAAAGATCTTTTCGGTCTTTAAACCGCAGGCGCGTTGCTGATAGTGTCGCGGCATTACGCCATCAGGCTTGTCACACCACTCTTCATCTCAAGGACCCTGCAGTGAATAAACTCTTCGCCGCCTCGCTACTGGCCGCCGGCCTGGCCTTTGCCAGCGCTGCCCAGGCAGCCCCGACGCTGCTCAACGTCTCCTACGACGTGATGCGTGATTTCTACAAGGACTACAACAGCGCCTTCCAGAAACACTGGAAGGCCGAAAAAAATGAAGATGTGAGCGTGCAGATGTCCTTCGGCGGGTCAAGCAAGCAGGCGCGCTCGGTCATCGACGGGCTGCCGGCTGACGTGATCACCATGAACATGGCCACCGACATCAACGCCCTGGCCGACAACGGCGCACTGGTGCCGAAAGACTGGGTCAGCCGCCTGCCGAACAACAGTGCGCCCTTCACCTCGGCCACTGTGTTCATCGTGCGCAAGGGCAACCCGAAGGCCCTCAAAGACTGGCCGGATCTGATCAAGGATGGCGTGGAAGTCATCGTGCCCAATCCGAAAACCTCGGGCAACGGCCGCTACACTTACCTGTCGGCGTGGGGCTACACCCTGAAAAAAGGCGGCGATGAAGCGGCCGCGAAGAAATTCGTCGGCGATCTGTTTCGCCATGTGCCGGTCCTCGACACGGGCGGTCGTGGCGCGACCACGACCTTCATGACCAACCAGATCGGCGATGTGCTGGTGACCTTCGAAAACGAAGCGGAGATGATTGCCCGAGAATTCGGTCGCGACCAGTTCGAAGTGGTCTATCCGTCTGTGTCGGCGCAAGCCGAGCCACCGGTCAGTGTGGTCGACAAGGTCGTGGACAAGAAACAGTCCCGCGCCCTGGCCGAAGCCTACCTGCAATACCTGTGGTCACCGGAAGGCCAGGAAATCGCCGCCAAAAACTACCTGCGTCCGCGTGATCCGCAGGTTCTGGCCAAGTACACTGACCGCTTCCCGAAAGTGGATTTCCTGTCGGTGGAGAACACTTTCGGTGACTGGCGTACGGTGCAGAAGACCCACTTCGTTGACGGTGGTGTCTTCGACCAGATCTATCCGGGCAAGTAAGCAACCCGCGCAACGCAAAACGGCGACCCATCAGGTCGCCGTTTTCATTTGCAGGCTGAATCAGTTACTGAACTGCTTGCCCAACCCGGCCGGAACGCCGCTGGCGTCGGTCGCCTGCCACGGACCATTGGGGTTGGTGGCCCAGCTCCAGCCGTTGTTCCACTGGTAATAGGTGCGCTGGCGATAGAACGTATTGGGCTGATCGTCCATCACGTACACGCCAAGGCGCGGGTCCCAATGGCTGCCGCCACCCGGCGGCGGAGCAAAGCTGGCCGAGGTTTTCGGTGCTGCGACGGGTGCCTTGGCCGGCTCTGCGGGCGCAGTACTCGGGCGCGGCGCGCCAGGCTGCTGGCCGCCCGGCAGGTTAAGGATCGGATCCTGGCTGTGTGGTGGTGCCGGATGCTGGACTGCACAGGCACTCAGGCCAACGACCAGACCCAACAAGGTGATGCGTGCGGTACGGTACATAAGCAATTTTTCTCTAGTTATCCGGACTGTCGATGGTCAATACCTGCTGCGCCTGGGTATCGCTGGCCAGCGGCTGACTGCGGCCGACCCACTCACCGGTGGTTGGCTGCCCTGCACGAGACACTCTCGCAACCAGTTGGACTTGCGCAAAGTTCGACAGGTTCAGTTGCGGCATCATTGCATCGGCATCGCTCAGTTCGACTTCGGCAGGCAGGTCCGCCACGGTGATGCGTTTGACCGCCAGGGGGGCCGCCGGTCCCTTGATGGCGCGAGCAAAGATGAACACGCTGTCTTCCGGCCGCACTTTGCCTTCAAGCGCCGGAGCCAGTCTGACAAGGACCTTGAGCGATTTACTCCTGACCGACGCACCGTGCTCGACAAGATTTTCCCGGGCGCGGGCAATGCCACCCTCCAGTGCCGAACGCGATGCGTCATCTGCGGGCAATGCCGCGAGCAACCGGGTCCAGTAATCCACCGCTGCCTGATAGCGCTGCGTTTCGAACGCGGCAATTCCCAGCAGGCCAAGGCTGGTGACTTCTCTGGGGTCAGCCTGCAACGCTTCGTCGGTCAGCACCTGCACCTGAGCGGTGAAGTGCTTGTCGCTGGCGAAATACAACGCCTGCGCCCACTGCCCGAGCAGCTCCGGCTGCCTTCCGGCCAGTGCGACCGAACGTTCGAACATCCGTGCAGCATCAGCAGGACGGTTCTGCGCCATGTAGCTGCGCGCCAGAAAATACAGGTTCTCGGCAGAATCCGGCTGGGCCTGCACACTGCGCTCAAGACGCTGGGTCATGTCTGCCAGCGAGGTCGGTGGTCGAGCGAATTCGCGGCTTAGCTCGACCCGGTCACTGGCTCCCAGTTGCAGATAACCCGTCAGCCCCAGTACCGGCACCAGCACTGCGGCCAACAACAAGACGGGCTTGCCCAGCCGCGAGTTGCGAGCAGGCTCTGCGCCTTCGGTGTCGGCCAGCAGCTCCCGTGCCGCCTCGGCACGCGCGCCTTGCAGTTGCGCCACCGACAATACGCCCTGCTCCTGCTGAACCTGCAACTCGCTCAATCGTTCCTGATACAGCGCCACGTTCAGAGCGGTGCGGTCTTCGTCACGTTGCGCACGCTGGCCGCGCAGCACCGGTATCAGCAGGAAACCAAGGGCCACGAGCAAGAGAACCCCGGTCGCTATCCAGAAATCGATCATGGGCGGTTGTCATCCAGCAGTCTGGCAAGGCGTTGTCGCTCATCCTCGGAAAGCCCCTCGGCTTGTCCAGGTGAGACCTTGCGACGTCGAGCGACGATGAAACCGATCACCACCACACCACCGATCAACAATCCGGCCGGGCCGAACCACAGCAGCCAGGTACGGGTATTGAGGCTCGGTTTGTAACGAACGAAGTCGCCATAGCGATCGACCATGAAGTCGATGATCTGCGGATCGCTCTGCCCTTCGCCCAGCATGCGATAGATTTCCTTGCGCAGATCAGCGGCAATCGGCGCATTGGAGTCGGCAATGTCCTGATTCTGGCATTTGGGGCAGCGCAACTCTCTGGTCAGCTCGCTGTAGCGGGCACGCTCGGCGTCATCGCGAAAGGCATAGGCGTCGATGGCCGCCTGGGCCATGTCGGACAGCAGCAGGTTCAGCAAAAGAACGGTGAGGCAGCGCTTCATGGTCTGCCCTCGTCAACCAGCGCCTGATAACGGGCAGCGAGCTTTTCTCGCCAGACAGCCTCATCGATAACCCCGACATGTTTGTAACGAATGATGCCCTGACGGTCGATCAGGAACGTTTCCGGCGCACCGTACACGCCCAGATTCAGCCCCAGAGAGCCGTCTTCGTCACGAATATTCAATTGGTAAGGGTCGTGAAACTCCCGGAGCCATTGCAGCGCATCGGCATTGACGTCCTTGTAATTCACCCCGTAGATCTGCACGCCCTGCTGCGCCAGCCGGGCAAGCAGCGGATGCTCCACCCGGCAGGCCACGCACCAGGTGCCCCAGACGTTGACCAGCGCAGGCCTGCCCAACAGATCGGCACGGGACAAGACCCGGTCGCCCTGCACCGCGGGTAACGAGAACGCCGGAAAAGGCTTGCCGATCAGGGCCGAGGGCAGCTCGGCGGGGTTCAGATACAACCCGCGATAGAGGAACGCCGCAACGCCCAGAAACAGCGCCAGTGGCAGTATCATGACCCAGCGTTTCATAGTGCCGCTCCCGACAGGCCCAGGGCCTCGCGCACCTTGCTGGCGACCCGGGTACGATAACGCCGGTCCAGCGCCGCCAGCACACCTCCCAGCCCAGTCAACAGACCGCCCAGCCAGATCCAGCGCACGAAGGGTTTGACGTGGACCCGTATGGCCCACGCGCCATCGCCCAGCGGTTCACCCAGGGCGACATACAGATCACGACTGAACCCGGCATCAATACCTGCTTCGGTCATCATCGACTGCTGCACGGTGTACAGGCGCTTCTCCGGGTGCAGTTCGGTGAGCTGAACCCCATTGCGCAGCACGCGGACAGTACCCCGATCCGAAGTGAAGTTCGGCCCTTCGTAGTGCTTTGCGCCTTCGAATACAAAGACATAACCGCCCAGTTCGGTAGACTCGCCGGGGGCCATGCGCAAGTCGCGCTCAGCGCTGTTCTGGCTGGATAACACCACGCCCAGTGCGCAGACCACGATGCCAAGGTGCGCCAGCTGCATGCCCCAGTAACTGCGGGTCAGGCTGCGTGCACCGCTGAACAGGCCCTTGTGGCGCGTCTTGTCGAACAGGTCGCGAACCCCGGCCAGCAGCACCCAGGCAGCGAGCATGACGGTTGCCAGCACCGCCCATTGGAAATCGCCCATAAGCAGGCCGGCGAGCACCGCCAGCACGGCACTGCCGACCAGTACCGGGGCGAGCATGCCCAACAGCCATTTCAGCGGCGTGTCCTTCCAGCGCACCAATACGCCGACGGCCATGACCACCAGCAAGAGTGCCATCAGTGGCACGAACAGCGCATTGAAATACGGCGGGCCGACCGACATCTTGGCACCGCTCATGGCGTCTATCACCAGTGGATAAAGGGTGCCCAGCAAGATCGTCGAGGCGGCAACCACCAGCAGCAGGTTATTGCCCAGCAGCAGGGTTTCTCGCGACCACAGGCCGAATCCGACGTGACTTTTGACCACCGGTGCGCGAATGGCGAACAGGGTCAGCGAGCCCCCCGTCACCACCAGCAGGAACATCAGAATGAACACCCCTCGCGCCGGGTCCGACGCAAAGGCGTGCACCGATGTCAGCACCCCGGAGCGGACCAGAAAGGTGCCCAGCAGGCTTAGCGAAAATGCAGCGATTGCCAGCAACACAGTCCAGCTTTTGAACACACCGCGTTTTTCCGTGACCGCCAGCGAGTGAATCAGCGCCGTGCCTACCAGCCAGGGCATGAAGGAGGCGTTTTCCACCGGGTCCCAGAACCACCAGCCACCCCAACCCAGCTCGTAATACGCCCACCACGAGCCCAGACTGATGCCAATGCCCAGAAACGCCCACGCCACCAGCGTCCATGGCCGCGACCAGCGCGCCCATGCAGCGTCGAGTCGGCCGCCGAGCAAAGCGGCGATGGCGAACGCAAAGGCTACGGAGAAACCCACATAGCCCATGTACAGCATCGGCGGATGCACGATCAGACCGATGTCCTGCAACAACGGGTTGAGGTCGCGTCCGTTGGCGGGCATCTGCGGTAACAGACGCGAAAACGGGTTGGAGGTAAGAATCAGAAACAACAGAAAACCCAGGCTGATCATGCCCATCACCGCGAGGACCCGGGCCAGCATCACCTGCGGCAACTGCCGGGAAAACACCGATACGGCGAAGGTCCAGCCGCCGAGAATCAGCGCCCAGAGCAGTAACGAGCCTTCATGCGCGCCCCAAACGGCGCTGAACTTGTAATACCAGGGCAACGCGGTATTGGAGTTCTGTGCAACGTAGGTAACGGAAAAATCGTCGACCATGAACGCGTAGGTCAGGCACCCGAACGCGAAGATCAGAAAGCTGAATTGCCCCCATGCCGCCGGACGGGCAAGACTCATCCACAGGCGGTCGCCACGCCATGCGCCGATCAGCGGAATAATGGCCTGCACCAGCGCAAAGCCGAGTGCCAGAATCATGGCCAGATGGCCGAGTTCGGGAATCATCGATCAACCCTGTTTTGCGGGTATGGAAGAGGCACCCGATGCCGCCCGTCCGCTGTCACGCAGCGCCTTGGTGACTTCGGGAGGCATGTACTTCTCGTCATGTTTGGCCAGCACTTCATCGGCCACCACCACGCCCTGCGCATTGAGTTTGCCCAACGCTACAATGCCCTGCCCTTCGCGGAACAGATCGGGAAGAATGCCTCGATAGGTGATGGTCACCGACTTGCTGAAGTCAGTGACCACGAAACGCACGTCCAGCGAATCCGCCGAGCGCTGCAATGAGCCCTTTTCCACCATGCCGCCAGCGCGAATGCGCGTATCCAGCGGTGCTTCGCCATTGGCGATCTGGCTTGGGGTGTAGAACAGATTGATGTTTTCCTTCAGCGCGCTGAGCGCCAGGGTCACGGCCAGGCCAACACCGCACAGCAGTACAACAACCAGCAACAGACGCTTTTTGCGCAGCGGGTTCACGGGCGGCGCTCCCGTTTAAGGCGCCGCGCGTGTTGCTTCAGCAACCGCCGACGCGCCAGTAGCGGCAGCGCCACGTTGATCAGCAGCACCAAAAGGCACAGACCATAGGCAGACCAGACAAACAGCCCGTGGCGGCCCATGGCCAGAAAATCGCTGAACGATGCAAAACTCAAGGCGTGTTCTCCGACGGCACAGCATCGTGCCCCAGGCTACGCAGAATCTCGGCCTTGACCCACTGGGTACGCGACTCACGTTGCAGCACTTCAAGACGCATGCGCAATAGCAGCACTACGCCGAAAAAGCAGTAGAAACCCAGCGTAGTGAACAGCAGCGGCAACCACATTTCCACCGGCATGGCCGGTTTTTCAGTGAGGCTGAACGTCGCGCCCTGGTGGAGGGTGTTCCACCACTCGACCGAATATTTGATGATCGGGATATTGACCACACCGACAATGGCCAGCACCGCGCAGGCCTTGGCGGCGCTGTCGCGGTTGCTGATGGCGTTGCCCAGCGCAATAAGGCCGAAATACAGAAACAGCAGAATCAGCATCGAGGTCAATCGTGCGTCCCAGACCCACCAAGCGCCCCAGGTGGGCTTGCCCCAGATCGCGCCGGTGGCCAGTGCCAGCGCGGTCATCCAGGCACCCACGGGCGCTGCGCATTGCAGCGCCACGTCGGCCAGCTTGATTTTCCAGACCAGCCCGATCACCCCGCACATGGCCAGCATGACGTAACAGGACTGCGCGAGCATGGCGGCAGGCACGTGGATATAGATAATCCGGAAGCTGTTGCCCTGCTGGTAATCCGGCGGCGCAAACACCAGTCCCCAGACCATGCCGATGCCGAGCAAAACGACAGTCGCCACACTCAGCCACGGCAGCAGGCGTGCGCTGACGCGGTAAAAACCTTTCGGTGAGCCGAGTGTGTGCAACCAGGCCCAACCGATACTGCTTTTCATGGCATTGCTTTTCATCAGGGTGTATCCAGGGTGTTGACCGGCATCGAGCTCTCGATCCCGGAACCTCAATTTATTCACCGATACTGATTTTCAGGCCGGCAGCCATCGCAAAGGGCGTCAGGGTGATCGCCAGAGCAGTCAGGCTGCCCAGCCACAGCAGGTAGCCGGTCGCTGGCGTGCCTTGCAACGCGGCTTGCAGCGCAGCGCTACCCAGTATCAACACCGGTATGTACAGCGGCAGAATCAATAATGCCAGCAACAGACCGCCGCGCTTCAAACCTACCGTCAATGCCGCCCCCACTGCGCCCAGCAGGCTGAGCACCGGTGTGCCCAGCAGCAACGACAGCATCAACACCGGCAGGCAGCGCGCCGGCAGCCCCAGCATCATCGCCAGCAAGGGCGACAACAATACCAGTGCCAGCCCGGAAAAAACCCAGTGCGCGAGCACTTTGCTCACGGCCAGGAGGGCCAGCGAGTGCGACGAAAGGACCCACTGCTCCAGCGAACCGTCCTCTAAATCACTGCGAAACAGCCCGTCCAGCGACAGCAACAAGGCCAACAGCGCCGCGACCCAGACCAGCCCCGGCGACAAGGCTTGCAACAATTGCGTGTCCGGACCGATGGCCAGCGGAAACAAGGCGATCACCATTGCAAAGAACACCAGCGGATTGGCCAGCTCTGCCGGACGTCTCGCCAATAACCGGACTTCACGGACGATCAGCAGGGCAAAAACATTGCTCATGCGGACCACTGCCCCAGATCGATATCCCGATAGCCTTTGGGCAGACGGGTCAGGCTGTGATGGGTGGTCATGATGATCATTCCGCCCTTTTCACAGTGCGCGGCAAGGTGATGTTCCAGTTGGTCGATGCCCTGGCGGTCAAGCGCGGTGAACGGCTCATCGAGCAACCAGAGGGGCGGACCCGGCAGGTACAAACGCGCCAGTGCGACGCGGCGCTGCTGCCCGGCCGACAAGGTGTGACAAGGCACATCCTCGAAACCTGCCAGCCCGACCGCATCAAGCGCCTTGAGAACGGTATCGGCATCGGCTGGCTGATGGAGCGCGCACAGCCAGAAAAGATTTTCCAGCGGCGTCAGCAGATCCTTGAGCGCTGGCGCATGACCAATCCACAACAGGCTGCGCCCCGGCGCTGCTGGCTGACTGGCCAATGGCTGCCCGTTGATCAACACGTGGCCTGATGTGGGTTGCATCAACCCGCACAGCATACGCAACAGGCTGGTCTTGCCACTGCCATTGGGGCCGCTGACCTGCAGCATGTCTCCTGGGTTCACCTGCAGCTCAAGATTTTCGAACAGCATTCGCCAGTCCCGCTCACACGCCAGAGCCGTCGCTTGCAAAAATGAGGTGACTGGGGTCATCGAGCGTTTCCAGTGCTGTTGCGTCGCGAAATGTACCGAAACAGACACATCCGGAGTAAAAGGCGGTTCAAGTCAGAATTGATGCGGCCGTTACATGAAGAGAAGTTAATGACGGCCGGTCCGGTTTCGGCCGGTATTATACATGCGAGTCCTGTTATCAAAGGGGCAATTTCCTCAGGTCGATATTTCAATGACAGGCGACATCACCAGCGTTCCGGCGACAATCCCGACCACCACACTGCTGCGCGCCGGCATCTCACCTGCCCAGGTGCTGACCTTGCTGCAATCGGCGGAAAATCTGATTCCCGAAGGCGAAACCGTCGACGCCGAAGTGCTGACCCTCAAGCAGGTCAACCAGAACTTCCAGTTGCTGCTGCGCCTGGTACTCGCCAATGGCAGCCTGACCAACCTGCCGGTCACCAGCAGCGTACCGTTCACGCCCGGCAGCCTGCTGCAAGTGGCGCAGGCGTCACCCAACGAGCTGACCCTGACGCTGCAACAGATCAACAGCGCACTGAAAAACTCGATGACCAGCATTGATACGCAGCAATTGCCTGTCGGCACGCTGTTGCAGGGCAAGGTCATGACCAGCCAGGTGATCGCGCAGGCGGTCAATCAACTGGCCGCGCAGAACCCGGCCGCCGCGACACCCGTTTACCGGTCCATCGTCATGCTGCTCAATACTGCGCTGGCGGGTTCCAGCCTGACTATCGAAAGCCCGCAGCCGCTGACGGTCGGCAGTCTGCTGAGCGCGCAGGTACAAGGTAACCAGGCGCTCAACTTCGTTGCCCTGCCCGGCCGCTTCGATCAACTCGCCGTGGCGCAGCAACTGGCCGCTCAGCAAAACCGTCAGGGCTCGCTGGATAACCTGATCAACGCCTTGCAAAACCTGCAGTCGGCCAGCCCTGCCAATGCCGGCAACTCAGGCATCAGCGCCCCGCTGCAAGCCAGCATCAACCAGCTCCTGGCCGATCTGCCCGACATCGAGCAGATGAGCACCCCGAAAGGCGTCGCGCAGGCACTTAATGCCAGCGGGGTATTTATGGAAGCGAAGCTGCTTGCCGGCCTGAACCCCGCGCAGTTGCCGGACATGAAAGCCAACCTGATGCGCCTGATCGCGCAGATCCTCCCCGGCCTGCCGGACAACACCTCTTACGGCGCCGCGGCGGCGTCCAATACCCTCGCTCGTGCCATGCCCAATTCGATTCGCAATGCGCTGGGCACGCTTGGACTGGTCGCCGCCCGAACCCAGCCGAGCAGCTTTCCCCTGCCGTCGCGCAATGTCAGCGGTGGTGAGAAGGAAGAGGATCTGGAGATTCTGCTCAAGCTGGCCGCTGCCGCCGTTTCGCGCCTGCAAAGCCACCAACTGGGCGGACTGGAACAGACCCGTACCAACGCTGATGGCACTCAGGTAACCACCTGGCAGCTGGAAGTACCCATGCGCAACGCACACGACATCGTACCGTTGCAGGTCAAGGTGCAGCGCGAAGACAAGCCTGATCAGGAAGCTGCCGAAGACCGCGACGATGTCGACATCAAGGACACCCGGGAAAAGCTCTGGAAAGTCGATCTGGCGTTCGACCTCGAGCCGTTGGGGCCCTTGCAGGTGCACGCGCAGTTGCTGCGCGGCACGCTGTCCAGCCAACTGTGGGCCGAGCGTCCCGACAGCGCAGCATTGATCGAACATGAGCTGGGGTATCTGCGCGAACGGCTGATAGCCTGCGGCCTGGCGGTGGGCGAGCTGGCCTGCAGTCACGGCGCACCGCCAAGCGGACCGCGCACCGCCCTCGAACAACGCTGGATCGACGAGAACGCCTGATGAGCCTACCCGACCACACTCCGCGCCAGGCTATTGCCCTCAGCTATGACGGCCAGCACGCTCCGACACTCAGCGCCAAGGGCGACGACCAATTGGCCGAGGCGATTCTGGCCATTGCCCGCGAATATGAAGTGCCGATCTACGAGAACGCCGAACTGGTCAAGCTGCTGGCACGCATGGAGCTGGGCGACAGTATTCCCGAGCCGCTGTACCGCACGATTGCCGAAATCATTGCGTTCGCCTGGCACCTGAAAGGCAAGTTCCCGGCAGGTCAGGACCCTGATGCCCCGCCTGTCGAGCGGGACATTACGCCGCGCTATTGATTAGCGTGATTAGCGGCAGCGCTGGCCGGCATCACAGCGCAATCGGCTTGCGCCCTGCAAACGAATGCGCCAGGGTGCCACCGTCGACCAGATCCAGCTCGCCACCCAGCGGTACGCCGTGGGCAATGCGCGAAGCAATCAGGCCCTTGTCGTGGAGCAACTGAGCGATGTAGTGCGCCGTCGCTTCACCTTCCACGGTAGGGTTGGTGGCAAGGATCACTTCAGTGAACGTGCCTTGCTGACTGATACGCTCCATCAGTTGCGGAATGCCGATGGCTTCCGGGCCCAGGCCGTCGAGCGGCGACAGATGGCCCTTGAGCACGAAATAGCGACCGCGATAACCGGTCTGCTCTACCGCATAGACATCCGTCGGGCCTTCGACCACACACAGCAGCGTGTCATCCCGACGCGGATCTGCGCATTGCGGGCAGAGTTCCTCTTCGGTCAACGTGCGGCATGAGCGGCAGTGCCCAACGCCCTCCATTGCCTGTCCCAGCGCCTGCGCCAGTCGCGAACCACCGCTGCGGTCGCGCTCCAGCAGCTGCAACGCCATGCGTTGAGCGGTTTTCTGACCGACGCCCGGCAGTACGCGGAAGGCATCGATCAACTGGCGAATCAGGGGGCTGAAGCTCATGGAGAAAAATCCGACAAAAACACAAGACGCGGTTTATACCCGCGCGTTGCCGTGAGCGTCAATTGAGGTATTCAACCCTGCGACCAACAGCGCACCGGTGTTTTCCTGAATCAGGCCTTCAAGGCCGTCTCCAGAAACTCCATCAGCGCCTGCACTCGCGCGCTGCGGTGCTTGCGCACGGGCACCAGCAGGTTGATCGGCGCGCTGGCCAGTTGCCAATCGGCCAGCACCCTCACCAGCCTGCCGCTGGCAATGGCATCGCTGACGTCCCACTGCGAGCGCAACACGATGCCCGACCCCTGCTCGGCCCAGCGCCGGGCGACCGAGCCGTCGTTGCTGAGCAGCGCCGGCTCGATGCGCAGCGTCTTCTTCACCTGGCCCTTGCTCAGGTGCCACAGGGTGACGTCTTCATCGTTTTCGCGAATGCAGATACAGCGATGACGGGCCAGCTCTTCAGGCGTCGAGGGTACGCCATGCTGCTCGAGATACGCCGCACTGGCGCACAGCCAGCGATGATTCTGCGCCAGCGGTCTGGCGATCCACAGGCTGTCATTGAGGCTGCCGATGTGAATCACTGCGTCGCTGTCATGACGATCCGGCCAAGGCGTTTCACGCAGGTCCAGGTGCAGACATAATTGCGGATGAAGTTTGGCAAAGCGTGCCAGCAGCGGCGCGATGCGCTGGCGGCCGTAACCAAACGGCGCTGCCAGACGCAGCGTACCCGCCAGTCGTTCGTCGCGCTGCCTGAAGGATTCCGGAAGAGCCTCCAGCTGCTCCAGCAAATGCGCGCTTTCCCGGGCGAAACGTTCGCCATCGGCCGTCAGGCTCAGGCGCCTGGCATCGCGATTGGCCAGGGTAATGCCCAACTGCGTCTCCAGCTTGCGCAAGCGCATCGACAGCGCGGGCGGCGAAACATTCAGAACCCTGGCGGCAGCGCTCAGCGACTCACAGCGCGACAGGGCCACGGCCAGGCGCAGGTCTTCAAGGGCAATCATTCAGTTCAGCTTAAGGATTGATGACGCCACATTGAACCACAGCTTCATTATCCGTGAGTAGACTCACTGCCATACCTTTCACCCGAGCTCAGCCCATGTCAGCTTCCCTGTCTTCTCTCGATACGCCTGTTGCGTTGCTTGATATACCGCGCATGCAGCGCAATATCCTGCGCATGCAACAACGCATGAATGGCCTGGGCG
Organism: Pseudomonas caricapapayae; assembly: GCF_001400735.1. GTDB lineage: Bacteria > Pseudomonadota > Gammaproteobacteria > Pseudomonadales > Pseudomonadaceae > Aquipseudomonas > Aquipseudomonas caricapapayae. Next base: position 24,927 of record NZ_LJPW01000030.1, read on the forward strand.
TGCGTTTGCGTCCGCACGTCAAGACCAGCAAGTCTCTGCCGGTCATTCAGGCGCAGATTGCCGCAGGTGCCAACGGCGTCACGGTGTCGACCCTGAAAGAGGCCGAACACTGCTTTGCCGAAGGTATCGATGACGTGTTCTATGCCGTCGCCATTGCACCCGGCAAACTGGATCAGGCGCTCAGACTGCGGCGCAGCGGCTGCCGCCTGAGCATCCTGACCGACAGCGTCGTAGCTGCCCAGGCGATGGTCGCCTTCGGTCAGAGCCGTGACGAGCGCTTCGACGTCTGGATCGAAATCGATTGCGACGGTCATCGCTCCGGGCTGACCGTGGAGGATCCCTCGCTTGTCGAAGTCGCGAGAACCCTGGTCGAGGGCGGTATGCACCTGCGTGGGGTCATGACCCATGCCGGCTCCAGTTACGACCTCGACACTCCTGAAGCGCTGCAAGCCCTGGCTGAACAGGAGCGCAGGCTCTGTGTCTGCGCTGCCGAGCGCATTCGCCAGGCAGGACTGCCCTGTGCGGAAGTCAGCATCGGCTCGACGCCTACCGCGCTGTCGGCGCAGAGCCTGCAAGGCGTCACCGAAGTGCGCGCCGGGGTCTATGTATTCTTCGACCTGGTGATGCACAACGTTGGCGTGTGCAGGAAAGATGAACTGGCTCTGAGCATGCTGACCACGGTCATCGGCCACCAGCGGGACAAGGGCTGGATCATTGTCGACGCGGGCTGGATGGCAATGAGTCGGGACCGTGGCACCCAACGCCAGCGTCAGGATTTCGGCTACGGCCAGGTGTGTACGGAAACCGGTGAATGGATCGAAGGCGCGCGGGTGACCGGTGCCAATCAGGAGCACGGCATCATCACGCTTGCCGCAGACAGCCACGCAGACATCACTGCGTGTTTCCCCATCGGCAGCCGATTGCGCATTCTGCCCAATCATGCGTGCGCGACCGGGGCGCAATTCCCGGACTACCACGCCTGCGATGCCGACGGCGCAGTCCACACCTGGAGTCGCCTGCATGGCTGGTGATATCGAACTGATTCGCACGGCACTGGCCGCTGCGCCAGGCGGGCATTATTCACAGGCAGTGTTGCATCAGGGCACGCTGCATGTGTCCGGGCAACTCCCGGTGCGCGCCGATGGCAGCCCCAGCGTCGAACAACCGTTCGAGGTCCAGGCCGCGCTTGCGCTGGACAATCTGCTCGCGATATTGGGTGCTGCAGGTTGCGGCACGGATGATCTGCTCAAAGTGACGGTCTACGTCGCAGGTATCCAGCACTGGCCTGCTTTCGACCGGATCTACGCAGGCTATCTGGGCGAACATCGTCCGGCCCGCGCTGTGGTGCCGGTCGCGGAGTTGCACCACGGCTATCTGATCGAAATCGAAGCTCTGGCCCGCAGCGGGCGATGAATTGAACATGACCGGAAGCAGCTCATGACCCGACAAAAAAGTGATGTTCTGATTATCGGCGGCGGTTTCATGGGTTCGTCGTCAGCTTTTTTCCTGCGCCGGCACGGTCGCTCGGTAACCCTGCTGGAAAGAGACCAGATCGGCCAGTACGCCAGCGGAGTGAATTTCGGCAACGTGCGCCGCCAGGGACGGTTTCTCGGCCAGCTGGAACTGTCCAATCGTTCATGGGCGTTGTGGAAACGCCTGCCGGAGCTGATCGGCGAAGATCTGGAGTTCATCCCCAGCGGGCATATGCGCGTCTGCTATCGCGATGACGAAATCGCTGAACTGGAAGCTTACGCCGCGGCCCCGGAAGCGCGAGAGCTGGATTTGCAGATTCTCTCCGGCAAGGCCCTGCATGAACGTTTTCCATTCCTTGGGCCTGAAGTCAAAGGCGGCTCCCATGCGCCTCACGATGGCCATGCCAACCCACGCCTGGCGGCCCCGGCATTTGCCCGGGCGGCGATCCGGGCCGGGGCCAGAATCGAAGAGCGCACCGAGGTGATCAATGTGCAGAAGGTGGGCGGTGAGTTTCATGTCACCACTGCCGCTGGGCAATTATTCATCGCCGAACAGTTGCTCATCACTGCCGGAGCCTGGGCGGCCAGACTGGCGGAGCAATTCGGCGAGCCGGTCCCCCTTGAGCCGAACGGTCCTCAGATGTCGGTGACCGAACCGGTGCCTTACGCACTGCCGACGGTGATCGGGGTGTTTACCAAAATCAAGGAAGAAGTGATCTATTTCCGGCAGATCCCGCGCGGCAACATCATCATCGGCGGCGGTAACCGCATCACGCCTGACATGATCAACCGCCGGGCCTTTTTCAAGCCGGAAAGTCTGATCAACCAGATGAAGCAAATGAAACGCCTTTTGCCAGGCGCGGAGAAGCTGAACATCATCCGTGTCTGGAGCGGCATCGAGAGCTACACACCGGACTCACTGCCGATCATGGGCCGTAGCGGCAAGGTGGACGGTCTGTTCTATGCGTTCGGCTTTTGCGGCCACGGCTTCCAGCTCGGGCCCGGTGTCGGCGATGTGATGGCCGAACTGATCAGCACCGGCAGCACGCGCACCTTGATCAGCCCGTTCGATATTCGCCGCTTTACCGACCCGACGGCCATCGCGATGCCGTTCACGTCCAGCCTGATGAGTAGCGGCAAACTCGTATGAGCCGAACCGCCCCTGACCTTTATAACGGAGCCCCCATGTCCACGTCCCCAGATGCACACTATCGATATCGCCCGGTAACTGCAGCGGATATTCCGGCCGCGCATGCCCTTTCGCTCAACCTCAAATGGCCGCACCGCGAAGAGGACTGGGCAATGGTGCAACGCACCTCCGAAGGTTTTGTCGCCGAGCATGACGGCCAACTGGTTGGCGTGGCATTCACCTGCCATCAGGGCGACTGGTCATCGATCGGCCTGGTGATTGTCAGCGATGAGCATCAGGGCAAAGGCATCGGCCGCCGCCTGATGCACCTGTGCCTTGACGCAACCGCACCGCGCACGCCCATCCTCAACGCCACAGAACTGGGCGCGCCACTTTATCGCAGCCTTGGTTTCGTCGATTTTGCGCGAATCCAGCAGCATCAGGGCATTCCTGATGGGTCAGGCCTGGCGACACCGAGCGACGGTTTGCCCATTCGCGCGCTTGGCGCAGCGGACCATGCGCAATTGATCAGACTGGCCAACGCAGGGAGCGGTCTGGACCGCACCGCCGTGCTGACCGATCTGCTCCGCGATGCAGAGCAGGCGGTCGGTATCGAACACCAAGGGCAATTACAGGGTATCGCCCTGCTGCGCCGCTTCGGCCGGGGTCATATCATCGGCCCGCTGGTCGCCCGTGATACAGATCAGGCCCGGCGCATGATTGCCCACCTCCTGCACCGAATACCCGGCATGTTCGTGCGCTTCGACATTCTGGCTGATTGCGGACTGGCACCGTGGCTTGAGCACCTGGGCCTGCCATGTGTCGACAGGGCACCGCGCATGGTGCTCGGGACGCCTCCGCCATCGAGTCGTGACGTACGGCAGTTTGCGCTGGTGACTCAGGCGATTGGCTGAAATCAGCGCGGATAAAGCGCCGAAACAGGTCCGCGATGTTAGCGGGATGCATACAGCAGAATATTCTTTGCAGCTTCGCAGATCGGCGCTTTTTATCCCGAACGCTTTGTTAGCTTATGGCTATCGAACGGCCCGATCTCAAACGGCCTGGCCTTGCCCATCATCGCTCCAGGGAGCCCGCTGGATGACCACACAGTCCTTGAACAGCCATCGCGTCGACCCCGACACTGCGCAGAAATTCTATATCGATGGCCGCTGGTCTGCGCCGCTCGATCCGACCAGTATTGCGGTAATCAACCCTGCAACTGAAGAGGTCGTGGCGCATGTCGCCAGCGGCACAGCCGCCGATGTCGACCGGGCGGTTGCGGCAGCACGCGCAGCCTTTGCGGGCTGGTCCGGCACCCCGCCGCACGTTCGGGCCGAGATAATCGGCCGGATCCATGCACTTATTCTCGAGCGCAAGGAGCAACTGGCGCAGGCGATCTCGCTGGAAATGGGCGCTGCGATCAGTTCTGCGCGGGCCATGCAGGTACCGCTTGCCGCAGAACATGTGCGTGTTGCGCGTGACCTGCTGGCAACCTATCGCTTCCAGAACGTCGAAGGCGGCACGGCGATTGAACGCGAGCCCATTGGCGTGTGCGGCCTGATCACGCCATGGAACTGGCCGTTGTATCAAATCACTGCAAAAGTTGCCCCAGCCATTGCCGCTGGCTGTACGGTGGTGCTCAAACCCAGCGAACTGTCGCCGCTGAGCGCCTTACTGTTCGCACAGTTGGTGCATGACGCCGGTCTGCCACCGGGGGTATTCAATCTGGTCAATGGCAGCGGCCCCGAGGTGGGCGGTGCGATGGCGGCGCACTCTGACATCGACATGATCTCGATCACCGGTTCCAATCGCGCAGGTGCACTGGTTGCGCAGGCTGCCGCACTGACCGTCAAACGGGTAACCCAGGAACTGGGCGGCAAGTCGCCAAACATCCTATTGCCTGACACCGACTTCGCCAAAGCCGTGCCACCCGGAGTGATGGCCGCGTTCCGCAATGTTGGCCAGTCGTGCAGTGCGCCGACGCGGATGATCGTGCCCAGGAGCCGGCTGGCAGAAGTTGAAGCGCTGGCCGCCGAGACGGCCGGGGCGATTATTGTCGGTGATCCGCAGTCGGAAGACACAGTTCTGGGGCCGATTGCCAACGAGGCACAGTTCCACCGCGTGCAGGCCATGATCGATGCAGGGCTGAGCGAGGGCGCGAAGCTGGTCTGCGGCGGTCCAGGACGTGTGCACGGTCATGAGCGAGGCTTCTATGCGAGGCCAACGGTGTTTTCCGAAGTGGACTCTTCCATGCGTATCGCCAGGGAAGAGATATTCGGCCCGGTGCTGTGCCTGATTGCCTACGACACGGTTGACGAGGCCGTGGCGATCGCCAATGACACGGTCTACGGTCTCGGCGCGCATGTACAGGGGCAGGATCTTGCTCTGGCACGTTCGGTCGCTTCGCGTATTCGTGCCGGGCAGGTGCATCTGAATTATCCCGCCTGGAACCCGATGGCTCCGTTCGGTGGCTATAAGCGTTCGGGTAACGGCCGCGAGTACGGTGTGCAGGGTTTTGAAGAGTATCTGGAGACCAAGGCTATCGTGGGGTTTTGTTGAGTGGTGCTTGTGATAGGCGTTTTTTGAGCTGTTGGGCTAAAAGCGCGGACGACTATCGTGTCGACGCTCCGCGCTGGAATGCAGTTCGTAACGCTCTGCGTCACACGGCG
>NZ_LJPW01000003.1 GCF_001400735.1 Pseudomonas caricapapayae
GCATCTTGAGTGTATAGGTCAGCCCGTCGGGCGAGATCGACCAGCTTTCTGCCAGCCCCGGGACCAGTTTCGTGCCTTTGTCGTCAACCCGGATCAGCACATCGTAGACGTTGGAAAATACCCAGTTGTCGATGTTCTGCGCACTTTTGATCGGGTCGAAGGTGGTGCCGTCCTCACGACGGCCGATGGTCAGCACGCCCGCAGCTTCCGCCACACCCGCTGCCAGGGAACAGGCCGCCAGCATGGCGACGGTCAGCATTTTCATTGGTCGAGCTTTCATACACATGAACTCCTTGCCGGTGTCGGGACAGATGTTGTTATAGGTCTGGATCAAAAGACGGGGGTATCAAGCACACAGTCGTAGCGCTGCTCGCCGACGTGGCGGGTGGGCGGTACGACACTGGAACAGGTCGATCTGGCGAACCGGCAGCGCGGGTGAAAGGCGCAGCCGTCGGGCAAGTGCAGCGGGCTTGGAGGCTCGCCCTGCAAGGGTTCGCCGGGCAAAGGACGATCCGGATCGATTTCGGGGATCGCTTGAATCAGCGCGGCGGTGTAGGGATGGCGCGGCGTGAGAAAAACGTCTTCGACCGGGCCCTCTTCAACGATTTTGCCCAGGTACATCACCGCCACCCGGTCGCACAGGCGACGCACGATGGCCAGGTCATGGGCAATGAACAGAATCGCCAGGTTCATGCGCTGGCGCAGTTCCAGCAGCAGGTTGATGATCTGCCCCTGAATCGATACGTCTAGCGCCGCCACGCATTCGTCGGCAATGATCAGCCGCGGCTCGATGGCCAGCGCACGGGCAATGCCGACACGCTGACATTGCCCCCCGCTCAAGGCGCCGGGTTTGCGCTCGGCAAATTCGGGCCGCAGACCGACCATATCGAGCAGTTCGAGAACTCGCGCCGGTATCTCGGATGGGGCGACCTTGCGCTGCACTTTCAGCACTTCGGCCAGTGTGGCACCAATGGTCATGCGCGGATTGAGCGAAGAGGACGGGTCCTGAAAGACCATCGCGGTTTCGCTGCGCAGGCGTTGCAGATTGATGCCGCTGCCTTGGGCCATGTCGACATCATCGAAGACGATCTGCCCGGAAGTTATGTCATTGAGGCGCAGAATGGCGCGACCCAGCGTGCTTTTGCCGCTGCCGGACTCGCCCACCAGCCCCAGCGTTTCGCCCGCGCAAATGCTCAGTGATACGCCGTTGACAGCATGCACCCAACGTTTGTCGAGGCCCATGAAGCCTGAGCCAGGGGCTGGAAAGCGCACCACCAGATCATTGACGTTCAGCAGTGTGATGCCGCTCATGAAACGGCCTCCCGGGGGTGCGCCAACGGATAGTGACAGGCTGCAGCATGGGCCACGCCCATCGGCCGCATCAGCGGTAGCTTGTCAGGACAGTCGGCACCAGCGTGACTGCAACGCGCATGAAAACGGCAGCCGTCTGGCAGTGCGTCGAGCAAAGGCGGCTGACCGGGGATGGTGCGCAACATGCCGTTGCCGGCACTGCTGGCGGGCTGGCAGTCGATAAGGCCATGAGTATAGGGGTGACGTGCGCGGGCCAGCACGTCGCGCTTGCTGCCGTGTTCACACAGACGGCCGGCGTACATCACCGCGATGGAGTCGCAGGTTTGCGCCACCACGCCCAGGTCGTGGGTAATCATGATCAACGACAGCCCGTGACGGTCGCGCAGGTCGAGTAACAGACGCAGGATCTGTGCCTGCACCGTCACGTCCAGTGCAGTGGTCGGCTCGTCGGCGATCAATACCTGTGGCCCGCAGCCAAGGGCTACGGCAATCATGGCGCGCTGGCGCATGCCGCCGGAAAACTCATGGGGATAGTTGTCCACACGGGAAGCCGGATCGGGAATGCCGACCTGGCGCAGCAGATCAATCGACTGCGCCCGCGCCTCACGCTTCGACGCGCCCTGATGCAGACGGAAACCTTCGGCGATCTGCTCGCCGATGCGCATCAGCGGGTCCAGATGGCTACTGGGATTCTGGAAGATCATGCCGATCCGCCGCCCTCGCATGGCGCGCATGCCGGCCGCGTCCAGCTGCAACAGATCGACATCATCGAGCAGCACCGAACCACCGCGCACGTGCAGATCTGGCGATGGCATCAATTGCATCAGTGCCCGGCAAGCCATGGTCTTGCCTGAGCCGCTTTCGCCAACCAGACCGAGAATCTCGCCCTGATGCAGATCGAATGACAACCGGTCGACCAGTGTCACCCAGCCACCACACTCATCTCGCTGACCTGTAACACAGGTGCACTCATTGCCGCTCTCCCAGGGTTTCGGCAACGCCATCCGCCAACAGGCTGAAGCCCATGGCCAGCGTCACGATGGCCAGTCCCGGAAAGGTGCAGATCCACCACGCGGACGTCAGGAACGCCTGCCCCTCGGCGACCATCGTGCCCCACTCTGCCAGAGGCGGTTGCACGCCCAGCCCCAGGTAGCTGACCGAAGCGCCACTGAGCAGCACCAGAACCGCATCGGACATGGAAAACACAACCGAGCCAAACATCGCGTTAGGCAATAGATGCCGGAACAGGATACGCAAATGACCAAAACCCAGACTTTTGGCGGCCAGGGCGAAATCGCTTTCCTTGAGAACCAGAATCTGTGAGCGGATCAGTCGCGCGTAAGACACCCAGCCCACCAATGCCATAGCGATGTAGAAGCTGCTCAGGCCCGGTCCGAGAATCGCGATGATCGCCAGCATCAGCACCAGAAACGGAAAGGCCAGAACGATGTCGATCACGCGCATGCACAGGTTGTCGAAGCGCCCGCCAATGTAGCCTGACAAGGCGCCGACAAAGGTCCCGATCATGAACGGGAAGACCACCCCGAGCACACAGATCTGCAGATCGACGCGTGCCGCCCAGATGACTCGGGACAGAATGTCGCGACCAAAATTGTCGGTGCCAAACGGATGCGCCAGGTGCGGCGCGAGCATACGCATTTCCGTGTTCTGGTAGATCGGGTCGTAAGGTGCCAGCCACGGCGCAAAGAGCGCCAGCATCAGCCAGAACCCCAGCAACGAAGCACCCATCACCATCGCCAGTCGGCCGTTGCGCAAGCGCAGACGCAAACGGGAACGCCAGTTTGGACGCAGTTGAGCATGGGCGACGGTCATTTGATGTTCACCCGGGGGTCTATCGCTACCGTGGCCACATCGGCGAGGAAGTTCACGATCACCGTGGCACAGGCCAGCACCATCGCCACGCCCTGCACCACCATGTAATCGCGACTGAAGATGCCGCGTACCAGCAACTGGCCAATACCGGGGATCGCAAACAGACTCTCGATAACCACGGTGCCACTGATCAGCCAGCCGATGTTAACGGCCAGCAGGTTGATCGAGGGCACCAGCGCATTGGGCAATACGTGGCGACGAAACAATGCGCCTTCACTGACGCCACGTGCCCGAGCCGCGGTGACGTGATCGGCCTGTAACTCCATGAGCATGCTGGCGCGCAGGTTGCGAATCAGTACAGCCGACAGGGCCAGCGCAATGGTCAGGCATGGCAGCACCATGTGATGGGCCTTGTCCAGCCAGTCGCTGCCATAGCCCGACACCGGAAACCAGCCGAGCTGCACGCTGAACATCAGGATCAGCATGATGCCCAGCCAGAACGCTGGCATGCCCAGCCCCGTGGTGGTGAAGACACGAATCAGGTTATCGCCCCAACTGCCCTTGTTGCGTGCCGCGACCGTGGCCAGCGGCACGGCGATCAACAGCGCCAGCAGAACGCTGCCAGAGACCAGAAAAAAGGTGGGCTCGAGCCGGGTAACGATCAATTTGAGCACGTCGATCTTGTACAGCAGCGACTTGCCCATATCCCCCTGCAACAGGTTTTTCATGAAGTACGCATATTGCGTCCACAACGGCTCGTCCAACCCGTACTGAGCACGGATATTGGCCAGTGCCTGCGGCGTGGAGCGGGCTCCCAGCAGAATGCGCGCCGGATCGCCGGGAATAGAACGCACCAGAACGAAGGTCACCAGGCTGATGCCGAACAGCACCGGCAGCAACTGCAACGGACGCTGGAGAATGAAACGATAACGACCCAGATTCATCAGACGCCCCGATGCTGTGACAGAAAATTCAGCAGGACCGGAAAGTACGCCGCCACCCCTTCAACGTAAAAGGGCAAGGCAGAGTTGTAGTCGAACATTGACCATCCGTCGACTTCGATTATTTTTCGCGCTTCCGGACTGATCTCATACGCCATTGCACTTCACCTTTCCGGACGTCGCTTATGGCCTCAACCCTAACGCGCGTTGCGGCGACAGACAGCTAGCAATTCTTATAGGTTTTACAGGACTGGCAATCAATTGGACGCAGGCGTGGCACTGTCCTTGCTAATTGTTATATTAAGACCCCGCACAGGCTCAATGACAAAGGAGGTCATGCCATGCATATCAGGTTGTCGGATTTCAATTCGCGGCTGCAATCTGCATCCACGCTGGATCAGCAAATGGATTGCGCACTGCTGTTGGCATCGGATCTCGGATTCGATGCAGTGATTTACGATTACAGCCCGGTGCCCGTGTCCCATGATGGAGCACTGATCACCCCGTCATTGCTCTCATTGCGCAATACTCCCGCGGACTGGCATGCACTCTGGTGCAGTCAGGGCTATTACCAGATCGACCCGGTGCAACATCTGGCCGTTGCCAGCGTCTCGCCGTTCGTATGGTCGTATCAGCCCAAGGCCGAGACCGTGCTGCAGACCTTCATCACCGATACGCACAAACCCGTGGTGCGCTACCTGCATGACTCACACATGACGTGTGGCGTGACAGTGCCTATTCACATGCCCAAAGGCGGTTTCGCCACCCTGACCGGCCTGTGCTCCGACAGCAGCGACGTCGCGCTGGAAGATGCCCGCCAGAGCCTGGCCGGGTTCGGCTTGCTCGCTCACGCTTTTCAGGAAGTTGCCTATCCGCTGTTTGACCAGAAAATGCGCTCGTGCAATGCCATCAGGCTTACCCGGCGCGAGCGCGAATGCCTGAGCTGGTCCGCCGAGGGCCTGACAGCAAGGGAGATCGCCGATCAGCTCAACCGTTCGGTCGCCACGGTGACGCTGCACCTGAACTCGGCCATGCAGAAACTGGGCGCGAAAAACCGGGTGCAGGCGGTAGTGCGTGCGGTTCATTACCGGTTACTCGACCACTGACCGGCTGATTGGCCAAAACCTATCATTTTCTATAGTTATGAGACGCAAGACGCCGCGCTATGGTGCCCCGAACTATCCAGCAGGGACCGGCGACATGGCAGAGATGACGATCAAGGAAGGTTTTGCCCCTTTTGGCAACTATCAGACGTGGTATCGCATCACTGGCGATGTGCACGGCCCCCGCGCACCCTTGGTCATCCTGCACGGCGGCCCCGGCTGTACCCATGATTACGTGGATTCGTTCAAGGACCTCGCCAGTACCGGTCGGGCGGTGATTCACTATGATCAACTGGGTAACGGAAAATCCACCCGACTTCCCGGACAAGGCAATGAGTTCTGGACGGTGGATCTGTTCCTGCGTGAGCTGGACAACCTGCTTGAGCATCTGGGCCTCAAGGATAACTACGCTCTGCTAGGCCAATCCTGGGGTGGCATGCTGGCGTCGGAGCATGCGGTACTCAAACCCACGGGGCTGAAGGCGCTGATTATTGCCAACTCCCCTGCTGACATGCGCACCTGGGTCAGCGAAGCCAATCGACTGCGCGAGGCATTGCCGGCAGAGGTGCAGGCTGCACTGCTCAAGCACGAACAGGCAGGAACGTTGACTGACCCTGAGTACCTGAAAGCCTCACGGGCATTTTATGACCGTCATGTCTGTCGCATCACCCCCTGGCCGGAGGAGGTTAAACGAACCTTCGACCAGATCGACGCGGACCCGACGGTGTATCACGCCATGAATGGCCCTACCGAGTTTCACGTCATCGGTACGATGAAGGACTGGACCATCGTCGATCGCCTGTCATCCATCAAGGTCCCCACGCTGCTGATTTCCGGAAAGTATGACGAGGCCACACCGCTGGTCGTAAAACCCTATGTGGATAATATTCCTGATATTTGCTGGTCGATTTTCGAAGAGTCCAGTCACATGCCTCACGTGGAAGAACGCATGGCGTGCATGGGCCGCGTTGCAGGTTTTCTGGACACACTGGTTGTTACGGGTAACGCCTCGGCGGCGTAACAGTCAGTCCGACGGTTATGCCCGTCAAAACCTGAATTATTAGAGTTAATACTTTAGTGACAGCGGGCAAGGCAAGCCGTTTATGTTATTCACTGTGCAAAGAGATTTTCTCCTTTCCACACAACGACTTAACAGCCCCTCAATACAGATGAATCAATAATGAAATAACTTTCATCGCTATTTATTAAAGCTCTCCCTGCTTCGGCAGAAAAACAGTTATTGGAAAGGAACGTATCCCTTTTCGCCTGTTTTTGCCGCCGGAGGCAATCATGAACCTCAGATCGTTGAATATCTCACGCAGGGCATCCCTGTTTTTTGGCGTTATTACCTTGCTGCTGATTGGTCTCGGTGGATTCTCCTACGTGCAGATCGACCATCTGCGCACGGCCGAACAGAACATAGAAGAAAACTCGCTGCCCAGTATTCAGGTGGTCGACGACATTCAGATCGCCCTGCTTCACGCTCGCCTGGAAAGCATCAGAATGCTGGCCAGTACCGATCCCGCCGTACACAGCACTGCGGAAGCCAAAGTCCGGGAAGCCATCGAAGCGCTCCGGTCGAACAGCGAGTTCTATCGGAAAAATCTGATTTCGGGTGAAACAGACCGTGCGCAATTCGAAGACGCCAACAGCAAGATGGGGGCCTACATCGACGGTGTAAAACAAATCATCGCCATGGACAGCTCCGATCATGAAAAAGCCGTTTCCTTTGCGAACACAGAGCAGGTTCAACGGGCCAGCGCCTATCAGGAAAAACTTTCCACGCTGCGCGGTCACAACGCTGAAGAAGCCGTGAGTTCCGGGAAAGATGCCACCGCCGTTTATAACCACAGTGTCAATGTGTTACTGACGGTGGTTGTCGTGGCCTGCCTTCTGACAGTGGTTCTGGCGGTTACCCTGACACGCAGTATTGTCGATCCGATCGGCGTCTCCCTCAAACTGGCAGAAGACATCGCCGCAGGCGACCTGACCCGGCAACTGGGCGTCACGGGCAGCGATGAAGCGTCACGTTTGATGAACGCACTGAACACGATGTCGGGCAACCTGCGCAGCACGATTCAGGAGATATCAGGTGCATCCGCCCAGTTGAGCACTGCCGCCGTCGAGATGACATCGATCACCGAAAGCGCCGATCGGACACTGCAGCAACAGAACAGCGAAATCGAGCAGGCCGCCACAGCGGTAACCGAAATGAGTGCTGCCGTAGAAGAGGTCGCTCGTAATGCTACGTCCACCTCCCAGGCCGCCCAGCAGTCAAGCATTTCCGCCGATCTGGGCAACCAGCGTGTTACCGAAACACTGAACGCCATGCAGAATCTGACGGGCCTGGTCGAAGGCTCTTCTGCCCAAGTCACCGCCCTGGCAGGCCAGGCTCAGGACATTAGCAAGGTGCTGGGCGTGATTCGCGGGATTGCGGAACAGACCAATCTGCTGGCATTGAACGCCGCTATCGAAGCCGCTCGTGCTGGTGAGCAGGGCCGCGGTTTTGCCGTGGTGGCTGATGAAGTACGCGCTCTGGCGCATCGCACACAAACGTCTACTCAAGAAGTCGAACAGATGATCTCGGCGATTCAGGCCGGCTCTACCGCCACGGTCGAATCCATGCAAAAAAGTACCCTGGAAGTGCACAGCACTCGCAAGACCGCGGAAGACGCCGGGCAGTCGTTGCGTCAGATCACCGATTCGGTACTGGAGATCAATAACCGTAACCTGCAAATCGCTGCCGCATCCGAACAGCAGGCGCATGTAGCGCGCGATGTCGATAGAAGCCTGATCAGCATTCGTGACCTGGCAGTACAGAGCAGCGAAGGCACCCGACAAACATTGATCGCCAGTACTGAACTTTCGCAATTAGCGGTCAACTTGAATGATCTGGTACTGCGTTTCAAGACGTGATTTAAAACGGGATCCATAAAAAGGCGTGACGCCAGGGCAGCCGATTCGTCGGCTGCACCTTTTTACAGCGCCAGTGCCACTTTTGGCAAAAAGACAATAACAAAATGCCACTATCCGACAGCCATTAAAAGTGGCTCTTCACTTGTTTCATTAACGATACAAATACGTCCGATCAGGTATGATGCGCGCTACTTGAATACGGGAAGTATGAGGTATGCCTTGCAGAATCATCGTGGCGGACGATCACCCACTATTTCGTGAGGGCATGCTGCGCACTATCGAGCGGCTGATACCTGAAGCAACCCTGGAAGAAGCAGGCAATATGGATGAAGTACTCGCTCTTGCACGCCAGGGTGATGAAGTCGACACGCTGGTGCTCGACCTGCGCTTTCCGGGGCTTACTTCCATACAGACTATCGGCAGCCTGCGCAGTGAGTTCAAACGTACGTCGATCATTGTGGTATCGATGGTCGATGACCTGGAAACCATTTCACAGGTCATGTCTCAGGGTGCGGATGGCTTCATTGGCAAAAATATAGATCCTCTGGAAATTGCCGAATCCATCATCGCAATCCGCGACGGTGAAGTGGTGGTCAAGTACAAGCCCGAAGGCTCGATCCTGAGCGATCTGGACACCAGCGCAATCAGCCATCTGACCGTACGCCAAAGAGAAGTGCTGGGGCTTGTGGCGTCCGGAAAGACCAATAAGGAAATAGCCAGGGACCTGGGTATTTCACCCTTTACCGTGCGCATTCATGTATCCAGCCTGCTGAAGGCACTTGGCGTGTCCACCCGATCGGCCGCCGCTGCACAGTTTTCAAGCCTGGCCGGCAAACAGCACTGAGCCGGGAGCCGCAATGTCGTTACTGCCTCAGCGAATAGATCTGGAAATGACTCAGGCGCTATTGCGCATGGCGGTCATTGCCACCTCGCTCCTTTACGCTCTGATCGCGTATGGGCTGGGAGAAATGTCAGAGAACAAGCTGTTCGTGATCGTTGCTTATTGCATGGGCTTCGGCGTTGTCACGGTGGGTTTGATCGTCCGCATTGCCCAGCGACCGGGGGCCTCAAGCAGACGGCGCCTGTTTGCACTGGTCACCGACAATCTGGCGGGGATCGTGACCATCTCCGTTGGTGGCGAAGCCATGTTGCCTGTGTATTCGGTGATGCTGAGCATGACGGTCGGCTACGGCATGCGTTATGGCCGCAACTACCTGTTGCTGGCAACCGGTTTTGCCATGATTTCATTGATGATCATCATTGCGCTCACGCCGTTTCTGCGTGAACACCATGCTGTCGCCGTCATGATGATCCTGACCATGCTGGTCCTGCCGTTGTTTGTCTATTTCCTGTTGGGCCGACTGCACATGGCGCTTGAAGAAACCCAGGAGGCCAACCAGGCCAAATCAAGGTTTCTGGCCCAGGCCAGCCATGACCTGCGCCAGCCGATCCACTCCATCAGCCTGTTCACTGCCTGCCTGCGCGATGCCCCTCTGGGCGATAACGAACAACGCCTGGTAAGTAACATCGACCGGGCATTGAGTGCGGTAGAACAACTGTTTCGCTCGCTGCTGGACATCTACACCCTCAATCAGGGCGAAGTTGCCCCCCGTCCGGAGTCAGTCGATCTGGATGCACTGCTCAACGGGCTGGCCACTCAGAACAGCGAAGCCGCTACATGGGCTGGCGTGGATATTCGCGTGCACAGCGGCCACTGTCACGTCTGGACCGACCCCGCGTTACTGCGCACATTGCTGCAGAATCTTGTCTCCAATGCGTTCAAATATGCGCCGGGCAAGCCGATATTGATTGGCTGTCGTCGGCAAAAAGGCACCGTCAGCATCGGCGTATATGATCAGGGACGCGGCATTCCTGCCGAGCACTTGCCACACTTGTGCAACGAGTTCTATCGCGTCCGCGAGAAACGTGATCGTGACATCGAGGGCGTTGGCCTGGGGCTGAGTATTGTCAGCCGCATTGCCAGGCTCATGAACCTGCGGGTCAATATCAGTTCGGTGCCGGAGCGCGGCACCGCGGTGATCGTCAGCGGCCTGAAGGCCGTGGCTGCCAGCCAGCCGGTCACCAGCCTCGACATCAACTGGAACACACGCCTGCTTTCCGGGCTGCGAGTCATGCTGATCGAAGACAATCGCAACGTGCTTGAAGCCACTGCCATGTTGCTGCGCAGGTGGGGCTGCGAGGTACAGACCTTCAGCGCCATCCCCGAGATCAATGTCGACTGTGACCTGGTGGTGACGGACTTCGACCTGGACCGTACGGCATCGGGTGCCGACTGTATTGCCTACCTGAGCGGGCTGCAGGGACGGCGCATACCGGCCATCGTGATTACCGGCCATGAACTCCAACACGTTCGGCAGACGCTGAACGATCCTGACATCCCGGTCCTGTCGAAACCGGTCAGGCCCGTCGAACTGCGCTCGCTGCTATTGAGCTTCAAGGCCGGCCCGGTGGCGCACTGACCGCGAGGCCAAACACATTGCTTTCAGGCACGTGATAATAAAGGGCCGTTCTCAGTAAGTGCTGAAATAGTCGACCACATTGCCTTTGAACCTGATGACGATTCGCGTGATGTTTGCTTTTCTTCCAGTGGATTGCGTACCGCTAAGCGTACCGGCATCGTCCATCACTTCCTGGGCGTCGCCTATACGGGATTGCCCTTGAAACAACGTTGATGCGGCGTCCCCTGACCCATACCGATTGGAGTACTTGGCCGCCATCTTGGTCAGTGAATTAAGACCGGATTCGCTACGGTCGTAGTACCACTCGGAGCTGTTGTTGGCCACGTTGTCCTGCGCCGAGTAGGGCGCGCCAAACGCCTGCCGAATCTGCTCTTTGGTCGATTTGTCAGGCGTGATGTTGGCTTTTATATACTCTGGTGCAAATTTGTAATCGCCGGTAATTGTATCGAGCGGGTTGCTGCCCCCCGTTGAACATGCCGTCAGGGTCGCCGCGACGATAATGACCGCCGCCAACCTTGTTATATTTGCCGAATAGCGAGAAATACCCATGCGCGTTCCCTCTGAAAACAAGTCTGTTGTTAGTGATCCGTTTACACCGCTGCATGACCTGTTTCGGTCACGCGCACGCGGCCAGCGACGTGGTACAACGTCGCCTGCCATCGACAAGTCAGGTGTTATTCAGCGGGATAGCTTAAGTGGCCGAACCAAAGGCAAGCCATAGTACGGATGTACTAGGCTTCGTACTTAACATGGCGGCACTCGGTGAGGCCGCGTTAAAAACGATAGGTGGCGCCCACACCCAAAAAGCTGGCACGGTTCTGATAATGCGCGCTATAACTGGCCAGCGCGTTGGCGCGGCTGACATCAACGCTTTCTTCTTTGAGGTAGGCGTAAGCAACATCAAGTGTCAGCTCCTTGCTGACGTCATAACCCGCGCCCACGCTGAAGATCGTACGGTCACCGGTCGGTGTACGCGGCGAACGGTTGGTATTGCTGGTCGGTGACTGGTCCAGACGGATGCCGGTGCGCAACGACCAGTGCGAGTCCAGTCGATACGATGTACCGAGCGCGTAGGCCCAGGTGTCATGCCAGTCCAGTCCGCCAGCGATAGCGCCTGAGAGGGACGCAGCCAGTATGCCGCCGCGCGCAGGGCTGATGCTCTCGGTGCTGAAACTCAGGTCCTTCAGACGGCTCCAGCGCGTCCAGGTTGTCCCCGCATAAACTGTCCAGGCGTCGGTGAGCTTCTGAGTGACCGACAACTCGTAGGACTCAGGCGTATCGACCTGTAGCGAACAGTCATAGCGATTGCTGCTGAGCAACTGGGCGGGCGTTCCTGCCCCTGTGGCGACCTCGGTGTGACAATCAAGGTCGTAGCGCACCCTGGAATGATAGGTCAGACCAGCCTGCGTGCTATCGGTCAGACTGGCCAGAACGCCGACAGTGAAGCCCAGCGCGACATCCTTGCCCTTCACTTTCACATTACTGTCGGCGATGGCCGGGTTAAGTGTGAGGTCCGACTCCAGCGAGCCGGCAAACTGATTGATCGTCGGCCCGAAGCCCACCGAGACCCGGTCATTGAAGGCGTAGCTCAATGTTGGCTGCAGGGTCAGTACTTTCGCATCGCTCTTGCTGGCAAAGGCGCGTCCCTGAAAGCCCCTCTCGTAATCCGTTGCCAGACCGAACGGCACATACGCGCCCAGGCCAAAGGCCCAGTGTTCGTTCAGCCTGCGTGTATAAAAACCGAATGGTATGGCCTTGAAAGGCACCATGTCGCCGTCATTGCTACCGCTTGAACGTCCACTTGCCTGACTGATGTCCGTGGAGGCATCGATAAAGGTGACGCCTCCGGTGATCTGCTGACCTGCCAGACGCGCCATGCCTGCCGGGTTGCCATACACCGTACTGGCATCTTCGGCAGCGGATGCCCGACCTGCGAATGCCGTGCCCATGCCGCTTATGCCTTGTTCGTTGAGCGCAAAACCCCCTGCGTACAAGTGCGTGGAAATCATGGCAACCGTGAAGCCCAGGGTAGTCTTGTGCATGGTGTTCGATGCTCGCAGTGATGAAATTCAGCCCGGCAGAAAAAAACATGGCCTGTACACACCTGCACGGTGTTTCAGGCATTCCTTGCGCTGGCAAACCTGCGATTTTATCAATGCAAAAATAGGATCCATATAGTACACATGTACTAGTACAACCCACTGGGCAAGTATTCAACGTTGACAGCGCCATTAAACTCATTAAATAGTTAAGGGCGACGAACACGATATTTCATGTAAGCCACGATCAGGTATGGCAGGATCACTTCCTGCGCGTGATCGGCAGCGCCAGGCGTACTGCCAAGGCCGCATCAGTGCATTTTTATGACCAGGGTGACGCATTTTGAACAACAAACTGACTTCAGCAGAGCTGGCAGTCATCAGTGAAATCGAAGCCACTTCCAGCCTGCTACGGCTGGTAACCCGGCTGACCGGGCTGAGATTTGCAGCCATTGCCAAAGTAACCGAGACCAGCTGGACGGCATGCGCGGTGTATGACGAAATCAGATTCGGGCTGGAAGCAGGCCACGAGCTCAAGCTTGAAACCACGCTGTGCAATGAATTGCGTCAACACCGCTGTCCGATCGTGATCAACGAAGTCGCGACCGATGCGGTCTACGCAGAGCACCCCATCCCGAAGCTCTATGGCTTTCAGAGCTACTTCTCGTTGCCGATCATTTTCCCCAACGGAGATTTCTTCGGCACGCTGTGCGGTCTGGACAATCTGCCTACGCCTCTCGACGATGCCGATACCCTCGATACGCTGAAAGTCTTCTGCACACTGATCGCCAGCACGCTGTACGCGCACTATCAACTGCAGGAAATGCAGGAAGTCACCGCGTAGGCATGGACTGCCTCAGGCGTGCAATTGCCGCTCCATGATCAATGTGCGCTCCTCCCCTTCCCGATGCTCTCGCACCACCCTGAAACCCAGCGCCGTATAAAACCCCTGCGCAGTCAAGGATGACGGTACAACCAGCAGCCCTGCGCCGGCCTCCCTGGCAACACGCTCCAGCTCTGCCATCAATAAACTCCCGATCCCTTGCCGATGCTTTTCGGGGTCTACAAATACCGAGCGCACAACCTGATTATCCAGGCTGGCAGTGCCGACAATCACCTCCCCCGCAACCGCCACAAACATCCGGCGCTGCTGCATGAGTTGCTCAATGGCAGCCGGACTGAAGCTCAATTGCACGCGCTCAATCACGCTGACCGGGTAATCCTTGGCATTGCTGGTGCGCAAGGCCGCCAACACCACTCGACTGATGTTGTCAGCGTCTGTTGTCCGGGCAGGCCGGATCTTGATGTTCATGTTGTCGTTCCTGCGTTGCTTGCGAAGGATGAGCATGCTTCACCGCACAGCGGGAGACCAGAAGCGCAATGGAAAGCCCATACATCTATATAGGTAGAAGCTATAGAGGCGAATAGTTACGGACTATCGCGGCGGGGCTTATTTACGACCAGACGACGAATGGCAATGTTTGTAACACGCTGCAAACAAAGGCGCTGAGCCTTTATCTCTCAGGGCTACAAGACCGATGTCGCTCAAAAATTACAGCTCGCGGCCGATTAACCGTTAACTCACGGCTGTGGCCGAAATGATTTGGTCTGTTAAAGTGAGTTCCGTGATGTCATATAGTCATCATCGAACACCCACCGAGAATTTTTATGAACGCCAGTGCCCCCATTCCTCTGAATGAAACGCAACGTCTGTTGCGCATCCGGGAGCTGTGCGTACTTGAAAACACCTCCGACGACGTATTCGATGAAATCGTGGCAATGACCGCCGAGTTCTTCCAGACGCCGATTGCCTTGATCTCCATCGTCGATGAGCACCGTCAGTGGTTTCGCGCCAGGGTGGGCCTGAATGCCCGGGAAACGCCACGTAACGTTTCCTTCTGTGCGTACACAATTCTTTCCGACACGCTGTTTGAAATACCGGATGCGACCCTGGACGAACGCTTCGTGAACAACAGTCTGGTGACCGGCCACCCCGATATCCGCTACTACGCGGGCGCCCCGCTGATCACCGATGACGGCATTGCCCTGGGCAGCCTGTGCGTGATCGACACCAAGCCGCGCGAGCCAATGAGCGAGCATCAGATGCAGATGCTCAAGCGGTTCGCGTCGCTGGTCATGAAGCGTATTGTCGGCCTGCGCCTCAGTTGCTTCATCGATCAGCCGACGGGCCTGTACAACCGCTCACGCCTGCAGGAGGATATCCATCAGGCACTGGCCTCCAGCGTTGATTACCAGTTGGTTGCGGTGGACATGATCACCTCCGCCTTCCTCAATGACATCGTCAAAGCGCTTGGCTACAGCTTCTCCCAGGACCTGGTGACGGCGATCAAGGGCCGCCTGGAGCATCTGCTGCCGCCAACCTGTTCGCTGTACAAGGTCAGCCCTACCCGCTTCGGCTTTCTTCTGGCTGGAGACCGCGTACCCGATCATCTGTTTCGCACCATCCTCGAAGACTTCGAGACGCCCGTGGAGTGCCGGGGTATTCCGGTGCAGATGCAGGTAGGCCTGGGGGTTGTGACCCTGAACCGCGACCCCGCCGAAGAACAGGACTGGATGCGCATGGTCATCAGTGCTGCCGACGACGCCCGCGACCGCGATCTGGGCTGGGCGATGTATGAACCGCACTTCGATGCCGCCCAGCAGCGTGCTTTCAAGCTGCTCAGCTCACTGACCGCCGCAGTGCACGCTCACGATCAACTGCGCCTGGTCTATCAACCGCGAATCGACCTTGCCTCTGGCCTGTGCACTTCGGTGGAAGCCTTGCTGCGCTGGAATCATCCGACACTCGGCCCGATCGGACCTGCCGAATTCGTGCCGCTGGCCGAGAAAACCGCGCTGATGCGTCCGCTGAGTATATGGGTGCTGACAAGTGCCATCGAACAGGCCGCACGCTGGCAGCAACAGGGCTTCGACTTCCGTATTGCGATCAACGTTACTCCGGAGGACCTCACCGGTCCTGCTTTCACCGACCGGATGATCCGCCTGCTGGGTCAGCACAAAATCGATCCTACCCGCTTTGAGCTGGAGTTCACCGAGGGTGCGCTGATGCACAACCCGGCTGAAGTGCGTCACCAACTGGAGCGCATGCGTCAAATGGGCATGGACGTGGCGATCGACGACTTCGGTACGGGCTACAGCAACTGGAATTACTTGCGGCAATTACCCGCGACGACGGTCAAGCTTGACCAGTCGTTGATTCGCAATCTGGCGTCCGACAAAACCGACCAGCGCCTGGTCAAGGCATTGATCGGTCTCGCCAAGAAGCTCGGCTACTGCGTGGTGGCGGAAGGCATCGAGACAGACGAGATTCGCCGCCTGGTCAAGCAGTGGGGCTGTGATGAAGGTCAGGGTTATCTGATCGCAAAGCCTATGGAAGCCGAAGCGTTGCTTAACTGGCTGGGCCCGACCCAGCGCCTGCAAAGTGCCGCTGAAGCCGCTGAAGCCGCAGTCGCGCGCGACAAACGGTTATAACCTTAGAACACTTCTTCATAACCGTTTGCAACACAAGCCGTTATGCTGCCCGCCACTTTTTGCCTGATGCGTTTGCTTGAAAAGGTTGGATATGGAAGCGGGTGGTCTGGGTTTTGTAGTTGCAGGGCTGGTAGTCGGTTTTATCGTTGGCATGACCGGGGTCGGCGGCGGCTCGCTTATGACGCCGATTCTGTTGTGGTTCGGCATCAACCCGGCCACGGCAGTCGGCACGGACCTGCTGTATGCGGCGATCACCAAATCCGGTGGGGTTCTGGTACATCGCAGGAATGACAACATCGACTGGAAGGTTACAGGGCTGCTGACCCTGGGCAGCGTCCCGGCGGTGCTGCTGACGCTGTGGTTCCTGAGCACGCTGCATGCTGCGCCTGAAGCCCTCAACGCGATCATCAAGCAGGCACTGGGCTATGTACTGCTGCTGACTGCCCTGGCCGTCCTGTTCAAGAAAAGGCTGTTGGCCTTCGCTCATGGCCGCGGAGACGGGCATTCATTTTTCAGCGGAACAAGCCTGACAGTTCTGACGGTCATCACCGGCCTGATTCTCGGCACCATGGTCGCACTGACCTCCATTGGTGCGGGCGCGCTGGGCACCGTGGCCTTGTTCATTCTTTATCCGCTGTTGCCGACACGGCGTCTGGTGGGCACGGAAATCGCCCACGCGGTCCCGCTGACGCTGGTCGCAGGTCTGGGCCACGCAAGCATGGGCAACATGAACTGGGAGCTACTGGGCTGGCTGCTGATGGGTTCGCTGCCCGGCATTTACCTGGGCAGCCATATGGCCGGGCGCATTTCCGACGATCTGCTGCGGCCCTTTCTGGCCATTATGCTGGGCATGATCGGCTTCAAGCTGGCGTTCTGATCCTCAGCCCCGTCAGCCTGTCATATTTCTGCGTCAGGCTGACCACATGCCACACACGTGAAAAGGCGTCCGCACCTGCAACATTGCAGGCGGCGCACATTCATCGGGAAGTGTAAATTTTTTGTAGCTCGACACCGATTTTCGGCGCAGGATTTCGTGCGTCTGCTTTCGCGCCGATGACCCGGCACAGACTTACCCTCACTGACAGGAGATGCCAACAATGCTCATCCGAATTGAAGAAGGTGTATATGGGGCTGCTTGGGTTGTAAAACTGGACGACTACCCGGTCAAATGCCGGAGTTGGCAGGAAGCCAGAGAATTTGCCGATCGCATGAAATCCAGGATCGACGCGCCTCATTCACTGCCTCATCCAGCGCTGCGCGCAACACCTGAAAGAAGCGCAAGCGTGATGGCCCGCTAGACTCGAAACATCCTCCCCGAATCATTCGAGACCGCGTTGTCAGGCGACTGGCAACGTTGTTTCATTCCGACGCGACGCCTTTCTCCTGTTAAACCCCTTCTCGTTTCCATGACATCCGTTTCACATCCTCTTCACGTCCGGCTGCGTAAATTGACCCTACTCCTTTGATGAATCCCATTTGGCCCACCCCGTTGTGGGCCATTTTTTTGCCTGGCGAAAAGTGTCGGCCTTCCCCCATCGATCAGGCAGGATTATTCGCTTCGCACCGTTTGCGATGAAGCGGCGGTCACGACCGGGCTGCTCAGTACGCCGGCGCTCAGCTCTGCCAGACGATCACTGCCCGTGCCATTGGCCGTGGTATTGCTCCAGTTCGCTGTCGTCGTTGCCACCCAGCCCAATACAAACAATGCAACCGCCTGCAGCGCCCACTTGGTAATGATCGACATGTGTTCTCTCCTTGTCCGGGTCTGGATGGCGAGCATATAACCACCTCACCATGACAGAAGGATTGCAGAGTTTTTTGTTTTTGCCAGCCGTCAGCATCTCTTTGTGAAAAGAGAGTCTGCGAAACAGGAATGAACGATCTACAAGAGAAATACCCACGCCCGCAGACGGGGTATTTCCAGAAGGCGAGGTCAGTACTTGGTGCTTTGCTGCTCAGGTCTGGCAGGCGTGTCCACATGGCGCGGGCCAGCGACCAGCAGAGCCAGGACGCCGACAATCGGCACGGCAACAACGACAATGATCCACATCAGCTTGTTGCTGGATTGTGTCTTGCTCTTGCGAATACGCATTACCGCCCAGATGTCCGAAATCACGATCAGGGCAGTCAACGCTGCGAACAACCACAAATGATTTTCCGATATCCAACCCATTTGAAATCTCCTGCACCATCAACGAAGGCAGCCAGACCGGCTGCCCTACTGTAGAAGAGGCCAGAAAGCGGCCTAAAGTTCAGAGAATCTTTCCGATTGCGCGTCATGTTCGAGATCGCAGGCAGAGCGTCCGGAGGATAGCAACGCGCAACGCTCTGCATCACACCTTGTCAGGTGATCGGTGCCGGGTTGAACAGGGTGATGTCGTTGTGCAGCCGGTAATGCTCGGTCCAGGTCTTTTTCTTGCCGCTGGCCACGTCCAGATAAAAGTGGAAAAGCTCCCAGCCCAGGTCCTCGATACTTGCGCGTCCGGTTGCGATGCGCCCGGCATCTATGTCGATCAGGTCGGGCCAGCGCTGAGCCAGCTCGGTGCGGGTCGAGACCTTCACCACCGGGGCCATCGCCAGACCGTATGGCGTGCCGCGTCCGGTGGTGAACACGTGCAGGTTCATACCAGCGGCCAGTTGTAACGTACCGCAGACAAAATCACTGGCTGGCGTGGCGCAGAAGATCAGCCCCTTGCCATTGACCCGCTCACCAGGACCGAGCACGCCATTGATGGCGCTGCTGCCCGACTTGACGATCGAGCCCAGAGATTTCTCGACGATATTCGACAGCCCGCCTTTCTTGTTGCCCGGCGTGGTGTTGGCGCTGCGATCGGCCTCGCCTTTGGCGAGATAGCGGTCGTACCAGTCCATTTCCCGCACCAGTGCCTGTGCAACCTCCTGGTCCTGCGCGCGGGAGGTAAGCAAATAGATGGCATCGCGCACTTCGGTCACTTCGGAAAACATCACCGTCGCACCGGCACGCAATAGCAGGTCAGAGGCGTAACCCAGTGCAGGGTTGGCGGTGATGCCGGAAAACGCATCACTGCCGCCGCACTGCATGCCAAGAATCAATTCCGACGCCGGGACTGTTTCGCGATGCCGCAGATTCAGCTTCTGCAGGCGCGTCTCGGCCAGCTCCATGATCTGCTCGATCATTTCGTTGAAGCCGTGACTGGAGTCCTGAAGCCTGTACAACCAAGGCTCGCTCAGGTCCACCGAGCTGTCACCTTCGTGCATGACCTGCCCGGCCTGCAATTTCTCGCACCCCAGGCTGATCACCAGCGCTTCACCGCCCAGGTTCGGGTTGCGCGCCAGATTGCGCACAGTACGAATCGGGATATAGGCATCGGTGGCCGTAATGGCCACGCCGCAGCCGTAGCTGTGGGTCAGGGCCACGACGTCATCGACGTTCGGGTACTTGGGCAACAGCTCGTCCCGGATGCGCTTGACCGCATGGTCAAGCACGCCGGTCACACACTGCACCGTGGTGGTGATGCCCAGAATATTGCGGGTGCCCACAGTACCGTCGGCGTTGCGGTAGCCCTCGAAGGTGTAACCCTCCAGCGGTGCCTGTTTCTCAGGCACCGCGTCGGACATCGGCAGGCTGTCCAGCGCAGGCGCCGACGGCATGCGCAACTGGTCTTCCCTGACCCAACTGCCACGCGGTATCGGTTGCAGTGCATAGCCAATGGTGTGGCCGTAGCGAATCACGGCCTCGCCCACTGCCAGGTCGACGGTGCTGACCTTGTGGCTCTGCGGGACGTTATCGACAGTGACCAGGCCGTTATCGAATTCGGTTCCGGCCGGCACACCCTGGTCGTTGACCACGACCACTACGTTATCCAGCGGATGCAGCCGGATATAGCGCGGCGAATCGGCATGTTGAATCAGGTTCATCACGGTTTCCTCAGGATTTTGCTTCGGAAAGGTCGCTGACCGAGTCGTTCAGCAATGGCCCCTTGGCAGGCGGCTCTTTCAATTCCACACGCTTGATTTCACCCACGATGAAAATGTAACTGATCACCGCCAGCAGCGCGTTGGCGCCCACGAACACCAGCGCCCATTTGAACGAGCCGGTGCTGCTGATGATGTAACCAATCACGATCGGAGTGGTGATCGATGCAATGTTACCGAAGGTGTTGAACAGACCACCGCTCAAACCGGCAATCTGCTTGGGCGAAACATCGGACATCACAGCCCAGCCCAGTGCACCGACGCCTTTGCCGAAAAAGGCCAGGGCCATGAAGCCCACCACCACCCATTCGATGTCGACGTAGTTGCAGGTGACGATCGAGGTCGACAGCAGCAGGCCGCCAATGATCGGAGCCTTGCGGGCGAAGGTCAGCGAATGCCCTTTGCGCAGCAAGTAGTCGGAAATGACTCCGCCCAATACGCCGCCAATGAAGCCACAGATAGCCGGTAACGAGGCGATGATGCCCGCCTTGAGGATGGTCATGCCGCGTTCCTGAACCAGGTACACCGGGAACCAGGTCAGGAAGAAGTAGGTGATGCCATTGATGCAGTATTGGCTGAGGTAGATACCCAGCATCATGCGGTTGGTCAGCAACTGTCGGATGTAATCCCACTTCGGCCCGCTGCTGGCCGCTTTTTCCTTGCCTTTGCCCTTGTCTTGATCCAGGTCGACCAGCGCACCATTGCTGGAGATGTGCTCGAACTCGGCCTCATTGATCATCGGGTGATTGCGCGGACCGTAGATGATCTTCATCCAGATCATGGAGAACACAATACCGACTGCGCCCATGACCACGAACACGTGCTGCCAGCCGTAGGTGTAGACAATCCAGCCCATCAGCGGAGCGAACAGAACGGTGGCGAAGTATTGCGCCGAGTTGAAGATTGCCGAGGCCGTGCCGCGCTCGGCGGTGGGAAACCAGGCGGCGACGATACGGGCGTTGCCCGGGAAGGAAGGCGCTTCAGCCAACCCGACCAGAAAGCGCAGCATGAACAGCGCGACGATTGCCGTGGAAATGCCGAACTCCCCTACATAGCCTTGCAGCAGGGTGAACAGCGACCAGGTGAAAATGCTCATGGCGTAGACTTTTTTCGACCCGAAACGGTCGAGCAGCCAGCCACCGGGGATCTGACCGGCCACGTAGGCCCAGCCAAATGCGGAAAAGATATAGCCCAGAGTGACCGGAGTGATGCCAAGGTCTTTCTGAATGCTGGAACCAGCGATAGCGATGGTGGCACGGTCGGCGTAGTTGATCGTAGTGACCAGAAACAGCATCAACAGAATCAAATAGCGGACGTGCGTCGGCTTGGACTTTTGCATGGTAGAGCTCCCACTGATTATTTTTTTACGCGGGTAAAGCTGTTTTTTGGGTGAAGCGTCACAGGCCCCTTGGAAGTGTCGCGGCGACAACGGCTCCCACCTGTGAGGGTCATGCGTTCCAACGGCGAAACCGCTGATTGCTCAGCGGTTGCGTCTTCGAAAGTGTTACTGCTTGCCTTGCTTGTCCATCAACGCGGCGAGCATGTCGCACTCGTCCGGCGTCAGGTCGGTCAATGGCGCACGCACCGGGCCTGCGTCGTAGCCGGCAATTTTTGCGCCCGCCTTGACGATGCTCACGGCGTAACCGGCTTTGCGGTTGCGAATTTCCAGATACGGCAGGAAGAAATCGTCGATGTACTTGCCGACGGCCTCGTGATCGTCACGGGCAATGGCGTGGTAGAAGTCCATCGCCAGTTTGGGCACGAAGTTGAACACCGCAGACGAGTAAACCGGCACACCCAGCGCTTTGTAGGCTGCGGCGTAGACCTCGGCAGTCGGCAGGCCGCCCAGGTACGAGAAACGGTCGCCGAGGCGGCGGCGGATCGAAACCATCAGCTCGATATCACCCAGTCCGTCCTTGTAACCGATCAGGTTCGGGCAACGCTCGGCCAGTTGTTCCAGCAGGGTCGGCGTCAGGCGGCAGACGTTACGGTTGTAGACAACCACACCGATCTTGACCGATTTGCACACCGCTTCAACGTGCGCGGCAACACCGTCCTGGCTGGCTTCGGTCAGGTAGTGCGGCAGCAGCAGCAGACCTTTGGCGCCCAGGCGCTCGGCTTCCTGAGCGTACTCGATGGCCTGACGAGTCGGGCCGCCTACACCGGCCAGGATTGGCACGCTGGTGGCGCAAGTGTCGACGGCAGTCTTGATGATTTCAGAGTATTCACTGGCTGCGAGGGAGAAGAACTCACCTGTGCCGCCCGCGGCAAACAGAGCGCTGGCACCATAGGGAGCCAGCCACTCAAGACGCTTGATGTAGCCCGCGCGATGGAAGTCGCCCTGAGCGTTGAAATCGGTAACCGGGAAGGACAGCAGACCGGATGAGAGGATGGACTTCAGTTCTTGTGGATTCATTATTCGAACACCCTGGAGGACATAATTGTTAGAGGATCACCGGGTCAGTGCCGATGTCGTAAGTCATCGTACAACTGATAATAAAATCACTCAACAGGGATTTCGGGTTTTTTCAGAGGGAAAGGAGGGAGTCGGGTTTTGACTTGCGCTGCGGCATGGATTTGTGACGCGGAGCGTCACGAAAGGCATTCCCGCGCTGGAGCGTGAGGAACGACAGATGTCACGGAAAACACCCATCGTGCCCACGCTCCAGCGTGGGCACGCCGCTCCGGACGCTCTGCGTCCGCTTTTTTTAACATCAAGCCCGCTGCGATTCAGCCTCTTCATGCGCATGGCGCAGGCGTTCGCGGCTGTTGGTCAGGTGCAGGCGCATGGCGGCACGTGCCGCATCGGAATCCTGGCGGGCAATGGCGTCGAAGATTTCTTCATGCTCGCGGCTCAGCCGGTCCATGTAATGCTGCTGATCATCGTGGGCCAGACGCGCCGAGTTCAGACGTGTACGCGGGATGATGCTGGTGCCCAGGTGCGTCATGATGTCCGTGAAGTAGCGGTTGCCGGTCGACAGTGCGATCTGCAGATGGAACTGGAAGTCCGACGCCACTGCATCCGTTGCGTGTGCAGCACTTTCATTGAGCGCGTCGAGCGCCGAGCGCATCGCCGCCAGTTGCTCGTCACTGCGGCGCAGGGCTGCCAGCCCTGCCGACTCGACTTCCAGGCTGATCCGCAACTCGAGAATGGCCAGCACATCACGTAGAGTGACGATAGTGGCCGGGTCAATCCGAAATCCACTGGGGCTTGGTGTATCAAGAACGAAGGTGCCGATCCCGTGGCGGGTCTCGACCAGGCCGGACGCTTGAAGACGCGAAATCGCCTCGCGCACTACCGTCCGGCTGACGCCCTGCTCTTCCATGATTGCGGACTCGGTGGGCAGTTTGTCGCCACGCTTGAGCTGACCGCTGCGAATACGCTCGGACAGTTCAGTCACCAGCTCCTGCGCGAGGCTGCGGTGTTTTCTACGGGCGCGGGGCGGAGCGCTTTGATTTTCCATCCAACATTGATCTCTGGACTGCTAAACATGGGCTAATCATAGCTCAGCGGTTGTATGATCACACCCTCAAAAGCGCCACCCCACTCTACAGCGGCAACCTTAAATCGCTGCAGATGCCGGTTGCTCGATCAGTTTTCCGCCCTCGACACGCACATGCCGGCCATGAAAGCGTTTGAGGCTGCTGCGGTGCCCGATACTGACCAGCGTCAGACCTAGCAGCCCGTCGATGATTGCACGGTGCATTGCCGCCTCGTCATCTTCGTCCATGGCCGACGTGGCTTCGTCCATATACAGCCAGCTCGGCGCGATCAGCAAGGCGCGAGCAAACGCTACCCGCTGCTGCTCACCGGGCGACAGGAAGCGTTGCCAGTGATTGCTTTCATCCAGTCGCTGTATCAGATGTTCCAGACGGCACTGATTCAGTACCTCTGCAAAGCGCTCTGCCGGGTAATGCTGCGCAGGCTGTGGGTAACTCATTGCTTCACGCAAGGTGCCGATGGGCAAGTAAGGCCGTTGCGGCAGGAACAGCGCCGTCCCGCCGGGCAGTCGGATCTGACCCGAGCCATGTGACCAGAGACCGCCCAGGGCTCTCAGCAACGAGCTTTTGCCACTGCCCGAGCGACCGCTCAGCATCACCCGCTCTCCCCGGTCGATATGCAGACTGGCATTGCTCAACAATTGACGTCCTCCGGCAATGCTCAGGCCCAGATTACGCAGATCCAGCGTGTCGTCGGCGTGAAACCTTTCGATGGCAGGTTGCAGCGCCTCACGATCGGTCATGGCCTGACGGAAACTCAACAGACGGTCACACGTGGCACGCCAGGACGCCAGCGTGCTGTAGGCGCTGATGAACCAGCTGAAGTTCTCCTGCACATTGCCGAATGCCGAATTGATCTGCATCAGATCACCCAACTCGATCTTGCCGGCGAAATACCGTGGCGCAGCCACGATGAAGGGAAAGATCAGGGCAATCTGCGAATAGCCCGAAGTGAAGAAGGTCAGTCGCTTCTGGACTTTCATCGAGGCCCGGAAATTATTCCAGATCATCATGAAGCGTCCACTGAGGCGCTGGTTTTCATTGCGCTCGCCCTCGGACAAGGCAATGCTCTCTGCGTTCTCGCGCACGCGCACCAAGGCAAAACGCAGGTCCGCCTCAAAACGTTCCTGCTGGTTGTTCAGCGGGATCAGCCGCTTGCCGATCCAGTGAGTCAACAGGCTGCCTGCCACTGCATAAAGCATGGCCGCCCAGAACATATAACCGGGGACCGTGATCCCGAACAGCTCGATACTGCCCGACACGCCCCAGAGAATGACCGAAAACGATACCAGGCTGACGACCGAACTCATCAGACCGAGCCCCAGGCTGAGGGTGCTGGTAGTGAACTCGTTGAGGTCTTCGGACAGACGCTGGTCCGGGTTATCGGTATAACCGCCCTGCTCCAGGTGGTAGTAATTCTTGTCAGAGAGCCAGCGGGCAAAGTGCTGCTCGGTCAGCCAGCGACGCCAGCGGATGGTCAGCAGTTGGGTCAGGTACAGGCGATAGACCGCCGCCAGAATGGCAATCGCCGCGATGCCGCTGAAATACAGGATCAGGTGGGTGAACGCAGCGAGATCCTTGTTCTGCAGGGCGTTGTAAAAATCTCGGTACCAGCTGTTGAAGAACACCGACACCTGCACGCTGAACAGCGACAGCGCGATCACCGAAACCAGCAACAGCCAGGCGATGACCTTTTCTTCACTGCGCCAATACGGCGTTATCAGCTTCCAGACGCGGCGTAAAAACGCCCCTTTCACAGTATCGTTGACGGCAGAATATTCAGCATTGCGGTTCATGTGGGTCAGGCTCGCTCTCTTTGAAAGTACGATGCCTGAGCACAATGAAGCAAAAAAACGCCTACACGACCACTATGAAAAAACCTTCATCAACGCCGCACGGGGCGCTTCTGCAACTTGCGCTGCAAGGTCCGGCGATGCATGCCCAGCGCCCGCGCGGTAGCGGAAATGTTGCCCTCATGCTCGGTCAGCACACGCTGGATGTGCTCCCACTGCAAGCGATCCACCGACATCGGGTTCTCGGGGACCAGCGTGTCGAGGTTGGCGTGCTCGGACAGCAGCGCCGCCAGCACATCATCGGCATCGGCCGGTTTGCACAGGTAGTTGCACGCGCCACGCTTGATGGCTTCGACTGCGGTGGCAATGCTCGAATAACCGGTAAGGATCACCACGCGCATGTCCGGGTCCATTTCCAGCAGCTTGGGCAACAGCACCAACCCTGAGTCGCCGTCCATTTTCAGGTCAAGCGCGGCGTATTCAGGAATGTCCTGTTGCGCCAGCGCCAGGCCTTCTTCGGCAGAGCCGGCGGTGCTCACGCGAAAACCGCGACGGCTCATGGCCCTCGCCATTACACGGGTGAACGTCGCGTCGTCATCGACCAGCAACAGGTGCGGCAGTTCTTCGCCTTCAACCTGGATGTCATCGTCACTCATGCTTCTTCTCCTCGCGTGTCTCGGGGCAGGCGCAACTCGGTGAGCGTACCGCCTTCTTCATGACTGTAGAGCTTTACCGAACCACCCGCACGGGTAACGCTGGCCTTGCTCAGGAACAGACCCAAGCCGAAGCCCTTGCCCTTGGTAGTAAAGAACGGTTTGCCTATCTGCTCGGCGATTGCCAGCGGCACACCTGCGCCGTGGTCGCGAATACTGATCCAGACTTCTGTGCTGTCCCAGTTCAGGTTGACTTCAAGGCCATCGGGACAGGCGTCGGCAGCATTATTGAGCAGATTGAGCAGCGCCTGGGTCAGGTCCGGAGGTGGAGCCAGCATGGGCACCTCGCCCTTGCCCAACTGGTAGAAGCGATAGCTCACTTCCGGACGCATCAAATGCCAGCGGTTGAGGGATTCGTCCAGCCAGCGCGTGGCAGTCTGATGCTCCACGGCCATGCGCCGATTGGCCTCTGCCGCCCTGACCAGTTGCTGAAGGGTCTGTTTGCACTGCTTGACCTGTTCCTGCAGCACCGACAGGTCGTCCTGCAATGCCGGGTCACTGTGATCCTGGCGCATTTCCTTGAGCAGCACACTCATGGTTGCCAGCGGTGTACCCAGTTCGTGGGCGGCACCGGCGGCCTGGGTCGCAACGGCGAGCAATTGCTGATCACGCAAGCCCTCTTCGCGACGCTCGGCACGCAGTTGCTCCTGACGACGCAGCTCTTCGGCCATCTTCGCGGCAAAGAAGGTAATGACTGCCGCAGCCAGCGCAAAGCTCAGCCACATGCCGTAGACCTGCATGTTTTCCCGGGCAATGGAGTCGGTTTCCAGCGGATACGAGCGCACCATCAGCAAGGTGTACATGGTCAGCGCGAAGCCGGACAAGATCAGTGAGTAACGCCACGGCAGCGTGGCGGCGGCAATGGTCAGCGGCACCAGATAATAAGAAACGAACGGGTTGGCCGAGCCGCCCGAGTAATACAGCAAAGCACTGTGGATCAGCAGATCCAGCGCCAGTTGCAGCGCATACTCGAGTTCGGTGAGCGGCAAAGACGTGCGCAGACGGATGACGGTCAGCCCGCACAGCACCAGCGAACAGCCCAGGGTGATCGACAGTTGCAGCCACGGCAGCGGCAGAAAATCGAACAGCCAGGCCATCCCTACCGAGCCCGCTTGCGCGGCCAGTACCAGAATGCGGATGAATGTCAGGCGCCACAGGTTTTGACGTGTGGCTGAAAGCATTTGAACGGGGGCGAGCATGAGCTCTCCTGATGAGTGCTCCAGGCGGATCGCAGCAAGTATAACCAAGCGAGAGGCAAAACTGGAAAAGTGCGTCAACGCACCGCACACCGGAACAGTCCGTCATCGCAGGAACCGGGCCAAACCGCTACAGTCTGAAATCTTTGCGCCGTCCGACACTTGTCGAAGGCCGTTTTATAACAAGGAGCTCCCATGTTCAATCTTCGCCCTGCTGCCACATTCGTCGCGCTGGCCGCTGCACTGTCCAGCCTGCCGGTCATGGCTGAAGAAGCCCGCTACAACCAGATTTCATTGCGTGCCGAGGTCAATCAGGAGGTCCAGCGCGACCTGATGCTCGTCACGTTGTACACCGAAGCGCAGGACAGCGATCCGGCCAAACTGGCGGCGCAGGTCACTGAAACCCTGAACAAGGCGCTGGGCCAGGCGCGGCAGGTCAAGGATGTGAAGATTCGTCAGGGCAGTCGCAGCAGCTATCCGGTCTACGACGATAAAGGTCAGAAAATCACCGGCTGGCGTGAGCGCGCCGAACTGCGTCTGGAAAGTGCCGACTTTGCCGTCCTGTCCAGGCTGACCGGCGAACTGCTGACAGATCTGAAGATGGGCGGCATGGACTTCTCCATTTCGCCCTCGACCCGCAAAGCCAGTGAAGACACGTTGCTCAAGGACGCCGTAACCGCGTTCAAGGCCCGCGCGCAACTGGTTACCGAGGCGCTGGGTGGCACGAGTTACAAGCTGGTCAACCTGAACCTGAACACCTCAGGCTACCCGCAGCCTTATCTGCGCGCACCGGTGATGATGATGGCCAAGTCCTCGCGTGAAGACGCCGCGCCGACACCTGATGTCGAAGCGGGCACCAGCCAGGTGAGCGTCGCCGCCGATGGCGTGATTGAAGTCGCGATTCCTTGATTCGCAGGGCGGCAGTTTCGACTGCCGCCATTTTCCACCCTGTCCAATCCTTGATCCCCCTTCGCTCCGGCAATCTCCTACCTTCGCCGAGGCTTCGCCTGATTGTCGGCAGCCTGGCGCCCCGCGAAACTTGTCCCCCCCCCCGTTGAACAAAGTCGCAGTGGCTCAGAACCGCGGCCAGCCCGTCTTTATTACCAAGGAATCAAGGATGAATCCCACCTTCGCCAATCAGCGCAAGAACAACAGCGAACCGCTCGCTGCCCCTTTGAAATTTGAAGCCGGGAACGGCGACGAACACAGACAGACCCACGGTGCTATCGAGACTGTTCTCGAATCGGCCGGTTTCAGACCTGACGAAATCCGCGCGATCTATTATGGCAACTGGCTGCGCGACTATTCGCAACTGCTCGATCCAAAGATAGTCAGGGCGACGAGCATGCCGAAAAGCTTCCCCGACCTGCTTTCCCGCGACGCCTTGACCCGCCTGGTTGACGTGCTGGCTGTGAAGGAATTCACCGACCTGATGAAAACAGACCGTGCGCGCTTCGTCGTAACGCCAGAGCGGCTGGGTGTCTACCGTCCCGCTGAACACATCGACAATCCTAAAACCGTTGCCCCCAAACCAGACAACCCGAAACAGCGAGACGCCGACTTTGATAACTGGGTGCTACCCGACGACCCGGCTTTACAGGTAGACCATGACACGTCGATGAAACGCTACATTCAGCGCTCGGTCGGGATCATGGCTGCAGGTCTGCAGTCAGCGGTGAACAAAGGCCCCGAATCCACTGATGGCCTGCGTGACATGGGTGCGGCGCTGCATACCCTGGAGGACTTCTTCGCCCACTCCAATTTCGCCGAACTGAGCCTGATCAAGCTCGGCCATAGCCGCGTTCTGCCCTGGACGTCCGAAGCAGACTGCAAGCACCGGCTGCCACTGGTGACCGGTACGTTCGGCGGCAGCGATATCATCGCCAGCCTCTCAGAGCCGCTAGGCAGGATTCTTTTTTCGACAGACGAAAAGCCGTTCGAAGCATTCAAGGCTGGAGAACGTTACGAGCGCGACCAGATTATGCAGATCATCCTCGGCGAGCACCCCGATGAGCGATTGCTTTCAGGTTACGAGACCTTCCTTGAAGCGCGCGACCAATGGGCCAGTCAGCCGTTCTCCGAACAGGTAGAGCATTTCTATGCATTCATCGGTACGCCGGGGCGATTGCTTGGTAACGCTTTCGGTATCGTCATGCAGAGCCTTGCCGTGTGGCTCGGCAACAGCGTCGACGACCTGCAAACCCTGTTCGACGAAGATCCAAACACCAGTGGCTCGACTGACCCGTCACATTCGCAACTGGCCAAGGATCATGCACAACACCCTCTTCATGCGCTCGCCGCAATGCTCGCCAGAGAGGCAGTCCTGCAGGTGGGTCGGGCCGTTCTGGAACAGTGGCACGGCAAGGGAAGCGCAGAAGATCCGGCCCACATCGCCGCGACGTTCTTTGCTCACCCGATGGACCGCGACTGGCAGGACACGATTGTCCGTCAATGGGCCGAGGCCAACCCTGAGCAGGTCGAGCGTGCGGCGCTCAAGAGCGAGCTGGACCAGTTTCAGAACCAATTGCAGCACAGCACAAAAAAGGATCTGCAGCGTTTCAGCCTTGAAGGCAGTGACTTTCTGGACATATTTTTCGAAAGTGTCTCGTTGGCAGACTTGTGGGCAAGGATTACCGGCAAGTAAGCGTATTGTCCCACCCTGACCAAGTACGGCACTATCCGTTGTCTACCTGACTGTCGACTTTCAAGCACGGTTACTGCCGTACCACGCGAGGGATCCATGGGACACACACTCTTCAAACCGCTGCTGTTGACCACCGCGCTGCTGGCCTGCGCACCACTGGCCCAGGCGGCCAGCACCCTGGTGTATTGCTCGGAAGCCAGCCCGGCCGGTTTTGACCCCAGCCAATACACCAGCGGCACCGACTTCGATGCCTCGGCCGAAACCGTCTTCAACCGTCTGACCCAGTTCAAGCGGGGCGGCACGGAAGTGGAACCGGGCCTGGCCACCAGTTGGGACGTTTCGCAGGATGGTCTGACCTACACGTTCCATCTGCGCGAAGGCGTGAAGTTCCACACGACGGACTATTTCACCCCGACCCGTACGTTCAATGCCGATGACGTGCTGTTCACGTTCAACCGTCTGCTCGACGCCAACCACCCGTTCCGCAAGGCCTACCCGTCGGAGTCGCCGTACTTTACCGACATGGGCCTGAACACCACGATCAAGAGCGTCGAAAAAGTCGATGCGCAAACCGTCAGGTTCACACTGAACAACATCGACGCTGCGTTCGTGCAGAACCTGGCCATGAGCTTTGCCTCCATCCAGTCTGCCGAGTACGCTGATCAGTTGCTCAAGGAAGGCAAGGCCGAGGAATTGAACCAGAAGCCGATCGGCACTGGCCCGTTCATCTTCAAGCGTTACCAGAAAGACTCGCAGATCCGTTACGTCGGCAATACCGACTACTGGAAGCCGGAGGACGTGAAGATCGACAATCTGATCTTCTCGATCAGCAGCGATGCTGCCGTGCGCATGCAGAAGCTCAAGGCTGGCGAATGCCAGGTCAGCGGCTACCCGCGTCCGCAGGATATCGAAGAAATGAAGAAGGACCCGAAGCTGAAGGTCCTCAGCCAGCCGGGCTTCAACCTCGGGTTCCTCGCCTACAACGTTACCCATGCGCCGCTGGACCAGCTCAAGGTCCGTCAGGCGCTGGACATGGCCATCGACAAACCGGCGATTATCAAAGCGGTTTACCAGAGTGCCGGCCAACTGGCCGAAAATGCCCTGCCGCCGGGTCAGTGGAGCTACGACCCGACAATCAAGGACGCCCCTCACGACCTGACCAAGGCCAGACAGTTGCTCAAGGAAGCGGGCGTAGCGCCAGGTACGAAAATCGACCTGTGGGCCATGACCGTCCAGCGGGCGTCGAACCCCAACGCGCGTATGTCGGCACAGATGATCCAGTCCGACTGGAAAAAAATCGGCATCAAGGCCAACATCGTCAGCTATGAGTGGGGCGAATACATCAAGCGCGCCAAGGCAGGCGAGCATGACGCGATGATCTATGGCTGGACCGGTGACAATGGCGACCCCGACAACTGGCTCGGTGTGCTGTATAGCTGTGCAGCCGTCAAAGGCAGCAACTACGCTAAATGGTGCGATCCGGCCTACGACAAGCTGGTGCAGCAAGCCAAACTGACCAGCAACCGTGACGAACGCATCAAGCTCTATCAGCAGGCCCAGCACATTCTCAAGCAGCAGGTGCCGATTACCCCCATTGCCAACTCGAAGGTGTTTCAGCCGATGCGTCAGGAAGTTCAGGATTTCAGGATCAGCCCCTTCGGCCTGACACCCTTTTACGGCGTAAGCCTGAGCGAGTGATGAGCCGGTAACAGCCTACAGCCCCAACCGGGTGCATTTTTCTCACCCGGTTGCGCTTTAACGGTGCGCCAAACCATTCAAAAAACCTCGCGCAAACGATCAACTGTGTAGAAAATTACACTTTCGCGACATTCCTGTACGATCGTGCCACTCTTTGTCGCTTCTTTGGCGTCACCGTCTTGCTTTGGGTATGGCCCCTGCATAAGTATCGGACGGATCGGCTCACGAGGTCGTTCCTCTACTCAAAAATGACAACAACTGAGGCAACCATGCTCAAACACGCGGTCATTCCGTTCCTGGTCGGCGCCAGCCTGCTCGCCAGTGCTCCTTTCGCTCACGCGGCTTCGAATCTGGTGTTCTGCTCCGAGGGCAGCCCTGCCGGCTTCGATCCAGGTCAATACACCACAGGTACTGACTTCGACGCCTCAGCAGAAACTATTTTCAACCGCTTGAGCCAGTTCGAACGCGGCGGCACCGCCGTTGTGCCGGGCCTGGCAACCAAGTGGGACATCTCCGAAGACGGCCTGACGTATACCTTCCACCTCCGTGAAGGCGTCAAGTTCCACACAACGTCCTACTTCAAGCCCACCCGTGAATTCAATGCCGATGACGTGTTGTTCACGTTCAATCGCATGATCGACAAGGACATGCCTTACCGCAAAGCGTATCCGACCGAATTCCCGTACTTCACCGATATGGCGATGGACACCAACATCACCAAAATCGAAAAGATCGACGACCACACCGTCAAATTCGTACTTGGCAAAGTCGACGCCGCGTTCATCCAGAACATGGCCATGAGCTTCGCATCGATCCAGTCCGCTGAATATGCCGCCAAGCTGCTCAAGGAAGGCAAACCGGAACTGATCAACCAGCAGCCGATCGGCACCGGCCCGTTCGTGTTCAAGAGCTACCAGAAAGACTCCAATATCCGTTACACCGGCAACAAGGATTACTGGAAGCCTGAGGACGTCAAGGTCGATAACCTGATCTTCGCCATCACCACCGACGCGTCGGTGCGCATGCAGAAGCTCAAGAAAAACGAATGCCAGATCACCGCTTACCCGCGCCCTGCCGACCTTGAACCGCTCAAGGCCGACAAGAATCTGAAGATGCCTGACCAGGCTGGCTTCAACCTGGGCTACATCGCCTACAACGTGATGGACAAGATCAAGGGTGAAGACCGCCCGAATCCGCTGGCCCAGTTGAAAGTACGTCAGGCGCTGGACATGGCGGTCAACAAGCAGCAGATCATCGACTCGGTTTATCAGGGTGCAGGTCAATTGGCCGTCAACGCCATGCCGCCGACCCAGTGGTCCTATGACACCACCATCAAGGACACCAAGTACGATCCCGAGAAAGCTCGCGAACTGCTCAAGGAAGCCGGTATCAAGGAAGGCACCGAAATCACCCTGTGGGCGATGCCGGTTCAGCGTCCTTACAACCCCAACGCCAAATTGATGGCCGAAATGCTCCAGTCCGACTGGAAGAAGATCGGTATCAACGCCAAGATCGTCAGCTACGAATGGGGCGAGTACATCAAGCGTGCCAAGAATGGCGAGAACGGTGCCATGCTGATTGGCTGGAGCGGCGACAACGGTGACCCGGACAACTGGCTCGGCACCCTGTTCGGCTGCGACGCACTGAATGGCAACAACTTTGCCAAATGGTGCGACAAGCCGTTCGACACGCTGATCCATCAGGCCAAGGAAACATCTGACCAGGCCAAGCGCACCGAACTGTACAAACAGGCGCAACACCTCCTGAAAGACGCAGTGCCGATGACCCCTATCGCGCACTCGACTGTCTATCAACCCATGCGCACCAGCGTACAGGACTTCAAGATCAGCCCGTTTGGCTTGAACTCCTTTTACGGTGTGAGCGTGAAGTAACAGCGGCGTGCTGCGCCGCTCACCCGGCGCAGCTTCCTGCTCTACTTGAATATGAGCCCCGAGCGGGTTGGGTGAAAAGTGTCGTCATCGGCACTCCTCGACCATCACTAAGATATTTCCTACGCACTTTGCTGCCTGCGAGCCTATATACCGCGCGATCTTGGCGATTTAACGTCAAAAGATTGCGGCAATCGGCAGAACGCTGGCCGCTTAGTGGCCTTCGCATTCAGGCATACCGGGCATACCGTTCGGATACGTAGGGATCAACGCTTTCAGGCCAGTTAGACATTCGAGCCTCGGCTCGTCCTTTGAGGATAGGGATCATCATGCGTAAAACTCTTGCGATGACGTCGTGCCTGGGGCTCTTTGCACTGGCCCCGTTTGCCCAGGCGGCAAGCAACCTGGTGTTCTGCTCCGAAGCAAGCCCGGCTGGCTTCGACGGTGCGCAATACACCTCTTCCACTGACAATGATGCATCAGAGCCGATCTACAATCGCCTGACCGAATTCAAGCAAGGCGATACCTCCGTGGTTCCGGGCCTGGCGACTTCATGGGATGTCTCGCAAGACGGTCTGGTCTACACGTTTCATCTGCGCGAAGGCGTGAAGTTTCACAGCAACAAGAACTTCAAACCCAGCCGTGATTTCAATGCCGACGACGTGCTGTTCACCTTCAACCGCATGCTCAACCCCGACCATCCGTTTCGCAAAGCCTACCCGACCGAGTTTCCGTACTTCACCAGCATGGGTCTGAACAAGAAGATCAAGTCCATCGAAAAGACCGACCCGCTGACCGTGGTGTTCACTCTCAATACGGTCGATGCGGCGTTCATCCAGAACATCGCGATGAACTTTGCCGGCATTCTGTCCGCCGAGTACGCCGAACAACTGATGGCCAAGGGTGACGTGCGCGACATCAACCAGCAGCCTATCGGTACAGGGCCATTCGTGTTCCAGCGCTATCAAAAGGACTCGCAGGTCCGCTACAAGGGCAACAAGGAGTTCTGGGACCCGAGTCGGGTGAAGATCGACCAGTTGATCTTCGCAATCGTGACTGATGCCTCCGCGCGCATGCAAAAACTCAAGGCCAACGAGTGCCAGGTGTCGGTCAACCCGCGCCCGGCGGACCTCGCCGGCCTCAAGGAAGATAAAAGCCTGCAGATCATCGAGAAACCGGGTTTCAACCTCGGTTACATCTCCTACAACGTACGCCATGAGCCGCTAGGCAAGCTGGAAGTGCGTCAGGCGCTGGACATGGCCGTCAACAAGAAGGCGATCATCAATGCGGTTTATCAGGGTGCGGGGCAGCTGGCCGTTAATGCCATGCCGCCGACCCAGTGGTCCTACGATGACAGCATCAAGGACGCGCCCTACGACCCGGAAAAAGCCAAAACCCTGCTGCGCGCGGCGGGCGTCAAGGAAGGCACCGAACTGACCCTCTGGGCCATGCCGGTCCAGCGCCCCTATAACCCCAACGCCAAACTGATGGCCGAGATGCTACAGGCCGACTGGGCCAAGGTCGGCATCAAGGTGAGGATCGTCAGTTACGAATGGGGCGAATACCTCAAGCGCACCAAGAACGGCGAGCACGATATCTCGCTGATCGGCTGGACGGGCGACAATGGGGACCCGGACAACTGGCTCGGCACGCTGTACAGCTGCGCCGCCATTGGCGGTAACAACTATTCGATGTGGTGCGACGAAAAATACGACCAGTTGGTCAAGGCCGCTGTCGCTGTCACTGACCGCACTCAGCGCACCGACCTCTACAAACAGGCGCAACGCTACCTCAAGGAACAGGTTCCGATCACCCCGATTGCCCACTCGACGGTCAATCAGCCGTTGCGCGCCGAGGTCCGGGACTTCCACGTCAGCCCGTTCGGTCGCAACAACTTTTCAGGCGTCAGCATCGCCGACTGATCAGAAACTCCGCACGCCCTCGCCGTCCCGATTCACGGCGAGAGCCAGCACTTGCGCGTCGATACCTATAACAACGCAGGGCCGCAAACCCTGCACCACCAAAAGCCAGACCTTAAAGAACTGGCAACTATAAAAGTGATAAAGGGAGCTGCACATCGTGAAAACAACCAGCACTGCATTATTGGCCTTATCTCTCTCGTCGTTCGGCGCGTTGGTTCAGGCAGAACCCGCCAGCCAGACATTCATACCGACCGAGCTGAGCACCAAGAATGCACAGGCCGACGCCAACGGCTTTTTTGAGGACCAGCACCTGACCGGGACCACCCGCAACTGGTATGCCAACGAACTAAAACGTCGTGGCGAGGTATTCCGCTACAACGACAACGGCGTTGCCGAGCAGACCTCGCGTCGTATCAACTGGCAGCAGGGCACCATCGTCAACTACACCTCTGGCTACACGCAGGGCGTTGTAGGTTTCTCCACCGAGCTGGCGCTGTACAACGCGATTGCGCTGGACCGTGACACCGATGACTTCGCAGGCAACTCCAACCGGACCCTTGCTCACAGTGACGGCGATGCCGTCGGTCAGTGGAGCAAAATGGGCCTGGGCAACGTCAAGGCGCGGGTTTCCAATACCGTCCTGACCATGGGTCGCCAGTCGGTGAATACCCCGGTCATCGCCTTCATCGGCAACCGCGCACTGCCCTCCAGCTTCCAGGGTTTTGCGGTACAGAGTGACGAGTTCAACAACCTGTCTCTGCAGGCCGGCAGCTTTGACCGCGTCTCGCCACGTATGGAACAGAGCCTGGACAAATTCCGCTCCGAATACGGTGACCGCAGCCAGACAGCCGACCGTCTGGACATGTTTGGCGGCGACTACAAACCGACCGACAGCCTGATCGCCAGCTTCTACGCGTCCAACCTGGAAGACTTCTGGCACCAGTACTACTTCGGTTTCACCCACGAACTGGGTGACAGCAAGGTCTTCGCCCTCAGCACCAACCTGAACTACTACAAAACCAAGGATGCAGGCCAGAGCAAGCTGGGTGCTATCGACAACGATACCTACAGCCTTTCCTTCACGGGTACCCACAACGCTCACAGCATCAGCCTTGCCTACCAGGAAGTTAACGGTAACGAGTACTTCGACTACGCCCACGATACCAACGCGATCTTTCTGGCCAACTCCCTGCTTTCGGACTTCAACGGACCGAACGAGAAGTCGCTGCAGATCGCCTATGTGCTGAACATGGCTGAATACGGCGTGCCGGGCCTGAAGTTCAATATCTACCAGGCACGTGGCTGGGACATCGACGGTACGCATTACAGAGGCACCGGCTACACCGACGTACTGGCAATGGATGGCGAAACCCACTACGAATACGGCATCGGTTCGTCGTACTCTGTGCAGTCCGGCCCGCTCAAGGCAACAGCCATCCGCGCCACTTACACCACGCATCGCGCCAGCGAGAATCAGGCTGATGGCAACATCAACGAATTCCGTCTGGTGACCACCATTCCGTTCAACATTCTTTGATTCGCTGAAAACCGTTCGGTCGCAAGGCAATAGCCTTGCGACCGAACATCACCATCGGCGTCAACTCTATGGAGGGTTCACAATGAAACTGTTATCGCTACGCAATTCGATCGCCCTGGCCCTGCTCAGCGTCGCCGTCAATGTTTCGGCAAAACCGCTGGTGGTTTGCACCGAAGCCAGCCCTGAAGGCTTCGATATGGTGCAATACACGACAGCAGTGACGGCCGATGCCGTAGCTGAAACCGTGTTCAACCGACTGGCCGATTTCAAACCCGGCACCACGGAAGTGATTCCTGCACTGGCTGACTCCTGGGAAATCAGCGACGACGGCCTGACTTACACCTTCCACCTGCGCAAAGGCGTCAAGTTCCACACCACTGATTACTTCAAACCGACCCGCGACATGAACGCCGACGATGTGCTCTGGAGTTTTCAGCGTCAGCTGGACCCGAAACACCCGTGGCATGACAAGTCGAGCGTCGGCTTCCCTTACTTTGAAAGCATGGGCTTCAAAGAGCTGCTGAAAAGCGTCGAGAAAACTGACGACTACACCGTCAAGTTCACCCTGACCCGCCGTGAAGCGCCATTTCTGGCTGACATCGCGATGGCCTTCGCTTCGATCTACCCGGCCGAATATGCCGATCAACTGCTGAAAGCCGACAAGACCAACGACCTCAACAGCAAGCCGATCGGCACCGGCCCGTTTATCTTCCAGCGCTACGCCAAGGATGCGCAGGTACGCTTCAAGGCCAATCCTGAGTACTTCCGAGGCAAGCCGCCTGCCGAAGCATTGATTCTGGCCATTGCCACGGACAACAACGTGCGCCTGCAGAAACTCAAGGCCAACGAATGTCAGATCGCGCTGTACCCGAAGCCGGACGACGTGCCGAGCATCAAGAAAGACCCGAATCTGAAAATCGATGAAATGGAGGCCATGACCACCGGCTATATTGCGATCAACACCACGCACAAGTACCTGAGCGATGTGCGGGTCCGCAAAGCCATTGACATGACGTTCGACAAGAACGCTTATGTCAACGCAGTGTTCGGCAAGGGCAACGCTCTGGTAGCGGTCAACCCGTATCCGCCGACCCTGTTGGGTTACAACAACAGCCTGAAGAATCCGCCGGTTGACCTCGAAAAGGCACGCGCCTTGCTGAAAGAAGCGGGTGTGCCGGAAGGCACTACGTTTACCCTGTTCACCCGCAATGGCGGCGGCCCGACCAATCCCAACCCGATGCTCGGTGCGCAAATGATGCAATCCGATCTGGCCAAGGTCGGCATCAAGATCGACATTCGTGTGATGGAATGGGGCGAAATGCTCAAACGTGCCAAGAATGGCGAACATGACATGGTGTCTGCCGGCTGGGCAGGCGACAATGGCGACCCTGACAACTTCCTGACCCCGATGCTTAGCTGCGAAGCGGCAAAAAACGGCGAGAACTACGCCCGCTGGTGCAACGCCGATTTCCAGAAGCTGATCGATCAGGCGCGTGAAACAGTGAACCCGCAGGAGCGAGCCGCGCTCTATGAACAGGCCCAGGCGATATTCAACAAGGATCAGCCGTGGATCAGCATGGCTCACACCAGAATGTTCACGGCCATGCGTAAAAACGTGGAGGGCTATCAAATCAGCCCGCTCACAACCAACAACTTCGCCACTACCCAGGTGAAGTAGAAAAATAATCCGGCGAGCTCATAACCCGAGACTCGCCGGAGCACGCCTAACCGGCTGATGAGGTACACACCAAGATGTTTAGTTTTATCGCCCGCCGAGTGGGGTTGCTGATACCCACTTTCTTCGGCATCACCTTATTGACCTTCGCCCTGATTCGTCTGATTCCGGGCGACCCGGTCGAAGTCATGATGGGTGAGCGCCGGGTCGATCCGGAAATGCACGCTCAGGCCATGGAACGTCTTGGCCTGAACAAACCGCTGTATGCCCAGTACATCGATTATATCG
Source organism: Pseudomonas caricapapayae (assembly GCF_001400735.1). Taxonomy (GTDB): domain Bacteria; phylum Pseudomonadota; class Gammaproteobacteria; order Pseudomonadales; family Pseudomonadaceae; genus Aquipseudomonas; species Aquipseudomonas caricapapayae. The sequence goes on from NZ_LJPW01000003.1 coordinate 38,926, forward strand.
GCAAGCTCGCCCAGGGCGACCTCGGTGAATCGTTGCGCACGCGCACCAGTGTCTGGACCGAATTCACTTCGCTGTTCCCGGCAACTCTGGAGTTGTCGCTGGCAGCGCTGATCTTCGCGGGCATCCTCGGGCTGCTGGCCGGGGTGATCGCAGCACTCAAGCGAGGGTCCCTGTTCGACCATGGGGTCATGGGGGTCTCCCTGGCGGGCTACTCCATGCCCATCTTCTGGTGGGGCCTGATCCTTATCATGTTTTTCTCGGTATCGCTGGGCTGGACGCCAGTCTCCGGGCGGATCGACCTGCTGTATGACATTCCGCCAGTCACGGGTTTCATGCTGATCGACACCCTGCTCAGTGATGAACAAGGTGCGTTTCTCGATGCCTTGCACCACCTGATCCTTCCGGCCATCGTGCTGGGCACCATCCCGCTGGCGGTAATCGCCCGGATGACCCGCTCGTCGATGCTCGAAGTACTGCGGGAAGACTATGTACGTACCGCCAGAGCCAAAGGCCTGTCGCCTGCTCGCGTGGTATTCGTTCACGGCCTGCGCAACGCGCTGATTCCGGTACTGACCGTGTTTGGCCTGCAAATCGGTACATTGCTGGCCGGTGCGGTACTGACCGAAACGATCTTCTCCTGGCCCGGTATCGGCAAGTGGCTGATCGAAGCCATTGGCGCCCGGGACTACCCGGTCGTGCAAAACGGCATTCTGCTGATCGCCTGTCTGGTGATCCTGGTCAACTTCGTGGTGGACATCCTCTACGGCTTTGCCAACCCACGCATCCGTCACCAGCGCTGAGATCATCGATATGAGCACCCCTACTCCTGCGGTAGCAGTCGATCAAAGCCTGCTTTACCCATCCCCGTACAAAGAATTCTGGCAAGCGTTCTCGAAAAACAAAGGCGCGGTTGCCGGCCTGCTGTTCATGATCCTGATCGTGTTCTGCGCCTTGTTCGCGCCCTGGGTTGCACCCCATGACCCGAGCGAGCAATACCGCGACTTCCTGCTGACGCCTCCGGTGTGGCTCGAAGGCGGTCAATGGCAGTTCATCCTCGGCACCGACGAACTGGGCCGCGATCTGCTGTCACGTCTGATCCAGGGTTCGCGCCTGTCGCTGCTGATCGGTCTGGCCTCGGTGGTCATGTCGCTGATCCCCGGCATTCTGCTGGGCCTGCTGGCTGGCTTCTTTCCTCGCGTGCTCGGCCCTTCGGTGATGCGCCTGATGGACATCATGCTGGCCCTGCCTTCGCTGCTGCTGGCTGTGGCCATCGTGGCGATCCTCGGCCCAGGCCTGATCAACACCGTGATCGCCATCGCCATCGTGTCGCTGCCTTCCTATGTTCGTCTGACCCGTGCTGCGGTAATGGGCGAACTGAACCGCGACTACGTGACGGCTGCGCGTCTGGCCGGTGCCACCCTGCCGCGCCTGATGTTCATCACCGTACTGCCCAACTGCATGGCACCGCTGATCGTTCAGGCAACGCTGAGCTTTTCGTCGGCCATTCTCGACGCCGCTGCGCTGGGCTTCCTGGGCCTTGGCGTACAGCCGCCGACGCCTGAGTGGGGCACCATGCTCGCCTCGGCGCGCGACTACATCGAACGTGCCTGGTGGGTCGTCAGCCTGCCCGGTCTGACCATTTTGCTCAGCGTGCTGGCAATCAACCTGATGGGCGACGGGCTGCGCGATGCGCTGGACCCGAAACTCAAGAACGCCGCCTGAGGAGATTCGCATGTCACTTCTTGAAATCAAGAATCTCAACGTCCGCTTCGGCGACACCAAGGCCGTACCTGTTGTGGACGGCCTGTCCCTGAGCGTCGACAAGGGTGAAGTACTGGCCATTGTCGGCGAATCGGGCTCCGGTAAATCCGTGACCATGATGGCGCTGATGGGGCTGATCGATTCCCCCGGCATCATCACCGCCGATGCGCTCAATTTTGACGGCAATGACCTGCTCAAGCTCAACGCCCGGCAGCGCCGCCGCATCATCGGCAAGGACCTGGCCATGGTCTTTCAGGACCCGATGACCGCTCTGAACCCCAGCTATACCGTGGGCTTCCAGATCGAGGAAGTGCTGCGCCAGCACCTCAATATGTCGGGCAAGGCTGCACGCCAGCGTGCACTGGAACTGCTGGAAAAGGTCGAAATCCCTGGCGCCGCGGCGCGCCTGAATGCCTACCCGCATCAACTGTCGGGCGGCATGAGCCAGCGTGTGGCAATTGCCATGGCAATTGCCGGCGAACCAAAACTGCTGATCGCCGACGAACCAACCACCGCGCTGGATGTGACCATTCAGGCGCAGATCATGGAACTGCTGCTGAGCCTGCAGAAAGAGCAGAACATGGCACTGGTGCTGATCACTCACGATCTCGCTGTGGTCGCTGAAACTGCACAGCGCGTCTGCGTGATGTACGCGGGCCAGGCCGTCGAAGTGGGTCAGGTGCCCGGCTTGTTCGAGGTCCCTGCTCACCCGTACAGCGAAGCCTTGCTGGCCGCCATTCCGGAGCACAGCATGGGTGCCGAACGCCTTGCCACCCTGCCGGGCATGGTTCCGGGGCGCTATGATCGTCCACAGGGCTGCCTGCTGTCGCCGCGCTGCCCGTATGTGCGCGACAACTGCCGAACCGAGCGCCCTGCCCTCGATTCCAAGGCGCATAGTCTGGCGCGCTGCTTCTATCCCTTGAACCAGGAGGTCGCGTAATGAGCGTCGTACTTACCGCCCGCGACCTTACCCGTCACTACGAAGTTTCCCGCGGCCTGTTCAAAGGCACAGCGCTGGTGCGCGCGCTCAATGGCGTGTCCTTCGAACTCGAAGCCGGCAAGACCCTGGCTGTGGTCGGTGAGTCCGGCTGTGGCAAGTCGACACTGGCCCGTGCGCTGACGCTGATTGAAGAGCCTTCATCCGGTTCGCTGAAAATCGCAGGCCAGGAAGTTGCCGGTGCCAGCAAGTCCGAGCGCAAGCAATTGCGCAAAGACGTGCAGATGGTCTTTCAGAGTCCTTACGCCTCGCTCAACCCAAGGCAGAAAGTCGGTGATCAGCTCGGCGAGCCGCTGCTGATCAATACCAGCCTGTCGGCCGCCGAACGCCGTGAAAAAGTGCAGGCAATGATGGCCCAGGTCGGTTTGCGCCCTGAGCACTATCAACGCTACCCGCACATGTTTTCCGGTGGCCAGCGTCAGCGTATCGCGCTGGCCCGAGCGATGATGCTGCAGCCGAAAGTGCTGGTAGCGGATGAACCCACTTCCGCACTGGACGTGTCGATTCAGGCGCAGGTGCTGAACCTGTTCATGGATTTGCAGCAGGAATTCAACACCGCTTATGTGTTCATTTCTCACAACCTGTCGGTGGTGCGTCATGTCGCTGATACGGTGTTGGTGATGTATCTGGGCCGGCCGGCAGAAATGGGGCCCAAGGAAGAGATCTACAACCGCCCACTGCACCCCTACACCCAGGCGCTGCTGTCGGCGACCCCGACCATCCACCCGGATCCGCTCAAACCGAAGATCAAGATCGTCGGCGAGCTGCCCAATCCGCTCAATCCGCCAAGCGGCTGTGCCTTTCACAAGCGCTGCCCTTACGCGACCGAACGCTGTGCAGCCGAAGTGCCGGAGCTGCGTCTGGTGAATAACCGCCAGGTGGCTTGCCATTACGCCGAGCAATTCGTAGCGGCGTAGCTACAGGCTAAAGACTATCGTGCCCACGCTCGAGCGTGGGCACGCAGTTCTGGACGCTCCGCGTCCGATTTTGAGTGTGCGGTGCGGCGCAGATTTGTGACGCGGAGCGTCACCCAGGGCATTCCCACGCTGGAGCGTGAGGAACGATAATCTCAACTGTCGTGCGATGCTTAATACACGTCCCGCCGATAACGCCCTTCCTCGATCAATTCGCTGACTGCCCGTTCCCCCAGCACCTCGTTCAACACCTGATCCACGCCCGTCGCCATACCCAGCAAGCTCCCGCAGATGTAAATCGCTGCACCGTCCTCAATCCACATACGCAGTTCATCGGCGGCCTCACGCAAGCGATCCTGCACGTAGATTTTTTCTACCTGATCCCGGGAAAAAACCAGATCCAGGCGCGCCAGATGGCCAGACGCCAGCCAGCCCTGCAGTTCAGTGCCGCAATGAAAATCCTGCGCGCGGTTACGTTCGCCGAACAACAACCAGTTGCGCACCTGCCCTTGAGCGATACGCGCCTTGAGCAAGCTGCGCAAACCGGCCAGCCCCGTGCCATTGCCCAGCAAAATCAACGGGACCGGCTCGGCAGGCAGGTGAAAGCTGCTGTTGCGACGTAAGCGCAGGCTGACGGCACCGCCAACGGCACAATGTTCGGTAAGCCACCCCGAGCAAAGCCCAAGGCTGCCGTCGGCATGCACTTCCTGGCGCACGATGAGCTGCAGACAGCCGTCCTCTGGAATCGAGGCAATCGAGTATTCGCGAACGGAGACCGACACCAGCGCGTCGACCAACGCCTGCGCATGCAGCCCCACCAGATGCGAACGGCTCTGCGGTAACTGACGGCTTTCCAGCGCTTGCGCGAGCGGCTCCTGCAAGCCATCCACGCTGACCAATGCGTCCGGATCGACACCCAGCCCGGCGAGAAACGGCTCGATGACCCGCAGCGTGTGGCGCGGCATCACCTCGACCAGATCCCCCGCCTGCCAGTGCGCAGAGGTTGGTGGCGTCAGATCCAGCAGGTAGACCATCGAGCCACTGCTGCCAGCGTTCAATAGCACGCGCCGAGTCAGCGTCCAGTTCTCGAAAACCGGAGCCTGCCAGTGCGCTGCCAGCACGGAACCGGTCAACTGCCCCAATTGCTGTTGCCAGTGTTGCAGGGCTGCGGGATCGGCGCTGTCCACCTCAACGGGCGGGAACAGGCTGCGCCCGCCCTGCTCGCTCAACCAGTCATGCAACCGATGGGCAAAGCCGCAAAAATGCGGGTACTGCCGATCGCCCAGCGCCAGAACGGCATAATCGAGCTGGTTCAGTGACAGCGGACTACCCAGCAGCTTACGCTCGAAACGTCGGGCACTGTCCGGCGCCTCCCCGTCACCAAAAGTACTGACAACGAACAAGGCATTGCGGCTTCGGCATAGTTCTTCTTCCCTCAGATCGCCCAGCCGCTTCACGCGTACCGACAATCCCGAAGCCTGCAACTGGCCGGCGGTCTGCCAGGCCAATTGTTCGGCGAAACCGCTTTGACTGGCGAAACAGATGAGCCAGGATGCATCATCGTCGTGGTCATCACCCTGAACCTCGCCGCGTGCACGCTCGATCTCACGCTTCTTGCGACGTCGATCCAGGTACAGCAACCAGCCAGTAATAAAGAACAGCGGCATCAGCAACGATGCGCCAGTCATGATGATTCGACCGGCGAGCCCGAAGTAACTACCGACATGCAGCGCGTAATTGCTGGCCAGCAATTGCGCGCCGAAACTGCGCTCGGCATAGCGTACGACCGAACTGACCTGACCATTGGCCGGATCGAGGATGATGGTGTTCAATGCACGCGGATGCGGAGAATCCTTGAGCAGGTAAAACACGGTGGCAGGTTGACCGCCAGTAGCGGGCAGGCGCAGGTTGTAAGACCGCAACTCCGGTCCTGCGGCCTTCTGGATACTGTCCCAGACCGCCACGTAATCGACCACCAGCGGCAGTCTTCCAGCAGCCTTGGCTGGCGCAGCGATGCCTTCTTCAAGCGGCGAATCCCCGATGAGTCTGCTCAGACCGTTGCTCACCCAGTCATAGGACCACGTGAGCCCCGTGATGGCGAACAACAGGTAGAACAACAGGCACCAGGTACCGAAGATCGAATGCAGGTCCCAGTTGAAACTGCGGCCTTTCTTCGCCCAGTCGACGGTCAGCCAGACTCGCCAGTTTCGCGCTGCGCGAGGCCAGCGAAGATAGAGCCCGGACAGGCAAAAGAACACCAGAATCAGCGTACAGGCCGCCGTGACCTGCTTGCCCGCCTCGCCCATGGCCAGATAACGGTGCAGCTTCAGGACAAAGTCGAAAAAACCCTCCCCCACAGCATTGCCTTTCAGCTCACCCGTGTACGGGTCGAAATTGCGTTTGGGGCCTCGACGCTCACCTGCCTTGGGCGTGAAAAATACCTGAGCGACACGGTTGCCGGTGGTTTCGACACGCAGGATGGCGACCGTCAGGCCGGTCTCGGCCTCCAGCCTGCGCACCAGTTCAACGGGGGGCAGCGTGGCACCACGCGACTCGACCAACAGCACATTCGGATTCAGTGCATCGAGAATTTCGTCCTCGAACGAATACAGCGCACCGGTTATCCCCATGAGGGTCAGCACCAGACCTGCCGTGATCCCGAAGAACCAGTGCAACTGAAACAGGACTTTCTTCAACACGCTCGCCACTCTCACTCATATTGCGCGGCGCAATTAATGCACTGACGGCTATAGCGTGTCCATCTGTAACGTGTCTTTGTCGTCATGGCATGGCAAGAGGTGCACTGCTTGCTTATCAACTCCGCCAGCTTCTACGCAGGTCGACAAGGTAATTATTCAGTGCATCCGCCTGGCGGGTGAAATGCTCGACACGTTTCTCGATCTCCTCGGTATCGGGCAGGCGGCTGTTGCGCAAAACATGCCTCAACGCCTCAAGCAACTTACTCATCTCGCGAACGTAATTGATCTTGCAGGCCTCAACAGAAGCGAGGCCCGCGAGTTGCTCGCGTTTGCTCACTTCGACTTCCAGCGTTGTGCGAGCCGCATCGACCTTTTGCTGCAGGCCTGTCAGCTGCGTCTGCAACCTTTCCCTCAAAGCAGTCAAATGATCATAGCCAACCGCAGCATCCAATAGATCCAGGATATTGGACACTCCCGCGATACCCGCCTTGATAGACCCGATCAAGGGATTTTCGGGATCGACGTCAGCAAGCCGCTCCAGTGAAGCGACCAGCGGTTTCAGTTTGTCGAAAAGACTCAGGCTCTCGACATCCGTAATCAGAGCGTTGACCACCGCGGCCTGTTGCAGTGCCTCCTCCAAGGGCGCACGCTCCTTTGCAAGCCTGACCTCCAACACCGCTATTTCCTGGTCAAGGGCAGGCACCAGATGATCTACACCATCGACCTGCACCGCGTCCAGGTTGATGAGCGCCTTATCCAGCGCCTTGGCCTGGATGGTCAAAGAGGCCGTACGGGCATTCAGCAGTTGGCTGACCTCTTCATTGAAATCAGCAATCGCGGCGCTGCTTTTTGCGTCTTCGGCCTGGCCCCTCAGATTCTCGACGGCCTCAAGAAAAGGCAGCATCTCTGCACTGTTGTACATATGCGGAACAAGCGTCAGCGTATCCAGTACTTCCTTGTCGACATGACCCAGCTCACTGATCAGGCTGCGTAAAGTCTCTTTCATCACGGGCAAATAGATACCGCCGAGCGCATCGGCTTTGCGCCTCAGTTCTTCACGACTGGAAACAATGACTTCCATATCAGGTGTGGGCAATTGAAAGGGCGTACCCAATACATGAACATTCATAACAGGTTTCTCTTTAAATATAAGTTAGGTGACGCTCAGACAACCGGTTCATCGAGAACATTATTAAAAGCTGTCAGCAGATCGAACGCCTGGACCTGAATCTCTTTCCAGTTGCTCATGAGTGTTTGAAAGCGGGAAACAAAACTCACCAGGTACAAAGCGTTATTGGTATTTTTGATGCGATCGTAAGACGAGTCGACCAGTTCTTCCAGCAACACCCACAGGCTTTCTATATTGCTGACACCGCTGGCAGCACCCGACACTCTGGCTTTCAAATCCTGGAGGCTGGTTTCGAACGCCAGCAAATCGCTCAACAGCGCATTGAATTGTTTTATCTTCTGCTCTATCTGACGTTTCTCCCCGATCAAATGATCTTTTTCAGCGAGTGCCATCGACGCTTTGGGACCAAAAATAGACAGGGAAACAGCCCCGCCTACAGGTCCCCACCAGAAACCGATCCACTTGTATTCGGAATACTCTTCGTATTCGGCGAGCTTCTGATTGATGCGTCTGTTGAGTTGATCAACGTCGGCGACGAGCCGGGCAATCTCCTCGTCACCGCTGACAGAGCCGGCGAGCCTTATTTTCAGCGCCACGCCAGGCGCTATATTTTCCTGAAGGCGACGCTTGAAGTCGGTCACCCCGACTCTGGTGCGCGTAGTGCTAGCGCTGTGCTCCTTGATGTACACCTTGAGTTCATCGACCAGTGACAGCAGCCCAGGCAGCTTTCTGCTGTCCTGGTCCATCAGTGCGACCGGCGGCATCTCATCGATCTGTGACGGGGACAAGTCACCCACTTGCAGGGTCTGGTAGGACTCAAGGCCCTTGATGAAATCCACAACATTTGTTGCGATAGTAATCAGGTTGCCCGAAAAGACATACAGGTCGCTACCGACCTTCTGCATCGCGGTTTCCACCTCCGACCAGCTTCTTGCATGAGCCTGAATAGCAACGTACAACTCGGCAATCGCTGCTGCTCCAAGGCCGGGAATGCCGTTATCCTGCCCTCCTGTCAACTGACTGACTTCTTCCAGTGTGGTGGGCAGTTCCAGACCCGTATTGACATAGCGCCTGATACGGCGAACATCATCATTGGTAATCAAGCCCGGTGCACGTACAACATCTGCTCCCTGACGGGTCAGGGCATCCATTAAATCCTTGCTGACACGGCTGACATCCTCAACGGTATGCTCTTTGCCATCTGTAAGTTGTAACGCGGTCGTTGCCATGATTAACTTCCTTATTATCGGGTTCCTGCAGTACGAACGTTATAAACGGGCGCTTCAGGAGCCCTGAAAATTAACAGAGGGTATCGACTTTAAACAGCGAGTAGAGCGGACGGTGCCCGTAGGAATAAACGGCACACAATGACATCCCGGAGGAGAACGTTAACAGCAGCATTACTGCTTGCTGCACGCTTCAATACCGGGAGATTTATATAAATATTCGGGACAAAAAAAACCCACTTTCGTGGGCTTTTTTTGACTCAGGAATTTTACAGGTAGAACGACTTCAGCGGTGGGAAGCCGTTGAATTCCACTGCGCTGTAGCTGGTGGTGTAGGCACCGGTCGACAACCAGTACATGCGGTCACCGATGGCCAGATTGAGTGGCAGACCGTACTTGTAGTTTTCGTACATGATGTCGGCGCTGTCGCAGGTCGGGCCGGCAATGACCACTTCTTCCATTTCGCCCTTTTTCTCTGTCCAGATCGGAAACTTGATGGCTTCGTCCATGGTTTCGATCAGACCGGAGAACTTGCCCACGTCGGTGTAGACCCAGCGCTCGACCGCCGTGCGCGACTTGCGCGCGACCAGCACGACTTCACTGACCAGAATACCGGCGTTGGAGATCAGCGAGCGGCCCGGCTCCAGAATGATTTCCGGCAGGTCATCACCGAAGTCTTCCTTCAGGAAGCGGATAATCTCTTCGGCATAGGTTTCCAGGCTGTTGGTACGGGTGATGTAGTTGGCCGGGAAGCCGCCACCCATATTGATGAGCTTGAGAACGATGCCGTCTTCTTCCTTGAGACGCTCGAAGATCACTTTGACCTTGGCGATGGCAGCGTCCCAGACACTGATGTCGCGCTGCTGCGAACCCACGTGGAACGAGATGCCGTAAGGCACCAGGCCCAGATCGCGGGCAAGGATCAGCAGGTCCATTGCCATATCGGTCTGGCAGCCGAATTTGCGCGACAGTGGCCAGTCGGCAGTGGTCGACCCTTCGGTCAGAATGCGCACATAGACTTTGGCACCCGGTGCGGCCTTGGCAATGTTGCGCAAGTCGGCTTCGGAATCGGTTGCAAACAGACGCACGCCCTTCTCGTAGAAGTAGCGGATGTCTTTGGACTTCTTGATGGTGTTGCCGTAACTGATGCGCTCAGGGCCAACGCCGCAGCCCATGACCTTGTCCAGCTCGTAGATCGACGCGATGTCGAAGCTCGAACCCTTTTCCTTGAGCAGATTGATGACTTCAACGGCAGGGTTGGCCTTGACCGCGTAGTAGACCTTGGCAAATTCGAAGCCCGCACGCAGGTCGTCATATGCCTTGCTGATGATGTCAGTATCAATGACCACGAACGGGGTTTCTTGCTTGTCAGCGAAGGCCTTCATTTTCTTGAAGGTTTCGGCTGAGTAGTAGTCTTCGACATTGATCGGCATGCTGCTGGAACTCCTATTGGCAAACGGTATTGGTCAATGGGTACAAATGAACGCCCTCCGTATCCCCACTTTGGTTCGCCTACTTCCCAAGGCATGTCGCCGAAAGCAAAAAGGCCCTGAAGGGGCTGCCTTCCTGGCCTTGCTGTCTCGTCGTCAGTACTTGAGCCGGATGGATCGTTTCCAGCATGGACGTTCGGCGCGAACTTTAGGACCTGAGGGGCCGGATATCAACAAAAAATGTCGCGTTTTTGCACAGGGCTCTTGAGTTGCCTTCCCAAGGACCTGTTTAACCGACCTGCATGACAGGCAGATGTTCCCCACAGGGTAATAAGCGACTGAAAGGGGCTGGCCAATCCGGCAGCTTTGAGACAGGAAGATCAACCCTGAACTTTGGCAGGAGAGCGGCTGAAAACGGTGATCAAATAACTGTGGCTACGCACTATCTGAAGCGCGGCCTGCACGGAAGGATCAAAAGAGGGGTTGCGGATATCCGGGGGGGGGGTCGAGCCAGATGCATGATCTGTTTACGGTGAAACGGCATGTAAAACACGATCAGCCCGATGCCGCTGCGGCACCAGGCTGATCTTGCCAGGCTTATGCCTGTGCTTCGGCTGCAACGTCCGCTGGCGAGACAATACTGGTCTTCATCCCGCGCGAGCGACCCGAGCTCAGATAAGCCGCAATGGACTCTTGCGTCACTTCACCCAGGAACACATTTTCGGCATCCAGTACCGGCAGCCACGAGCGGTTGAACTCGTACATGCGCGACAGCAGGATGCGCAAGTGCTCGTCGTACGCTGCCGTGCCGTTGAACTCGCGCAGGAACTGGGCGCATGTGCCCTGCTGACGGTGCAGGTCACGACGACGCACATAGCCCATCGCCTTGTTCTCGCTGTCGGTAACGACGATGTAGCGACGGTCGTTTTCGTCCATCACGTCCAACGCATCGGCGACCGGGGTTTCCGGGCTGACCGACGGCGCGTTGTCGGCAGCATCCTCGGCCTTGACCAGCAGCAGGCGTTTGAGCGTGCTGTCCTGGCCAACGAAGCTGCTGACGAAGTCGTCCGCCGGGTGCGCCAGCAAGGTGTCCGGATGATCGATCTGCAGCAGCTTGCCGCCACGGAAAATCGCAATCTTGTCGCCCAGCTTGATGGCTTCGTCGATGTCGTGGCTGACCATGATCACGGTCTTGTTCAGCGCCCGCTGCATTTCGAAGAACTCGTTCTGGATCATCTCGCGGTTGATCGGGTCGACTGCACCGAACGGCTCGTCCATCAGCAGCAACGGCGCGTCAGCCGCAAGGGCGCGGATCACACCGATTCGCTGTTGCTGACCACCGGACAGTTCACGCGGGTAGCGATGCAGGTACTGCTTGGGCTCCAGTTTGATCATGCTCATCAGTTCGCGGGCACGGTCATGGCAGCGCTGTTTGTCCCAGCCAAGCAGCTTGGGCACGACCACAATGTTTTCTTCGATGGTCATGTTCGGGAACAGACCAATCTGCTGAATCACATAACCGATGTTGCGACGCAGGGTCACTTCGTCCAGATCAGTGGTGTCTTCGCCGTTGATCAGCACCTTGCCGGAGGTCGGCATGATCAGGCGATTGATCATTTTCAGCGTGGTGCTCTTGCCGCAGCCCGACGGGCCGAGGAAGACGCAGATCTCGCCTTCATTGACCGTGAGACTGACCGAATCGACAGCCTTCACTTCTTTGCCGTTGCTCTGGAAAGTCTTGGAGAGGTTCTGGAGTTCGATCATTTCAGTAATCCTTTTGGAGTCAGCGTACGTTGCAGCCATTGCAGGAGAAGGTCGGCGATGATGGCCAGAATACTGACCAGTAGCGCGCCGACGATCAGCATCGACATATCGCTGCGGCTGATTGAAGCAAGAATGAGTACACCCAGACCACCGGCACCGATGGTCGCGGCGATGGTCATGACACCGATATTCATCACCACGGCGGTGCGCACACCGGCGAGGATCACGGGCACCGCGATGGGCAGTTCAACCATGCGCAGGCGCTGGCCGAAGGTCATGCCGATGCCCTTGGCGGCTTCGCGAATGCCCGGCTCGACGCCGGTCAGCGCCAGGTAGGTATTGCGCATGATCGGCAGCAGCGAATAGAGGAACACCGCTGTGATGGCCGGCATCGGGCCAAGGCCCTGACCAAATTTGGAGTAGAACGGCAACAACAGGCCGAACAGCGCAATGGACGGCACGGTCAACAACACCGTGGCGCTGGCTTGCAATGGGCCAGCCAGTGCCGGGAAACGCGTCATCAGGACGCCCAACGGCACGCCGACAAGAATCGCCAGGGTCACGGCAATGCCGACCAGCGTGATGTGCTGCCAGGTCAGTTGCACGACCTGAGCCCAGTCCAGATGGGAGAAGGCGCTCAAGAAACTCATATCGTCTCCTTCCTTAGTTCAATGGATGCTGACGCAGAAAATCTGCGGCAACCGTGGAGGGGCTTTCATGGCCGACGTCGACGCGAGCGTTAAGGTCGATCATGGTCTGGTTGTCCAGCAGATCAGCCAGCGGCTTGAGCAGCGTGGCGATGTCCGGATGCTTGTCCAGGTACTCCTGACGGATCACCGGCGCCGCGGTGTAGTCCGGGAAGTAGTGCTTGTCGTCTTCCAGCACCTTCAGCTTGAACGCGTTGAGACGACCGTCGGTGGTGTACACCAGACCGGCAAACACCTGACCGTTACGCAACGCGGTATAGACCAGCCCGGCGTCCATCTGCCGGGTGTTTTCACGACCGAGATTCATGTCGTAGTGCTTGACCATGCCGATCAGGCCGTCGGAACGGTTGGCAAACTCGGTGTCCAGCGCTACGACATGACCCTCTTTGGCTTCGTCCTTGAGCACTTTGGTCAGGTCGGTCATGGTATTGACCTGCGGGTACTTGTCAGCCACTTTTTGCGGCAGTGCCAGCGCGTAGGTGTTGTTGAATTTTGACGGCGCAAGCCAGACCAGACCTTTCTTCGCATCGACTTCTTTAACACGCGCATAAGTCTGTGCGCTGTCGAGTTTCTCATCGATGTGGTTATAGGCAACCAGCGACACACCGGTGTATTCCCACAGCAGATCCAGTTGACCGCTTTCCTGTGCGCTGCGCGCCAGGTTACTGCCGAGACCGCCTGTGATCTGTACGTCGTAGTTCTTGGTCCGCAGGTATTGCGCAGTCAGTTCGGCCAGCATGGTCTGTTCGGTGAACACCCGTGCGCCGACGCGTAGCAGTGGCTTTTCCGCGGCCTGGGCAAATGCCGGAAGCAACAAGGCAAAGCCTAAAAACAAGCATATTCTTTTCATGTTAATTCCTTCGCTCAACGAGCCAGACCGCGTTCCAGCCAGAGACGGCTGGCCAGTGTCACCAACCCATCGAGCAGCAGCGCAAGCAGAGCGGTACACGCCGCACCCAGCACCAGTTGCGGCTGATTGTTCAACGCGATGCCGGGGAAAATCAGGCTGCCGAGGCTGTTGGCACCGATGAGAAACGCCAGCGGCGCCGTCCCGACATTGATCGCCAGCGCGACACGCACACCACCGACAATGATCGGCACGGCGTTGGGCAACTCGACACGCCACAGCACCTGGCGCGGAGTCATGCCAATGCCGACGGCAGCTTCCTTGAGTGAACCCTGAACGTTTTTCAAGCCTTCATAGGTGTTACGCACGATAGGCAACAAAGAGGCGAGGAACAGCGCGAAGATCGCAGGCCCGCTGCCAATCCCGAGAATCCCGAGGGCAATGGCCAGAACGGCGAGAGGAGGAACGGTGTTGCCAATGTTGAATATCTGCATGAAGCGTTCGGCACGGCCAACCATACTCGGTCGGCTGAGGGCAATGCCCGCAGGAATACCGACCACCAGGGCCGCCAACATTGAAACCAGAACCAGAATCAGGTGGGCCTGAAGGTAGAACAACAGGTCATCCTGGTATTGCTTGATAGTACTGATGCCGATCCAGTGGATCAGCAGGGCCAGGAGTGCGATCATAACCGCACCTCCCAATAGCCCCTTGCCATAGCGATTTGCCACAGGCGGACTCCTTATTTCAGTCGGCGAACGCGTTGACCTGGACGTCCGGAAAAGACGTCGGCAATAACGTTCGCGAAGAGCAGCGGGTGGGTCGCCGGTAAGGGTTTAACCTCGGCGAAAACACAAGCCATAAGCGCAGCTTCGTCAAGCCAACATGCTGATGAATCAGCCCCGTGCGTTGGCTTCGTTGCGAGCCTTGACGGGGGAGTGGACGTCTCCACGACCTGAAAGGTTCCCACACGAGACATTATCTGGCCATCGTTTATTGTCTGAACGGTTCGGTTATTGCCGCGAGTTGAGCTATAATCTGCGCCCTTTTTCAATCCCGTACCAGGCGATTTCCCATGACCCAACAGGCCGCCGAAGTCGCGAAACGCCGCACTTTCGCCATCATTTCCCACCCGGATGCGGGTAAAACCACTATCACGGAAAAACTCCTGCTGATGGGCAAGGCCATTTCCGTCGCCGGTACGGTCAAGTCGCGCAAGTCCGACCGTCACGCTACATCCGACTGGATGGAAATGGAGAAGCAGCGCGGTATTTCCATCACCACATCCGTGATGCAGTTTCCGTATCGCGATCACATGATCAACCTGCTCGACACGCCGGGGCACGAAGACTTCTCCGAAGACACCTACCGTACCCTGACGGCTGTCGACTCGGCCTTGATGGTCCTCGACGGCGGTAAGGGCGTCGAGCCGCGCACCATTGCGCTGATGGATGTCTGCCGTCTGCGCGACACGCCCATCGTCAGCTTCATCAACAAGCTCGACCGCGACATCCGCGACCCGATCGAGCTGCTCGATGAAATCGAAGCGGTGCTCAAGATCAAGGCTGCTCCGATCACCTGGCCGATTGGCTGCTACCGGGATTTCAAGGGTGTGTATCACCTGGCCGACGACTACATCATTGTCTATACCGCAGGTCACGGCCACGAGCGTACCGAAACCAGAATCATCGAAAAGCTCGATTCGGACGAAGCCCGCGCCCACCTGGGCGACGAGTACGATCGTTTCGTCGAGCAACTGGAGCTGGTACAGGGCGCCTGCCACGAGTTCAACCAGCAGGAGTTCATCGACGGCCAATTGACCCCGGTGTTCTTCGGCACTGCGCTGGGCAACTTCGGCGTCGACCATGTACTCGATGCCGTAGTGAACTGGGCTCCCAAGCCGCTGGCACGTGTGGCTAACGAGCGGACCGTCGAGCCAGCCGAAGAGAAATTCAGCGGTTTCGTGTTCAAGATCCAGGCGAACATGGACCCCAAGCACCGCGACCGTATCGCCTTCATGCGGATCTGCTCGGGACGTTACGACAAGGGCATGAAAATGCGCCATGTGCGCCTGGGCAAGGATGTGCGGATCGGCGACGCGCTGACGTTCTTCTCATCGGAACGCGAGCAACTGGAAGAAGCCTATGCCGGTGACATCATCGGCCTGCACAACCACGGCACCATCCAGATTGGCGATACCTTCACCGAAGGCGAAGCACTGGGTTTCACCGGTATTCCGCACTTCGCCCCGGAGCTGTTTCGCCGCGTGCGCCTGAAGGATCCGCTCAAATCCAAGCAATTGCGTCAGGGCCTGCAGCAACTGGCCGAAGAAGGCGCCACACAGGTGTTCTTCCCGCAGCGCAGCAACGACATCATTCTCGGTGCCGTCGGTGTGCTGCAGTTCGATGTGGTCGCCAGCCGTTTGAAGGAAGAATACAAGGTCGAATGCGCTTACGAGCCGATCACTGTCTGGTCCGCCCGCTGGATCGACTGCGCCGACAAGAAGAAGCTTGAGGAGTTTGAGAACAAGGCCGTGGAAAACCTGGCAGTAGACGGTGGCGGTCACCTGACCTACCTCGCCCCTACCCGCGTGAACCTGGCGCTGATGGAAGAACGCTGGCCAGACGTGAAATTCCGCGCCACCCGCGAGCATCATTGATAATCCAGGCTATCGTGCGACGCAGAGCGTCGGGAACGGCATTCCCACGCTGGAGCGTGAGGAACGATAATCTCAACGGCGACTATCGTGCGACGCTCTGCGTCGCATGCCGTTCTGGACGCTCTGCGTCCAATCCTCCCGGAACATTCACTGACCTGGATCAACCATTCGGCGCAAAATGAGAATTAATCTCAATAGTGCCTTGCTATTATCCCGATAAGAATTATTCTCATCTTACTTGGACAGGAGATGAGACATGACCTATTTGATCGATGCATGGCTGGACCGGCCCCACCCTTACCTGAGAATTCTCCATCGCGAGACAGGCGAAGTGTGTGCGGTTCTGGAGGAGGAAGCACTGGAGGAGTTACGCGATCAGGGCGATCTGGACGTGTGCAGCCTGAGCTCAAGCGAGCCACTGGTGCTCAAGGAGCTGGTGAGAAACCTGTTTCTGTTCTGCTATGCACGGGCGTTGCGCCCGATGGGTGAGTTGCACTGAGCATGAAGCGTCAGCACAACCCCGCCGCTGAACGAATCAGCGTGATTCGTTCAGCGTTTTTCTGTATCGAACACGTCGATTACAGAACGTCCAGCAGTTCCACGTCGAACACCAGCACGCTGTGCGGTGCGATGCTGCCAACGCCCTGAGCGCCATAAGCCAGCTCGCTCGGTACGTGCAGACGCCATTTGCTGCCAGCGTTCATCAGTTGCAGCGCCTCGGTCCAGCCAGCGATCACGCCGCTGACCGGAAACTCGGCCGGCTCGCCACGATCGTAGGAGCTGTCAAACACATTACCGTCGATCAAAGTGCCGTGGTAATGAACACGCACCTGATCTTCACGGCCTGGCTTGGCACCATTACCAGCAGTCAGGACTTCAAATTGCAGACCCGAAGCCAGCGTGGTCACGCCTTCGCGCTTGGCGTTCTCAGCCAGGTAGGCCTTGCCAGCCCCGGCAGCCTGTTCAGCCTTGGCGGCGGTTTCGGCCTGCATGATTTCACGGATGACCTTAAAGCTGGCGGACATTTCTTCCTGACCCACACGGCTCGGCTGGCCACCAAACGCATCGCGCAGACCTGCCACGATGGCTTCCAGGTTGACGCCCGGTGGCGGGTTGTCGCGCAACTGGTCGCCCAACTGACGGCCAATGCCGTAGCTGACGCGGGTTTCGTCGGTGGACAGATTGACTTCGGACATGACACTGCTCCGCAGAGGGGCGCGCAGTCGATAATCGCGTAAAACCTGAACGGCAATCACGCTACACCCTGATGCGCCCCGAACCAAAAGGGCAAGCAGCCTAGCACAGTTGCCCTCACGGCCCCTACCGCAGTAGCGATTTGCCCCTGACGGTCAGGACCACGATGAATGAAAGGAGATCGGCATACGCATCTCGGAGCGATCGTTCACCGGCATGCCGCACAGCTCGTCATGCACCACGCAATGCACCAGATAGAACGGCACCACCGGCATGTCCTTCAGCAACTCCCGGGCATGCTCCACCGAGCGAAGATGCAGCGTCTTGCCTGCCGGGTCCTTGAGCATCACCGAGGTGCCGTTCATACGCACATCCAGCAGGTAGATGCCGCCTTCGATGGAGATCAGGTTCAGCTCATCGACCCGACCGGCCCGGGCGTGATCGGTAAACTCCTGGTAATTCATGGTCGACTCTCCTGCGCAACGTCTAATGCATCGGAACGGACGTTTTACAACACACGGAGGCGACATGCCAGACACGAAACCGCCCGCCCCTTTTATCCTTCATCGCCTCAGTGCTTGGTCAGCTTGTCCAGATAGCCCATCGCAAACGCGGATATCACGAACGTCATGTGGATAATCACGTACCACATCAGGTACTCAGTCTTGATGTTGGTGGCGTCCATGAACACCCGCAGCAAGTGGATCGAAGAAATTGCCACGATGGACGCCGCAACTTTCATCTTCAGCGAGGACGAATCCATCGTCCCCAGCCAGTTCAGCTTTTCCTTGTCTTCATCGATGTCCAACTGCGATACGAAATTCTCGTAGCCGGAAATCATCACCATCACCAGCAGGCCACCCACCAGCGCCATGTCGATCAGCGACAGCAACACCAGGATCAGGTCAGCTTCAGCCAGAGAGAAAATGTTCGGGATGACGTGAAAGATTTCCTGAAAGAATTTCAGGCACAGCGCCAGCAGCCCGAGAGAAAGACCGAAATAGATCGGCGCCAGCAGCCAGCGCGATGCGTACATGGCATTTTCAAAAAAACGTTCCATTGATACTCGCAAGGTGTTTTGAAGGAGCGGGCGAGTATATCAGCGGTAACGCGCGGCTCTGGAGATGCGACAAAATATCGCACAGCCAGCAGGCATGCACTGTCGCGTAACGCGATTGCGCAACCGAGGCCGGCTAGAAAGGCGATGAGCGTTCACACACCAGCATATCGCTGTTGATACGTCGCAGCTCGGCTTGAACGTGCAAAGTCCAGATCGGCACATCATCGGCGCACTGGTAACCATGCAACGACAGGCTCTCCAGAATGCTCGTCAATACCGCCTGCGCTGCCGGCAGCCCCTTGAAAGGCCCTTGGGACTTGATCGCGGAAGGCTGCTCATCGGCCATGCCTGCGGCGAAAAGCACCATCCATTGTCCGCCATCATGGGGAAGGGGTCGAATGACACATTCGATGCGGGTCATCAGTCCCATGCATTCTCGGGTAAGGCAAAGGCTACGCTGCATGATGCGCTCCTGATCGGCAAGAGTATTATCCTGCTCGCAAAGCAGGATGCGCGCCAATCCCATTGGTCACTGCGGTCATGATCAAGGTTAGAAGAAGTGTGCCCCGAGCGAATATGTCCCTGATGAACGGAGCCCTGACAAGCGCAACCCGAGCAGCATCAATACCGCCCGGACAGCGCTGTTGTCAGACCTTCAGCTCAGGCTGCAACTGCGCCGGCTCCTTCTCCAGCTCTTCTTTGAGGTCTTCGTCGCTGAGCATTTCCGCAATGTCGCGCAAGCGCTCCACCACGCGCGCATTCACGCTGCCTTCCGGAAACTCACCATTCTCGTCAGGCGCACCGGCCGGCTCGCCCACCAGCAGGCTCAAGGCTTCGTCGGCCTGACGCACCGCGTAGATATGGAATTGCCCGTCACGCACAGCCTGCACCACACGCTCGTCCAGCATCAACGTAGTGACGTTGGCATGCGGAATGATTGCACCCTGCTCGCCGGTCAGGCCACGTGCCTCACAGAGACGGAAGAAACCTTCGATCTTCTCGTTGACCCCGCCCACCGCCTGCACTTCACCGAACTGATTGATGGAACCGGTAATCGCGAAGCACTGCTTGAGCGGCGTACGTGACAACGCTGAAATCAGCGTGCAGGCCTCGCCCAGCGAGGCGCTGTCGCCATCCACGTAACCGTAGGACTGCTCAAGCGCGATACTCGCGGATATTGCCAGAGGGAATTCCTGGGCGTAGCGGCTGCCGAGGTAGCCGGTGAGAATCATCACGCCCTTGGAGTGAATCGGCTGACCAAGATTGACCTCGCGTTCGATGTCGACGATTCCGCTACCGCCCGGATAAACGGTGGCGGAAATGCGTGCTGGCACGCCAAAGGCCGAATCGCCCACCTCCAGAACCGTCAGGCCATTGCACTTGCCGACCGCCGCACCGTCAGTGTCGATCAGGATCACGCCAGCCATCATGTCATCAAGAATACGCGCCGAGACCCGCCCGGTACGGGTGGCCTTGGCCTTGAGCGCACGCTCGATATGCCCGGCGTCGGTCTTGTCGTCGTTGGCCAGCTGGCGGATGAAGTCTGCCTCGCTGACCAGCTGGAACAGGTCACCGATGCGCGCCGACAAACGCCCCTGGTGTTCCGCCAGTCGGGCGCTGTAGGTCGCCAGTCGCGCGACCGCATCGGCGGTGAGAGGCGCCATGCCCTCTTCCGAGGTGCGGGTCTTCAGCAACTGAGCGAACTGCTCGAGGGTCTCGTCGACCATCGGAATTTCTTCGTCGAAATCGACCAGAACCCGGAACATCTCCTGAAAGTCAGGATCCAGGTCTTGCAAGGTGTAATACAGCGAACGCGAACCGATAATGATGATCTTGACGTTCCACGGAATCACCTGCGGTGTAAGACTCACGGTGGCGACGCGACCCAGCTCGCCCAGCGGCGATTCCATCTTCAGCTTGCGCGATTGCAGGGTGCGCTTGAGTGCGTCCCAGACAAACGGCTCACCCAGCATTTTCTCCGCTTCAAGAATCAGGAAGCCACCATTGGCGCGATGCAGCGCACCGGGCCGCAACTGGCGATAGGTGGTGTACAGGGCACCCTGATCGGTACTGTATTCGATACGTCCGAACAGGTTGTCGTACGTAGGATGCTGCTCGAAAACCACCGGTGCGCCGCCGTCGCGGTTGTGACCGACCACCAGGCTCGGGCTGTACTGCTCTTCCAGCAGCTTGCGTGCCTGCGCGTCGGTCTTGGCGTCATCGACCAGTTGCTCGACCAGCGTCTTGAGCAGGTACACCTGCATGGCTTGCAGGTAGGCGCAGACTGCCGCGTTCTCGGCGTATTTTTCCGAGAGCGGTGCCAGCAATGGTTGCAGGGTCAGCGTGATGGTTTCTTCGTTCAACTGACGCAGTTGATTGTTGGATTCGCGCTTCCACTGCGGCAGGCTGGCCAGTTCTTCGTTCAGGCGCTCTTCGAGGGCGGAAATGTCTTCGTGAAAACGCTCGCGATCCGCCTCGGGCAGCTGCGAAAACTCGGCCTCGTCCAGCGCCTTGCCATCGGCCATCGGGGTGAAGGCAATGTTCGAGCTGTCGCGATACAGCGCGATGTTCTTCTCCAGCGACAGGCGCTCGATCACATCCAGTGCACGGTCATAGCGCTGATTGAAAGCGCGGTCGATCGAGCTTTTTTTCTGCTGATAGGACGGATGTTCGAAAACCGCCGGAAAGGTCACCAGCAAGTTGTCGATCAGACCGCCGATGTCGGCCGTGAACTCATGAGCAGTGCCCGGTGACAGCTCCAGAGCCTTCGGTTCGCGGGGCTCATCGAAATTATTGACGTAAACCCAGTCCGAAGGCGTCTGCATCCGCTTGCCTTCGGCCTTGAGGTAGCGCTTGACGAACGAAAAGCGGCCAGTGCCGGGTTCGCCCATGACAAATACGTTGTAACCGGGGCGCGGCATGGCAACGCCGAACTGCAGGGCTTCTACGGCACGCTCCTGGCCAAGGACACCGCGAAAGGGTTCGAGCTCGTGAGTGGTCGCAAAGCTGAACTGCTCAGCGGAAAACGGACGGGTCAGCGCATGTGGCGCCAGGCGTAGGTTGGCTGCGACGGAATCGGGCATCAGTAATCCTTACATCAGGCGGGGCAGATGTCGGCATTCTGGCGCTCGCCGTACAAGACTTGCAAGGCAGGAAAGAAGCCAAAGGCGGTTACAGCCACAAAGCCAGCGCTTGCTGCACGAAAAAAATCTATTTCCGGCAATAATCTGTAATAGCTCACGGAACCCTTCGAACCCGCCTAAGCTCCAAATTGCACAGGTGGTTGCTGGTTAGCCGCCTGTCTTGATGTGACTACTCAAGAAACTCGACCCTTGGCTGAATTAAAAAGAGAAAAAGCTATGAAACGGATTCTTCTTGGAACGCTCTTCGCCGCTGTATCCATCAACGCTATGGCTCAAGCCCCAGGCGGTCCTGACTGCGGTTGGGGCAACATGCTGTTTGAAGGCCAGCGCGGTACACCAGCTCACTTCCTGGCATCAACCACCAACGGCACTTCGGGCAATGCCACGTTCGGCATGACCTCCGGCACCAACGGCTGTTCGACCAACAGCGCACTGACCTACGGCGGTAAATCCTGGCTTGCCATGAACGGCATGATGGATGAACTTTCCAAGGACATGGCCATGGGTCAGGGTGAAGCACTGACCACCTACGCGGTAGTACTGGGTGTTGCACCAGAAGATCGCCAGCACTTCGCTGCGGTCACTCACGAGCACTTCTCGCAAATCTTCAGCAAGGCCGACGCCACCGCTGAAGACGTTCACACCAACACTGTCAACGTGCTGAAAAACGATCCGACGCTGGCCAAGTACGCTACCCAGGCTTAAAGTCGTTCGCCCGCCCTTTCATCGCAAAGGGCGGGACCACCTTTCCTGACTTCTCCTGACTAGTTGCCCTCTATGCTCAAACGTCTTGTATCGCTGGCGCTGTTTGTCTGTGCCCCCTTGTCTGCGGCACCCCATGCCACCGCTGACCGTTTGCAGCAATTGGCCAACGAGCCATTCTGGATTTCACTGGGTCACTACGAGGCAGGCAAGCTCGGTGGTTGGCGCAGCTATGTGACAGACCCGAAATTCTTTCTTTCTGCCAACGGTGCCCACGACCCGAAGGCGGAACTGAGCGCAACACTTGATGCCATTTATGCTCCCGTCACCAACGAACAGACCCACGCTCAGTGCGTGTACCCGGCCCGTACCCGCTGGCTGCGCGACCAACTGCAACTGACCGGCCTGCCGACGCCGGACTGCAAGGAGTTCAAGGACTGGTACAAGGATGTGGCCCCGGACAGCACCGTGCTGATCTTCCCGGCCGCGTACCTCAACAGCCCCTCCTCGATGTTTGGTCATACGTTGCTGCGCATCGACCCGGCCAGCGCGAAAACCAACAACACCACGTTACTGAGCTATGCAATCAACTTCGGTGCCTACATCGAGGGGATGGACAACAGCATTCTGTATGCCTGGAAAGGCTTGGCGGGCGGTTATCCAGGATTGTTTGCGCTGGTGCCCTATCAGGAAAAACTGTCGGAATACCGCAGCCTGGAAAACCGTGACCTGTGGGAATACCGGTTGAACCTGACCCCGGAAGAAACCGGGCGTATGGTCGAACATGTCTGGGAACTGAAACAGATCCGCTTCAGCTATTTTTTCTTTGACGAAAACTGCTCATACCGCCTGCTGGAATTGCTGCAGGTCGCCCGTCCGGGACTGAATCTTACCGAGCAGTTCGGTCTGACCGCGATTCCGACCGATACGGTCAAGGCGATCAAGGCCGCAGGACTGGTGGAGAAGATCGACTATCGCCCGTCCCGCGAGCGGGAACTGCTGAGCCGCGCCGCGCCCCTCGATGCCGATGAGCAACAATGGGTATTGAAAGTCAGTGCCGATCAGAAACAGTTGCAGGACAGCCAGTACCTCGCCCAGCCGAAAGAACGTCGCGCATTGATTCAAGACGCGGCCTATCGCCTGGAGCGCTACCGAGCCAATGGGCTTGAACGCGACACACAGCGCTCGCAACGCAGTTTCGAGCTGCTGCAGGCGATCAATCAGAACCCGCCACCACAACTGGACATCCCGCGCCCCGGCCTGCCGGAAGAAGGTCATGAATCACGTACCTGGCAATTGGGGGCCGGCACACGGGGTGACAAGGCGTTTGCCGAATACGGGCTGCGCATGGCCTATCACGACCTCAACGACAATGCCTATGGTTTTCCGCTGGGTGCACAAATCGAGATTCTGCAGCTCAAGGTGCGCCAATACGAGGGCAATGAATGGCAAGTGCAGCAACTGGATCTGGCCACCATCCGTTCCCTGACACCGCGCACCGAGCTGCTCAAACCCTGGTCCTGGCAGGTCACTGGCGGCCTGGAGCGAGTGCTCGGCAAGCACGGCGACGAAAACCTCGTCAGCCACGTCAATGGTGGCGGCGGCGGAACATGGCAATTGGCCGACGAAGTGCTCGGTTTTGCGTTGGGCACCGTACGGATCGAACACAACAACGATTTCGCCGAGTTTATCTCCCCTGCAGCTGGCTTCAATACCGGCGTGCTCTGGCGCAACCCGCTGGGTAACCTGAGCCTGGAAGCCAAGGGCGATTACTTCACCAACGGCGAGGTACGCCGCAGTATCAGCCTCAATCAGCAATGGGAGCTATCCCGCAACCTCGGCCTGCGCCTGAGCGCCCAGCGCGAGTTCAGCCAGATGAGCTCGCCGCAGAATGAGGTCATGCTTGAAGTGAAGTGGTATCACTATTGAGTCGAGCGGGTAAAGACACTGCGTTGCATCGCGCAAAGCACTGCGCAGGACTCTCCGCCAGTCGTTTAAGGCCTTTTTCCATGGTTCGCACCGCCAGTTGCTCGTCGTCCATCGAACAGGCCAGTAGCGGATGGGCGCAATTGAATGTCAGTGGACGGCTGAACATTTCGTCCGCCGGCGCGCCTTCGTCGAAACGCTCCAGGTCCAGCGCCAAGGCCTGATTGAACAGCGCGTTATTCAGCCGTGTCAGCGCTGGCTGACGGTGATCAATCGGTAAGGAATACGTGCTGGCGGCTATAGAACCATCGCTCTGCGAGGTTGCGTGCGAAACAGCTATTGCCGAACAAAGCGTGGCCTTGCCGGGCGCACAGCATCCCGTCAGGTGCCGAGCAATGGTCCTTAACACCCCCATCGACGAGCTTCCCGTCGCAGGGGCAAACAGAGCATAAGCTTGAATTCCAGCGTCTGTCTCTTTCACGCTGACTTCTCCTGTTTAAAGCGCCACTGGATCTGGCCGGCGGGCTGCGTGGGCGGGCATTCGGGGACGTCCGAATTCGCTTCGGAAGGTTTCGATGACCTGCTGGATCTGCTCGGCGAGTGCCTGAGTGATTTCAAGCGCGCGGGATAAATTGTCTGTCCCGTGCCCGGTGAGGTCGTGTGTGTAACGCAGGCACAGTGTGTTTTGCTCGATATCCAGCGCAATACTGGCCCCCAGGGTATGCGCTGGCGACAAATTCAGATGCAACGCAAGCGCCAGTAGCCGGCCATCCTGTTCAGGGTCGATGTAGCTCAAGGTGCTGATGACAAAAAGCGCATCCCCGCCAGCAGCGGGCACCAGCAGGCTGGTGTGATCGTTTTTTCCGTGCCATAGCAAATACCCTTCATCCCGAAGAGATTGCAAATCTGCAGCGTCATATCCAAGCCGTTTCAGGCTGTGTTCAAGCAGTCCGGTTGCGAACGCGATCATGGCATAGGTTCCTTGCAGTGAGTCCTGTCACTGAGTGGCGCAGGACGCGCCGGGGTTCCGGGTGGCCATGTCGATAACGCCACTATTGTGGCATCACACACTCCCTACATCGGTTTTACAAATAACTCACAAATTACCTTCTAGACTCCTCTCATAAGTAGAGGGAATCACCATGAAGCGGTATTGGCTGTTGTTGTCGCTGGCCATCGTGCTGGCAGGTTGTCAGTCCACCCGTGAGCAGATGCTGGCCGAGGGTTATCCACCGGGCTTTGCGGACGGTTATCAGGACGGCTGCAGCAGTGGCCGGGACGCAGCAGGTGCCAGCACCGGCCAGTTCAGAAAGAACGTGCCCCGCTACCTGAAGGACAAACTCTACGCCCAGGGCTGGGCCGATGGCTTTCGTCAGTGCCAGGCCTCGCAGGACAACCGCGACCGACTCGATCCCGGCCAGGTCTTCAATGAGCGCGATCGCGCCTGGGAGCAGGAAAAAACCCGCAGCGCGGCCAAGGCCTATCGTCCGAACTGATCAGACGCTTGCGCAATCCGACGAAACCAATGATGTCCTCTTGTGGCCTAAAGCCTATTAGGGAGGACACTTCATGAGCCGCGCATTTGTAAACGAAGACAACGCTGCCGCCGATGCCGAGCAACCGGTGGAGCGACTGGTCAGTACACAGACCAATTACGTCACTGCCGAAGGTTTGAAGTTGCTCAAGAAGCACGTCAGCAGCCTGCAGGCGCAGCACGGCGCTCAAACCGCACGGGGAGAGGCGGCTGACAAACAGCGGCAGGCCGACCTTGAACGCGACCTGCGTTATTTCACCCAGCGCCTGCAGAGCGCACAGGTAGTGGCACCGGCCGTGTCCACCGAAAAGGTGCAGATTGGCAGTTGGGTGACATTTGCGGATGAAGAAGACAACCGGCAGCGAGTGCATCTGGTCGGGGAAGATCAGGCAGATGCGGCCAGAGGGCTGATCAACTGGGGATCGCCACTGGGCCGCGCGTTGATCGGCGCGCAGAAAGGCGATGAAGTTGTGTGGGAGCGCCCGGCGGGCAATCAGTCGATCGAAATACTGCTGATCGAGCCCGACGCATGATGCGAGCGCTATAACCGATAACGGCAGCGCCGTTCCGGATCAGGAACGGCGCATGCCTCAGCGCTGATCAGGCCAGCTTTTTGTGACGTACACGGTGCGGCTGGGCAGCCGCCTCGCCCAGACGCTTTTTGCGGTCCGCTTCATACTCGGTGTAGTTGCCTTCGAAGAAGATCGCTTGCGAATCGTCTTCGTACGCCAGGATGTGCGTTGCCACGCGGTCCAGGAACCACCGATCGTGGGAGATCACAATGGCCGCGCCCGGGAAGTCCAGCAGCGCTTCCTCCAGCGAACGCAGGGTTTCCACGTCGAGGTCGTTGGACGGTTCGTCGAGCAGCAGCACGTTGCCGCCCTCTTTAAGCGTCAGCGCCAGGTGCAGACGGCCACGCTCACCACCGGACAGGTCCTTGACGAACTTCTGCTGATCGCCACCCTTGAAGTTGAAGCGGCCAACGTAGGTGCGCGACGGGATTTCATAGTTACCGATACGGATCACATCGGAGCCGTCGGACACTGCCTGAAACACCGATTTGCTGCCGTCCAGGTCATCGCGGCTCTGGTCCACGCAGGCCAGTTGCACGGTTTCGCCGACTTCAATACTCCCCGAATCCGGCTGCTCCTTGTCCATCAGCATGCGGAACAGGGTCGACTTACCGGCACCGTTACCGCCGATCACGCCCACGATGGCGCCTTTGGGCATGGAGAACGACAGGTTGTCGATCAGCACACGGTCGCCATAACCCTTGGTAACGTTCTTGAACTCGATGACCTTGTCACCCAGACGCGGACCGGCCGGAATGTAGATCTCGTTGGTCTCGCTGCGCTTCTGGAATTCCTGAGATTGCATCTCTTCGAAACGCTGCAGACGTGCCTTGGATTTGGACTGACGCGCCTTGGCACCCTTGCGGACCCACTCCAGCTCGTCTTTCATGGCCTTTTCGTGAGCCGTCTGCTGCTTGGACTCCTGCGCCAGACGGTCGGACTTGGCTTCAAGCCAGCCGGAGTAGTTGCCCTCGTAAGGAATGCCCGCACCGCGGTCGAGTTCCAGAATCCAGCCGGCCACGTTGTCCAGGAAGTAACGGTCGTGCGTGATGGCAACCACAGTACCCGGGAAATCGTGCAGGAAATGCTCGAGCCAGGCGACAGAGTCGGCATCCAGGTGGTTGGTCGGCTCGTCGAGGAGCAGCATGTCCGGTGCAGACAGCAGCAGGCGGCACAGCGCAACACGACGCTTTTCACCGCCTGACAGGACCGAAACCTTCGCATCCCAGGCGGGCAGGCGCAGCGCGTCGGCGGCGACTTCCAGCTGGCGCTCCAGGTTATGGCCGTCGCTGGCCTGCAGGATGGCTTCAAGCTTGGCCTGCTCGGCTGCCAGCTTGTCGAAATCGGCATCCGGCTCGGCGTACTCGGCGTAGACCTGATCGAGACGTGCCTGGGCATCCTTGATGACGCTGACCGCTTCTTCAACCACTTCACGAACGGTCTTGTTCGGATCAAGTTGTGGCTCTTGCGGCAGATAACCCACATTGAGCTCGGGCATCGGGCGCGCTTCGCCGTCAAATTCGGTGTCGACGCCCGCCATGATCTTCAACAGCGTGGACTTGCCCGACCCGTTGAGGCCCAGCACGCCGATCTTGGCACCCGGGAAGAAAGACAGAGAGATGTTTTTCAGGATTTCACGCTTCGGCGGCACAACTTTGCTCAGCCGATGCATGGTGTAGACGTATTGAGCCATGAAATGAAAACCTAGCGTCTGTAATGAGGACCGATTTGGATAGCGAGCTTAAAGCTCCGGCCGGAAAAAAGCTTTTATTTGTCCTTGAGACTTGCCGCGAGACCGTTCCAAGCCTTGAATTAACCCAGGCGGAACAGATCGGGGCCGTGCTGGCAAATATAAAGCCTGGTCGATATTGCAAAAAGTGGAGTCACTCATGCAGGAGTCGGTGGATACCACGCGTTGCGCAAAGCTACCCGAATGCAGCGTGCAGGGCAAACGATCCGGCCCAATGGGGCTGGCACTCTGCCACAAGTAAAGGCATGCTAGCCGCCCTCTTTGGGCGACCCGCTTATTTTACATAAAGCATCGCTGCTTCAGTCCAGCAGTCAGGAACAACGATTTGCCCACTTCAACGCCTCTGCCGTCATCCAGTGTCGCTACAGACAGTGCGACCAGGCCTTTGCGTGGCTCAGTAAAAGGTGTACTGGCGGCGCTGGTACTGGTGGTGCTTGCCCTGCTGCTCTGGCAATTGATCGAGCAGTTTCATCAGACTCAGGAGCGCCAGCGTCAGCGCAGCCTGGAATACAGCGTCCAGCTTTCCGACCGGATGAGCCTGAACATGGCGCTCAAGGCGCAAATCGCCATGAACCTGCTGGACGAAGCGCAATCCGCCGGCGACCGGCTGGAGCAGCCGACGGCGCTGGCCAGCCTGCGCATGGCCCTGCCCGCTCTGCGCAGCGCGGCCCGGCTGAACCCCACGGGTGACATCGTCAGTGACAGCGCCGAGGCATCGCGCGACGGGGAATTTCTCAAGCAGGCCATGAAAAAGGCGCAAGGCCACCCCTATTTCTACACAGGCACCGAAGACGGCAAACAGGTTTATGTACTGATTCGTCAGGGCGGCGGCGTTAGCGGCGACTACTGGGCCCTGCGCATGGCACCCGAGGCATTGAAAGACCTGGCCAGCCAGCCGGCTCAGGACTTTCAACATGTATGGCGCCTCGAACAGCGCAAGACCCAGCGGGTTATCCTCCGCGAACCGGCGCCCTCCAACGATGCGGACAGTGGCCTGTCCGAAACCGTCCTGCTTCAGCCGCTGAGCAACAGTGACTGGCAACTGCGAGGCCTGTTCGATACCTACAAGGCGCGCAGAGAACTGCTTGCGCCATTGATCGGCAAGTGCCTGATCGGCCTGCAGCTGTCGATCCTGCCGCTGATCGCCCTGATGAGTCTGCGCAAACGCCAGCGCCAGATGCTGCAAAGCCGACGCCGCTATCGCGATATCTTCGAAGGTGCGGGCGTTGCAATCTGTGTCATGGACATGTCCGGACTGCAGGAGCAACTGGAAGCACTTGAGGTCAGGACTGACGAAGACCTTGATCGCCTGCTTAAAAGCCAGCCAGCCTCGCTGAAAAGACTGTTGCAGCAGTTGCGAATCAGCGAACTCAACGAAGTTGCCCTGGGCCTGCTGGAAATCGAACACAGTGAACAAGCGTGGCAGCCGCTGATCGAGGGTGAATCGCGGTCGCGCCCCGGCATTGGCATCCAGGTGATTCAGGCTGTTCTGGCCGGGCAGCCACGGCTGGAACTGGAAATCTGCCTGACCCGCGCAAGCGGACAGGATCAGCATCTCTGGCTGGTCATGCGCCTGCCCGAGGCACGCAGCGACTTCGACGCCGTGATTCTCAGCATCGGCGATATCACCAGCCGCAAACAGATCGAGCTGTCATTGCTGGACCGTGAAAGCTTCTGGTCCGATGTGGTGCGGACCGTGCCGGACCACTTGTACGTTCAGGACGTGCTCAGCCAGCGTGTGATCTACAGCAATCACCATTTCGGCTACACGCTGGGCTACAGCAAGTCCGAGCTGCGCGTCATGGGCGAGTTTTTCTGGGAAATTCTGCTGCACCCTGATGACGCCCGAAGCTATCAGGACATGCGCCTGCGTCAGCGCCATCACGGTCATAACGAGCTATTGCAATGCGTGTTGCGTTTCAAGGATCGCGAGAATAACTGGCGTTGCTTCGATGTTCGCGAGCAGGCATTGGCCTGGGACGCAGAACACCTGGTCACGCGCATCATCGGCATTGCCAAGGATATTACCGAACAGGTTGCATCCAGCCAGTCGCTGCGTGACAGTGAGCAGCGCTACCGCATGCTCGCCGAAAGCATCAGCGATGTGATCTTTTCCACCGACGGCCAACTGGTGGTCAATTACGTCAGCCCCTCGGTGGAACGCGCGCTGGGTTACAGCGCCGAATGGATTATCCGCAACGGCTGGTCCGCCGCCATTGCCAACCCGCAACAAGTGCTCGGTTTCGACGCGCTCATCAGCCGCATCGGCAAGGTGCTTCACAAACCTCAGGAGCTCGCCAGACTGCGCGAAGAGGTGACGACCAGAATGTTTCTGTTCGACTGCCTGCGGGCAGACGGTCGCAAGATCCCGGTGGAGCTGCGAGTGGTACTGGTGTGGGACGAACATGGTCATTTCGAGGGCATATTCGGTGTTGGGCGGGACATCAGTCAGCAGCGGCGGGCTGAAAAAGACCTGCGCATGGCGGCCACGGTATTTGAACACTCGACATCGGCCATTCTGATCACCGACCCCGCTGGCTATATCGTGCAGGCCAACGAGGCGTTCACCCGTGTCAGCGGTTACGAAGTGGCCCAGGTACTCGACCAGTTGCCGGGCATGCTCACGGTGGAGTCCGATCAGGAAACCCATCTGCGCTATATCCTCAGGCAATTGAACGGCCAGGGCACATGGGAGGGCGAGATCAGGCTGAAGCGCCGCAACGGCGAACATTACCCGGCCTGGGTCGGCATTACCGCAGTGCTCGATG
This sequence comes from Pseudomonas caricapapayae, assembly GCF_001400735.1. GTDB lineage: Bacteria > Pseudomonadota > Gammaproteobacteria > Pseudomonadales > Pseudomonadaceae > Aquipseudomonas > Aquipseudomonas caricapapayae. Next base: position 69,708 of record NZ_LJPW01000003.1, read on the forward strand.
ACGAAGGCGATCTGGCCAGTTATGTGTGCTTTTTCAGCGATATCAGCGAGCGCAAGGCCAGCGAGGACCGTATTCACCGCCTGGCTTATTATGACGCCCTGACGCATCTGCCCAATCGCACCCTGTTTCAGGATCGCCTGCATTCGGCGCTGCAGCAGGCCGAGCGCCAACAGGCATGGGTGGTGCTGATGTTCCTCGACCTCGACCGCTTCAAGCCGATCAACGACTCTCTGGGCCACGCTGCCGGCGACCGGATGCTTCAGGAGATGGCCACGCGGCTGCTCACCTGCGTGTCTTCCGACGACACCGTGGCACGTATGGGCGGCGATGAATTCACCCTGTTGCTGCAGCCTGACACTTCGCGCGAAGCCGCACTGACTCGCGCCATTCACGTGGCCGAACGGATTCTGACCAGCCTGGTAACGCCGTTTGTGCTTGAAGGCCGCGAGTTCTTTGTCACCGCCAGTATCGGCATCGCGCTCAGCCCGCAGGACGGCAATGAACTGAGCCAGTTGATGAAGAACGCCGATACCGCGATGTATCACGCCAAAGAACGCGGCAAGAACAACTTCCAGTTCTATCAGGCGGACATGAACGCGACGGCGCTGGAACGTCTGGAGCTGGAAAGCGATCTGCGTCACGCCCTGGAACAGCAGGAGTTCACCCTCTATTACCAGCCGCAGTTCAGCGGTGACGGCAAGCGCCTGACAGGCGCGGAAGCCCTGCTGCGCTGGCGCCATCCACGTCGCGGGCTGGTTCCGCCCAACGACTTCATCCCGGTGCTCGAAGAGCTCGGGCTGGTTGTGGAAGTCGGCGACTGGGTCCTCAGCGAAGCGTGCCGTCAGCTCAAGCATTGGCATCAGGCGCGGGTCCGCGTCCCCAAAGTGTCGGTCAACATTTCGGCGCGACAGTTCTCGGACGGCCAGCTTGGCAAGCGCATCGCCAACATTCTGGAGCAGACCGGCCTGTCACCCGCGTGTCTGGAACTGGAGCTGACTGAAAGCATCCTGATGCGCGAGGTCAACGAAGCCATGCAGATACTCGACGGTCTGAAAAACCTTGGCCTGAGTATCGCCGTTGACGACTTCGGCACCGGCTACTCGTCGCTGAACTACCTCAAACAGTTCCCGATCGACGTGCTGAAGATCGACCGCACCTTCGTGGACGGCCTGCCGTCCGGCGAGCAGGACGCCCAGATCGCCCGCGCCATCATCGCCATGGCCCACAGCCTGAACCTCTCGGTCATCGCCGAAGGCGTGGAAACCCACGAGCAACTGGAGTTTCTTCGCGAGCACGACTGCGACGAAGTCCAGGGCTACCTGTTCGGCCGCCCGATGCCAGCAAGCCAGTTCGAAGCACAATTCAGCAACGACGCACTGTTCATGCTGGATTAGGGGCAGCTGCAAGCTGAGCGATAGGCAAAAAAAACGTGTTCTCCCGAACACCTGTCGTTCCTCACGCACCCGCGTAGAAATGCCGTTCGGGACGCTCTGCGCTGCAAGCTCGGGACAGGACGCGGAGCATCGGCACGATAGTTACAAAACTATCGTTCCTCACGCTCCAGCGTGGGAATGCCGTTCGGGACGCTCTGCGTCCTATCCCGGCCGCGATGCGTAACTCAAGCCGAGCGGTAGACAGTCAAGCTTGCCGCTTGAACCTGTTTGCTACTCAAGATGATTCCCTTTCATATGCCAGATAAAACCCGATGGGGTAGAATACCCGCCTTTTCCGCCATGCCCCCTTGAGGACTGCCATGTTCAGCCGTGATTTGACTCTCGCCAAGTACGACGCCGATCTGTTTGCCGCCATGGAGCAAGAAGCTCTGCGTCAGGAAGAACACATCGAGCTGATTGCCTCGGAAAACTACACCAGTCCGGCCGTCATGGAAGCTCAGGGCTCGGTGCTGACCAACAAGTACGCCGAAGGCTACCCAGGCAAGCGCTACTACGGTGGCTGCGAATACGTCGACGTTGTCGAGCAACTGGCCATCGACCGCGCCAAGGAACTGTTCGGTGCCGATTACGCCAACGTTCAGCCACACGCTGGCTCGCAAGCCAACTCGGCGGTCTATCTGGCCCTGCTGCAAGGCGGCGACACCATTCTGGGCATGAGCCTGGCCCACGGTGGTCACCTGACCCACGGTGCAAGCGTTTCGTCCTCGGGCAAGCTGTACAACGCCGTTCAGTACGGCATCGACGCCAACGGCATGATCGACTACGACGAAGTCGAGCGCCTGGCCGTCGAGCACAAGCCGAAAATGATCGTCGCAGGCTTCTCTGCCTACTCGCAGATCCTCGACTTCCCGCGCTTCCGCGCAATCGCCGACAAGGTCGGTGCCTACCTGTTCGTCGACATGGCTCACGTAGCCGGTCTGGTCGCTGCAGGCGTCTACCCGAACCCGGTTCCGTTCGCTGATGTCGTGACCACCACCACGCACAAGACCCTGCGCGGTCCACGTGGCGGTCTGATTCTGGCGCGTGCCAATGCCGAGATCGAAAAGAAGCTGAACTCCGCCGTGTTCCCGGGCGCACAGGGCGGCCCGCTGGAGCACGTTATCGCGGCCAAGGCCGTGTGCTTCAAGGAAGCGCTGCAACCTGAGTTCAAGACCTACCAGCAACAAGTGGTCAAGAACGCCAAGGCAATGGCAGGTGTGTTCATCGAGCGCGGTTTCGACGTGGTTTCCGGCGGCACTGAAAACCACCTGTTCCTGCTGTCGCTGATCAAACAGGACATCTCCGGTAAAGACGCCGACGCTGCACTGGGTCGCGCCTTTATCACCGTGAACAAGAACTCCGTGCCCAACGACCCGCGCTCCCCGTTCGTCACTTCCGGTCTGCGCTTCGGCACACCAGCTGTGACCACGCGCGGCTTCAAGGAAGCAGAGTGCAAGGAACTGGCCGGCTGGATCTGCGACATCCTGGCTGACCTGAACAACGAGGCCGTGATCGACGCCGTTCGTGAGAAGGTCAAGGCCATCTGCGCCAGGCTGCCGGTTTACGGCGCTTGATAAGCCCCGTTTAAACGCAATACCGAAAGCCCCGGCTCGTGAGAGTCGGGGCTTTTTGCTGCGTACTCAAAGCATTTCCAAGCCAGATATCAGCCCTTTCTCTCCTGAACTGCAGCTATTTCCTACAGAACATCAGCATCAAATGTGCAAGCATGCGCGGCCTGCATACACGAGCGTGAACATGATTCCTGTCGCCAGACTCACCGACCCACATGCCTGCCCGATACCCGGCCACGGACTTACACCCCTGGTCTCCGCCAGCCCCACCGTTCTCCTCAATGGCCTGCCGGTCGCCCGGACAGGCGACCGGGCCGCTTGCGGGGCCGTCATTGTTTCCGGCTTCACCGACATACTCGTCGACGGACGCCCCATGGCTCACATGGGGAGCCTCGGCAGCCATGGTGGCACTATCATTACCGGAAGCCAGGACAGCTTCGGCGGTAGTTGACTTCGCAAGGCCCGGTGCAAATCTGAGTAATAAATCGAGCCTGCGCGCCCCCTGTCACCCCACCATCGCCGCAAACCCCGCCCGAATCTTCTCCTCCGGCAGTTCGTCGGCAATAAATACGATCACGCTCTCGCGCTGCTCGCCTTCGGCCCACTCCGCATCCCAGTCGAAGCCGTACAACTTGAGGACGCCCTGGAACACCATCTTGCGGGGCTCGTCTTCAATGTTGAGCACACCTTTATAACGCAGCAGTTGCTTGCCGTGGTCTTCGAGCAGCTCGTTCATGAACTCGCTGAGACGGTCCAGATTCAGCGGTTTTTCGCTACGCAGGACGAGACTGGTGATGCGGTCGCCGGAGTTGCCGACCGGAGCCAGCGGGCGCAGGGTCATGCCGCCGCCCAGGTCGGCGTTGAGGTTGAAGCCGCGTACGTCGAGCAGCTCGGCCAGATCGATGTTGCCGTGCTCGACGGTACGGATCGGCGCACGGCGGTTGATGCGGGTCAGGCGTGCGCTCAGGGCGTCGAACGCTGTGTCATCGACAAGGTCGCGTTTGCTCACCAGCAGCCGGTCGGCAAAGCCGATCTGTGCCTGAGCGATGGTTTGCGCCAGATGGGTATCGGCGTGAGCGGCGTCGACCAGGGTAATGATGCCATCGAGAATGTAGCGCTCGCGCAACTCTTCATCGATGAAAAACGTCTGGGCGACAGGCGCCGGGTCGGCCAGGCCGGTGCACTCGATCACCAGCCGGTCAAAAGCAATCTCGCCGCTGTCCAGACGCTCCAGCAGCAGGTAGAGCGCCTTGGTCAGGTCGGTGTGGATGGTGCAGCACACGCAGCCGTTGGACAGGGTCATGATCTGCACCGGGTCGGTGCCGAGCAACTGGCTGTCGATGCCTGCATCGCTGAATTCGTTTTCGATCACGGCGATCTTCAGGCCGTGTTCGGCCTTGAGCAGGTGGCGCAGCAAGGTGGTCTTGCCTGCGCCCAGAAAACCGGTCAACACGGTCACGGGGATGGGTTGCAACTCAGTCATAAGGCTCCTGGCGTGATGCCGTCAGCTGAAATGAAAACGCGCCACAGGTGATGGCCTGCGGCGCGTCGGGTCAAACAATAACGCAGATCAGAGGATCAGCAGCACTTCGGACCGCCCTTGCCACCGTAACGCGCCTCTTGCCGCTCCCGGAAGAACTGCTCGTAGGTCATCATCGGCTTGTCCGGGTGGGTGTTCTGCATGTGCTCGACGTAGGTATCGTAGTCAGGCATGCCCACCATCAGGCGTGCGGCCTGACCAAGGTATTTGCCGAGGCGACTCAGGTCATTGAACATGGGCAAATCCTCTGTGGGTAAGCATCATCACACCTGCGACGCTGGCGGCATGGCCTGAAACGGCGCTTCCTTGTCGGTGCGTTCCTTGATGCTCCAGGCAGCACGGCCCACTTTGATGGCGTAGAACAGGATGCTGAACACCACAAACAGGAACAGCACAGTCAACCCGGCGTTGGTGTACGCATTGAAAATTACGTGCTGCATCTGGTCCATGGTCTTGGCCGGAGCCAGAATCTGGCCGGCATCTGCCGCTGCACTGTATTTTTTCGCCAACGCCAGGAAGCCGACGGCGGGGTTGGCGTCGAACAGCTTGATCAGGCCGGCGGTCACGGTGCAGATCAACAGCCAGGCGGCAGGCAGCATGGTCACCCACACATAGCGCTGACGCTTCATCTTGATCAGCACAACGCTGGCCAGCATCAGGGCGATACCGGCAAGCATCTGGTTAGAGATACCAAACAGCGGCCACAGGGTATTGATGCCGCCCAGCGGGTCGATCACGCCTTGATAGAGCAGATAGCCCCATAGCGCCACGCAGCCGCCGGTGCCGATGGCATTGGCCGTCCATGACTCGGTGCGTTTCAGGGCCGGCACGAAGCTGCCGAGCAGGTCCTGCAGCATGAAGCGGCCGGCACGTGTGCCGGCGTCGACCGCAGTCAGAATGAACAGCGCCTCAAACAGAATCGCGAAGTGGTACCAGAACGCCATGGTGTTTTCACCCGGCAGCACCTGGTGCAGGATCTGCGCGATACCGACGGCCAGCGTCGGCGCACCACCGGCACGCGCCAGCACGGTGTTCTCGCCAATGTCTTTCGCGACGGCCGTGAGTTGCTCCGGCGTGATGGCAAAACCCCAGCTGGAAACCGTCTGCGCGACCGTCACCACGTCACCGCCCACCACGGCTGCCGGGCTGTTCATGGCGAAGTACACACCCGGCTCGATCACCGAAGCGGCAACCATCGCCATGATGGCCACGAACGACTCCATCAACATGCCACCGTAACCGATGTAGCGAGCGTTCCTTTCGTTATCCAGCAGCTTGGGCGTGGTGCCCGAAGAGATCAGCGCGTGGAAACCCGACACCGCACCGCAGGCGATGGTGATGAACAGGAACGGGAACAATGCGCCCTTCCAGACCGGACCTGTGCCGTTGGTGAACTGGGTCAGGGCGGGCATTTTCAGCTCGGGAGCCAGAATCAGGATGCCGATTGCCAGTGCCAGGATGGTGCCGATTTTCAGGAAGGTCGACAGGTAGTCACGGGGGGCAAGCAGCAGCCAGACCGGCAGCATTGCGGCGACAAAACCATAACCCACGAGCATCCAGGTGATCTGCACGCCGGTGAAGGTGAACATCGGGCCCCAGGTCGGATCGGCCGCCACCGCGCCGCCTACCCAGATGGAAGCCAGCAGCAGAAGGACACCGATAATGGAGATTTCACCGATGCGGCCCGGACGGATGTAGCGCATATAGATGCCCATGAACATCGCCGTCGGGATCGTCGCCATGACCGTGAACATGCCCCACGGACTCTCGGCCAGGGCCTTGACCACGATCAGCGCCAGCACCGCCAGAATGATGATCATGATCAGGAAACAGCCGAACAAGGCGATGGTCCCGGGAATACGGCCCATTTCCTCGCGCACCATGTCGCCCAGCGAACGACCGTTGCGACGCGTGGAAAGGAACAGGATCATGAAGTCCTGCACCGCACCCGCCAGCACCACGCCGGCAATCAGCCAGAGCGTGCCGGGCAGATAACCCATTTGCGCCGCCAGCACCGGGCCGACCAGCGGACCTGCGCCAGCGATGGCCGCAAAATGGTGACCGAAAAGAATGTGTTTATTGGTCGGCACATAGTCCAGACCGTCGTTGTTGACCACCGCCGGTGTCGCACGCAACGGATCGAGCTGCATGACATGGGTGGCGATGAACAGACTGTAGTAACGATAAGCAACCAGATAAATGGCCACCGCGGCAACCACTATCCACAAGGCGTTGATCGCCTCACCGCGACGCAAGGCCACGACCCCAAGGGCACATGCCCCGACAATTGCGACGATGAGCCAGGGAACATGGCGCATCAGACTATTATTATTTTTCATTTTTTTTATTCCAGCAGAGTTGACTAGAAGGCAAGCAGTGCGAGTTTAGCGCCGGATCAGCGAAAGGCCACCCCCAACCATGGTCTAGACCGAAATTTGATCAATTGCGGCAGATACCCGGCATAGAGGGCTGGAATGGACTCGACAGATGGTTGCCTGATCACAAAACCGTGACACAGAACTGTTGCGCAATGGCTTTCAGGTCTATCGTGCATGGACAACAGAATCGATCAGATAACGACCTGCCCGCTGACCTCGGGTGCGGTCAACAAGAGAGTTCATTCGATGACCGACTCACATGCGGATCGCCGTCGTTTCAAGCGCATTGCCTTCGACGCCAAAACCGATTTGAACCAGGGCAGCCAGACCTGGAGGGTTCAACTGATCGACCTTTCCCTGAAAGGTCTGCTGATCGAACGACCTGAGTCATGGACGGGCGATCAGGCCCGGCCCTTCGAGGTCGATATACGCCTGAGCAATGATGCGCACGTGAAAATGGATGTCGAAATGACCCACGATAATAACCGGCAACTGGGTTTTGTCTGCCGGCATATCGGGCTGGAGTCGATCAGCCATTTGCGGCGACTGATCGAGCTCAATCTTGCGGATCAGGCCGAACTGGACCGCGAACTGGCAGCATTGATCGAACTCTAGACCGGTCTACTCGAACAGCGCATCGAGTGCCTGCTCAAGGCGCGTGACGGCGATGATCTGCAGGCCGGGCGGTGCTTCCTTCGGCGCGTTGCCTTTAGGCACGATGGCACGTTTGAAGCCGTGCTTGGCGGCCTCCTTGAGGCGCTCCTGCCCGCTGGGCACCGGCCTGACCTCACCGGACAGCCCTACTTCGCCAAACACCAGCAAGTCGTGCGGCAGCGGACGATTGCGCAGGCTGGACATCACTGCCGCCATCAAGGCCAGATCGGATGCGGTTTCCAGCACTTTCACACCGCCCACCACGTTGAGAAACACGTCCTGATCATGGGTCGGAATACCGCCGTGTCGATGCAGCACCGCCAACAGCATGGCCAGGCGATTCTGATCCAGGCCCAGCGTCACACGACGCGGATTGGACATGTGGCTATCGTCGACCAGTGCCTGAACCTCCACCAGCATCGGCCGCGTGCCTTCCCAGGTAGCCATGACCACACTGCCCGGCACTTCTTCCTGCGCACGGGTAAGAAAAATCGCCGACGGGTTGGAGACTTCTTTAAGCCCCTTGTCGGTCATGCCGAATACGCCCAGCTCGTTTACCGCGCCAAAGCGGTTCTTCACCGCCCGCAGCAGCCGCAGGCGACCATCCGACTCGCCCTCGAAATACAATACGGTGTCGACCATGTGCTCAAGCACACGCGGGCCGGCCAGGGCGCCTTCCTTGGTGACATGACCAACCAGGAAGATCGCAGTACCGCTTTGTTTAGCGTAACGCACCAGCAAGGCGGCGCTTTCACGAACCTGAGACACACCGCCCGGTGCGGATTGCAATTGCTCGGTGAAAATTGTCTGGATCGAATCGATCACCATGACCTTGGGCTTCTCGACCTTTGCCGTGGCAATGATGGTCTCGATGCAGGTTTCGGTCATGACCCGCAGCTTGTCCTGCGGCAGCCCCAGACGACGGGCGCGCATGGCCACCTGCTGCTGGGATTCCTCACCGGTGACATACAACGCAGGCATGCGCTGGGCGATATTGCACAGCGTCTGCAAGAGGATCGTGGATTTGCCGATGCCGGGGTCGCCGCCGATCAACACCACCGAACCATCGACCAGACCACCGCCCAGCACTCTGTCCAGTTCGGTGGAGTTGGTGGAAAAGCGCGGAATTTCTTCAACGCTGACTTCCGCCAGAGTCCTGATCTGCGCCTGAGAACCGGTCCAGCCGGTACGCCCGGTGGGTGGCGCGGCGGCACCACTTTCAATCATGGTTTCGACCAGTGTGTTCCACGCACCGCATTCGCCGCACTGGCCCGCCCACTTGGGAAATGTCGCGCCGCACTCGGTGCAGCCGTACAAGCGTTTGGCCTTGGCCATGACAACCCCAGTCGTAAAAAACGCCCATGATAACGCAGGTTGCGGCACCTGCCAGTCGCTGGGCGACGACTGCTTTTGAAAACCGGATAAAACTTACGCGGACGACTCCGGTCGATTGAACGTGGCACGGGCGGCAACAGTGCGTCTGGGCTACACTCATCCGGATCAAATTTATCTGCTACAAGGAATTACCCCATGAGCGTGCTTAAGGAATTCAAGGCATTCGCGGTCAAAGGCAACGTAGTCGATATGGCCGTCGGTATCATCATCGGCGCGGCATTTGGCAAGATCGTTTCTTCGTTCGTCGGCGATGTCATCATGCCGCCGTTGGGCCTTTTAATTGGCGGCGTCGACTTCAGTGACCTGGCCGTTACCCTGCGTCCTGCGCAAGGTACTGCCCCGGCAGTGCTGCTGGCATACGGCAAGTTCATCCAGACCGTCATCGACTTCATCATTGTTGCATTCGCAATCTTCATGGGCGTCAAGGCCATCAACCGCCTCAAGCGCGAAGAGGCCAAGGCCCCGACCCTGCCACCGACGCCCTCCAAGCAGGAAGTTCTGTTGAGCGAAATTCGTGACCTGCTCAAGGAACAAAACACACCGTCAGCGCCAGTCACTGTGGACCCTGCTCGTCCACTTTGATTGAGTAAGACCTGAGGGCTATCGTCCCCATGCTCCGCGTGGGGACACATTTCCGGATGCTCTGCGTCTAGCGTTGAGTGCAGTGACGCAGAGCGTCACGAACTGCATTCCGACGCGGAGCGTCGGCACGATAGTCATCAGCTTTTGCCCTGTGCCTTAACCACACTGCTCTAAAAACGCTTTTCAACCGCGATCGCACAAACGACGCCAAGTGCGACGTAAGTGACGGCTGAGTCCTG
>NZ_LJPW01000108.1 GCF_001400735.1 Pseudomonas caricapapayae
ATTCCGACGCGGAGCGTCGGAACGATAGTCATCTAACTGACATCTCAAAATCGCAAGCGTCAGCTATCTTCCAGCCAGAAACGCAGCGGCTTACCCTGAGCAGGCCACAAGCGCAGTTGCTCGATGGGCGAAATGTCCCAGCGTTGCACACTGCTGATGGCTTTGATAAAGCGCTGCTCTTGCTCCATCAGCGCGGGGGCGCACATCTTGCGGGTCTTGCCCACCGGGCCGAAGCTGATACTGTGGTCGTTCAGCGTATAAGGCGCGAACCAGTGGTTGCAGCCTGCATTGCCATACGCTCGGCCATCGGCACCCAGGGTCATGGTCAGGTGACTGTTGTCGATCAGCGGACGTTCGCCGATCCATTCCATTACGTAGCTGTGGTCCTGGCGGATCGGCAGCGGGTCAGCGGTACAACCGGCCAGCAGCGCGCCGCCGATCAGGCTCAGGAGCGCAAACTGTTTCATGCCGCTTGCTCCTGGCACTTCTTGCACAAGTGCTTCTCGCCTTCGGTTTTCCAGCCCAGTTCCGCGATGCGCGCAATGGCCGCGGGTTTCTGCGCCTTGACGCCCAGCTTGCTCTCTACCATGAATTCGAAGTTCAGTTCGGCGGCGCAGCTGTCGCAATTCACTTTCCACTGATGAATCGCCAGCTCGTCGAATACCGGGCCCTTGGCCACTGCGATCCACTGGCCGGGCGGGTTGATCAGGTGCCGGACTTTCTCGACTGTCAGGCGCATGTGCAGGCTTTTGCTGCCCTTGATGGTCACCAGCAGCTGGTCACTGTCATGAATCGAGCCGCCGTTGCCGGTGACCTGATAGCGACCGGGGGCCAAGGTCCGGCATTCGGTCAATGTGTGCTGCGGGTTGAGCATGCTGTAGCGAAAATCGTGTTCGACCATGGGTCCTCCAAAATTGCGCGCATCCTATCACGCTCCGCGCCGATCGTTTCCTGGCGTGAGGCTATGACTGTGGTGGCAATGCTGCGCGTCACACCATGACCTAAGAATCGGACGCCGAGTGGTCAGAGCAGCATTTCTGCGCTGCGGACATCCCGGGACGTGTGTGTAGTGCAGGGCGCTGGCGCGTGAGGAACGACAGGTGTCAGTCCTGAGCGTGAGAGGTGATCCGTCACGCCGTCACCCGCGCCTCGGCTTCCAGACGAATGATGGCCTTGTCCAGATCGTCCAGAGCGTCCTCGGTGTGCGCAGCGTTCTGCTTGAGCAGGGTCTCGGCGCGCTGGCAGGCGGTGCGCAACTGCGGGACACCGCAGTAACGCGTTGCGCCGTGCAGACGATGAATGCGTTCGATCAGCGCCTGTACATCCTGACTGGCTCGCGCCACACGGATAGCCTCGCGGTCGGCGTCCAGCGAGGCCAGCAGCATGGCCAGCATGTCGGCGGCAAGATCCGGCTTGCCTGCGGCCAGGCGCAGCCCTTCTTCAGGGTCCAGCACCAACGGCCCGACATGCACTTCAAGCGCTTCATTCTGGCGTTCCGGTGCCGGGTTGCGCAGCGCCAGCCCCGTCCACTTGAGAACCACTTGCGCCAGTTGCCGTTCGCTGATCGGCTTGGTCAGGTAGCCGTCCATGCCGCTTTGCAGCAGCGAGCGTTTTTCATTGGCCATCGCGTGGGCCGTCAGCGCCACGATCGGCAGCGAGCTTTGATTGCGCTCGGCCTCCCAGGCGCGAATCGCTTCGGTAGCCTGGCGTCCGTCCATGCCGGGCATCTGCACATCCATCAACACTAGATCGAACGCCTCCTGCTGCACGGCATTGACCGCCGCATAGCCGCCCTCGACAGCCACGACTTCTGCGCCCATGTCCTCAAGCAGGGTCTGCACCAGCAACAGATTGGCCGGGTTGTCGTCCACGCACAGTACCCGCGGCGCACGGCTCGACAGTGGCGGGCCGATGTCGGCGCGGATCGCTCGCGGCGCGATCAGTTCGGACAAGGCTTTTTGCAGCTTGCGGGTACAGGCAGGCTTGGCCTGTAGCTGGGTATAGACATCGTGAACGGCCAACTGGAACAGCGCGTGCTCGGTGGTCGGGCACAGCACCATGACCTTGCAGTTGAGGTTTTCCAGGTCCCAGATGTGCTGGCGTAGCCGTTCCGGGGATATTTCCAGTGCGGTCACGCCGAGCACCGCCAGATCGATGGCTGCCGGAGTTTCGTGAGCCGCCGTCACCCCGTTGAGCAGGTTTTCGAGGTTGTTGAAGACGATGGTGTGCAGGCCGCAGTCTTCCAGTTGGTGCTCCAGCGCCTGACGCGCCAGGTCATGATGTTCAAGCACCGCGGCACGCAGCCCTTCCAGCGGAATATTGAGCGATTCTTCCTTGTCTTCACGGGCCTTGGGCAGTTTCAGGCTGATCCAGAATTCCGACCCTTCGCCCGGTGTGCTGTCGACACCGATTTCGCCGCCCATCTGTTCGATCAGACGCTTGGAAATCACCAGCCCCAGCCCGGTACCGCCCGGCTGGCGCGAGAGCGAGTTGTCGGCCTGACTGAACGCCTGGAACAGCGCCCGCACGTCCTGACTGGACAGCCCGATCCCGGTGTCCTGCACGCTGATGCGCAGTTGCGCGTGCTCTTCGGTTTCGTCCTCGAGCATGGCGCGGGCGACAATGGTGCCTTCACGGGTGAATTTGATGGCGTTGCTGACCAGATTGGTCAGGATCTGCCGCAGGCGCAGCGGGTCGCCGGAGAGCGCCAGTGGCGTGTCGCGGTACACCAGACTGACCAGTTCGAGCTGCTTGGCATGCGCCGCCGGGGCGAGGATGGTCAAGGTGTCCTGGAGCAGATCGCGCAGGTTGAACGGGATGTTATCGAGCACCAGCTTGCCGGCCTCGATCTTCGAGAAGTCGAGAATTTCGTTGATGATGCTCAACAGGTTGTCGGCGGACTTCTCGATAGTGCCCAGATAATCGAACTGACGCGGCGTCAGCTCGCTTTTTTGCAACAAATGGGTGAACCCCAGAATGCCATTCAGCGGCGTACGGATTTCATGGCTCATGTTGGCGAGGAATTCGGATTTGATGCGGCTTGCTTCAAGGGCTTCCTTGCGTGCCAGATCCAGCTCGATGTTCTGGATTTCAATGGTTTCCAGGTTCTGCCGGACGTCCTCGGTCGCCTGATCGATGCTCAGTTGCAGTTCTTCCTGCGCGTTCTGCAAGGTGGCTGCCATGCGGTTGATGCCCGACGCCAATTCGTCCAGCTCCCGGCTGCCCAGCGGCGGCAGGCGGGTTTCGAGATTGCCGTCCTTGAGCTGCGACACAGCCTGCTTGATCTGGCTCATTGGCCCGTTGATGGTACGGCTCATGCGTACGGCAAGGGTGGCGGTGCACGCCAGTCCGGCGAGGATCAGCAGCAGGCTGGCAAACAGGCTTCGATAGCCGCGCAGCAGCGTGCCGTTATGGGATATTTCCAGCTCGACCCAGCCCAGCAGCGTATCGGCTTCGGCTGGAATGATCGGGCTGGTCAGGTGGCGTTGATTGCCGAATACCGGCAGCAGGTAGCGCGTGGCGTCGGTCCCGGTCGAACTGAGCAACTGCGAGCCGCTGCCGATCGGTGACGGACTGATCATGGTCGGCCCGGCGTGGGCCAGTGGCGTGCGATCGACATCGAGAAACGACACGGCGCGCACGTCGCTTTGTTCCAGAGTCTGGGTCGCGATGCGACTCAGCAGCACCTTGTCCTTGCGCCCCAGTGCGTTGGCTGCCAATGGAGCAAGATCCTGAGCGATCATTTCGCCACGTTGCAGTAACTGACTTTGCAGCTCGCTCAACTGCATCCAGGTGAAATAACCACCGAGCATCGCAGCCATCAGGCTGGCGGGCAGGATTGTCAGTAGCAGCACACGGCCTTTTATACCCAGCTTGGTCAGCACGCTTTTTCTCCGGCAACACGTATCAGTCCGTCGATATCAGGCATCGGCTGCCCGGCGGTATCGGCACAAGGGGCTGAGTTTAGCCATTTACCGGGGGGTGGGCATATAACTCTGTGCTCAACGGCCAGCTGTCGGGGTTGGAAATACCTATGCTTATTCTTTTTGGGAATAAACAGCGCACTTTGCGTGATATGGGCTTTGGGCGTTTGCCGTTATGATAGGCACCCCCCGCAGTCTGGATTGCGAAGACGCCATGACCCTGCAGTATCAAACCATTGCCGATTGCGTCGGCAACACCCCGCTGGTGCGTCTGCAACGCATGGCGGGTAACACCAGCAATACCCTCTTGTTGAAGCTTGAAGGTAACAACCCCGCTGGCTCGGTAAAAGACCGCCCGGCATTGTCGATGATCACCCGTGCCGAGTTGCGCGGCCAGATTCATCCGGGCGACACGCTGATCGAAGCCACCTCCGGCAATACCGGCATCGCACTGGCCATGGCTGCCGCGATCAAAGGCTACCGCATGATCCTGATCATGCCGGACAACTCCAGTGCCGAGCGCAAGGCGGCGATGACCGCCTATGGCGCCGAGCTGATTTCGGTCAGCAAGGACGAAGGCATGGAAGGTGCTCGTGATCTGGCCGAGCGCATGCAGGCCGAGGGCCGCGGCAAGGTGCTCGATCAGTTCGCCAATGGTGACAACCCCGAGGCGCATTACACGTCCACCGGTCCGGAAATCTGGCGGCAGACGGCGGGTACCATTACTCATTTCGTCAGCTCGATGGGCACTACCGGCACCATCATGGGCACTTCACGCTACCTCAAGGAGCAGAATCCCGAGGTGCAGATCGTCGGTCTGCAACCGATGGAGGGCGCTTCGATCCCGGGTATTCGCCGCTGGCCGCACGAATACCTGCCGAAGATTTACCAGTCGGACCGCGTCGACCGCATCATCGACATGGGCCAGACCGAAGCCGAAGACACCATGCGCCGACTGGCACGCGAAGAGGGCATCTTCTGTGGCGTTTCGTCGGGAGGCTCAGTCGCTGGAGCATTGCGTATTTCCCGCGAAGTCGAAAACGCCGTGATTGTGGCGATCATCTGTGACCGAGGCGACCGTTACCTGTCGACCGGTATCTACGATTCGCCCAACTGATGGCCAGGCATGAACGAGGTCTGCGCTTTCAGCCCACGGGCGGCGTCAAGACCGCGCAGATTCCTGTCGGTAAAAAACAGCGGCTGAGCATTGAGCGACTGTCCGACGACGGCCGCGGTATTGCCTTTCTCGACGGCAAGACCTGGTTTGTCGCCGGGAGCCTCGCAGGCGAGGAGGTCGAGGCCCGGGTGCTCAATGCACGTGGCAAGATTGTCGAGGCCCGTACCGAGCGGGTCTTTGCCGCCAGCGACATGCGCCGCGCGCCGGCCTGTGATTATTTCGGTCGCTGCGGTGGCTGCAGTGTTCAACACGTGCCCCATGAAGAGCAGCTTGCCCTGAAACAGCGCATGCTCGCCGAGCAGTTGCTGCGCGTGGCGAACGTGGTGCCGGATGAATGGGCCGCGCCGTTGAGCGGGTCCGAACTGGCCTATCGTCGACGCGCGCGGGTCGCGGTGCGCTGGGATTCCAAGGCCAAAAGGCTGGACGTGGGCTTCCGCGCGGCCGCCAGCCAGGACATCGTCAACATCGAAGAATGTCCGGTGCTGGTACAGGCCTTGCAACCGATCATGAGCCAGTTGCCTGGCATGCTGAAAAGCTTCAGCAAACCGCAGGTGCTGGGTCACGTCGAGCTGTTCAGTGGTTCTTCGGCCGCCCTGTTGCTGCGCCATACCGCGCCGCTCGCCGATGCCGACCTGGCCAGCCTGCGGGCGTTCTGCTCGACGCACGGTGCGCAGCTCTGGCTGCATGG
The DNA here is from genome assembly GCF_001400735.1 of Pseudomonas caricapapayae. Taxonomy (GTDB): domain Bacteria; phylum Pseudomonadota; class Gammaproteobacteria; order Pseudomonadales; family Pseudomonadaceae; genus Aquipseudomonas; species Aquipseudomonas caricapapayae. Next base: position 5,789 of record NZ_LJPW01000108.1, read on the forward strand.
CGACGGCGAGCCCCAACCGGTCAGCGCGGGCGATACGCTGGGTTACCGGCTGGAGCCGTGGAACCTGCAACTGGCGTGGCGACCGGGAGATTTCATTCAGGTCAACGCGGCGGTCAATACCGCGATGATCGAGCAGGCCCTGCAATGGCTGGCACCTGCGAAAGATGAACGGGTGATGGATCTGTTCTGCGGTCTGGGCAATTTTGCCTTGCCGCTGGCCGGTCTGGTGAAGGAAGTGGTGGCGGTCGAAGGCGTTGCGACCATGGTCGAGCGTGCAGCCGTCAACGCAATGAGTAATGATTTGCACAATGTGCAGTTTTTTCAGGCGGACCTTTCCCAGCCGCTGACACATGCCGACTGGGCAGCGGAAGGGTTTTCTGCGGTACTCTTGGACCCGCCGCGTGACGGGGCCTTTGAAGTGGTTCGCCAGATCAGAAAAACAGGTGCCCGGCGACTGCTTTATGTTTCATGCAACCCGGCAACTTTGGCTCGTGACGCGGTCGAACTGATCAGTCAGGGCTACCGATTAAAACGTGCCGGAATTCTCGATATGTTTCCTCAGACGGCGCATGTCGAGGCGATGGCTTTATTTGAAATGAGTAAGTGAGCGGCGTTCACTGGAACGAGGTCGTTGCTGACAAGGAATCTCATTTAATCCGACTGGCCCGCGAATGCCGGTCCTTGCTTGCCCGGCAAGTGGCATTCGCTCAGAAGGCTGGCGACTGATGGCGCTATTCATCGCGCCGTAGGGAAGGTAAGCAGCATGGTACAGGTGAGAGCGAACCAGCCGATAAACACAGACGGCAGTATCAATCTCGACGCGTGGCTCGATCATATTGTCAGCGTCGACCTGGTCCTGGACCGGGAAGTCATGAAACAGGCCTGTGAATTTGCCCGGCAAGCCGAGCAGAACGACAAGGCCCACAAGAATCATTGGGCAGAGGGCACCTCCAGTTTCCAGACCGGTCTGGAAATCGCGGAGATCCTCGCTGACCTCAAGCTGGATCAGGACTCGCTGGTTGCGGCGGTTATTTACCGTGGCGTGCGTGAAGGCGTTATCCCCTTACCTGAAGTCGAGCAGCGTTTCGGCGCGACGGTCGCCAAGCTGATCGACGGCGTACTGCGCATGGCGGCGATCAGCGCCAGCCTCAGCCCTCGTCAGTCATTGGTGCTGGGCAGTCAGGCGCAGGTCGAAAACCTGCGCAAGATGCTGGTGGCGATGGTCGACGACGTTCGGGTTGCGCTGATCAAGCTGGCCGAGCGCACGTGTGCGATTCGGGCGGTAAAAAACGCCGACGACGAAAAACGCAACCGGGTGGCCCGGGAAGTCTTCGATATCTATGCGCCGCTGGCTCACCGTCTGGGCATCGGCCACATCAAATGGGAGCTGGAAGACCTGTCTTTCCGCTACCTGGAGCCTGATCAGTACAAGCAGATCGCCAAGCTGTTGCATGAGCGCAGGCTGGACCGCGAGCGCTTCATCAGCGACGTCATGTCCCAGCTCGACAACGAGCTGCAAGCGACCGGTGTGACGGCTGATATCAGCGGCCGTGCCAAGCATATCTATTCCATCTGGCGCAAAATGCAGCGCAAGGGGCTGGCGTTCAGCCAGATCTATGATGTGCGTGCGTTGCGTGTGCTGGTCCCGGAAATGCGCGACTGCTACACCGCCCTGGGCATCGTGCACACCTTGTGGCGGCATATTCCCAAGGAGTTCGACGACTACATCGCCAACCCCAAGGAAAACGGCTATCGCTCGCTGCACACTGCGGTCATCGGGCCTGAAGGCAAGGTGCTGGAAGTACAGATCCGCACCCATGCCATGCACGAAGAAGCCGAACTGGGCGTTTGCGCGCACTGGCGCTACAAAGGCACCGACGTCAAGTCCGGCTCCAATCATTACGAAGAGAAAATTTCCTGGCTGCGTCAGGTGCTCGAATGGCACGAAGAGCTGGGTGATATCGGCGGGCTGGCCGATCAGTTACGGGTCGATATCGAGCCGGACCGTGTCTACGTATTCACCCCTGACGGCCATGCCATTGACCTGCCGAAAGGCGCGACACCCCTCGATTTCGCCTATCGGGTGCACACCGAGATCGGCCATAACTGCCGTGGCGCGAAAATCAACGGTCGGATCGTACCGCTCAACTACAGTCTGCAGACCGGCGAGCAGGTCGAAATCATCACCAGCAAGCACGGCACGCCGAGCCGCGACTGGTTGAACTCGAACCTGGGCTATATCACCACGTCCCGCGCGCGGGCCAAGATCGTTCACTGGTTCAAGTTGCAGGCCCGCGACCAGAACGTCGCCGCTGGCAAAACCCTGATCGAGCGTGAACTGGCGCGCCTTGCGCTGCCACAGGTTGATTTCGACAAACTGGCGGACAAAGCCAATCACAAGACTGCCGACGACATGTTTGCAGCTCTGGGTGCGGGTGATCTGCGTCTGGCGCAACTGGTCAACCTGGCTCAGCAGCAGGTTGAGCCTGATCGCGTCAACGAACAGCTGGAGTTGATTCCGCGCAAGGCCACCGGTTACAAGCCCGGCAAGCGTGGCGATATCCAGATTCAGGGCGTTGGCAACCTGATGACACAAATGGCCGGCTGCTGCCAGCCGCTGCCGGGCGATGCGATTGTCGGTTACATCACTCAAGGCCGTGGCGTCAGCATCCACCGTCAGGATTGCGCTTCAGTGCTGCAATTGGGCGGTCGTGAGCCCGAGCGGATCATTCAGGTCAGTTGGGGGCCGGTGCCGGTGCTCACTTATCCGGTGGACATCATTATCCGCGCCTACGACCGTTCCGGCCTGCTGCGTGACGTGACTCAGGTGCTGCTCAACGAGCGGATCAACGTGCTGGCGGTCAATACCCGCTCGAACAAAGAGGACAACACCGCGCTCATGTCGCTGACCATCGAGATTCCGGGTCTGGACGCGCTGGGGCGGTTGCTGGGGCGTATTTCCCAGTTGCCGAACATCATTGAAACGCGCAGGAACAGGACGCCATAAGCGTTGCCTGCGCTCACAGGGAGCCCCATGTATACAGTTCAAGACCTGCTGAACCTCATGAGCCGTCTGCGTGATCCGCAATCCGGCTGTCCATGGGATCTGAAACAGACGTACGCCAGCATCGTGCCGCATACGCTGGAAGAGGCCTACGAAGTGGCCGATGCCATCGAGCAGGGCGATCTTGACCACCTGAAGGGCGAGCTGGGTGATCTGCTGTTTCAGGTGGTTTTTTACGCGCAACTGGCCAAGGAAGAAGGCCGGTTTGAATTCGACGCTGTGGTCGACGGCATTACCCGCAAGTTGCTGCGTCGCCATCCCCACGTGTTTCCGACCGGTGAGCTGTACGCGCCAGCAGAGACGCCGCGCCTGACCGATGAGCAGGTTAACCGGCGCTGGGACGAGATCAAGGCCGAGGAACGTGCCGAAAAGTCTGGCGCGCCCGAACAGTTGTCGTTGCTCGATGACGTGCCGGTGGCCTTGCCTGCGTTGAGCCGCGCAGCCAAACTGCAGAAACGTGCCTCTCAGGTGGGTTTCGACTGGCCTGCGGCGCTGCCGGTGGTCGACAAGGTGCGTGAAGAACTCGATGAAATTCTCGAAGCCATGGTCGACAATGACGCCGCGGGCATTGCCGAGGAAGTCGGCGATCTGCTGTTCAGCGTCGTGAACCTGGCCCGGCACCTTAAAGTTGACCCGGAAACTGCGCTACGCTCGGCTAATAGCAAGTTCGACAGACGCTTCCGATTCATTGAACAGGCATTGCGCCACATCCAGCGTCCTATCGAAGAGTGCTCGCTCGAAGAAATGGACGCGTTGTGGGGTGAAGCCAAACGTCAGGAAAAAAGCACGCCCGGCTGTGGCTGAGTGTGCGGTAACGGTATAAGTGAGTAGACAATGAGCCTTTCCCTTCGCGATCAGTTGCTCAAGGCAGGTCTGGTCAACCAAAAGCAGGCCAAGCAGGTCGGCAAAGAAAAGCAGAAAGAGCAGCGTCTCGTGCACAAGGGGCAGGCTCAGGCCGACGACTCGCAAAAGCGTGCAGCTCAGGAAGCCATGGCCGAAAAGGCCAGACGTGACCAGGAACTCAATCGTCAGCAGCAAGAGAAGGTCGAGCAGAAGGCGCGCACGGCTCAGGTCAAGCAACTGATCGAAGTGTCGCGCCTGCCCAAGCTGATCACCGAGGATTACTACAACTTCGTTGACGACAAGAAGGTCAAGCGGATCTCGGTCAATGCGCTGGTGCGTAACAAGCTCAGCAGCGGTTCACTGGCTATCGTTCACCACGGCGGTGGTTACGAGATCATTCCGCGCGAAGCTGCGCTGAAGATCCAGGAGCGCGACCCGCGCCGTATCGTGTTGCTCAACACCCCGACCGAAGCCCCGGATGCCGATGATCCGTATGCGGCGTATCAGGTGCCCGATGATTTGATGTGGTAAACGGCTGACCCGTCATGACAAAACCCGCATTCAGCGGGTTTTGTCGTTTATGGGGCTGGTGCTTCCGGCTCGGAAGCGTTGCTCAGTGGTTACCCTGGCTTTCCAGCGCTTCCAGCTCTTCCTTGTAGCGAAGGGCATCGGACTCTACGTGGAACATGCCCACCAGTTGATCCTGTTGATGCACGTCCCAGATCTGGATGCCGTCGGCCACGGCTTCGTGAGAGAGGTGGGCGTCGTCGCGTTCAGTAACTCTGACAGTCATAGTAGTAAGCTCCTGACTTTGATGGCCTTGATGGTTAGGCCTCTGGATACTGCGGCGATGTGTCGCAGGACTCTTTTATAGAATTTGTTAGCTCCCTAAGTAAATAGGCTGTTCAGGTTCATCCGTGATCAAAAAATGACCGTTTGCCTACAGCCCTTGCATGGCGAGGCCTGCAGAGTAACAGCGGCAAAGTGAAGGATTTTTCATGTGCTTCGGCGTGGCGCAGAACCATGACGCAGAGCGTCAGGAAAGGCATTCCCACGCTGGAGCGTAGGAACGATAACCCACCCAACCATCGTGCGACGCTCTGCGTCGCATGCCGTTCCGGACGCACCTGCGTCCTCTTTGTGACGCGGAGCGTCGAGAACTGCATTCCCACGCTGGAGCGTAGGAACGATAATCAGCCCAACCATCGTGCGAAGCTCTGCGTCCTCGATCCTCGTGGCCAATAAAAAGCCCCGCTGAAAAGCGGAGCTCTGTGTGGCGATGGGTCAGGGCAATCAGCTGCCTTTGACGGCCTTGCCGTTGACGGTGCCGTCGAGCAAGACGATGTTGTATTCCTTGCCGTCGGTTTCGACCTGTTGCAAGCGCACCAACAGGTAATCCCAGTCTTTGGCGAACCACAGCACGGTAGTGCGCTTGCTTTGCGTCGGATCACGCACGCGCTCGACCTTGATTGCATCGACCTGGCCGGTCTTGGTGGTGACTTTTTCCGAACCCAGCACGCGGAAGTCGTAGGTGTCTACTTCATCACCGTCGACCACCTGATAGCTCATGCTCTTCTTGCCGTCGGCGATGTCATGTTGCAACGCCAGCTGATACGTGGACTTGTCGAGGATGCCACGGTTGAGCGGCAGCTTGATCGCATCGCCACGGTCGGTGCCGGTAACGAATTTGGTATTCCAGTCGAACGCCAGATCAACCTTCTTGGACTTGCCCAGACCGCTGCGCTCGAAGCTGTAGGTCTGTGGTAACAACGTGTCCTTGTCGACTTTCAATGTGCTGACTTCGGTCAGGCTGGCGATCATCATCGATGCCTTGAAACTCAGTGTCCAGGTGCCATTGGCCCCGGCTTCCAGGCTGCGTTCGGCAGTACCGCTCATCGGCAGCTGCTTCCAGTCGGCGGTGTAGCTGGCGGAGAAAGGTTGAAGGTCTGCAGCCTGTACCGCAGGCAATGCGAGCAGAGCGAAAGCGAAGAGCAGAGCGCGACGCATAATATCTCCTAATGTCGAATCAGATGGCCGCTGGCCGGGAGTAGCTGGCTATCCAGTAACGCACCTTGTTCGCCAAGGCTCAATCGGCCTTCGGCAAACCAGCGAATGGCCAGTGGGTAAATACGGTGCTCTTGAACATGAACCCGTTGCGCGAGCGCTGCTGGCGTGTCGTGCAACTGTACCGAAATAACTGCCTGTACGACCAGCGGCCCGCCATCGAGTTCCTCGGTGACAAAATGCACGCTGCAACCATGCTCGGTGTCGCCGGCTTCCAGCGCACGCTTGTGCGTGTGCAGACCTTTGTATCGCGGCAGCAGGGAAGGGTGAATGTTCAGCAGGCGGCCATGATAGTGGCGGACGAACCCTGCGCTGAGGATGCGCATGAATCCGGCCAGTACCACCAACTGTGGCTGGAATGTGTCGATCAGTTCGATCAGCGCTGCATCGAAGGCCTCACGGCCTTCATACGCGGTGTGATCCAGCACGCAGGTGTCGATGCCAGCGTCTTTGGCGCGTTGCAGGCCGAACGCATCCGCACGGTTGGAAATCACTGCGCGGATGCGGACGGGGCTGGCCCCGTCCTTGAAACTGTCGATCATCGCTTGCAGGTTGCCGCCGGTGCCGGACAGCAGCACCACGACATCGCAGATGGCCGGCATCAATGCGCCTTGAGGTTTTTCAGCTCGACCTGTGCCGCACCTTCGGCAGCGTCAGCGATCTGGCCGATCACCCATGGCTGCTCGCCAGCTTCGCGCAGAACCGTCAAGGCGGCTTCGACGTGTTCCTGAGCAACGCAGATGACCATGCCCACGCCGCAGTTCAGTACGCGGTGCATTTCGTTTTCGGCGACGTTGCCTTGCTGCTGCAGCCAGTCAAACACGGCCGGACGCTGCCAGCTGGCGACATCGACCACCGCCTGAGCGCCTTCCGGCAGAACGCGCGGGATGTTGTCGAGCAGGCCGCCACCGGTGATGTGCGCCATGGCTTTGACTGCGCCGGTTTCCTTGATCAGCTTGAGCAACGGCTTGACGTAGATGCGGGTTGGCGCCATCAGCAGTTCGGTCAGCGGTTTGCCGTCCAGCTGGATGTTTTCGATATCGGCACCGGCTACTTCGATGATCTTGCGGATCAGCGAATAACCGTTGGAGTGCGGGCCGGACGAGGGCAGGGCGAGCAGCGCGTCACCGGCAGCGACTTTCGAGCCGTCGATGATTTCGGCCTTTTCCACGACGCCGACGCAAAAGCCTGCCAGGTCGTAGTCTTCGCCTTCGTACATACCCGGCATTTCAGCGGTTTCGCCGCCTACCAGCGAGCAGCCGGCCAATTCGCAGCCAGCGCCAATACCGGTCACCACCTGAGCGGCAGTGTCGACGTTCAGCTTGCCGGTGGCGTAGTAGTCGAGGAAGAACAGCGGCTCTGCGCCGCAGACCACCAGGTCATTGACGCACATGGCGACCAGATCGATGCCGATGGTGTCGTGCTTGTTCAGGTTCAGCGCCAGACGCAGCTTGGTGCCCACGCCGTCTGTGCCGGACACCAGCACTGGCTGCTTGTAGCCAGCCGGGATTTCGCAGAGGGCGCCGAAGCCTCCCAGGCCGCCCATGACTTCCGGACGCTTGGTGCGCTTGGCGACGCTCTTGATGCGTTCGACCAATGCTTCACCGGCGTCGATGTCTACACCGGCGTCTTTATAGCTCAGGGAGGGTTGCTTGCTCATAAAAAATCCAGGCCTTTAGGGGGGATTCGGAGGTATCGACCGCTGCGTTGGGACCCGTTCAGCACCGCGCTGTCATGCGGTGGTAATGTTGGGCCGTGGCGATTGCCGGTCTGCGAAGGCGCGCGATTTTATCAGGCTTGCTCCCCAGGGGCCATCCTTGCGCCGACAACAGGGCGGTGTTGCACCAAATAAACCTGATGTGGCGTCAGCTGTCAGTGCGAGTGCAGACGTTTAAGGTGTACTTTATGCGCAAATTGAATGATTGGTGGCTCAAGGCTGTCCCAGACTTGCACACCTCCTGAAACAGCTTCTTTTTTACTTTTTTCCGTTCGGGAACTGTCCATGCGTTTTTCCAGAATTATTCTAGCCGGCTGTCTGTCCTTGATCAGCCTCCCCAGCCTCGCTGAAACGGTCAGCAACCTTTATCAGGTTCGTGAACCGGTCAATGGCCAGTCGCCCGATGAGCGCACGCGGGCCACGCAGGCCGCCGTCGACACCCTGGTGCTGCGTCTGACCGGCGACGCCAAAGCTGCGCAGGGTTCGGCCATCGCCGCGCTGCGCAAGGATCCGCAGCAGATCATCAGCCAGTACGGCTACGAGGCCGGCCCACCGGAGACCCTGCTGGTGGACTTCGATCCGGCCACCACCGACCGTGCCCTGCGCGATGCCGGTTTGTCGATCTGGGGCAGTAATCGACCGTCGATTCTCGGCTGGTGGCTGAATGACTCGGTCGAAGGCTCGAATCTGGTCGGTGACGGGCAGGCGGCGGCCGAGCCGTTGCGGCGTGCTGCCCAGCACCGCGGCCTGCCGTTGCGTCTGCCACTGGCTGATTTGAGTGAACAGGGTATCGGTAACGCGAAAACGCTGGAGGGCACTGATCCTGCGCCGCTCAAGGAGGCTTCCGAGCGCTACGGTGCCGACGCGATACTGGCCGTGCACGCCAAGGAAGACGCTGGTCAGTGGCAGGGCAAGTGGCGCTTGTGGCTGGGCGATCAGCGTGAGCAGGGCACGGCGACCGGCGTTACCCCGGAGGCGCTGGCTGATGCGGTGCTGCTGTCGGTGAGTCAGCGTCTGGCGCCGCGTTTCGTCGCCAAGCCCGGTGCCTCCACCGGTCTGCTGGTGCAGGTCCAAGGCATGACGCTCGAGCGTTATGCACAACTGCTTCAGTTACTTGATCCGTTCGGCGTGCGTCTGAGCTCTGTCGACGGCGATAAAGTGGTGTTTGAAGTCAGTGGCAGCACCGAGCAACTGCGCTCGCAACTGTCGCTGGCCAAATTGCAGGAAGTGCCTGCAAGTGAAGCAGTTGCTGCGACACCGCCCGCCGCACCTGTCGATGCTGCGGCTCCGGTTGCGCCTGCTGCAGGTGCTGCTCCTGTGCCCGCACCCGCACCTGCCCCGATGATTGTCCCGGCGTCTGCGCCACAGCTTTATTTCCGCTGGTAATCCGGCAAAAACGCTTTTCCATTGGGTTGAGGGATGTTGATGACTGATACGCGGCGTTGGTTCTGGATCGGCGGCCTGGCCTTGCTGGTCGCTTTCGTGGTGCTGCTGCACACGATCCTCACCCCCTTCCTGGTGGCATTGCTGCTGGCTTATATGGGCGATCCGCTGGTGGATCGCCTGGAACGCGCCGGCCTGTCCAGAACCTTGAGCGTGGTGGCCGTTTTCGGGCTATTCACACTGGTGCTCATGGCGTTGCTGCTGGTGCTGGTGCCAATGCTGGCAAAGCAACTGTTCCGTCTTTACGAGCTGGCCCCGCAGATCCTCGACTGGCTGCAACACTCGGCGCTGCCGTGGGTACAGGCCAAGTTCGGTCTGGCAGACGGGTTCTGGAAGTTCGACAAGATCAAGGCTGCCATTTCCGAGCATATGGGCCAGGCCGGGGATATAGTTTCCGTCGTGCTGTCTCAGGCTACGGCCTCCAGTCTGGCGCTGATCGGCTGGCTGACCAATCTGGTGCTGATCCCGGTGGTGTGCTTCTACCTGCTGCGTGACTGGGACATCATGACCGGCAAGATCCGTGGTCTGCTGCCGCGTCAGCGTGAAGGTCAAATCGTCAAGCTGGCGGGCGAGTGCCACGAGGTGCTGGGCGCGTTCATACGTGGACAGCTACTGGTCATGGTCGGCCTCGGCGTGATCTACGCAGCCGGCCTGATGCTGGTCGGACTGGAGCTGGGTCTGTTGATCGGGGTGATTGCCGGTCTGGCAGCCATCGTTCCTTATATGGGCTTTGTGATCGGTATTGGTTCGGCGTTGGTAGCCGGTCTGTTCCAGTTTGGCGGCGACCTGTACCCGATGATGGGTATCGTTGCTGTATTCATGATCGGTCAGGCCCTTGAAGGGATGGTGCTGACGCCATTGCTGGTAGGGGATCGTATCGGTCTGCACCCGGTGGCGGTGATCTTTGCGATTCTGGCGGGCGGTGAACTGTTCGGGTTTACCGGGATTCTGCTGGCACTGCCGGTTGCCGCAGTGATCATGGTGCTGGTGCGCCATATGCATGATGTTTACAAAGACTCGGAAATCTACGCAGGCGCGGACGATCCCGAGCTGTAAGGGTAATCCGGGCTTCCTCGCTCACCGGCGAGAGGCCCGGACAGGCAATGCATGCATCCCGTCAATCGGTCCTGCCCGACCCGCGCTTTACTCACTTTGACGCAAACCTTTGATTTTGCTTGAGGTCTGTCGCATTGTGCGACCAGCCTCACGGGTATAAACTTTGCGCTCTTTACACAGAGGCCCTTGACGGTTTGCATGAGCCGTTAGTCAGCATGAAACCGATTCAGCTGCCCCTGAGTGTGCGTCTGCGTGATGACGCCACTTTCATCAACTACTACCCAGGCGCCAACGCCGCTGCACTCGGCTATGTCGAGCGGCTGTGCGAAGCCGACGCCGGCTGGACCGAAAGCCTCATCTATTTGTGGGGCAAGGACGGGGTAGGGCGCACGCACTTGCTGCAGGCTGCGTGCCTGCGTTTCGAGCAGATGGGCGAGCCTGCGGTTTACCTGCCACTGGCCGAAGTCATAGATGAAGGTATCGAGCTGTTCGACCATCTCGAACAGTACGAGCTGGTGTGTCTGGACGACCTGCAGGCCGTGGTCGGCAAGCCGGACTGGGAAGAAGCCCTGTTTCATCTGTTCAATCGTCTGCGTGACAGCGGGCGTCGTCTGCTTATTGCTGCGTCGAAATCGCCCCGCGAACTGCCGGTCAAACTCCCTGATCTGAAATCCCGCCTGACCATGGCGCTGGTATTCCAGATGCGCGGACTGTCTGACGAAGACAAGTTGCGTGCGCTGCAACTGCGTGCTTCGCGGCGCGGCCTGCACCTGACTGACGAGGTCGGCCATTTTATCCTCACCCGCGGTACGCGCAGCATGAGCGCCCTGTTCGAGTTGCTCGAGCGTCTCGATCAGGCGTCACTCCAGGAAAAGCGCAAACTGACCATTCCCTTCCTTAAAGAGACGCTCGGGTGGTAGATCAGGCGCTGGTGATGCAGACGGCGGCAGCGCTGCGCCATGCACAACGGATTCTGGTAATCACCGGAGCCGGCCTGTCGGCTGATTCGGGGCTGCCGACCTATCGCGGCACAGGTGGTCTCTACAACGGCAAGACCGATGATGGCCTGCCGATAGAAGTGGCCTTGTCCGGGCCGATGCTGCGCCGTGACCCTGAGCTGTGCTGGAAGTACATCGCCGAATTGGGCAAGGCCTGTCTTGGCGGTGAGCCCAATAGTGCGCATTACGCCATCGCTCAGTTGCAGCGCATCAAGCCCGAGTGCTGGGTACTGACCCAGAACGTCGACGGTTATCATCGTGCTGCCGGGAGCCCGCCGGAGCGTTTGATCGAGATTCACGGGCAACTTTCGCCCTTGTTCTGTCAATCCTGCGGAGCTGAAGATCCTCAGCTGAGTGAGCACTTGCAGCGACCATTGCCGCCTTTGTGCCGGATATGTAGTGGCATTCTGCGACCGTCCGTCGTTCTTTTTCAGGAAATGCTCCCCGATGGGGCACTGAAAACACTGTATGAACAACTGGCTAAAGGCTATGACGCAGTATTGAGTATCGGCACTACGGCAAGCTTCCCCTACATTCACGAGCCTGTCATTCGCACCAGAGTTTCCGGGGGTTTTACGGCAGAAATCAATCCGCAGCCGACCGATCACAGTGCGCAGATGGACGTCTTTTTGCAGTGCCGGGCGTCACATGTCATGGCCGAACTCATAAGTCACATCTAGTTCGATTGAATTTGCAAATCACCTTCATAAAAGGCATAGTCTCGCCATCTTAACTAGTCAGCCACGGTTGTGCCCATGCAGGTTGTTCGCTTCGCACCCCTCGTGCCTCTCGCACTCGTTACATTCCTCTTCGGTTGCTCGGCCAATATGCCGGTCGCACAGCATGAACAGGCCCAGCCCGTTCCGCGTTATCAGAGCGCCAACGCTGTGAATGCCCAGTCCGCAGCCCGTCGTGCCGACGCAGCAGCCTTGCAGGACGAGATGGCCACCGAAGACGAGTTGGCCCAGTTCTCCGACAACAAGTCTTACCAGCTGCCGGTTCTGGCCGACAGTATCCTGGAACGTGGCAAATCCCTGATCGGTACCCGCTACAAGTTCGGCGGCACGTCGACTTCTTCGGGGTTCGATTGCAGCGGCTTTATCGGTTACCTGTTTCGCGAGGAGGCTGGCATGAGCCTGCCGCGTTCCACGCGTGAAATGATCAACGTCGATGCACCGCTGGTCTCGCGCAAGAACCTTCAACCTGGCGACGTGCTGTTCTTCAGCACCCGCGGCCGCGGCCGTGTCAGCCATGCAGCGATCTATGCCGGTAATCAGCAGTTCATCCACTCCAGCAGTCGCCGCAGCGGCGGTGTGCGCATCGACAGCCTTGATGACGCCTACTGGAGCAAGACATTCATCGAGGCCAAGCGGCCTCTGGCAATGGCGCCAGGCACTGTCGCTGTAAAGTCGACGCCTGAGGCCACGCAGACAACGGCGATGACTTCGACTACAGTCAAGACCGCGCCAAAGCGGCGTAAATAAAATAGAACGCGCAGAACAAGGCCTTCGGGTCTTTCTGCGTTTTTGAGCTTCTCGGCAGCGTAAGCCGCATCCGGATAGGTTGTTGTGGTTATGTCGATTGCGTTGCGCCTGATAGTCATCTCTGTTGCTGCGTTGCTGGGGGCTTGTGCCAGCGCGCCGCCACCGCCCAAAGCACCCCGGATCGTTCAGCGTCCGGTGGTTACTGCTCCTCCCCAGATTCTTTCTCCAGCCGCCGAAGACGTGCTGTTTCGCGCGCTGGGGCTGGTCGGCACGCCTTATCGCTGGGGCGGCAACACGCCAGACTCCGGTTTTGACTGCAGCGGTCTTATAGGTTATGTCTATCGTGATGCGGCGGGTATCTCTCTGCCGCGCTCCACGCGCGAGATGATCGTGATGGGCGCACCGAATATTCGGCGCGAGCAATTGCAGTCGGGGGATCTGGTGTTTTTCGCCACATCGGGCGGTTCGCAGGTTTCCCATGCGGGGATCTATGTCGGCGAAGGCCGCTTCGTGCATGCCCCGGCCAGCGGCGGCACGGTCAAGCTCGATAGCCTCGACAAGCCCTACTGGCAGAAAGCCTACCTCAACGCCAAGCGCGTCATTCAGCCAGCCAATCTGGCACAGATTCGGCCGTAGCGCTCTGGCCAAAACTTATCATCGTAACTATCGTGCGACGCTCTACGTCGCACGCCGTTCCGGACGCTTCGCGTCCTCTTGCGACGCAGAGCGTCGAGAACTGCATTCCCACGCTGGAGCGTAGGAACGATCATCGTAACTATCGTGCGACGCTCTGCGTCGCATGCCGTTCCGGACGCTCCGCGTCCTCTTGCGACGCGGAGCTTCGAGAACTGCATTCCCACGCTGGAGCGTAGGAACGATCATCGTAACTATCGTGCGACGCTCTGCGTCGCATGCCGCTCCGGATGCTTCGCGTCCTCTTGCGACGCGGAGCTTCGAGAACTGCATTCCCACGCTGGAGCGTAGGAACGATCATCGTAACTATCGTGCGACGCTCTGCGTCGCATGCCGCTCCGGACGCTCCGCGTCCTCTTGCGACGCAGAGCGTCGAGAACTGCATTCCCACGCTGGAGCGTAGGAACGATCATCGTAACTATCGTGCGGCGCTCTGCGTCGCACCCCTGCACTCGGCGTTACTGCGCAGCCTTGGCTGACGTCACGCGCCATATCTTGTTGCCCACATCATCCGCCACCAGCAACCCGCCGCGCTGGTCATTGACCACGCCAACCGGGCGGCCCATGGCTTTTTCGTCCTTGTTGAGAAAGCCGGTCAGCACGTCGACGGGTGCGCCGTTGGGCTTGCCGCCACTAAAGGGCACAAATACCACTTTATAGCCGCTGTGCGGTTTGCGGTTCCATGAGCCGTGCTGACCGATGAACAGGCCTTCATTGAACGGTGCGGCCAGGGTTTTGCCGTCGGCGAACACCAGGCCCAGCGAAGCCGTGTGCGGACCGACTGCATAATCCGGCGCGATGGCTTTGGCGACCAGTGCCGGATTCTGCGGCTTGACGCGTTCGTCGACGTGTTGGCCATAGTAGCTGTAAGGCCAGCCGTAGAAGGCGCCGTCCTGTACCGAGGTCACGTAGTCCGGCACCAGATCGCTGCCGATTTCGTCACGCTCGTTGACCGCCGTCCATAGCTTGCCGGTTTTGGGCTCCCAGTCCATGCCGTTGGGATTGCGCAGTCCGGAGGCGAAGATACGGTGGTTGCCGGTGGCGGCGTCCACTTCCCAGATCGCTGCGCGACCTTCTTCCTTGTCCATGCCGTTCTCGGCCACGTTGCTGTTCGAGCCCACGGTGACGTACAGCTTGCTGCCGTCCTTGCTGGCGATGACGTTCTTGGTCCAGTGATGATTGAGCGTGCCGCCCGGCAGGTCGACCACTTTGGTCGGCTGCGCGCTGATCGAGGTCTGGCCTGTTTCGTACGGGAAGCTGATCAGGCGATCGGTGTCGGCCACATAGAGCTTGTTGCCCACCAGCGTCATGCCGAACGGCGAATTAAGGTTTTGTAGGAAAACGGTACGGGTTTCTGCAACGCCGTCCTTGTCCAGGTCGCGCAGCAAGGTAATCCGGTTGGCGCTTGGCACGCCGGCACCGGCTCGGCCCATGACCTTTTCCATCACCCAGCCGCGAATCCCCTTGGAGTCATCCGGTTTGGCCGGGGAATTGGTTTCTGCCACCAGCACATCACCATTGGGCAGTACATAGAGCCAGCGTGGGTGGTCCAGATTTTCAGCGAACGCGGCCACCTGTGTGCCCGGCGCGGCGACCGGCCTGGCACCTTTTTCCCAGCCTATGGCGGGGGCAATGTTGACGGTCGGGATCAGCGTCTTGTTGGGCTCCGGCAACTTGGGCGAGGGGCCTGTTCCATCCGAGACTTGCAAGGTCGAAGACTCGCCGCAGGCAGCGAGGCCGCCGGCAACCAGAAGCAACACTGCGTAGTGGGGTCTGAGTTTGAACATGGTGAATCTCCATAAACAAGGGCGTGGTCCAGTAACTGATAGAGGCACTGCCAACCATCTAGGTTCAATCACGTTCCAGAGCGACGGTGTCGATTGACGCTCCCAGCCCAACCCTCTACCCTTCGCGGTTTGTTTCAGGTGCTCTGCAATCCTTGATTGGCAGGGTGAAACAGGGAAGCCGGTGTGGATCCCCAGATCCGATCCCGGCGCTGCCCCCGCAACGGTAAATGAGTCAAGGCTGTGCCTGACGCCACTGTGTTTCGACATGGGAAGGCGCGCAGCCGGGGGTGACCCGCTCATGAGCCCGGAGACCGGCCTGAACCACTCAATGGCATCACGGAGGGTGATGTTCTGTGCAGGGCGTTGCCGTGCTGTTCAGTGCTGTCCTTCCGTCTGTTGTCGCCTGCCCCGAGCGGAGAACCCAGATGAACGAATCCCCCGAACGCGACGAACGCCATCTGGCGCGCATGCAGCGCAAGAAAGCCGTGATGGATGAGCGTATTGCCAGCTCGCCCAACGAGTGCGGCCTGCTGCTGGTGTTGACCGGCAATGGCAAAGGCAAGAGCAGCTCGGCATTCGGCATGCTCGCCCGGGCCATGGGCCATGATATGCAGTGCGGCGTGGTGCAGTTCATCAAAGGTCGCAACAGCACGGGCGAAGAGCTGTTCTTCCGGCGTTTCCCCGAGCAGGTGCGCTATCACGTGATGGGCGAGGGCTTCACCTGGGAAACCCAGGATCGCCAGCGTGACATCGCCGCCGCCGAAGCCGCCTGGGCGGTGTCTCGGGAGATGCTCCGCGATCCGCGCATCGGCCTGGTGGTGCTCGATGAACTGAACATCGCCCTCAAGCATGGCTACCTCGACCTTGAACAGGTGTTGAGCGATCTGCAGGCCCGCCCGCCGATGCAGCATGTGCTGGTTACTGGCCGCGGTGCCAAGCCCGAATTGATTGACCTGGCTGATACGGTTTCCGACATCGGCGTGGTCAAGCATGCGTTCCAGGCTGGCATCCGGGCGCAGAAAGGTATCGAGCTGTGAGCCATTCCTTATTGAGAACTGCGTTATGAGAGCTCCGCGTGATTGCCCTGCAGTTTTGATCGCCGCGCCAGCGTCCGGACAAGGCAAGACCACCGTCACGGCTGCGCTGGCACGTTTGCATCGCAACCAAGGGCGCAAGGTCAGGGTATTCAAGTGCGGCCCTGACTTTCTCGACCCGATGATTCTCGAGCGGGCCAGCGGTTCGCCTGTCTACCAGCTGGACATGTGGATGGTGGGTGCCGACGAAAGCCGTCGCCTGTTGTGGGAGGCTGCGGATGAAGCAGACCTGATCCTGATCGAAGGCGTTATGGGGCTGTTCGACGGCACACCGTCCAGCGCCGACCTGGCCCGTCATTTCGGCGTGCCGGTCCTCGGGGTGATCGACGGCACGGCCATGGCGCAGACGTTTGGTGCGCTGGCGCTGGGCCTGGCGCGCTATCAGCCTGATCTGCCGTTTGCCGGCGTGCTGGCCAACCGCGTCGGCACCGTACGCCATGCGCAGTTACTGGAGAACAGCCTGACCGAAGGCCTGCGCTGGTACGGCGCACTGTCCCGTGAGGTCGGTTTCGAATTGCCCAGTCGCCATCTGGGGCTGGTTCAGGCCAGTGAACTCAACGATCTGGACGTGCGTCTGGACATGGCCGCCGCGGCGCTGGCCAGCACCTGCGAAGTGGCCTTGCCGCCCGCCGTGACCTTTACTGCGCCCGATCCGATTCAGGTCGAGCCGCTGCTCGCCGGTGTGCGTATTGCTATCTCCCGCGACGAAGCCTTTGCCTTTATGTATGGCGCAAGCCTGGACCTGCTGCGAAACATGGGCGCGGAACTGAGCTTCTTTTCGCCGATCCATGACCGCGTGCTGCCGGAGGCCGACAGCCTCTATCTGCCGGGCGGCTACCCGGAACTGCACCACGTCGCGCTGGCGGAAAACCTGGCCATGCAGGCATCGATCAGGGCGCACCATATCGCCGGCAAGCCGATTCTGGCCGAGTGCGGTGGCATGCTCTATCTGCTCGAAGCCTTGACCGACGTGGAGGGTGTTCGCGCCGAACTGGTCGGCTTGC
Source organism: Pseudomonas caricapapayae (assembly GCF_001400735.1). Classification (GTDB taxonomy): domain Bacteria; phylum Pseudomonadota; class Gammaproteobacteria; order Pseudomonadales; family Pseudomonadaceae; genus Aquipseudomonas; species Aquipseudomonas caricapapayae. The sequence goes on from NZ_LJPW01000108.1 coordinate 23,036, forward strand.
TGTCCGGTGAAGCGGTCATGCAGAAGCGTCTGGCGGCGCTGGCCTTGCAAGCGGTCGAGCTGCCCGAGGGCACGTTGCACGGCCACACCTATCATCATTCATTGACCAGCACCGAGTTGCAGCCGATTGCCCGAGGCGTCAGCCCCAATGGCGGACGCGGAGCAGAGGCGGTCTACCGTCTCGGTCGCCTGACGGCGTCCTACGTGCACTTCTATTTTCCTTCCTGCCCCCAGGCGATTGCGGCGCTGTTCAAACCATGACCGAGCAAGCGTTCAGCCCGCAAGAGCGGGCTGCGGTGTACCGCGCTATCGCCAAACGCCGCGACATGCGTCACTTCATTGGCGGCACTGTGGCCCCCGAGTTGCTGGCGCGGGTGCTGGAAGCCGCCCATCAGGCGCCTAGCGTCGGGCTGATGCAGCCGTGGCGCTTCATTCGCATCAGCGACCCGTTGTTGCGCGGCAAGATGCAGGCGCAAGTGGAAGAGGAGCGCATTCGCACCGCCGAGGCATTGGGCGAGCGCTCCGACGAGTTCATGAAGCTCAAGGTCGAAGGGATCAATGACTGCGCAGAGGTACTGGTCGCTGCCCTGATGGAAGGACGTGAGCAGCACATTTTCGGCCGTCGCACCTTGCCGGAAATGGATCTGGCCTCACTGTCCTGCGCCATCCAGAACCTCTGGCTGGCGTCCCGTGCAGAAGGTCTGGGCATGGGCTGGGTGTCGCTGTTCGATCCCGAGGCGCTGGCCGAATTGCTGGGCATGCCCGACGGTGCCAAGCCGCTGGCAATCATCTGCCTGGGGCCGGTCAAAGAGTTTTATCCGACGCCGATGCTGGTAATGGAAGGCTGGGCGCAAGCGCGTCCGCTGCATGAGCTGCTGTATGAGAATCAATGGGGAGTGAGTCAATGAGTGTGGCGCTGTTGAGCGTTGCCGGTGTCGCGCTGGATGCGTTACTCGGTGAGCCGAAACGATGGCATCCGCTGGTGGCATTCGGGGGCCTTGCCAATCGGGTCGAGCAGCGTTTCAACAGTGGTGGCCGCGGCTGGCGCAGTCATGGCGTTACCGCGTGGGTTATCACCGTCGTGCCGTTTACGCTGCTGGCGACGCTGCTGAGCTGGTTGCCCGGTATCGGCTGGCTGTTCGAGATACTGGCGCTGTATGGCGCGCTGGGTATGCGCAGCCTGGGCGAGCACGTTCAACCCGTGGCGCAAGCGCTGCGCAGTGACGATCTGGTCGAGGCGCGTCAGCGGGTCGGTTATCTGGTCAGTCGCCAGACCAGCGAGCTGGATGCCACTGAAGTGGCCCGCGCAGCCACCGAGTCAGTGCTGGAGAACGGCAGTGATGCGGTATTCGCGGCGCTGTTCTGGTTTGTTGTCGCCGGTGCGCCGGGCGTTGTGCTGTACCGGCTGAGCAATACGCTGGACGCCATGTGGGGATACCGCAACGAGCGCTTTGAGCGTTTCGGCTGGGCTGCGGCAAAGATCGACGATGTGCTCAACTACGTGCCTGCGCGGCTGGTGGCATTGACCTACGCGTTGCTGGGCAAGACCCGCCTGGCGCTGCGCTGCTGGCACACTCAGGGACCGACCTGGGACAGCCCCAACGCCGGTCCGGTCATGGCGGCCGGCGCGGGCGCGCTGGGCGTCGAACTGGGCGGGGCGGCGATCTATCATGGTGAGCTGCATCAGCGTCCGCCATTGGGTGAGGGTGCGCCTGCCGATGCCGACTCGATTGATCGCGGCTGGCAACTGGTGCAGCGCGGCGTCTGGTTGTGGCTGCTGGTCATCTGCCTGGCAGCTGAATTTTATGCTTGAGCACGGCGGCCGGCTGCGCGCGGCGGCGCAGCATTACGGGATTGATCTGGCCGAATGGCTGGACCTGTCCACCGGCATCGCGCCCTGGGCGTGGTCCATCCCGGAGATCCCGGCGCGCGCCTGGGCGCGTCTGCCCGAGACCGATGATGGCCTTGAAGCGGCGGCCTGCGCCTATTACGGGGTGTCGCGCTTGTTGCCGGTGTCTGGTTCGCAGGCCGCGATTCAGGCATTGCCTCGGGTGCGCAGCGGGGGGCGGGTCGGCGTGCTGTCGCCATGCTACGCCGAGCATGCACATGCGTGGCGCAAGAACGGTTTTGTGGTACGTGAGGTCGGTGAGCAGGAGGTCGAGTACTTTCTCGACAGCCTTGACGTGCTGGTGGTGGTCAACCCGAATAATCCGACCGGCCTGCACCTGAGCGCCGAGCGTCTGCTGGAGTGGCATGCTCGACTGGCAGAGCGCGGTGGCTGGCTGGTCATTGACGAGGCGTTCATGGATACCACGCCAGGCATTAGCCTGGCTGCCGAAACGTGGCGCATCGGGCTGATTGTGCTGCGCTCGTTCGGCAAGTTCTTCGGCCTGGCGGGCGTCAGGCTCGGCTTTGTCATGGCCGAACCGGTCTTGTTGAGGATGCTGGCGCAGGAAATAGGCCCCTGGTCTGTCAGCGGACCGACCCGGATCGTCGGTCAGATGTGCCTGAGCGATAAGGCGGGACAAGCCCGGCAGCGTGAACGCAGTGAACGGGCCCGCGACCGTCTGGTGGCCTTGCTCGATCGGTTTGGTTTGAGCCCGCAGGGAGGCTGCGCGCTGTTCCAATGGTTGGTGACCCCTGAAGCGCAAACGCTCTATGAGTTCTGTGCGCGCCGAGGCGTACTGTTGCGCCTGTTCAAGGGCGGCACTCCCGAGTCGGCCAGCCTGCGCTTCGGTCTGCCCCGTGACGAGGCCGACTGGGTGCGGCTGCATACTGTTCTGCTTGAATACCGCAAGGAATACCCATGACCACGTTGATGGTACAAGGCACCACCTCCGATGCCGGTAAAAGCACGCTGGTGACTGCGCTGTGTCGCTGGCTGACCCGGCAGGGCGTCGAGGTTGTACCGTTCAAGCCGCAGAACATGGCGCTCAACAGCGCAGTGACGGCGGACGGCGGCGAGATCGGCCGTGCGCAGGCGGTGCAGGCGCAGGCGTGCCATCTCGAACCGCACACCGACATGAACCCGGTGCTGCTCAAGCCCAACAGTGATACAGGCGCGCAGGTGATCATTCATGGTCGCGCCGTCACCACCATGAATGCTGTGGCCTATCACGGCTATAAAGAGATCGCCATGCAGGCGGTACTGGAGTCGCATCGGCGGCTGGGCCAGCGCTACCCGGTGATCGTGGTCGAGGGCGCGGGTTCGCCGGCCGAAATCAACCTGCGCGCCAATGACATCGCCAACATGGGCTTTGCCGAGGCGGTCGACTGCCCGGTGCTGTTGATCGCCGACATCAATCGCGGCGGCGTCTTCGCCCATCTGGTCGGCACGCTGGAGTTGCTGTCGCCCAGTGAGCAGGCGCGGGTCAAGGGTTTCATCATCAACCGTTTTCGCGGTGACATCGCCTTGCTGCAACCGGGTCTGGACTGGCTGGAGGCACGCACAGGCAAGCCGGTAGTGGGCGTACTGCCTTACGTGATGGATCTGCACCTGGAAGCCGAAGACGGTCTGGATCAGCGTCAGACCGACAAGCTCGAACAGGTCCTCAACGTGGTCGTTCCGGTGCTGCCGCGCATCAGCAATCACACCGATTTCGACCCGTTGCGCCTGCATCCGCAGGTCAACCTGCAATTCGTCGGCCCCGGCCAGGACATTCCGCCCGCTGACCTGATCATCCTGCCCGGCTCGAAGAGCGTGCGCAGCGATCTGCAGTACCTGCGCCGCAATGGCTGGGACACGGCCATCGAGCGGCATTTGCGCTACGGCGGCAAACTGATGGGGATCTGCGGCGGCCTGCAAATGCTCGGTGATCAGGTGCACGACCCGCTGGGTCTGGAAGGCGCGCCCGGTTCCAGTCCAGGCCTTGGTTTACTGGCGATGAGCACGGTGCTGGAAGCGGAAAAGCAATTACGCAACGTGCGTGGCCGTCTGACGCTGGAAGACGCCGACGTCAGCGGTTACGAAATTCATGCCGGCGTGACAACCGGGGCAGCGCTGCAACAGGCAGCCGTCCGGCTGGACGATGGTCGTTGTGACGGCGCGCAAAGTGTCGACGGACAGATTCTGGGCACGTATCTGCATGGTTTGTTCGAAGCGCCTGCCGCCTGCAGTGCCTTGTTGCGCTGGGCGGGCCTGGAGAACGTCCAGTCGGTCGACTATCACGCGTTGCGCGAGCGCGACATCGAACGTCTTGCGGATCTGGTAGAAAAACATCTGGACGGCGCGTTGCTTCGCGAACTGTGCGGTCTGGAGGCGAACTGAAATGCTGCAACTGATCCTTGGGGGCGCGCGGTCCGGCAAGAGTCGGCTGGCTGAGAAACTGGCTGCAGACTCGGCGCTGAACGTGATCTACATCGCCACCAGCCAGCCTGTCGATGGCGAAATGAATCAGCGTGTTGCCAGCCATCGCGCCCGTCGTCCCGAACACTGGGGGCTGGTCGAAGAACCGGTCGAACTGGCACGGGTGCTGCGCGAAAATGCTGCGTCCGACCGCTGTCTGCTGGTCGATTGCCTGACCCTCTGGCTGACCAGTCTGCTGATGCTCGACGACCCCGAGCGTCTGTTTCAAGAACGTGAATCCCTGCTCGAAAGCCTGGCGGAGCTGCCGGGCGAAATCATTTTTGTCAGCAACGAAACCGGACTTGGCATTGTGCCGCTCGGCGAGCTTACGCGCCGCTACGTCGATGAGGCCGGTCTGTTGCATCAGGCACTGGCCGAGCGTTGCCAGCGTGTCGTGTTGACCGTTGCCGGCTTGCCCCTGACTTTGAAAGGAACCCCGCTATGAGCAATTCCTGGTGGCTCACGCCTGCACGGGCCATTGATGTGCCGATGCGCGAGGCGGCACTCGCCCGTCAGCAACAACTGACCAAGCCTGCCGGTTCTCTCGCGCAACTGGAGCGGCTGGCGGTTCAACTGGCCGGCCTGCAAGGGCGGGAGCGCCCGGCTGTGGATAAGCTATGGATCGCAATCTTTGCCGGCGATCATGGCGTGGTAGCGGAAGGTGTATCGGCCTATCCGCAGGAAGTCACCGGCCAGATGCTGCACAACTTCGTTAATGGAGGCGCAGCGATCAGCGTGCTGGCGCGTCAGCTTTCGGCGCAGCTGGACGTGGTCGATCTGGGTACTGTGGCGCCAGTCGATCTGCCCGGCGTGCGCCATCTGCACATCGGTGCGGGCACCGCCAATTTCGCCCAAGGCCCTGCCATGAGCGCTGAGCAGGGGCTCGCTGCTCTGCAGGCCGGGCGTGACAGTGTGCTGCGCGCCAAGGCGCTCGGCACCGAGCTGTTCATCGGTGGCGAGATGGGTATCGGCAATACCACAGCGGCCAGCGCCGTTGCCTGCTCGGTGCTGGAATGCGCTGCGCCGTTGCTGGTAGGGCCCGGCACCGGGCTGAACGCCCAGGGTATCGAGCACAAGACCCGTGTCATCGAGCGCGCGCTGGCGCTGCATGCCGAGCACGCCGGCGATCCGTTGCGCAGCCTGTTCAGCCTGGGTGGTTTCGAAATTGCCGCGCTGACCGGCGCCTACCTGGCCTGCGCGCAGGAAGGTATTGCGGCACTGGTCGACGGCTTTATTTGCAGCGTGGCCGCGCTGGTGGCCGTGCGTCTGAATCCGTCCTGCCGCAACTGGCTGCTGTTTGGCCATCGGGGCGCTGAGCCCGGCCATCGGCATTTGCTGGAAACACTGCAGGCCGAGCCGCTGCTGGACCTCGGTTTGCGTCTGGGCGAGGGCAGTGGTGCGGCGCTGGCAGTACCACTGGTGCGCCTGGCTTGCGAGTTGCACAACGGCATGGCGACATTTGCCGAAGCAGCGGTGGCGGATCGCCCCGCATGACCTTGCATCTGGACCTGCTGCGTCATGGCGAAACCGAGCTGGGCGGCGGTCTGCGCGGCAGCCTTGATGACGCCTTGACCGAAAATGGCTGGCAGCAGATGCGTTCGGCGGTGGCCAGTGCAGGTCCCTGGGAGCGGATTGTCAGTTCGCCTTTGCAGCGTTGCGCGCGTTTCTCCGAAGAGCTGGCGCAGCGCTTGTCGCTGCCCATGCAACTGGAGCCGGGGTTGCAGGAACTGCATTTCGGCGACTGGGAAGGACATAGTCCTGCGCAACTGATGGAAACCGATGCCGAAGGTCTGGGCCTGTTCTGGGCCGATCCCTATGCATTTACACCGCCCAACGGCGAGACGGTGATCGACTTTTCGACACGCGTGCTGAGTGCGGTGCAGCGTCTGCATCAGGCGTATGCCGGTGAGCGGGTGTTGCTGGTCAGCCACGGTGGTGTGATGCGCTTGTTATTGGCTCGGGCGCGTGGTCTGCCGCGTGAGCAACTGTTGCAGGTGGTGGTTGGTCATGGCGCGCTGTTGTCGATTCAGGTCGCCGCTGATGGCGCGTTCGTGGAGATCTGAGATGCTGCCGTTCTGGATCGCCCTGCAATTTCTCGGCAGTCTGCCGATCAGCCTTCCCGGTATGCCACGCCCCGAAGAGTCGGGACGTTCGTTGCTGTTCTATCCACTGGTAGGCGCGTTGTTCGGCACGCTGCTGCTGGGTTTCAGCGCAGTGCTCGACGGCGCTCCGCTCGTGCTGCACGCCGCGCTGGTGCTCTGTGCCTGGGTGCTGCTCAGCGGCGGTCTGCACCTGGACGGGCTGGCCGACAGTGCCGACGCTTGGCTGGGCGGTTTTGGTGATCGTGAGCGGACCTTGAAGATCATGAAGGACCCGCGCAGCGGGCCTATCGCGGTGGTTACGCTGGTATTGGTGCTGCTGCTCAAGTTTGCAGCGATTCTGGCGCTGCTCGACAGTCAGAGCAGTATCGGGCTGCTGCTGGCTCCGTTGATCGGGCGGGCTGCCATGCTTGCGCTTTTTCTGGGCACGCCGTACGTACGGGCAGGCGGCCTGGGGCAGGCGCTGGCGGATCATCTGCCGCGTAGTGCCGGGCGTAAAGTGTTGTTGGCCAGTGCATTCGCATGTGTCCTGCTGGCTGGCTGGTCGGGTGCAGCGGCGCTGCTGGTCTGCTCGGTGTGTTTCTTCTGGTTGCGGCAGGCAATGATGCGCCGTCTGGGCGGTAGCACCGGCGACACAGCCGGGGCATTGCTTGAGCTGTTGGAGCTGGCGGTACTGCTGACGCTGGCGTTGCTTTAGCGGCCATGCCAATGCTTTGTTGACAGCTTTTACCGGCAGCGCGTAGTTTCGCGATTCGCAGGTAAAACCATGTAACACAAAGGGCAGGTAGCTAAACCATGACATCGATCTGGCGTACCAGTGGCTGGGTTCTGCTGGGCAGTGCGTTGATCCTTGCGCTTTCGCTCGGCACTCGACACGGTTTCGGCCTGTTTCTGGCACCCATGAGTGCAGATTTTGGCTGGGGGCGGGAGGTTTTTGCCTTTGCAATTGCCTTGCAGAACCTGATGTGGGGGCTGGCTCAACCATTCGCCGGGGCGCTGGCAGATCGATTTGGCGCGGCAAAAGTCGTCTTCGTCGGCGGCGTGCTGTATGCCGCAGGGTTGCTGTGCATGAGCATGGCCGACTCGTCCCTCAGTCTTTCATTAAGCGCTGGTTTGTTGATCGGTATCGGTCTGTCCGGCACGTCGTTTTCAGTCATCCTCGGTGTCGTAGGGCGTGCGCTGCCTGCGGAAAAACGCAGCATGGGCATGGGTATCGCCAGTGCGGCGGGCTCATTCGGCCAGTTCGCCATGCTGCCCGGCACACTGGGTTTGATCAGTTGGCTGGGCTGGTCCGGTGCCTTGCTGGTACTGGGCGTGATGGTGGCGCTTATCCTGCCGCTGGTCAGTATGCTCAAGGACACGCCGAGCGTGTCCACCGGCGTCGAGCTGACACTGGGCGAGGCGCTGCGTGAGGCCTGCTCGCATTCGGGGTTCTGGTTGCTGGCACTGGGTTTCTTCGTCTGCGGCTTTCAGGTGGTGTTCATTGGCGTGCATTTGCCCGCCTATCTGGTGGATCAGCACCTGCCCGCCAAGGTCGGTACAACGGTGCTGGCCTTGATCGGTCTGTTCAATATCTTTGGCACTTACACCGCTGGCTGGCTGGGCGGGCGCATGTCCAAACCTCGGCTGTTGACCACGCTTTATCTGCTGCGCGCAGTGGTGATCGTGTTGTTTCTCTGGATACCGCTGAGCCAGACCACTGCCTATCTGTTCGGCGTGGCGATGGGCCTGCTATGGCTCTCCACTGTCCCGCTGACCAACGGCACGGTCGCGACGCTGTTTGGCGTACGCAACCTGTCTATGCTGGGCGGTATCGTCTTTCTGTTTCACCAGTTGGGCGCATTCCTAGGGGGGTGGCTGGGCGGACTGGTGTATGACCATACCGGCAGTTATGACCTGATCTGGCAAGTATCGGTGCTGCTGAGTCTGTTGGCGGCTGCGCTCAACTGGCCGGTGCACGAGCGCCCGGTGGCCAGATTGCAGGCGCAAGGCAGCTTGGCATGAGTCGGCGCTGGCCTCTGCTGGCGGCGCTGCTGGTTGGTGCGGTGCTGCTGGGGCTGGTCTGGTGGGCCTGGCAGCATGTCGGACTGGCTGCACTGCAACTGGGCCTGGGTGCTTGCTAGGCAGGCGGCGTGGCATGGGGTAGCGTGTCTGCAGACCACAACAATATTCCAGGGCCACCATGATGAAGATTCGCTTTGTTTCCATCCCTCTACTGCTGCTGGCCATAAGTGGCGCTGCAATGGCTGCCGACTGTCCGCCGTTGCTGCAAGGCGAGTTGCCCAAGCTGCGTGCCAAGGAGAACATAGATCTGTGCAAGCGCTTCGCCGGCAAGCCGCTGGTGGTGGTCAATACCGCCAGTTTTTGTGGCTTTGCCCCGCAGTTCAAAGGGCTTGAAGAGCTGAGTCAGCGCTACAAGGGGCAGGGGCTCGAGGTTCTGGGCGTGCCGTCCAACGACTTCAAGCAGGAAGCCAAAGATGGCGAGGAGACCGCCAAGGTCTGTTACGTCAACTACGGCGTCACCTTCACCATGACCGAGCCGCAGGCCGTACGCGGCGACGATGCAACCCACCTGTTCAAGGTGCTGGCCGAACAAAGCAGCGCGCCGCGCTGGAACTTTTACAAGTATGTAGTAGATCGCCAGGGCAAGGTCGTCGCCAATTTCTCCAGCATGACCAAGCCGGATGATCCGGAACTGATCGCGGCCATTGAAAAGGCGATTGCGTCGAAGCCTTAGGGGGCGAAAAGGGAGGGCTTGAGTCTTGGCTGAATCTACCTGGCATCGCTGAACCCTTGTGTGACGCGAAGCGCCACAAAGAGGACGCAGAGCGTCCAGAACTGCATGCCGACGCGGAGCATCGGCACGATAGTCAATCAATGACGTGGAGTACCTGCACGCTAGTCAGTCAATGCGGGTCTGAGCGCACCAGGCACGCAATAAAAAGCCCGCAACCATTACTGGTTGCGGGCTTTTTTCAGCCTGGCAGTTGCGTATCAGAAGCGATAGGTAACTGAGGTGCCGAGGCCGTGTGCGGTGTTGCGGTAGTCGGCGCTGTACGAACCTTTGGTCGCGCTGGAGTCGCGGATCTTGGTTTCGTCTTCACGCAGGTACGAATACGCCACGTCGATGGTCAGGTCGTCGGTCGGGCTCCAGCCTGCACCGAAGCTGATGATCTTGCGGTCGCCTGTCGGAATGCGCGGGGAGCGGTTGACGTTGTTGGTCGGCGATTGATCAACGGAGAAACCTGTGCGCAGCGTCCACTCTTTGTTGACCTTGTACGAAGCGCCGATGGCGTGCGCCCAGGTGTCGTGCCAGTTCTGTTCTTCGCTGATGGTGCCGATCGGGCCGGCTGAGCCGCCCAGCAGGGCTGGAACGCCATCGTTGTTGACGGTGATGTCTTGCAGGCGGCTCCAGCGAGTCCAGGTGCTGCCGGCATAGACCGTCCAGTTCTCGTCGATCTGCTGGGTGATGGAGAAGTCCACAGACTCGGGCGTGGAGATGTCCAGCGAAGCGTCATACTTCTGACCGCCGAAAGGACCGAAGCCCGAACCTTCGATCTTGGTCTTGCCTTTGAGCTTGTAATCGACCTTTGAGTGGTAAGTCAGGCCCAGGCGAGTGGTGTCGGTGGCCTGAACCAGAATGCCGGCATTGAAGCCGACTGCGGTGTCATCGCCTTCGATCTTCACCTTGCCGTCATTACGGCCCGGTGTTGCGGCGTTCAATGTTGCCGAGGTCAGCTCGCCGTCGATACGGTTGATCGTCGGACCGAAACCGATGGAAACCTTGTCATTGAATGCATAGCTGACAGTCGGCTGGAAGGTCACGATCTGGACGTGACTCTTGTCACCCCAGTAGCGGCCAGCGAAGCCTTTTTCGTAATCAGTGACCAGGCCGAACGGTACGTACACGCCCAGACCAAATGCCCAGTGATCGTCGATGGGTTTGACGTAGTAGCCCATAGGCACGCCGACCACCGGAACCATGTCGCCGTCGTTGCTGCCGCCAAATGTGCCACGACCGTTGTCGATATCGGTCTTGGCGATCACGGCAGCTGCACCCACACTGATTTGTTCGCGTTTGAGGCGGGACATACCGGCAGGGTTGCCGAATACGGTACTTGCGTCATCCGCTGACGAGGAGCGACCAGCAAAACCGGTGCCCATGCCGCTGATACTTTGTTCGTTGAGGGCAAAGCCGGCAGCGAGCAGTTGAGAAGATGCCAGACCCAGTGCGAGTCCAAGCGTTGTCCGGTTCAGTGCTTTTGTCATTATTTTCATTATTTGAACTCCTTGTTGTTCACCGGTCGAAAATTACCAACATTTTCGATGGCGCGCTATAGGCTGAAGAGCCCGATTTAGAGCTATTCTTGTAGGACAATCCGGTTTTGCCAGCAGGAATAGTAATCAGCACGAAGTTCCAGCGCCGCACGTTTGAGTAATGCCGCCACTATAAACGCGGGCATAAAAAAGCCCCGCCTTGCAGGGCGGGGCTTTTCGCTTGCGATGAACTGTTTCGTCAGGCGATGAGGGCCTGGCGGGTACGCTCGATAACAGCTTGCAGCGGCTCGGCGCTCGCGTACTGATCGGGGTACAGGCGTTCGCTGTGACGGGCGATGCCGTGTTCGTTGACAATGGTAAAACTGAAGCAACCTTTGCGAGCGGCCATGATCAGGCAGTTCATCGGAGCAAAAGCGTTGGTCAATGTGTGAATGGCGTGTTGAGTCTGAGTATTCATATTCAAGGTGTTTCCTGAAACAACACGGAACAATACCGTGCATAAATAAAGATTCCAGTAAACGCGGGCCGGCATTTGATATAAAAGCCTGGCTGGGCGGAGAACCTGACTGGAACAAAGACAGGCAGTTGAAGCGCGCTTTAGCGTATGGCGCTCTGGCTGACCGGTAGGTACTTAGGAGGGCAGGCAACACAACAGGAGCAAAGGTTCGACGCTCCGGGTGAAGATCCTGATCAATTGCAGGCTGGTTGAAGCAGACCATGAGAGCCGTGACTGCACTGTCACCCCAAATGGTGCATCAGCGCGAAAGGTTCATGTCTGGAAACCATCGAGGTGGTCGATCCCTTGTTGCCAACATTCTCGTCGCATGGAGGAGTGTCTGTCGGGGGACTTGTCGACCGGAATTGATTTTCAGCTTGGTACTAACGGCGGTGATAGTACTCGCAGTACCGAAACATTGCAAGGGGCGGCAAAGAACGTTTTACCAGTGCCCCGCCAGACGGTAAATCAATACGGTCACCGACGCGACCATTGAGCATCCGAGCAGGTACGCGGCGATGGTAAGGCGCAGTGATCTGCGGCTTTCGATGGCGCGCATGATGTCGCCCGTCTCATTGATACGGCCCTTGCTGAGGTCGCTGCAGATAATCAGCATCACGGCAATTGCAGACAGCAGAACAGTGTACGCGAAGACGCCGCCGTCTGGTGGCGGCAGTACGATGCTGACTGCCAGGGCGACGATGCAGATGGTCAGCAACAGGAGCAAGAACTTGGCTATCTCCTTCATGGGTCCCTTTACTGATTGATGGGTGGCATCGGGCGTGGTCCTTTTGGGCAGTGCTTGGACCGCAAGAATGACGATTTGTCGTCAGTGTTGTTTTCAGGGTGCAGGGTGAGGCACGAAATGCCTTGGATACAAGCCGTTTCCAGCGGTTCGAAACCTGCTGAAGACCGCGAATTCATTGAGAATAAGATGCAATCTGGCGAGAATCATATGACGACCGAAATAGCTGAAAAGTACGTGGGCAAGGAGTTGTGCACATTAGCGGCACAAGCTGCCATATCACTGTCATAAGCGTGGCTAAGGGTTTGATTTATGATGGTGAATTATTAAGTCAATGAAAAACATCGTTTTTTTTAGCTGGTGAAAAAATCGTCAGTTTGAGTGCAGGCCGCATCCTGCTTGCGTTTGCGGAAGTTAAAGGGGGGTTGTCCACTGAGTTATCCACAGCTTCTGTGGATTGTCCCGAATGAAATGTCCCTGGAATAGGGGCTGTGCGCTGCGCTGAAAGCGCGTACAATTCGTTCCCCCGATTTGCCCCCGCCTGTTGATCTCGCCTCACCCGAGACGATGTTTCTGCTGCACTGTCACGCTCTAATCCGAACAGCCGCTGGCGATGATTCAGCCCGCATGGAGTCTTTATGGCACTGGACCTGAACAGCCTGTTACTGGGGCTTGCTGCAGCCGCATTGCCCTTGTTGGCATTGCTCTGGCAGTTGCAGCGTCGTCTGGCACTTCGTCAGGCCGAAAGCGCGCTGCTGGACGAGCGTCTGAGCATGGCGCAAATGGCGCAGGAAGGCCTCAATGCCCAGCTGGATGCCAGCCGTGACGAGGTCAGTGACCTCAGTCAGGCCAATGCGGCAAAGCAGGCCGATCTTGCCGCACTGCGGCGCGAGGTCGAGTTGCTGCGTCAGGAAAGCGATAACGCTCGCCAAACGGCTCAGGACTGGAATCAGGAGCGTGCTGGCAGAGAAGCAGAGCTACGTCGCCTGGATGCGCAATGCGCAGCGTTGAACGCCGAACTGCGTGAGCAACAGGACAGTCATCAGCAGCGCCTGAACGATCTGCAGGGCTCACGCGATGAACTGCGCGCGCAGTTTGCCGAGTTGGCAGGCAAGATTTTCGATGAGCGTGAACAGCGCTTCGCGGAAACCAGCCAGCAGCAGTTGGGGCAATTGCTCACGCCGCTGAAGGAGCGTATCCAGTCGTTCGAAAAGCGTGTCGAGGAAAGTTATCAGAACGAAGCCCGCGAACGCTTTTCGCTGGCCAGGGAGCTGGAACGTCTGCAGCAGTTGAATCAACGCTTGAGCGATGAAGCCACCAACCTGACACGCGCTTTGAAGGGGCAGAAGACCCAGGGCAATTGGGGGGAGCTGATCCTTGAGCGAGTGCTGGAGCACGCGGGGCTTGAAAAGGGCCGTGAGTACCAGACGCAAATAAGCCTGAAGGGGCCGGATGGCGAGCGTTTTCAGCCTGACGTGCTGATCATGTTGCCAGGTGACAAGCAGGTGGTGGTCGATGCCAAGGTCAGCCTGACGGCCTATCAGCAATACGTATCCGCGGACGACGATGTTATCGGTCAGGCTGCGCTGAAACAGCATGTGCTGTCGCTGCGCAATCACGTCAAAGGCCTTTCGGGCAAGGATTACAAACGTCTCGAAGGGCTTCACAGCCTGGATTTCGTTTTGCTTTTCGTGCCTATCGAGGCTGCTTTTTCCGCCGCACTGCAGGCTGAGCCCAATCTGTTTCAGGAAGCCTTCGACCGTAACATTGTGATTGTCAGCCCTACCACGCTGCTTGCCACATTGCGGGTTATCGACAGTTTGTGGAAGCAGGAGCGTCAGAGCCAGAACGCGAGGGAGATCGCCGAGCGGGCGGGCTGGCTGTATGACAAGTTTGTGTTGTTCATTCAGGATCTGGACGAGGTCGGCAACCGCCTGCAGCAGCTGGACAAGGCTTATTCTGCGGCGCGCAACAAGTTGACCGAGGGGCGTGGCAACCTGATCAGCCGCAGCGAGCAACTGAAGCTGCTGGGTGCGCGTGCCAGCAAGAGCCTGCCAGCCGATTTGCTTGAGCGGGCGATGACTGACGGTGAGGGGCTGATCAGTCCGCCTGACTGAGTCGCTTGTGTATTGGCGCAACGTTCAGTAACAGGCCGTCCGTCGCAAAGACTAGAAGCGCGTCTGCACAAATGTCACATTGACGCTATCGGAAAATTGTTTCCGTAGCACTCGGCTAACAGTTCATTTGCTTCTATGATCTCTAGTGAGTGATGAGTACAGATTGACTGCCGGGTATTTCCCTCAAGGGGGCTTTATGAATAGCAAACTGCAAGAATGGCTCCATGACGTCGGCGTTGCGCTGGGTCTGATAGAACGACCAAAGCTGCAACCCATTCCGGTTCGTGCCGATGACGATCGTCGTCGCCAGCGCCGGTAAACCTCTCGCCTGACTCCGTTCACGGGGCAGAGCACATGCTGAATCTTGTCGGGATGCACAGGAGCGTCCCGATGCCAGGGCGGGCACTTAACACCGATGCCCTTCGTCTCGCGTCGATTTCTCGCCTCCCTCCGACAGTGTTTTCTTCCCCATCAACAAGATCAGCTCAACAATCATCTGCAGGGAGAAGTCATCAGGCTTTTCTATCGCCTGCTCCTTGATCTGAACAGGGAATGTGAAGTGGAATACCTCCCCCAGCGCCGTGAACAGGCGTTCGATGTCTTCGTCATCGAGCTTCAGGGAGGTGAGGGTGGCACCTTCGTGAATATCGCTTTTGTCCACTAATATGATGCCCAGCGCATCAAACACCTTCTGTTTGATTTCTTCGCGATTCATGAAAGCCCCTGAGATTGATCTCGTCAGATTCAGCAGGCGTACTCCATTTAACCAGCCCAGAACCATGAGGCTAGCTCAAATCGCTCTTGCAACTAAGGATTGCCCCGTCCTGACAGCGTTGAATTGTCTAAAATGGGCAACTGTTCGACAGGCGGTTTGCCACGGCCCGGATTCATCGTGCTGCGCTGTCATTTCCCACTGAGTAATAATTGATGTCCCGCGCCCGTTGTGACCGTTGCCTGCGTCCTGTTCCGCACTGTCTTTGCACCTTGATTCCGCAACTGGACAGCCGCACGCGGGTGTTGATCCTGCAGCATCCTGGCGAAGTGAGTCATGCCTTGAACACGGCGCGACTGGCCGCGTTGGGGCTGGTCAATGCGCAACTGCGAGTGGGCGAAGTGTTTGACGACCTGCAAACGCTGCTCAGACCGCCCGGTTATGAGGCGCGATTGCTGTTTCCGGGCGAAGCTGCCGAGACGTTGATGCCTTACGCGCACAACTCGCAGCCCATGTTGCTGGTGGTTCCGGACGGCACCTGGCGCAAGGCGCGCAAACTGCTGCACCTCAACCCCTTGCTTGCCGAGCTGCCCAGGGTTACGCCAGGCGCTGTGCCTGTTTCTCGTTATCGATTGCGCAAAGCGCCAGGCCCGGATGCTTTGTCGACACTGGAGGCGATCGCCCATGCGTTGCAGACGCTGGAAGCACCACGCTCCTTCGAGGCTCTGTTGAAGCCGTTCGATGCGTTGATCGACGGTCAGATTCAGGCAATGGGCAGCGAAACGTATCGGCGCAATCACGGCGGGCAGGCGTAAAGAAAACAATTCGCAGCGTTAACCGCGCCCAGCTGTAACTGTTGCTTTGCCGTTCAGCGCCTAGAATGAATCGCGTGTTCCATCTCTTGCGGAAATTCCGATGCACATTTCTTCCGGTCGCTGGGTCTATGGCCTCTGTCTGTCACTGTTGACTGCGCTGCTGTGGGGCATTTTGCCGATCAAGCTCAAGCAGGTTCTGCAGGTGATGGACCCGGTGACGGTTACCTGGTTTCGCCTGTCTGTTTCCGGTGCACTGTTGTTCATCTGGCTGGCGTCGGTCAAGCGCCTGCCCAGGTTCAAGGTCCTGGGGCGCAAGGGCAAGGTGCTGGTAGGACTGGCCGTGTTCGGCCTGGTAGGCAATTATGTGCTGTATCTCATTGGCTTGCGGCTGCTGAGCCCCGGCACCACGCAGTTGCTGGTTCAGGTCGGTCCGATTTTTCTGTTGATCAGCAGTATCTTCCTGTTCAAAGAGCGTTTCAGCGTTGGTCAGGGGATTGGTCTGATCGTATTGCTGATTGGCTTCGGGTTTTTTTTCAACCAGCGTCTGGTGGAGCTGTTCACCTCACTGGGTGATTACACGCTGGGTGTGCTGGTGGTGTTGCTGGCATCGACCATCTGGACCTTCTACGGATTGAGCCAGAAGCAGCTTCTGACGGTCTGGAATTCGCTGCAGGTCATGATGGTGATCTACCTGTTCTGCGCCTTGTTGCTCACCCCTTGGGCACACCCTGCCGAGGCGTTGTTATTGAGCCCGTTGCAAGGCTGGCTGCTGCTTGCCTGCTGTCTGAACACGCTGGTGGCCTATGGCGCGTTTGCCGAAGCGCTGGCGCATTGGGAAGCGTCGCGGGTCAGTGCGACCCTTGCGCTGACGCCGTTGGTCACGTTGGCCGCTGTGGCTGCTGCTGCCTGGTTATGGCCGGATTATGTGCAGGCTGAAGAATTGAACGTGCTGGGTTACGGCGGGGCGCTGCTGGTAGTGGCGGGGTCGGCGCTGACTGCGCTGGGCCCCTCGCTGGTTGCCGGTCTGAGGGCGCGCAAGGCAAGGCTGGCGCAGGCCTGACTATCAGCGCTTGCCCAGTGCCTGCGCCTGAACAATCCATTCCTGACGCTGCTGTTCGCTGGCGCTGTGCACAGGGGCGAATTCGGTCAGGCGCCGAGTCTTTATTCCACAAAAGCCCAGTATGGTCCGCACCATCTGTCGGTGAGCGGGCGCGCCATAGATCCAGTGAAAATAGCGCGGCGGGGTGTCCATAGCGACCAGCAGCTCCGCAGTGCGGCCCCGGAGCAACTCATTGGAAGGGTGCTTGCGGCCGTGGGCCTTGAACGCAAAACCGGGCGTCAGCACCCGGTCGAAAAAACCGCTCAGCAGTGCAGGCAAGCCGCCCCACCAGACCGGATAGACGAATACCAGATGTTCGGCCCAGTGAATCTGGCGCTGGGCGTCGAGCAGATCGGGCTCGAGTGTCTGGGTCTGATCGTAGCCGTTGTGCAGAATAGGGTCGAAATTCAGCTCGCCAAGTTTGAGTACCCGCACCACATGCCCCTTGCCGCGCGCAGCCTGGGCATAGGCTTCGCCAAGAGCATGGCAGAGACTGATGGCTTTCGGCGTACCGTAAACCATCAGAATCCGTTTGCCGTTGCCCTCCAGCGGTGTTGCGCCGCTTCTGGCATCAGCCATTGCTGCCTGCCTCAAGCATTTTGTCCGGGCGCACCCAGGCGTCGAACTCCTCGTCGGTCAGATAACCCAATGCCAATGCGGCTTCACGCAGGGTCAGACCTTCGGTGTAAGCCTTCTTGGCAATCTGTGCCGATTTGTCGTAGCCGATATGCGGATTGAGTGCAGTGACCAGCATCAGTCCGCGTTCCAGGTGTTCGGCCATTTTTTCGCCGTCGGGCTCCATGCCTGCGATGCAGTGTTCATTGAAGTTGCTGCAACCGTCGGCCAGCAGCCGGATCGATTGCAGAACGTTATGAATGATCACTGGCTTGTAAACGTTCAACTGCAAATGACCCTGGCTGGCTGCGAAACCGATGGTCACGTCGTTGCCCATGACCTGGCAGGCGAGCATCGACAGGGCTTCACATTGGGTCGGATTGACCTTGCCGGGCATGATCGAGCTTCCCGGCTCGTTGGCCGGCAGTCTGACTTCTGCCAGCCCTGCACGTGGGCCGGAGCCCAGCAGGCGCAGGTCATTGGCGATTTTCATCAGGGTCCCGGCCAGCGTCTTGAGTGCGCCGGAAAGCGCGGCAAGCGGCTCATGCCCGGCAAGCGCGGCAAACTTGTTGGGCGCGGTGACGAACGGCAGTCCAGACAATGCGGCCAGTTCTGCTGCAATGGCCTCGGCAAAGCCTTTCGGTGAGTTGAGCCCGGTGCCGACTGCAGTCCCGCCCTGAGCCAGTTCATAGACGGCGGGCAGGGCAGCACGAATGGCTTTTTCCGCGTAATCAAGCTGCGCGACAAACCCCGAAAGCTCTTGGCCAAAGGTGATCGGCGTCGCATCCATCATGTGCGTGCGTCCGGTCTTGACCAATTTCATGTGTCGCGCAGCCTGTTCGGCCAGCCCGCTGGAAAGCTCTGCAATGGCTGGCAGTAGCTGTTCCTTGACCGCTTGGGCAGTGGCGATATGCATGGCCGTCGGAAAGCAGTCGTTGGAGCTCTGCGAACGATTGACGTGATCGTTGGGGTGGACCGGCGACTTGCCGCCACGGCCCTGGCCGGCCAGTTCGTTGGCGCGGCCTGCGATCACTTCGTTGACGTTCATGTTGCTTTGCGTGCCACTGCCGGTCTGCCAGACCACCAGCGGAAATTGCGCGTCGTGCTGGCCATCGAGCACTTCATCGGCGGCCTGCTCGATCAAGCGCGCGATGTCGGCAGGCAGATCGCCGTTACGGTCGTTGACGCGTGCGGCGGCTTTCTTGATCAGGGTCAGCGCGTGCAGAACCGGCAATGGCATACGCTGGTCGCCAATCGCAAAATTGATCAGTGAGCGTTGGGTCTGCGCGCCCCAGTAGGCATCTTCGGGGACTTCGATCGGGCCAATGCTGTCGGTTTCGGTGCGGCTCACTGGTCTTACTCCTTTAAGTACGTTGCAAGGTTAGGTGTCCATATGCGGAGAGGGTTCCCGTGCAGTGCTTTTTAACCGCTGGGTGAACCGGGGGTTGAGCCAAAAGCCCAGATAAGCGCAGAATGGTCGGCCCTGGGGTAATGCCTCGTTTGCTAGATAAGGAAACTCGATGACCCGTCTTCGTGCCATTTGTACCGCGGTAGCCCTGGTCTGTGCCAGCGGCCAGGTCTTCGCCGACACCGCCAGTCACAACGCGAGCGCCGAAACGTTCCTGAAGCTTGCCAACGCCGATCGCCTGGGCGCTCCGGTCTATGCGCAGGTTCAGCAGATGTTCGCCCAGCGTTTTGCTGAAACCAAGGCACCTGCATCGAAAAAAGCCCTGCTTGAAACCTACCAGGCCAAGGCCAACACCGCTCTGGACCAGGCTATTGGCTGGAACAAGCTCAAGCCTGAAATGGTCAAGCTGTACACGGCCAACTTCACTGAAAGCGAGCTGAAGGATCTGGTTGCATTCTACCAGTCGCCACTGGGCAAGAAAGTGATGACCAAAATGCCTGAACTGGCTCAGCAATCGGCCCAATTGACCCAGAGCAAGCTGGAAAGCGCAGTGCCGGTCGTCAACAAGCTTCTGGCTGACATGACTGCCGAGCTGGAACCTGCCAAGGCCGCTGCTCCTGCGCCGGCCAAGAAGCCCTGACAGGCGATCGCTATCATGACCATGCAACAACGAATCGAGTCGGCGCTTGCGCTGCTGCAGCCGCACCACCTGCAAGTGCTCGATGAGAGTCACATGCACAGTCGTGGCCAGCAGACCCATTACAAGGCTGTGCTGGTCAGTGATCAGTTTCAGGGCCTGAATTCGGTCAAGCGGCACCAGAAGGTTTACGCCACGCTCGGTGCGCTCATGGGCGAATTTCATGCGCTGGCATTGCACACCTACACGCCTGAAGAATGGTCGAAGATCGGTGCAGCGCCTGCTTCGCCGACCTGTGCCGGTGGTCATTGATCAGGGCTTTTGGCTGATTACGCCCCTTTGCCGGGGCAATTGATCCGCAGGCCTGCCTGCTTCACTCCGGTTTTTGCTAGAATCCGCACCGCGCCGCCTGGCCGGTGCGTTTTTTTGTCCGCAATTTTATACCCGGTAGGCCCTTTGCGAGGGTCGCCACTGGAGAGACACATGACTCAAGAGCCGATGACTCAGCCGATCGTCGTGGCTGCGCTATACAAGTTCGTTACCCTGAGCGACTACGTGGCACTGCGCGAGCCGCTGTTGCAGGCGATGGTCGACAACGGCATCAAGGGCACCCTGCTGATCGCCGATGAAGGCATCAACGGCACGGTATCCGGCAGCCGTGAAGGCATCGACGGGCTTATGGCGTGGCTGAAGAACGACCCGCGCCTGATCGACATCGACCATAAGGAATCCTACTGCGACGAGCAGCCGTTCTACCGCACCAAGGTCAAACTCAAGAAAGAGATCGTGACCCTCGGCGTGGAGGGTGTCGACCCTAACAAGAGCGTGGGTACTTATGTCGAGCCAAAAGACTGGAACGACCTGATCACCGACCCTGAAGTGCTGCTGATCGATACCCGTAACGACTACGAAGTGTCGATTGGCACCTTCGAGGGGGCCATCGATCCGAAAACCACCTCTTTTCGCGAGTTTCCGGAATACATCAAGGCGCATTTCGACCCTGCCGTGCACAAAAAGGTCGCGATGTTCTGTACCGGTGGCATTCGCTGTGAAAAAGCTTCGAGCTATATGCTGGGCGAGGGTTTCGAAGAGGTGTATCACCTCAAGGGCGGGATTCTCAAGTATCTGGAAGAGGTTCCCGAGCAGGAAAGTCAGTGGCGCGGCGAATGCTTTGTGTTCGACAACCGGGTCACGGTGCGCCATGACCTGACTGAAGGCGATTACGATCAGTGTCATGCCTGCCGCACGCCGATCAGTGCCGAGGACCGTGCCAGCGAGCATTATTCGCCGGGTGTAAGCTGCCTGCATTGCTGGGATTCGCTGAGCGAGAAGACTCGGCGCAGCGCCATCGACCGGCAAAAGCAGATCGAGCTGGCCAAGGCACGTAACCAGCCTCATCCGATCGGTCGCAACTATCGTTTACCCTCCGAGGCCTGAGCCATGTCTGCCCGCCTGATCTATGTCATGGACCCGATGTGCTCTTGGTGCTGGGGCTTTGCTCCGGTTGCCGACGCGTTGGTGCAGCAGGCTCGGGCGGCAGGCGTGCCGCTGCATCTGGTCATGGGCGGTCTGCGCTCTGAGGGTGCTGCGCTGGAGCCTGCCAAGCGTCGTTACATTCTTGAGCATTGGCAGGCGGTCGAGGAGGCCACCGGTCAGCCGTTTCTTCGCGAAGGGGCGCTGCCGGAAGGGTTTGTCTACGACACCACGCCAGCCTGCCTTGCTGTCACTGCGGCACGGCAACTGGACCCGGACCGCGCCTGGGAGCTGGTCGGACTCATCCAGCGGGCGTTCTACAGCGAGGGCCGTGACGTGACGCGCCCGTCACTGCTGGCTGAACTGGCGGAGCAGACGGGGCTGTCGCGCCAGGCATTTGCCGATCAATTCGAGAGTCCGGAGCGGCAAGCCGCCACGGCAGCCGATTTCGCCTGGGCGCAGGATCTGGGCATCGCCGGCTTTCCGACCCTGCTCGCCGAGCGCAACGGTCAGTTGGCGCTGCTGACCAACGGTTACCAGCCATTGAGCAGCCTTTCGCCTCTGCTCGGACGATGGCTGGAGCGTGCAGCCAGTGCGTGACGAATCGCCCGAGACTGCCCGACAGCCTCAAGCCACACGTAGCGATGCGCTGAGCTGGGCCGAGATCCGTCGTCTCGCGCTGCGTCATAAAAAAGCCTTGTGGCTGGCCAATGGTGTCGCGGTTCTGGCGACGCTGTGCAGCGTGCCTATCCCGTTGCTGCTCCCGTTGCTGGTCGACGAGGTGCTATTGGGGCGTGGCGATGCGGCGCTGAAAGTCATGAACCACTTGCTGCCCGACGGCCTGCAAAAGGCGGCGGGCTACATCGGCCTGATGCTCTTGCTGACGCTGGTGCTGCGTGTCGGGGCGCTGGTTTTCAATGTGCTGCAGGCGCGGTTGTTTGCCGGTCTGGCCAAGGACATCGTCTACCGTATCCGGCTACGCCTGATCGAACGACTCAAGCGTATCTCCCTGCGTGAATACGAAAGCCTCGGTAGCGGCACCGTGACCACGCATCTGGTGACCGACCTGGACACGCTGGACAAGTTTGTCGGCGAAACCCTCAGCCGACTGCTGGTGGCCACGCTGACGCTGGCAGGCACTGCGGGCATTCTGATGTGGATGCACTGGAAGCTGGCGCTGTTGATCATGCTGTTCAATCCGCTGGTGATTCTGCTTACGGTGAAGCTGGGCAAGCGCGTCAAGCACCTCAAAAAGCTCGAAAATGACAGCACGTCGCGTTTTACCCAGGCATTGAGCGAAACGCTGGACGCCATTCAGGAAGTCAGGGCCGGTAATCGACAGGGCTTTTTCCTTGGCCGTCTTGGCATGCGGGCACAGGAAGTGCGTGATTATGCAATCAATTCGCAATGGAAAAGCGACGCCTCGGGCCGTGCCAGCGGGTTGTTGTTTCAATTCGGCATCGATATCTTTCGCGCCGCAGCGATGCTCACCGTGCTGTTCTCCGACCTGTCCATCGGGCAGATGCTCGCAGTGTTCAGCTACCTGTGGTTCATGATGACGCCAGTGGAGCAATTGCTGAATCTGCAATATGCCTACTACGCGGCAGGCGGTGCTCTGACCCGCATCAACGAGCTGCTGGCGCGTGCCGACGAGCCGCAGTACGTCGGCGGCACCGACCCGTTCGAAGGTAAGGAAACGGTGGGCGTCGACGTGCGCGGCCTGAGTTTCGGTTATGGCGAAGATCTGGTCCTGGACCAGTTGAACCTGAGCATTGCAGCGGGTGAAAAAGTCGCCATCGTCGGTGCCAGTGGTGGTGGCAAGAGCACGTTGGTGCAGTTGCTGCTTGGCCTCTACACCGCCCGCACCGGAGTGATCCGTTTCGGCGGTGTCAGTCAGCAGGATATCGGTCTGGACACCGTGCGCGAGAATGTTGCCGTGGTGCTCCAGCATCCGGCCTTGTTCAACGACACCGTGCGCGCCAACCTGACCATGGGGCGTGACTGCAGCGATGAAGCGTGCTGGCGTGCGCTCGAGGTCGCGCAACTGGAATCAGCCATTCGCGATCTGCCGCAAGGGCTGGACAGCGTGGTAGGGCGTTCCGGTGTCAGAATGTCCGGCGGGCAGCGTCAGCGCATGGCCATCGCGCGCATGGTGTTGTCCGATCCGAAAGTGGTCATCCTCGATGAGGCCACCTCGGCGCTGGATGCGGCCACCGAGTACAACCTGCATCAGGCTCTCGCACGTTTTCTGCGCAGCCGCACGACGCTGATCATTGCCCACCGCCTGTCCGCCGTGAAGCAGGCTGACCGGGTGCTGGTGTTCGATGGCGGGCGAATCGTGGAAGACGGCGGCCATCAACAGCTGATTGCCGATGGAGGTCTGTACGCCAAGCTGTACGGGCATTTGCAACAAATCTGATGCGCCTTGCCCCGATCGACGCACAGGCTGGCTTAATTGCGGGAGAATCACCTGCCATCATTCACGAATTTAGCCTAGTCTCTGCGCTAGGCGTTTATTCAGGCATGTGGTGACGTGAAACCCATGAAGCAATCATGGACCTTCTCCAAGCCCCGTCTGTTGGGCATCGTGTGGCCTTTCATTGCTGTCGCTCTGTTTCAGGCACTGCTGGGGTGCGTCAGCCTTTACACCATGTCTGCGGTGCGCAGCTATGTGGCGGGCGAGAGTCTCTGGTCCAAGGGGCAAAAGGACGCTATTCACTACCTGAGCCTGTACGCCAATACGCACGACGAGCGTGACTATCTGAAGTATCAAGCTGCCTTCTCTATCCCGCAGGGTGGTTACGCCCTGCGCAAGGCGCTTGATCAGCCCATTCCGTCCATGTCGGACGCCAGAGCCGCGATCATTCAGGGTGGCAATCACCCTGATGATACGAACGGCATCATCTGGATGTACTTGAACTTCCACAACTTCAGCTTCATGAAACAGGCTATTCACTTCTGGGGGGTGGGTGATGGCTACCTCATGCAGCTCAATGACCTGGCCCGGCGTATTCATGAGCGGGTCGGTCAGGGCGGCGTGACTGCTGCCGATGTCGATCAATGGCGCGAGCAGATCAACGTCATCAACGAAGGGGTGACGCCTGCGGCCCGCGCGTTCAGCGATGCGTTGGGCGAGGGGTCAAGGTTTATCCTTAACCTGCTGATAGCGGTCAATCTGGTCACCGCCGTTGTGCTGATCCTTCTGGCGCTGCTGCGAGTGCGTCGCCTGATCGTCCAGCGACGCGTGTTTGCCGATGCTCTGCAACTGGAGAAAGAGCGCGCACAGATCACCCTTGAGTCCATCGGCGACGGAGTGATCACCATTGATGTTGCCGGTGCCATTGTCTACATGAACCCGGCAGCCGAGGGCCTGACGCACTGGAAAAGCACTCAGGCCAGCGGACTGCCGCTGGCGGCGCTGTTTAATCTGCTGGATGAAAACGATCAGAAGGACAGCTCGACGCTGGTCGAGCAGATCGTCACCGGCAAGCTCAAGGGCGGCAGCGCCAATAGCAAGCTCATCCAGCGGCTGGATGGCAG
This sequence comes from Pseudomonas caricapapayae, assembly GCF_001400735.1. Classification (GTDB taxonomy): domain Bacteria; phylum Pseudomonadota; class Gammaproteobacteria; order Pseudomonadales; family Pseudomonadaceae; genus Aquipseudomonas; species Aquipseudomonas caricapapayae. The sequence goes on from NZ_LJPW01000108.1 coordinate 47,414, forward strand.
TACAGTCTCGGTGGCGCTGGTCGGTACACCGATTTATACCGAAGGGGAGATCAGTGGTGCGGTGCTGGTGTTGCACGACATGACCCAGGAGCTTCAGTACATCGCTGATCTGTCATGGCAGGCTGCCCATGATCCGCTGACCGGGCTGGTCAATCGCAGTGAGTTCGAGCACCGGCTGCAGCGGGTACTGGATGGCGATGACGGTCGGACGGGCAGCCATTGCCTGATGTTTCTCGATCTGGACCAATTCAAGCTGGTCAACGACACCGGTGGTCATGCGGCGGGTGATGAGCTGCTGCGTCAGCTTTGCCGGGCACTCCCGCAGGGGTTGCGCGACGCAGACACGCTGGCCCGGCTGGGAGGGGACGAGTTCGGTGTGTTACTGGTCGATTGCCCTGCCGGCATCGCGCTCGATATTGCCGAGGCGTTGCGCGAGATCGTGCAGCGCCTGCATTTCATGTGGAAAGGTCGGCCATTCATGACTACCGTCAGTATTGGTCTGGTGCATCTCGGCGACATCCCCGCCACCCTTGAAGGGTCGCTGTCTGCTGCAGACATGGCCTGTTACATGGCCAAGGAGCGAGGGCGCAACCGGGTTCAGGTCTATAGCGTCGACGATCTGACCCTGTCGATGCGGTTTGGCGAGATGGCCTGGATACAGCGGCTGCACATGGCAATGGATGAAAATCGCTTTTGTCTTTATGCACAGGAAATCGCCTCGATCAGCGGCGAAGGCGATGAGGTGCGGCACATTGAGATCCTCCTGCGCCTTCGTGATGAGTCCGGACGAATGGTTGTCCCGGACAACTTCATTCCGGCTGCTGAGCGTTACGGGCTGATGACCACACTGGATCGCTGGGTGGTGCACAATGTGTTCAAAGTGATTGCCCAGTGCCAGAGCGATGACCGGCATCAGGTGCCGCAAGCGCTATGTGCTATAAATTTGTCCGGCTCCAGTATCGGAGACGATACCTTTCTCGAATACCTGAAGCAGCAGTTCCAGGCGTTTGCCGTTTCACCCGGGATGATCTGTTTCGAGATCACTGAAACCAGCGCCATTGCCGATCTGGACAGCGCGATTCGTTTCATCAATGAGTTGAAGGGGCTGGGGTGTCAGTTTTCCCTTGATGACTTCTGTTCGGGCATGTCGTCCTTTGCCTATCTCAAGCACCTGCCAGTGGATTTTCTGAAAATCGATGGCAGTTTTGTAAAGGACATGCTCGATAATCCGATCAACAAGGCAATGGTCGAGGTCATTAATAACATCGGTCATGTAATGGGCAAGCGCACTATTGCCGAGTACGTTGAAACACCGCAGATAGAGTCTGCGCTGCAGGAAATGGGCGTGGATTTTGCACAAGGGTATCTGATTGCCCGTCCTGAATTATTTACGTGCGAGAGTCTTTACATTCAGCCTGTACGGCCTGACCCCCTGATGTTCGGCGCGCCAGGAACGCTACGTTAATCAGTTGAAACCTATAAGGAGATACCAGTGATCGACACTTTCGAGAGAACCGGTCCGCTCATGGAAGCCAGCAGTTATCCCGCCTGGGCGCAGCAGTTGATCAAGGATTGCAGCGCCGCAAAGGCACGCGTGGTCGAGCACGAGCTGTACCAGCAGATGCGTGACGCGAAACTGAGTCCGCAGATCATGCGTCATTACCTGATCGGCGGGTGGCCGGTTGTCGAGCAGTTTGCGGTGTACATGGCCAAGAACCTTACCAAGACCCGTTTTGGTCGCCATCCCGGTGAAGACATGGCGCGGCGCTGGCTGATGCGCAATATTCGCGTGGAACTCAATCATGCCGATTATTGGGTCAACTGGTGTGCGGCGCACGACGTGACACTTGAAGATCTCCACGATCAGCGGGTTGCGCCCGAGCTGCACGCACTCAGCCATTGGTGCTGGCAGACCAGTTCTTCTGATTCGCTGGCGGTCGCAATGGCTGCCACCAACTATGCCATTGAAGGGGCTACGGGTGAGTGGTCGGCAGTGGTCTGTTCCAATGGTGTCTATGCCGAGGCATTCCCCGAAGCGTCCCGCAAAAAGGCCATGAAGTGGCTCAAGATGCATGCACAGTATGACGACGCGCACCCTTGGGAAGCGCTCGAGATTATTTGCACACTGGTGGGGAATAAACCAAGCCCGCAATTGCAGGCCGAACTGCGTCAGGCCGTTAACAAAAGTTACGACTACATGTTCCTGTTCCTTGAGCGCTGCATGCAGCTGGAAAAGGTCAAGCCTGCGCGTGGGCGTGTTGCCGCGCTGGAAGTGTAGGGGCTGGGCGAAAAAGGCAGGAAAAAGTGCTAGCTGGCCATGGCAAGACGATTACGGCCTTCGCGCTTGGCGACATACAGGGCGTTGTCGGCACGGCGCAACAGGCTGTCGGCAGTTTCCGCGGGCAGCAGTGTCGAGCACCCCAGGCTGACGGTCATGGTCAGCGCCGGGTCAAGTTCGCGAAACTCAAGATTTCGCACGGCCTGGCGTAGACGTTCGCCAATCAGCTCGGCCGAATTGGAACCGGTGTTGGAGAGAATCACTACAAACTCCTCGCCACCATAGCGGAACACGCGATCGATGTTGCGCAATTGCGCTTTCAGGCTTTGCGCGACGGTTTTCAGTACATCATCGCCCGTGTGATGGCCGTATTCATCGTTCACTTTCTTGAAGTGATCGATATCCAGCATCAGCAGTGACAACGGCTGCTTGTGGCGGCGTGATATCTCTATCTCGCGGGCCAGACCCTGATCCATCGCGATACGGTTGCCGGTACTGGTCAGTGGGTCACGCAGCGCAGTCTGAGTGGCGATGCGATACAGCAGCGCATTCAGCAGCGGATAGACGAGGCAGACCAGCAGGGATTCCAGGTCGCTCAGCTGACGGGGATCAAATGGCCTCGCGCCCTGAAACTCCAGCTCGCCGATGCATTTACCTTCATGGCGCAGATGAAAGGTGGCGCTGTCGGATGACATCTCGCCCAAACGCAGATTCAGGTCGCTTTCGGCGTGCCGATAGACCAGGCCGCTCAATGGCAGGAACCGCTGCACCCCCTGAAAGAAAAGGGTCAGTATCCGCTCGGCTTCCAGGCTGGTCTGCAATTGTCGCCCAAGCTGGTAAACCAGCTCGGGCAGTGACGGGGGTGGAAGTATGGCGTCGGGTCGATTTCGAAAACCCAGGCGTTGCAGTTCAGCCGTATCGAAATCGATTGCATGGGTCTGGGTAGGAAAATTCATCTCTTCGCTCCTCAGCACATATTGCTGGCTTGGCTGGGTTAGAGGGGATGTGGTGCCATTCGGTTCATTTTTGCCCAGACTTATTAAAATCAGTGGTTTAGCTGACGCCATCTCTCTGACAGTAAGGCTGGATCGGCAATTCCTTGACTTAAAACGGAGCAAAAAATGGCTGCCGTGACGGTTTTTCGTCACGGCAACGCCTGTCATTTTCGGTTAGCGGGCATTCAGCGCCTGCCCATTGATGCCTTTGCTGTCCGGCCCCATCAGGTACAGATAAACCGGCATGATGTCTTCGGGAGCCGGGTTGTTCTGCGGGTTTTCGTCAGGGTAGGCCTGCGCACGCATGCTGGTGCGGGTAGCGCCTGGATTGATGCTGTTGGCCCGTACATTGGCAACACCTTCAAGCTCGTCGGCCAGGGTTTGCATCAGGCCTTCGGTAGCAAATTTCGACACCCCGTACGCACCCCATTGCGCGCGGCCTTTGCGTCCGACGCTGCTGGAAGTGAAGGCCACCGATGCATCTGTCGAGCGCTGAAGCAGCGGCAGCAGCGCCTGGGTGAGCATGAAGGTCGCGTTGACGTTGATGTGCATGACCTGCATGAAGTCCGCACCGGACAGGTTTTCCAGCGGCGTACGCGGGCCGATGATCGAGGCGTTGTGCAGCAGGCCGTCAAGGTGGTCGAATGTGCTTTCGATCATGGCCGCCAGCGCGTGGTATTGCTCCGGCTCGGCGCTTTCCAGATCGAACGGTATGACCATTGGTTGCGGCAGTCCCGCCATCCTGATTTCATCGTGAATCGGCGCGAGGCTGGCTTCTGTCCTGCCCAGCAGCAAAACGGTCGCGCCGTGGGCTGCGTAGGTCTTTGCGGCTGCCGCGCCGATGCCGCGCGCAGCGCCAGTGACCAGAATGATCCGGCCCTTTAGCAGTTCCGGGGGCGCAGAGTAATCAAACATGTAGAACCTCGTTTAACAGCTGCACAGTGCATTATCCAGCACCTTGCGCAGTTCCAGCGGATGGTCGACCACCACGTCGGCACCCCAGTGGGCGGGGTTGTCGTCAGGGTGAATGTAACCGTAACGCACGGCTGCGGTCCTGGTGCCTGCATCCCGCCCGGACTCGATGTCGCGCAGATCGTCGCCCACGAACAGGACGCTGGCCGGGTCGAGGTCGAGCATCCTGCAAGCCAGAATCATTGGCTCGGGGTGGGGCTTGCTGTGGGTGACGTGGTCCGGACAGATCAGTACAGCCGAACGTTCGGCCAGTCCGAGCTGTTCCATGATCGGCTGAGCGAATCGCACTGGCTTGTTGGTCACCACGCCCCAGATCAGGCCAGCCTTCTCGATGTCGGCCAGCAACTCGCCCATGCCGTCGAACAGCCTGCTGTGGACGGCACAGTCACGCTGATAGCGCTCCAGAAACTCCAGGCGTAACGCTTCGAATTGCGGTGCCTCAGGCGACAGCGAGAACGTGGCTGCCACCATCGCCCTGGCACCCCCTGAAATTTCGTCGCGTATCAGTTTGTCCGGTACGGGCGGGAGACCGCGGTCGGCCAGCATCGCCTGAGCAATGGCGATGAAGTCCGGGGCGGTGTCGAGCAGGGTACCGTCCATGTCGAATAAAACTGCTCTCAAACGCATGTATCACGCCTCTCGCAGGGTCTGGATCATGTAGTTGACGTCGACGTCGGAAGCCAGCTTGTAATGCTTGGTCAGCGGGTTGTAGGTCAGGCCGATGATGTCCTTTACCTGCAAGCCTGCGTCACGGCTCCACGCACCCAGTTCGGAGGGACGGATGAATTTCTTGAAGTCGTGGGTCCCGCGCGGCAGCAGGTTGAGGATGTATTCGGCACCGACCACGGCGAACAGATAAGCTTTCGGGTTGCGGTTGATGGTCGAGAAAAACACCTGGCCACCGGGCTTGACCATGCGGTAGCAGGCGCGGATTACCGAAGACGGATCCGGTACGTGCTCAAGCATTTCCAGGCATGTCACGACATCGAACTGCTCGGGCATTTCTTCGGCCATGTCCTCGGCGGTAATCTGCCGATATTCGACGCTGACGCCTGATTCGAGCTGATGCAGTTGCGCCACTGCCAGTGGCGCTTCGCCCATGTCTATACCGGTCACCGTTGCGCCGCGCAGGGCCATCGCTTCGCTGAGAATGCCGCCGCCGCAACCGACGTCCAGCACTTTTTTGCCTGCCAGACCAACGCGCTCGTCAATCCAGTTGACGCGCAGCGGATTGATGTCATGCAGCGGCTTGAATTCGCTTTCGCGGTCCCACCAGCGATGGGCCAGGGCCTCGAATTTGGCGATTTCTGCGCGGTCGACGTTGCTCATGGGTGTCCCTCTTGAACTCAAAATTCTTTTCATCAGTCAGGCTTATAGATAAGCCTGACCGGCATGTGTTCGGTCCGAATCGAATTATTCGGCTTTACCGGAAATACGCTGGCCCCACGCGATCGCGGTGTCTCGCAAAGCGTGTTCGTCCATGCGGGTCAGCTGGCGAGCGTCGAGCAATTGCTTGCCGGCCACCCAGACATGGCTTACGCAATCGCGGCCAGTGGCATATATAAGCTGCGATACCGGGTCATAAATCGGTTGCTGGGCCAGACCCGACAGGTCGAAAGCGACCATGTCCGCAGCCTTGCCGATCTCCAGCGAGCCAGTCTCGGCCTGAATGCCCAGTGCACGGGCACCATTGAGGGTTGCCATGCGCAGCGCGCGGTGCGCATCCAGCGCCGTGGCAGAGCCGGCGACAGCCTTGGCCAGCAACGCAGCGGTGCGGGTTTCTCCAAGCAGGTCCAGGTCGTTATTGCTGGCCGCGCCGTCGGTACCCACTGCAACGTTCACACCGGCCTGCCACAATCGTTCGACCGGGCAGAAGCCGCTGGCCAGCTTGAGGTTGGATTCAGGGCAATGAATCACGCTGGTATTGCTTTCCACCAGCAGGGTCAGGTCGTCATCGCTAATCTGCGTCATATGTACAGCCTGAAAGCGCGGACCCAGCATGCCCAGGCGGTTCAGTCGGGCAAGAGGGCGCTCCTGACGCTGTTCGACAGCCTGTTCGACTTCAAATGCGGTCTCGTGGACGTGCATCTGAATCATGGCGTCCAGTTCGTCGGCGATCACCCGGACCTTTTCGAGGTTCTCATCACCTACGGTGTAGGGTGCGTGCGGGCCGAAGGCGATCTTGATGCGTGGATGATGAGCAAGATCGTTGAACAGCTCGATGCCGTTGTGCAGTGCTTCATCGGTGGTGTGAGCACCTGGAATCGGAAAGTCCAGTACCGGCACGGTGATCTGTGCGCGCATGCCGCTGGCGTGGACGCGCTCGGCAGCCACCTTCGGATAGAAATACATGTCCGAAAAGCAGGTGATGCCGCCTTTGAGCTGCTCGGCGATGGCCAGATCGGTGCCGTCGCGTACGAAGTCTTCATTGACCCACTTGCCTTCGGCGGGCCAGATGTGGTCCTGCAGCCAGGTCATCAGTGGCAGGTCGTCGGCCAGCCCGCGAAACAGCGTCATCGCCGCATGGCCGTGAGCGTTGATCAGGCCGGGGCTGAGCAGCATGCCGGGCAACTCCTGCACCTGCGCGGCGTTTTGTCGGAGAGCTTCGGCCCGTGGGCCTATATAGACAATACAGCCGTCGCGGATACCGATGCCGTGGTCCTGGAGCACGACGCCTGCGGGCTCGACCGGCACCAGCCAGGCGGGCAGGAGCAAAAGGTCGAGCGGTGCTGTGGCGTTCGGCATGAGAAGGTTTCCATCGTTTATTACGTTGATGGCGAAGTATACCCGAGCGTCTTCGCAGGCGGCTCGCTATAATCAGCGGCTTTTGATGCTGGGTTTCCGATGTTCAAGATGGAGTTGGCGATGCGCGATCGACTGTTGGCTGCGGAGAAGGTTAAGGCCATCGATTGGCGAGACGACGCTCTGTACCTGCTGGACCAGCGGGTACTGCCGTTCGAGGAAGTCTGGCACCGCTATACCACTGCCGAGGGAGTCGCCGAAGCGATTCGCACGATGGTGGTGCGCGGCGCACCGGCTATCGGTATCAGCGCCGCCTATGGTGCGGTGCTGGGTGCGCGTGCGCGGATTGCCGAAGGTGCAGACTGGTATCCGGCACTGGAAGAGGATCTGCAATTGCTCGCCGATTCGCGGCCGACAGCCGTGAACCTGTTCTGGGCGCTGAACCGGATGCGTGATCGTCTGATGCGCGTGAAGGACGGCGACGATCCGCTTGCAGCCCTCGAGGCTGAAGCCGTGGCGATTCACCTGAGTGATCGCGAGGCCAATCTGACCATGGCGCAACTGGGGGCCGACCTGATCCGCAGGCATCAAGGCAACCTGCAGACGGTGCTCACTCACTGCAATACCGGAGCGCTGGCCACCGGCGGCTTCGGCACTGCGCTGGGCGTGATTCGTGCCGCGCATCTGGAAGGCATGATCGAGCGGGTCTACGCCGATGAAACGCGGCCCTGGCTGCAAGGGTCGCGGCTCACCGCATGGGAGCTGGCCAATGAAGGCATCCCGGTGACCTTGAACGCAGACTCTGCCGCCGCGCATCTCATGCGTACCAAAGGCATCACCTGGGTCATCGTCGGGGCTGACCGCATCACCGCAAATGGCGATGTGGCGAACAAGATCGGCACGTATCAGCTTGCCGTGGCCGCCATGCATCATGGCGTGCGCTTCATGGTGGTGGCACCGAGTTCGACCATCGACATGGAGATGGCCAGCGGCGATGACATCATCATTGAAGAGCGCGACGGTCGCGAACTGCTCGAAGTGGGCGGTCAGCGGGTCGGTGCCGAGGTCGAGGCCTTCAATCCGGTGTTCGATGTAACACCGGCGGACCTGATCGATGCCATCGTGACCGAAAAGGGCATCGTCGAGCGTCCTGATACCGCCCGCATGGCTCAATTGATGAGCCGCAAGCACCTTCACTGATGCTGCACGGCCTGCCTGACGCCGCTGTGCAATGCGGCTGGGCGGGCCTGTAAGCGTCTCTCAGGCGTCCTGTGCGTAGATGGCTCGTTTTCAGCGCCTGCAAAGGATGTGAGCGCCTCGGCGATTGTGGTAATATCCGGCGGTTATCGGGGGCACTGGTTGTAGCCGCCCACACTGCATAGATTCATGGCATAACTCGTTGATTTGTCGTAAGTCGCTGCCTGCAAATGCTGGCAGCGGCGAGCTTCGTATACCCCGAATGGGTTTGCGAGGTTTCACCAGAAAAAGGAATCAGGCTTCTCATGGGCGAACTGGCCAAAGAAATCCTCCCGGTCAATATCGAAGACGAGCTGAAGCAGTCCTACCTCGACTACGCGATGAGCGTAATCGTCGGTCGGGCACTGCCCGATGCACGCGATGGCTTGAAGCCCGTGCACCGGCGCGTGTTGTTCGCAATGAGCGAGCTGGGTAACGACTGGAACAAGCCGTACAAGAAATCCGCCCGTGTGGTTGGTGACGTGATCGGTAAGTATCACCCGCACGGCGATACGGCTGTTTACGACACCATTGTTCGTATGGCTCAGCCATTCTCGCTGCGTTACCTGCTGGTAGACGGCCAGGGTAACTTCGGTTCCGTCGACGGTGACAACGCTGCGGCCATGCGATACACCGAAGTGCGCATGACCAAGCTGGCTCACGAGCTGCTGGCCGACCTGCACAAGGAAACCGTGGACTGGGTGCCGAACTATGACGGCACCGAGATGATCCCTGCGGTCATGCCGACCCGTATTCCCAATCTGCTGGTCAACGGTTCCAGCGGTATTGCCGTGGGCATGGCGACCAACATTCCGCCGCACAACCTCGGTGAAGTCATTGACGGCTGCCTGGCGCTGATCGACAACCCCGAGTTGACGGTCGACGAACTGATGCAATACATCCCGGGCCCGGATTTCCCGACTGCGGCGATCATCAACGGTCGCGCGGGCATCATAGAAGCCTATCGCACGGGGCGTGGGCGCATTTACATGCGTGCCCGCTCCATCGTCGAAGACATCGACAAGGTCGGTGGTCGCCAGCAGATCGTCATCACCGAACTGCCTTACCAGCTTAACAAGGCGCGTCTGATCGAGAAAATCGCCGAGCTGGTCAAGGAAAAGAAACTCGAAGGCATCACCGAGCTGCGCGACGAGTCCGACAAGGACGGTATGCGTGTGGTCATCGAGCTGCGACGTGGCGAAGTGCCCGAGGTTGTTCTCAACAACCTTTACGCCCAGACCCAGCTGCAAAGCGTTTTTGGTATCAACATCGTTGCCCTGATTGACGGTCGTCCACGCATCCTGAACCTCAAGGACCTGCTGGAAGCCTTCGTTCGTCACCGTCGTGAAGTGGTTACCCGTCGTACCGTGTTCGAGCTGCGCAAGGCACGCGAGCGTGGCCATATCCTTGAAGGTCAGGCCGTTGCGTTGTCCAACATCGATCCGGTCATCGCCCTCATCAAAGCCTCTCCGACACCTGCCGAAGCCAAGGAAGCGTTGATCAAGACGCCTTGGGAGTCGAGCGCAGTGGTCGAAATGGTCGAGCGGGCCGGTGCCGATTCATGCCGCCCCGAGAACCTCGATCCGCAATACGGTCTGCGTGAAGGCAAGTATTTCCTGTCGCCGGAACAGGCTCAGGCCATTCTGGAACTGCGTCTGCATCGCCTGACCGGTCTGGAGCACGAGAAACTGCTGGGCGAGTACCAGGAAATTCTCAATCAGATCGGCGAGCTGATCCGCATCCTGAACAGCGCAACGCGGCTGATGGAAGTGATCCGCGAAGAGCTGGAACTGATCCGCTCCGAATACGGCGATGCCCGTCGTACCGAAATTCTCGATGCACGTCTGGACCTGACCCTGGGTGACCTGATCACCGAGGAAGAGCGTGTGGTCACCATCTCTCATGGCGGTTATGCCAAGACTCAGCCACTGGCGGTCTATCAGGCTCAGCGCCGTGGCGGCAAGGGCAAGTCGGCCACCGGCATCAAGGATGAGGACTACATCGCTCACCTGCTGGTCGCCAACAGCCACACCACGCAGCTGATGTTCTCCAGCAAGGGCAAGGTCTACTGGCTCAAGACCTACGAGATTCCGGAAGCGTCCCGCGCTGCCCGTGGTCGTCCGTTGGTCAACCTGTTGCCGTTGAGCGACGGCGAATACATCACCACCATGCTGCCGGTCGACCTCGAAGCCATGCGCAAGCGTGCCGATGAAGAAGGCGAGGCTCTGGAAGGCGAGCTGGACGACGCGGAAAACAGCAGCGAGACCGAAGAAGAGCGCAAGGCCCGTATCAAGGCCGCCGACAAGAAGAAAGCTCCGTTCATCTTCATGTCCACCGCCAACGGTACTGTCAAGAAGACCCCGCTGGTTGCATTCAGCCGTCAGCGCAGCTCGGGCCTCATCGCCCTCGAGCTGGACGAAGGTGACATCCTGATCTCTGCGGCCATTACCGATGGCGAGCAGGAGATCATGCTGTTCTCCGACGGTGGCAAGGTGACACGCTTCAAGGAATCCGACGTACGCGCTATGGGTCGTACCGCTCGCGGTGTTCGCGGCATGCGTCTGCCAGAAGGGCAGAAGCTGATTTCGATGCTGATCCCGGAAGAGGGCAGTCAGATCCTGACCGCTTCCGAACGCGGCTACGGCAAGCGTACGGCCATTTCCGAGTTCCCCGAGTACAAGCGCGGTGGCCAGGGCGTCATCGCCATGGTCAGCAACGAGCGTAACGGTCGTCTGGTCGGCGCGGTTCAGGTGCTCGATGGCGAGGAAATCATGCTGATTTCCGACCAGGGCACGCTGGTTCGTACCCGCGTCGGCGAGGTCTCCAGTCTTGGGCGTAACACTCAGGGCGTCACCCTGATCAAGCTGGCCAGCGACGAGAAGCTGGTTGGCCTCGAGCGCGTTCAGGAGCCGTCGGAAGTCGAAGGCGAAGAGCTCGAGGGTGAGGAGATCGTTGATGGCGTCATCGTCGATGTCACCGAAGTGGACGATGCAGGTGAAGACCTGCAGGCGGATGCTGCGTCAGACGAAGACGAACCACAGAACTGAGCGATAACGTAAATCAGGTAAGGGCTGGCTCGTCTGTGCATGCATCTGCATTCCAGGCAAGTCCAGCCCTTGCGGCATTCGGCCAGCCCTGCAGCCGGATCAGAATTCCCGCAAGGAGCTATCGGTCGCTGCGGCGGCTGTCTGCTCGTGGCAAGCAACCCGAAACAAGCGCGTACAGACCCAACGTATTTGACGAGAGTGGATATGAGCAAGCGAGCCTTTAACTTCTGCGCAGGTCCTGCTGCGCTTCCTGAAGCTGTTCTGCTGCGTGCCCAGGCGGAACTCCTCGACTGGCACGGCAAAGGCCTTTCCGTCATGGAAATGAGCCACCGCAGTGATGAGTTCGTCTCCATTGCCACCAAGGCCGAGCAGGATCTGCGCGATCTGCTGTCCATCCCCTCGAATTACAAAGTGCTGTTCCTGCAAGGGGGCGCGAGCCAGCAGTTTGCTCAGATTGCACTGAACCTGCTGCCGGAAAACGGCAAGGCCGATTACATCGATACCGGGATCTGGTCGCAGAAGGCTATCGACGAGGCGTCGCGTTACGGCGCAATCAACGTCGCGGCCAGCGCCAAGGCCTACGATTACTTTGCCATTCCCGGCCAGAACGAGTGGAAGCTGTCCAAGGACGCGGCTTACGTCCACTACGCGCCAAACGAAACCATTGGCGGCCTGGAGTTCAACTGGATTCCGGACGCCGGCGACGTGCCGCTGGTTGCCGACATGTCGTCGGACATCCTCTCGCGTCCAGTGGATATCTCGCGTTTCGGCATGATCTACGCCGGTGCCCAGAAGAACATCGGCCCCAGCGGCATCGTGGTGGTGATCATTCGCGAAGACCTGCTGGGTCGCGCGCGCTCGCTGTGCCCGACCATGCTCGACTACAAGGTCGCGGCCGACAATGGCTCGATGTACAACACGCCGCCGACCCTGGCCTGGTACCTGTCCGGGCTGGTCTTCGAATGGCTCAAGGAGCAGGGCGGTGTCGAGGCGATCGGCAAGCTTAACGATATCAAGCAGCGCACGCTGTATGACTTTATCGACGCCAGCGAGCTGTACAGCAACCCGATCAACAAGCCTGATCGCTCGTGGATGAACGTGCCGTTCCGTCTGGCGGATGATCGCCTCGACAAGCCGTTCCTGGCCGGTGCCGATGCAAATGGGCTGCTCAACCTCAAAGGCCATCGCTCGGTGGGCGGTATGCGCGCGTCCATCTACAACGCGGTCGATATCAACGCGGTCAACGCGCTGGTGGCCTACATGAAAGACTTCGAGAAGGAGCACGGCTGATGTCCGAGCAAGAACTCAAGGCGCTTCGCGTCCGTATCGACAGCCTCGATGAGAAGGTCCTGGAACTGATCAGTGAGCGAGCTCGCTGTGCCCAGGAAGTGGCCAGGGTGAAGATGTCCTCACTGGCAGAAGGCGAAGCGCCTGTGTTCTATCGCCCAGAGCGGGAAGCTGCTGTGCTCAGGCGAGTCATGGACCGCAATCGCGGACCGTTGAGCAACGAAGAAATGGCGCGTCTGTTCCGCGAAATCATGTCTTCCTGTCTCGCGCTGGAGCAGCCGCTCAAGGTCGCCTATCTTGGCCCTGAGGGGACGTTCACCCAGGCCGCCGCGATGAAGCATTTCGGGCACGCAGTGATCAGTCTGCCGATGGCTGCAATTGACGAAGTGTTTCGCGAAGTGGTCGCCGGTGCCGTGAATTTCGGCGTGGTTCCGGTGGAAAACTCCACCGAAGGCGCGGTCAATCACACCCTCGACAGCTTTCTTGAACACGACATGGTGATCTGCGGCGAAGTCGAACTGCGCATTCACCACCATCTGCTGGTGGGCGAAAGCACCAAGACCGAAAGTATCACGCGTATCTATTCCCATGCCCAGTCACTGGCCCAGTGCCGTAAATGGCTGGATGCCCATTACCCGAATGTCGAACGAGTGGCGGTAGCCAGCAACGCCGAAGCCGCCAAACGGGTCAAGGGGGAGTGGAACTCGGCGGCTATCGCTGGCGATATGGCGGCAGGTCTGTACGGCCTGACCCGTCTGGCGGAAAAGATCGAAGATCGTCCCGACAACTCCACACGCTTTCTCATCATCGGTAATCAGGAAGTCCCGCCGACCGGTGATGACAAGACCTCGATCATTGTTTCGATGAGCAACAAACCGGGCGCTCTGCATGAGCTGCTGGTGCCCTTTCACGAAAACGGCCTTGACCTGACGCGAATCGAAACCCGGCCTTCGCGCAGTGGCAAGTGGACCTATGTGTTCTTCATTGACTTCGTCGGGCACCATCAGGACCCGCTGGTCAAGGCCGTGCTGGAAAAGATCAGCAGCGAAGCGGTTGCCTTGAAGGTGTTGGGCTCCTACCCGAAAGCGGTTCTCTGAGGGCGTGGTCCATGATCCGTTTGTTTTTCACCTTGTCGGGCTGTCAGGTATGTTCGCGTGGTTGATGTGATTTCAGAACAGTCCGTACGGCCTGTGATCGGTCGCCTGGTCGTAGTCGGTCTGGGGTTGATCGGCGGCTCTTTTGCCAAGGGTGTGCGTGAAAGCGGCCTGTGTCGCGAGGTGGTCGGTGTCGATCTTGATCCGCAATCGCGACAGTTGGCGGTTGAGCTGGGTGTTGTGGACCGTTGTGAGTCCGATCTTGCCGCCGCCTGTCATGGCGCCGACGTGATCCAGATGGCGGTTCCCATCCTGGCGATGGAAAAGCTGCTTGCGCTGCTGGCACCGATGGATCTGGGTAACGCAATCCTGACCGATGTCGGCAGCGCCAAGGGCAATGTGGTCAGGGCTGCGCGCCAGGCATTCGGCCACGTGCCGCCGCGTTTCGTGCCGGGCCACCCGATTGCCGGGTCCGAACAGAGCGGCGTCGAGGCGTCCAACGCAGCGCTGTTTCGGCGTCACAAGGTAATTTTGACCCCGCTGGCTGAAACCGATCCTCACGCGGTGACCATCGTCGACCGGTTGTGGTCCGCGCTGGGTGCCGATGTCGAGCACATGCAGGTCGAGCGTCACGACGAAGTGTTGGCTGCGACCAGCCATCTGCCGCATTTACTGGCATTTGGTCTGGTCGACTCGCTGGCCAAGCGTAATGAAAACCTGGACATATTCAGGTATGCCGCTGGCGGTTTTCGTGACTTCACTCGGATCGCAGGCAGCGACCCGACCATGTGGCATGACATCTTCATGGCCAATCGTGAAGCGGTACTGCGCACGCTGGACAGCTTTCGCACCGATCTCGACGCCCTGCGCGACGCAGTGGATGCCGGCGATGGCGCGCAGTTGAAGGATGTATTCACTCGCGCTCGTGCAGCCAGGGAGCACTTTGGCAGGATCCTGGCCAGTCGTGCCCGTGTCGATACAGTGCCCGGCGACCATCGCGACATTCGCAGTGTGTCGGCGGATGGCGTCAGTCACCGTATCAAAGGGCCGGTGGATGTTACCTCTGCAGTGCTGTTCATGGTCGCCACGTCGATCAGCGAAGGGTGTGACTTGCTGCTTGAGGACGTTCCCGTCAACGCCCTGTGTGAGGGGGCAATCGACATCCTGCGCCTGATGGGCGGGGACATTGTGCTGCAGAATGCCCGCAACACGGCGAGCGGGCCGGTCGCCGACCTGCATGTCCGCTCGGCGCAGCTCAAAGGCGCCGATATCCCGGATGCGCTGGTGTCGCTGGCGATCAGCACGTTTCCGGTGCTCCTTGTTGCCGCAGCATGTGCAGAAGGGCGTACCATTCTGCGCGGCGCACAGGCGTTACAAGCCGATGAAGCGGAATGCGTCAGGCTGATGGCCGATGGTTTGCTGGCTCTGGGTATCGAGGCCGAGCCTGTGCTGGATGGCATCATTATCGAAGGCGGTGTGCCGGATGGCGGCGAGGTTGATGCGCGCGGCGATCAGCGTATCGTCATGGCGTTCAAGGTTGCATCGTTGAGGGCTTCGGCGCCCATCCGTATTCAAGCGTGCGCGGATGCCGCCGCATTGTTTCCCCATTTTCTGGCGCTGTGCGCTCAAGTCGGCATGCGTGTAGCGCAAGAGGACAAAAAGTGAAAATCAAAGCTCCCGTTATCACCATCGACGGACCCAGCGGTTCCGGAAAGGGCACTGTAGCTGGCTTGCTGGCCAGAAAACTGGGCTGGTGCCTGCTTGATTCCGGTGCGCTGTATCGCCTGCTGGCCTTTGCCGCACGCAATCATGGCGTCGACCTGACCAATGAAGAGGCGCTCAAGCTTCTGGCCGCTCATCTGGATGTCCAGTTCGAAGCGACTGCGGCAGGGCAGGGGCAGCGCATCATTCTTGAAGGCGAAGATGTTACCCACGCCATTCGCAACGAGCAGATAGGCAGCGGCGCTTCGCAGGTCGCCTCGCTACCGGCGGTGCGCGACGCCCTGTTGTTGCGCCAGCGTGCTTTTCAGGAAGAGCCAGGCCTGGTCGCGGATGGGCGCGACATGGGCACCGTGGTGTTTCCGGATGCCCCGCTGAAGATATTCCTCACGGCCAGTGCCGAGGAGCGTGCACGTCGGCGTTACTTGCAGTTGAAGGCCAAGGGCGATGATGTTAGTCTGTCGAGTCTGCTAGATGAGATATGTGCACGCGACGAGCGTGACACCCAGCGAGCGGTAGCACCGTTGAAGCCGGCGCACGACGCCATACAGCTGGATTCCACCGAATTGTCCATCGAACAGGTGCTGGAACGCATTCTGAGCGAAATCGCGCTTCGCGGTATTGCCGGGTGACGAAGAAGCATGCGGGAGACCAGTCATAGTCCCGCAGGCTTTCTTTTACTTGAACGAAACCCACGTTGTCTGGAGCGTGGCAGATGGGCGTATCCTTCGCCCTTGATCAACAGGAATTAAAATGAGCGAAAGCTTTGCAGAACTTTTTGAAGAAAGCCTAAAGACCCTCAACCTTCAGGCCGGTTCGATCATCACCGCTATCATCGTGGATATCGATTACCAGGCAGGTTGGGTTACGGTTCACGCCGGTCTGAAATCTGAAGGCCTCATCCCGCTGGAACAGTTCCACAACGACGCTGGCGAGCTGACCATCAAGATCGGTGATGAAGTTCACGTTGCGCTGGACGCGGTCGAAGATGGCTTTGGCGAAACCAAGCTGTCCCGCGAAAAAGCCAAGCGTGCCGAGTGCTGGATCGTTCTGGAAGCGGCTTTCGCGGCTGAAGAAGTGGTCAAGGGCGTTATCAACGGTAAGGTTAAAGGCGGCTTCACTGTCGACGTTAACGGCATCCGTGCGTTCCTGCCTGGTTCTCTGGTTGACGTCCGCCCTGTGCGCGACACGACTCACCTGGAAGGCAAAGAGCTCGAGTTCAAGGTCATCAAGCTGGACCAGAAGCGCAACAACGTTGTCGTTTCCCGTCGCAGTGTCCTGGAAGCCGAGAACAGTGCCGAGCGCGAAGCTCTGCTCGAGTCCCTGCAGGAAGGTCAGCAAGTCAAAGGTATCGTCAAGAACCTCACCGATTACGGCGCATTCGTCGATCTGGGTGGCGTCGATGGCCTGCTGCACATCACCGACATGGCCTGGAAGCGTATCAAGCATCCATCGGAAATCGTCAACGTTGGCGACGAGATCGATGTAAAGGTCCTGAAATACGATCGCGAGCGCAATCGTGTTTCCCTGGGTCTGAAGCAACTGGGTGAAGACCCATGGGTTGCTATCAAGGCTCGCTACCCGGAAAGCACTCGCGTTACCGCGCGTGTCACCAACCTGACCGACTACGGCTGCTTCGCAGAACTGGAAGAAGGCGTGGAAGGCCTGGTACACGTTTCCGAAATGGACTGGACCAACAAGAACATCCACCCTTCGAAAGTCGTTCAGGTTGGCGACGAAGTGGAAGTCATGGTTCTGGACATCGACGAAGAGCGTCGTCGTATCTCCCTCGGCATCAAACAGTGCAAATCCAACCCGTGGGAAGATTTCTCTGGCCAGTTCAATAAGGGCGATAAAATCTCCGGCACCATCAAGTCGATCACCGATTTCGGTATCTTCATTGGTCTGGACGGCGGCATCGACGGTCTGGTTCACCTGTCCGACATCTCCTGGAACGAAGTGGGCGAAGAAGCCGTACGTCGCTTCAAGAAGGGCGACGAGCTCGACACCGTGATCCTGTCTGTTGATCCTGAGCGTGAGCGTATCTCGCTGGGTATCAAGCAACTGGAAAGCGATCCGTTCTCCGAGTACGTCACTGTCAATGACAAAGGCGCTATCGTTCGCGGTACCGTTAAAGAAGTTGATGCCAAAGGCGCTATCATCACCTTGGCCGACGACATCGAAGCGACTCTGAAAGCTTCCGAAATCAGCCGTGACCGCGTTGAAGACGCGCGCAACGTTCTGAAAGAAGGCGAAGAGATCGAAGCGAAGATCATCAGCGTTGACCGCAAGAGCCGCGTAATCAGCTTGTCCATCAAGTCGAAAGACGTTGAAGACGAGAAAGAAGCCATTCAGAGCCTGCGTAGCAAGCCTGAAGTCGCTGAAAGCACTGGTCCTACCACCATTGGTGACCTGCTGCGCGCGCAAATGGAAAAACAGAACTAAGTTCTGCTTCTCCACAAAAAAGGACGACTTCGGTCGTCCTTTTTTATTTCCGTTGCTCAAGCCTCACAGACCCGTACATTACGAATGTCGGCGGTAGGCACAGCATAGCCCGCTAAATGCCCTCAGTAGCCTCTCAAGACCGTCCTGTTTTCTTTGATTGCTCCAGCTCTGTTCCAAGAGGGTTCGGCTGTAATGCGGGTGTAATCTGCTCATGCCCTGTAGACAGGGTTGAACATAAGTCAATAGATGGGCTGTTCAAAATCATCCGGTCATGCTAAAACCTTCCAAGCGCTGATCTAGCTGCTTGAAAAAGAAGGGAAAAATATGACGAAGTCGGAGTTGATCGAACGAATTGTCACCCATCAAGGGCTGCTCTCATCCAAGGATGTCGAGCTGGCCATCAAGACCATGCTTGAACAAATGTCCCAGTGCCTGGCGACCGGTGACCGAATCGAAATTCGGGGTTTTGGCAGCTTTTCGCTGCATTATCGTGCACCGCGAGTAGGGCGCAATCCGAAGACCGGTCAATCGGTCAGCCTCGACGGCAAGTTTGTCCCACATTTCAAGCCGGGCAAGGAGCTGCGAGATCGGGTCAATGAGGATGAAGAAGAGGGCTTTTAAAGCCATCCACCACAGGATCACCAGATGCGTATTTTCAAACGAGTCATTTTGATCGTCGCCCTATTGCTTGCTGTTTTGGCAACAACTGTATTCGTGCTCGAAAACCGGCAATCCGTTGCGGTGACCTTTTTTGGCTGGTCAGCGCCTCAGCTTCCTTTGGCATTACCCGTAGTCCTTGCTTTGCTTCTGGGCATGGTTATCGGTCCGGTGCTGACGTGGATAGCCAGCTTCCGTAAAAAACGTACGCCTTCCCCTCGCTCCGTCTGAGCAGCGCAGATCAAGTGTCGCCGGAGGCATTCCTGGCGGCGTGATAGTGCGCATTCTTCACGCCCTCGTACTCAATGAGGTTGCATGCATTGTTTTGCAGTCAGCCTGCACTCCATGCATGTTTCCGTTTTTATCAAAATACAGGCCTTATAGTTGAGTCAGTTTAGTCCTCTGCTTTATAGGGGATAGTTACTTCTCTATGTAGGAATATTCTCTTTTTTAATTTGATCTCCCATTCTAAAGGGCTGGCGAGTAGTCTTCACTGACAGCATTTTTTGTTGTTGTTCTGAAGGCCTTATGTCAAGTCTTGAAAATAAGCCGTTCACGTGCAGAATGCGCCCAAACTACTGTCCAGATCCGAAGCCGGATGTTGCAAACATCAAGTACAGGCTGGCAAGAAAAGGTAACTGCATGTCTTATCCGGAAATCATTCATCACGGTGCTGTCGATACGGTGACGGGCTCTTGCCATCAGCTGAGCATGGACGCATCAAGTAGTCTGTTGATCGACTGTGGGTCGGTGCAGGAACGCGGCGAGCGTGCAGGGCCTGTCTCGTTCGGGTTAGACCCAGTGAGCATCAGGGCGCTACTGATTACCCATGTCCACAATGATCATGTCGGGCGTATTCCCGAGTTGCTGGCATCCGGTTACAAGGGGCCCATATTGTGCAGCGAGCCCAGCGCTCATCTGTTGCCACTGGTTATGGAGGACCTCTTGAAGATCGATTTTGCACACGACCCCGGGCAGGTCGAGCGCTACCTGGAAGTCATCAACAAGCGAATCATCGCCCTGCCATTCGATAACTGGTTCAGCCTGGTGGACCATGAGTCGCTGCGCTGCCGGGTTCGGTTGCAGCGTGCCGGACACATACTGGGGTCGGCCTACATAGAGTGCGATCTGCAATACCCTGCACAAGAGCGTTCGGTCAGTGTGGTCTTTTCCGGTGATCTTGGCGCAAGCCATACCCCCTTTCTGCCTGCCCCGAAGTCTCCCGGGCGTGCAGATGTGCTGATTCTTGAAAGCACCTATGGCGATCGTCTTCATCAGGATCGCAGCATTCGCCAGCAAGCGCTCGAGCGGATCATAGACAAGGCGCTAGAAGATAACGGCACTGTTCTGATACCGGCTTTCAGCATCGGTCGTACTCAGGAATTGCTCTATGAGCTGGAAGATATTCTGCAGCGTAAAATGCTGTCGAATCATTCGGCTGAACCTCGCGGGCATGTGGGTGGAGAAGAAGTGCCGACTGCTGATTGGTCAAGATTGCCGATCATCCTCGATTCTCCGTTGGCCAGCCGTTTCACAAAGGTCTATCAGTCATTCGAAGACTATTGGGACGAACATGCCCGGTTGAAGCTGGACGTCGGCAGAAAGCCGTTGGGCTTTCAGCAGCTGATTACCATCGATACGCATGAGCAACACCTGCGCACGGTCAATTACCTGTCCAGCACTGCGCGTCCGGCCATTGTTATTGCCGGCAATGGCATGTGTGCGGGAGGCAGAATTGTCAATTACCTGAAAGCCATGCTGGGCGACACTCGTCATAACGTGGTGTTTGTCGGTTATCAGGCCAAGGGAACGCCAGGTGCGGCCATTCAGTTACATGGTCCGCTGGGTGGCTATGTCGAGCTGGATCGCGAGCGCTTTTATATTCGTGCCGGCATCCATACCGCCAAAGGCTATTCTGCGCATGCGGATCAGGCCGAGCTGGTGGAGTTCGTCACAGGTATGAACCAATGGCCAGCGCAGATCCGGCTGGTACACGGCGAGGCCGCTGCGAAAAGGGCGCTGGGGAATATTCTGAATCGCAAATATGCGCTGGAAAAAAGAGCCCTGGAACTGCTTATACCCTGACAGTGTGCCGGGCACGCTAGTTACCGGCTGGGCGGGTAATAAAATCCACTGTCTGCACCGGAGCCAGATAAGCGTGTGTCACTCCGGGCAGACGACGGTATGTCGGAGAGTCTGTTAGTTCGGTAGTTATACCTCTCGGTCAGGTTTCATCGCTGCACCGTCTTTTTAAGGCAGCGGGAAAGTTATAAAATCAATTTAAGATATTTTTATTGTCAAATAGCGCCACATAAGGAATATTTGGCGCTATTTGGAGAGGCATTCTTGCATGAGTGGTGATGTTGCATTGGTTGCGATAACAGGTGCGACAGGTTTCGTGGGCAGTGCTGTGGTTCGCCGATTGATCGAGCGCACCGGCTATTCTGTCCGGGTGGCGGCTAGAGGCGCCTATGCCCGCACGCAACGTATCAATGTCGTCACCGCGCAGTCTCTGGCACCGGATAACCAATGGGCAAGTCTTGTGACCGGTGCGGATGTGCTTATTCATTGTGCCGCCCGGGTTCATGTTCTCAATGAAACTGCTGACGAGCCCGATCAGGAGTATTTTCGCGCCAATGTCACTGCGACGCTGAATCTCGCCGAGCAGGCGGCAGCGGCAGGGGTCAGGCGCTTCATTTTCCTCAGCTCGATCAAGGCCTGCGGCGAGTTCACGCGCCCCGGCGAACCGTTCAGGGCGGACGATCCTTGCCATCCTCTGGATGCTTACGGCGTCTCCAAGCAAAAGGCCGAAGAGGGCCTGCGCGCGTTGTCCGTCCGGACCGGCATGGAGGTGGTGATCATTCGCCCGGTTCTGGTCTATGGTCCCGGGGTCAAGGCTAACTTTAGAAGCATGATGCGCTGGCTCGACAAGAGGCTGCCTTTGCCCCTCGGGTCTGTCGATAATCGCAGAAGCCTTGTGGCGGTGGATAATCTGGCCGATCTGGTAGTGGTCTGCGTCGATCATCCTGCTGCGGCCGACCAGACGTTTCTGGTCAGCGACGGGGACGATCTGTCCACCACCCGGCTTCTGCGCGAAATAGGCAAGGCCCTCGGCAAACCGGCCCGGTTGCTGCCGCTGCCTGCGCCACTGCTGAAAGGCGTTGCGGCACTGCTTGGCAAGAAAGCTTTTTCACAACGGTTATGCAGCTCTCTACAGGTCGACATCAGTAAAACCTGTAGGATGCTGGACTGGCATCCACCTGTGAGTATTGAAAAGGCCATGCAGGATACTGCTCGATATTATCTGGAACATGACAAGCATGATTGAGTGGCTGTCAGTAATCGTCATTGCCTTTCTGTCTCTGATTCTAACGGCGTTGCTGCGCAAGTATGCCCTCGCCAGAAGTTTGATCGACGTACCGAATGCCCGCAGTTCGCATTCCATTCCTACGCCTCGGGGCGGCGGCGTTTCCATCGTCGTCGCGTTTGTCATGGCGGTGGTCATCCTGGCTTGGATGGGGCATTTGTCTGCCCCGGCTCTTGCCGCAATCGTCGGCTCGGGTGGCCTGGTCGCTGTGATCGGTTTCATGGACGATCATGGGCACATCGCGGCACGATGGCGCTTGCTGGGGCATTTTGTTGCCGCCGCCTGGGCGTTGTTCTGGCTGGACGGGCTTGCTCCGATTGACGTCATGGGCTGGACGTTTACGCCTGGTCCGGTCGGACAGGTACTCGCGGCGTTCTATCTGGTATGGATGTTGAATCTCTATAACTTCATGGACGGTATTGACGGGATCGCCGGTGTAGAGGCGGTCACAGTGTGCATGGGGATGAGCATCATTTATGCCTTGGGTGGCTATGTCGGCTTGTCGTGGGAAGCACTCTTGCTGGCCGTGGCTGTCGCCGGCTTCCTCTACTGGAACGTTCCTCCAGCGAAGATATTCATGGGCGATGCGGGCAGCGGATTTCTTGGAATCGTACTCGGCGTGCTATCTATTCAGGGTTCCTGGGCGTCGCCTCAGTTATTCTGGTCCTGGCTGATTCTGCTGGGTGTGTTTATTGTCGATGCTACCGTAACGCTTGTCCGGCGTCTGTTACGTAGAGAACGGCTCTACGAGGCTCATCGCAGCCATGCGTATCAGTTCGCGTCGCGCCATTACGGCAGCCATTTGCCGGTTACGCTGACTGTGGGGCTGATCAATCTGGTCTGGCTGTTGCCTGTTGCGATGTGGGTGGCGCTCGGCGGCGGTGCAGGGCTGATGTGGACGGTAATTACCTACGTGCCCTTGATTTTTCTGGCGCTCAGGTTCCGCGCCGGCGAGGCGGAAATCACGTAACGAAGCCGTTTTCCGGTTGTCTCACACATGTAGCTGTTTCATAAATGCCGGTTTAAGTGATGTTCAAACCGGTAGCACAACGGAGCATTATAGAATTGATGAGCAGGTTGCGGGCCAGTTTGCTGGCCCTACCACGCCGCAAAAAGAGAATAATTCAGGTAGCTGCTGACGTTCTTCTTGTCTGGCTCGCCCTGTGGATGTCGTTTGTCGTACGGCTGGGGATCGACGAGTTGGTCAACCCGCTCGAGAAGCACACGTGGCTGTTCATCAGTGCGCCGCTGGCGGCTATTCCGTTGTTCATTCGTTTTGGCATGTACCGCGCGGTAATGCGCTATTTTGGCAACGACGCCCTGATTGCGATCATCAAGGCGGTCACGATGTCGTCGTTGATTCTCGGCTGCATGGTCTACGTATACAGCAATCACCAGCAATTGGTCCCGCGTTCGGTCATCTTCAATTACTGGTGGCTAAGCATGGTAATGATTGGCGGCTTGCGTCTTGCCATGCGCCAGTATTTTCTGGGTGACTGGTTCGCGGCTGCGCAGCACGTACCCTTTGCCAAGAGTGACAACGGTTTGCAGAAGGTTGCCATCTACGGTGCAGGCGCAGCAGGAAACCAGCTGGTCGCTGCATTGCGAATGGGGCGTTTGATGCATCCGGTGGCGTTCATCGATGATGACGAATCGATTTCCAATCGGGTGATTTCCGGCCTTCAGGTCTACAAGCCACGAAATATCCAGCGGATGATAGATTCCACCGGTGCCCAGGAAATCCTCTTGGCGATCCCGTCTTCATCGCGCGGGCGTCGTCGGGAAATTCTGGGTTTTCTGGAAGGCTTTCCGCTTCACGTACGAAGTGTTCCCGGCTTCATGGATCTTGCCGCTGGCAGGGTCAAGGTCGACGATCTGCAGGAGGTCGATATCGCTGACCTGTTGGGGCGAGATTCCGTCCCGGCCCGAGACAACCTGCTGGAGCATTGCATCAAGGGTAAAACGGTCTTGGTGACCGGCGCAGGAGGCTCGATCGGTTCAGAGCTGTGCCGGCAGATACTGCTGCTGCAGCCCACTCAGTTATTGTTGCTGGACCATAGCGAGTTCAACCTCTACAGCATCCTCTCCGAACTTGAGCAGCGTGCAGCTCGCGAGTCTCTTTCGGTCAAGTTATTGCCCATACTCGGTTCGGTACGCAATCATCCAAAACTGCTGTCGATCATGAAAACCTGGAAGGTCGACACGGTGTACCACGCAGCGGCCTACAAACATGTACCCATGGTCGAGCACAATATTGCCGAAGGGGTCATCAACAATGTCGTCGGTACGCTCAACACCGCACAGGCAGCGTTGCAGGCAGGGGTTTCCAACTTCGTTCTGATTTCCACCGACAAGGCGGTCCGTCCGACCAACGTGATGGGCAGCACCAAGCGCCTTGCCGAGTTGATATTGCAGGCGTTGAGTCGCGAGACGGCCCCCGTGATTTTCGGTGACAAGGCTAACGTGTACCAGGTCAACAAGACGCGCTTCACGATGGTTCGTTTCGGCAATGTACTCGGGTCGTCCGGCTCGGTCATTCCGCTGTTCCACAAGCAGATTCAGTCGGGCGGGCCGCTGACGGTTACGCATCCCAAGATCACCCGCTACTTCATGACCATCCCCGAGGCTGCTCAACTGGTCATACAGGCAGGCTCAATGGGGCATGGCGGAGATGTGTTTGTTCTGGACATGGGCGAGCCGGTCAAGATTGTCGAACTGGCCGAGAAAATGATCCATTTGTCCGGCTTGTCCATTCGTTCCGAGAAAAACCCGCAAGGCGATATCTCCATCGAGTTCACCGGGTTGCGTCCTGGCGAAAAACTCTATGAAGAGCTATTGATCGGGGACAATGTCGTCGCCACCGAACACCCGATGATCATGAGTGCGAATGAAGATTGTCTGCAGTGGGATGTCCTGAAGGGCCGTCTTACAAAACTGCTGGATGCGGTAGATCGTGACGACTACAACAGTGTGCGTCAATTACTGCGGGAAACCGTCAACGGGTATGCGCCGGAAGGTGAAATCGTTGACTGGATGTATCAGGAACGCAGCGGCGAAACCTGATCTTATCAGTCATTACGGGGCCTGATCAGCCACAGACATACGTTGATTGATCTGGACATAGTCGGCAACGCTCGACTTCTTTTCCAGGACGCAGCAGTGCTCTAAGTTTCAGGCACAGCATGTGGAATGCTGCCTTGAACTGCTATGGAGCTTTAATCTATGCGAACCAGTATCTTCAGCGCCTTGATCTTTGCTTTGCTCACCAGCACCTCGGTCGCGGTCAACGCCGATCCTTCGTCTCAGCCTCCGGTGTCTCAGTCAGCCATGATGGAGAACGCAGCGCCCGCTGCTGCTCTTGAGCAACGTAACGACAGGGTCAATCTCAATACCGCTGATGCACAAACACTTCAGAAAGAACTGGCGGGTATCGGCAAGAACAAGGCCGATGCCATCGTTGCCTATCGGGACGCCAACGGCGAATTTACCTCGGTCGATGAGTTGATCGAAGTGAAAGGCATCGGCAAAGCCATTCTGGAGAGGAATCGCGAGAAACTTGCAATCGACTGACGGTCCCGGCAACTGAAAACACACAGGCCGATGGTTGATCGGCCTGTGTGTCTGGGAACTTTCAAACGGGCGTTATTGCTCCCGAGAAAGTCTTGTTTTCAATCGTCAATTGGCGCTCCTTTTTATCTCCTGTTTGAGATAGTCCCGGGTCGTGTCGAGAATGCGCAGTGACAGTTCGTCGTCAAACGCACTACGGGCCAGTACCAGGCCACCTACCAACGCAGACAGTACCGGAAGGCTTCTGGATTCCAGACCGGTCGGCGTCAGGGACTGATCGAACTGTTCCAGCAGGTGAAGGATGATTTTATCCGTCGTCGCGCTGGGTTGATCGCGCTGGCCCAGTTCCAGGCACATGGTCGGTAACGGACAACCGCCGTCCGACGCATCACGACTGGTGAGTGATAAGTAGAGATCAATGAATTCACTGAGCGAGTCCTGTCTGGCGAAAACCTCGCTGGTGATTCCTTTTACATTGTCGAGGGCGTGACTCAATGCCTGTTCAACAAGATCATCCTTGGATTTGAAATGCGCGTAGAAACCGCCGTGGGTCAAGCCTAGTGCCTTCATCAAAGGTTGTAAGCCCGTAGCACCGATGCCATCGCGACGAAAGCGCATAGACGCTTCCTTGACGATGCGTTGGTGCGTTTGGGTCTTATGATCGAGCGCGTAACGCATGCGCTGAGTCTCCAGAGATTGGCCAAGGTGTCAGCGCATTTATACATGGATAGATGAAACGATGCAGCAGGCTTTCGCTCGCAATGAGAACTTCAGCTCAATAAGTCAGGTGAATACCTGACTATTTATCCAGATAATGAGTGAGGCTGGCTCTGGACAATTCGCCCAGATGACTGCCGATCAGGCGTCCGTCAGGCGAATAGAAAAGAGTGGTGGGCAGCGCCGCTGAACCGACCTGGCGGGCGAACTCGCCGTGCGGATCCAGAAAACTGTTGCTCAGCACCAGTTGCTGTTGAGACAGATAATCGCTGACTGCCCCGGCGCTTTCGGCCTGATTGACGAATAGAAATGTAATGTCCTTGCGTTGCCGTTGCATATCGCGCAGTACCTGCATTTCGCGGCGACACGGAGGGCACCAGGTGGCCCAAAGGTTGATGACCACCGGTTTACCCTGGTAGTCGGAGGCCCTGGCCGGCTCGCCAGTCAGCGTCCGAAGCGTTGTATCAGGCAGTGCAATTCGCCTTTGATAATGGTCCAGGATCAAACCGCCCGATACCCAGATCGCCAGTCCGATGCCCGTTCCGAACGTCAGCGCGCGACGCTGTTCGGCACGGTGCCAGCCGATAATCAAGACGCCCAGCAGGGCGCAGATAAGCCCAGGCCAGGCCATAAAGCCGCCATCACGGATGTCCAGCGCCTTCCAGGGGGTGTCGCTGTACTGCGCGAAATAGGTCAGAACGAATGCGACACGTGCGGTGACGATGCCCAGAATGAAAAGTCCGAATACGGCGGTCTTTCTGGACAGGGTATGCCGGACGAGCCGCGCCTCTACCCAGGTGGCCGCTATCAAGGCGCCCAACAACAACAGGTGGGATATCGCAAGGGCGAACGGCCCGGCGCTGATGCTCAACATCGTTTTTGGTCCTTGAAGGGATTTTTGCCGGGATCACATTCAGCTGCCGGTGCGCTCATCGGCCTGACGACCATCCTTTGCGCACTGCATAGGCGCGGCATGGTATCGCTGCTAACCCCTCCAGGAAAAACGCAGAACTGTTCCCGGATGTTCGGCCGTGTGGGCGGCTGGATTGAGCTCGTAAGCTGTTTGAATACTGATTCCTCGACAAGAGGTCGACCGTCCTCCAGCCCTTTGTACAGAAGGCGTACGCTCGAATGCCGGCTTGTTGTGGAAGAAACTATTGTCCTACAAGCCTTTGACTTCTGGCGTCAATCCCGGAGAATCTCGCCCGCTGTTTTCGAGGGGAGCGCTGAACTGCCGGTTTTTTCGACGCGTTTCCCTTTTTGATAAACCGGCCACGGAGAGTCGACCGGATGAATGATCAAGCTAATGGCGTCGTAGAACGCCTGGATGTAGCTCCCGAGAGCGTTGCGTCGTGGAATCGTAATGACACCACCTGGATGCTCGGATTGTTCGGTACCGCCATCGGTGCGGGTACCCTGTTTTTGCCAATCAACGCAGGTATCGGTGGGTTCTGGCCGCTGATGGCGCTGGCGCTGCTGGCATTTCCCATGACGTTCTACGCCCACCGTGGGCTGACTCGTTTCGTGCTGTCCGGGCGCGAAGGAGCCGATATCACTGAAGTGGTCGAGCAGCATTTCGGCAAAAGCGCCGGCGCGATGATTACCTTGCTGTACTTCTTTGCAATCTTCCCGATCCTGCTTATCTACAGCGTGGCCCTCACCAATACCGTGGGCAGTTTTCTAGAGCATCAGTTGCACATGACACCGCCGCCACGCGCAGCGTTGGCGTTCGTACTGATCATGGGGCTGCTGGCGGTGGTGCGCTGTGGCGAGCGGTTCATTGTCAAGGCCATGAGCCTGATGGTTTACCCGTTCATTGTCGCACTGCTGTTTCTGGCGGTATTCCTGATCCCGCACTGGACAGGTGGCATTCTGAGTACCGCGACGACCTTTCCAGAACCCTCGGCGTTCATACCGACCCTGTGGCTGGCTATTCCGGTGATGGTGTTCTCTTTCAACCACACCCCGATTATCTCGGCCTTTGCCGTTGATCAGAAGCGCCAGTATGGTGAAAACGCCGAGGTGCGCAGCTCGAAGATTCTGGCTCGCGCTCATGGTTTGATGGTAGTGATGGTGTTGTTCTTCGTGTTCAGTTGCGTATTGACGCTGTCGCCAGACCAGTTGGCCGAAGCCAAGGCGCAGAACATCTCGATCCTGTCCTACCTGGCCAACCACTTCAACAATCCGACTATCGCCTTTGTCGCGCCGCTGATTGCATTCGTGGCTATTTCCAAGTCGTTTCTCGGCCACTACATAGGTGCCAGCGAGGGCTTGAAGGGGCTGGTTCTGAAAGCCGGTCGTCGCCCTGCGCCGAAGGCACTGGACCGTATGACAGCGGCCTTCATGCTGGTGGTGTGCTGGCTGGTTGCAACGCTTAATCCGAGCATTCTGGGCATGATCGAAACGTTGGGCGGGCCTGTGATCTCGGCCTTGCTGTTTCTGATGCCGATGTATGCCGTCTACAAGGTGCCAGCCATGCGCAAATATGCCGGTGCATGGTCCAACTACTTTGTGGTGGCCGCTGGTGTGGTGGCGATATCGGCACTGATCTTTTCGCTGACTCGCTGACTCGCTGAGCCTGACCGCCAGAGCCTAGAAGGCTGCGCCGATGTCCCGGCGCAGTCTTTGTTCAGGCTCTACGGCGATGATCAATCCACTGGTTCGGGATACAACGGCCTGGACAAGTGCATGATGCTGGCATAGTCGTAAACGTACTGACGTCCTGCATGGCTGGTCGAACGCAATTGGTCGATCAACTGTCGCTCTTTCTTGTTCAGGTATCTCAACGCCGGATCTTGACTGGACTTCAGGCGATCACGTTCATGGGCGTCAGGGAAAGCGATGACGTTCGTCATGAAAAATCTCCTTGGGTTTTAGTCCTTGTTTGCTTTGATGTTGCCCCGGTTGCGGTGGTGATGGCGACGGTTCACCTTACCCACAAAAACTTGGTGCGATCAACCCTGCAGATGCCGGGTGTGTCACATCGTGAGTGTGATTTCGTAGGATTGTCCGTTGCCGTTGATGACAATCTGTACGGCATCGTCTTCGAATTTGCCCAGCAGACTTTGCCCCAACGGCGCTTTGGCCGTGATGACCATCACCTGTTGATCCCCTGCGCTGACCTTCAGGCCAGCGGCGTCGGGGCCCAGAAACAGGCAGCGGGTCTGACCGCTCAGGGCTTCGACGACGATCAGATCACCGGTCTGAATACCGCGTGATTCATCGAATGGCTTGAGTGTCCAGTTCCGATAGGCGGCCAGTGACTGACGGATTTCCTCGACGCGTCGCGCTTGGCCTGCCGCCAGATAGGATGCCTCCAGCCCCAGCGTGTCGTACTTGTTCTCGGCAATGTTCTCTTCGTGTGTGGCTGTTTCGTAGGCGGTCTGCGCCGCCCGCTGTGCGATATCCAGATCGCTTTCCAGCTTGTCGATGATCAGTTGCAGCACATCCTGCTTGTTCATGGTTTATCCGCAGTACTGATTGATGCTGGCACGGCTTTTCTCGCTTGGTGCAGTACGATCCTGTTGTATCCAAAAATCACACTTCGAACGGTTGAAGGTGCGCTGCTGTTGTTCCTGAGCTTGCTCATGAGCCTGACGCGCCTCGCTTTCACGCAGACTTTGCTCGTACTTGCGGAACATTTCAGTCTCCGGCGCGGAGGATGGCGCAGTTTTTTGCACAGGCGGGGCAGTGATCTGTATCGCGGCGTTTTCCAGCGCCTGGGTCTGCGCCGCCGGCAGGCTTTTGTAAAACAGCAGAGCGGTCAGAAACACCGCCATTGCGCCCAGCCAGATGCCCAGCGCAATGCAGACAATCAACTTCAACGACACATACAGATCGCGACGGCGGGTAGTGGACGACATGGCTGAACTCCTTGCAGGGCAACAGATGTGATTGTGCCATGCCTTATGGCCGGGCATGAAAACTGTGCTGTCCATTGGCAGTCGGGCTGGTGACAGCAGGCCGTTCTGAACGACAATCAGCGTTTTTGCCATCCAGCCTCAGGGAGCCGGGATGAAAGCCTCATGGGACATTTTTTGCAGCGTAGTCGACAACTACGGTGATGCTGGCGTGACCTGGCGTCTGGCCCGCCAACTGGTTGCCGAGCAGGGTTTGCAGGTGCGTTTATGGATCGACGATCTGTCGGCCTTCGTTCGCCTGTGCCCCGACGCGAACCCGCAGGCGTTGCAGCAGTGTCACGAGGGCGTGAGGGTGTGCCAATGGCCGACCGAATGGGTTGGTAGCGATATTCCCGATGCCGTCATCGAAGCCTTCGCGTGCCGCCTGCCGACGCGGTACATCGAGTCCATGTTGCAGCGCTCTCCGAGGCCGCTGTGGTTGAATCTTGATTATCTCAGTGCCGAGGACTGGGTATCTGGCTGCCACGGCCTGCCGTCGCCACAGATGAACGGATTGAAGAAGTTCTTTTTCTTTCCCGGCTTTTCCGATACCACAGGCGGCCTGCTGCGCGAAAGAAACCTGATCGAGCAGCGGCAGGCGTTTCAGCGGGACACGGCCGCAAGGCGCGTTTTCTTGCAGGGCCTGGGTGTCGAACCGTTGCCTGAGGCTCGTCTGATCTCGGTATTTGCCTATGAAAACCCCGCGCTCGGCAGCTGGCTTGACGCGCTGGCCAGCAGCACTCGGCCGACTCATCTGCTGGTGCCCGAGGGGCGCATTCTTGGCGATCTGCGGCGCTGGCTGGGTCTTGGCGATGAGGTGCATGCCGGGTTCATGCAGGTAAGGAGAGGGCTTACGATTCAGGTTTTACCGTTCATCCGCCAGGAACACTACGATCGTCTGCTGTGGAGCTGCGATTTCAACATCGTGCGCGGCGAAGACTCGTTTGTCCGTGCGCAATGGGCAGGTCGGCCGATGCTCTGGCACATCTATCAGCAGGAAGACGATGCGCACCTGCCCAAGCTTGATGCGTTTTTGACGCTCTACCTGGATGGTCTTGAGGCCGCGGCAGCTCAGGCCTTGAATCAGTTCTGGCAGCGCTGGAATGCCGGCAGCGATCTGCACGAAAGCTGGGAGGCGCTCACAGAGCACTGGCCGCAGATCGACAGGCATGCCGAGCGCTGGTGCCTGCAACAAGCCGCACAGACTGATCTTGCCACGGCGCTGGTGCAGTTTTATGTAAATTCGCTATGATACGCGGCCTTGATACAAGGCTCTGTACTAAAAAGGCCTGAGCAGGCTGTTTCTCGTACAGAGCCTTTGGTTAATTCCATCCAAATTCGGATATATGCAATGAAAACTGGTAAAGAGCTGAAACCCGGTACTGTGATCCGTCTCGAAAACGATCCTTGGCTGGTTCAGAAAGCTGAATTCACCAAGTCCGGTCGTAACAGCGCGATCATGAAGACCAAGCTGAAAAACCTGCTGACCGGTTACAAGACCGAGATCGTTTACAGCGCCGACGACAAGCTGGACGACGTGATCCTGGATCGCAAGGAAGCCACCCTGTCTTTCATCAGCGGTGACACCTACACGTTCATGGACACCACTGACTACACCATGTACGAGCTGAACGCCGAAGACATCGAAAGCGTTCTGCCATTCGTCGAAGAAGGCATGACCGATGTCTGCGAAGCCGTGTTCTTCGAGGACCGTCTGGTTTCCGTAGAGCTGCCGACTACCATCGTGCGTCAGGTTGACTACACCGAAGGTTCGGCTCGTGGCGACACGTCCGGCAAGGTCATGAAGCCTGCCAAACTGAAAAACGGCACCGAGCTGAGCGTTGCTGACTTCATCGAAATCGGCGACATGATCGAGATCGATACCCGTGAAGGTGGTTCCTACAAAGGCCGTGCCAAGTAAGCACGGTTGTGTAACCCCGTTACGCAAAAAACCCGCATTGCTGCGGGTTTTTTTGTGCCTGACATTCTTGCCGCACCGCCATGCTGGCGGTGTCAGACAGTCACGTGCAGACGCACATCGACATTGCCACGCGTGGCGTTGGAGTAAGGGCAGACCACGTGAGCGGCATCGACCAATTGCTGGGCGTCAGCCTGTTCCAGACCTGGCAGGCTGACATGCAGGTCGATGTCCAGACCGAAACCGCCAGGGATCTGGCCGATTCCTACGTGAGCAGTGATCGAGGTGTCTGTCGGAATGCTGCGTTTGCTTTGACCCGCAACGAATTTCAGGGCGCCGATGAAGCAGGCCGAATAACCGGCAGCAAACAGCTGCTCAGGATTGGTGGCTGCGCCGCCAGCACCGCCGAGTTCTTTCGGGGTCGCCAGCTTGACGTCGAGAATCTTGTCGTCGGAAACAGCGCGACCATCACGGCCGCCGGTGGCGGTTGCAACTGCGGTGTAGAGAGTGTCCATGAGCTTTCCTCGTTCGATGGCGACGTTTTTGCGCAAAATACTTGCGCGCTAAGTAATTACAACGCAAAGGTAGCTTGATGATAGTTTGCGCGCAAGCTAAATTTCGAAAAATTTATTGAGGCCTGTACGAGGCAGGGAGATTGCCGTTGCGGCAGGCTGGAAATTCTCTCAGCCCCGCGGTGCATGGGGCTGGTGCGACGAGAGGCAAGCAGAGCCGAGGTATCGTTTGTCTTAAAGGCTTTGGTGCAAATGGTCACGCAAGTCCAGCAACTGGGCCTGCAGATCATGAAGTCTTTCCATGTTCAGGCCGCTCGCCGACAAAATACAGCCGGGCACGTTCAGTGCCTGGTGTTGCAGTGCACGACCTTGTTCAGTCAGATGCAGCAGCACCACGCGTTCGTCCTCCTTGCTGCGGGTACGGCTGATAAAGCCTTCGCCCTCAAGGCGCTTGAGCAAAGGTGTCAACGATCCGGGATCGGTAAGCAGGCGCGTGCTGACATCACCCACGGTAAGCCCGTCTTTTTCCCACAGCACCATCATTGCCAGATACTGCGGATAAGTCAGGCCGAGCGCCTGGAGCAGCGGTTTGTAAACTTTGGTCATCATCAACGAAGTGGAATACAGGGCGAAACACAATTGGTTGTCCAGCAGCAGCGAATCGCAATCGGCAGATGCAGCGTGGCCAAGGCCTTCGTCGGCACTCATATCAGGTCCTCAAATTCAATCGAATGAGTTTAACTTAGTGGTGCATTCTTTAACGCGCCAGATAAATCCGCTCTTGCAGGTTCACCGCGCTGGCATCGCGCGTCGTGCGCGAAAAAAACGGGATCACCGGGTGTTGGTTGCGCGCAGGACTGCGTAGCATTTGGCCATTGACCGGGTGGGGATGTAGTGTGATTGAAATTGTGATGTTTGTGTTACTGGGTGCGGCAATGGGCACCCTCGGGGGACTGTTCGGAATCGGTGGTGGTCTTGTGGCAATTCCCGCGCTGGGGGTGCTGTTCGGTCTGGATCAGCAATTGGCACAAGGGACGGCGTTGTTGATGGTGCTGCCTAACGTGTTGCTCGCCTTGTGGCGCTACAACCAGCGCAACCGGATTTTGCTGCGCAATGCGCTGATGTTGATCGTTCCCAGTTTTATGTTTGCCTGGCTGACGTCATTGCTGGCGGTGCGCATCGACCCTCAAGGCATGCGCTTGGGTTTTGTCGGTTTTCTGGTGGTCCTGACGGTATTCAATGTCGCGCAGATGTACTGGCGCAGCAATCAGGCTGCTGGCGGCTTGCGCCATGAAAAGTGGTTGTGGCTGCTTGGCGTCGGCTCCGGCGTGACCGGCGGTCTGTTCGGTGTAGGCGGCGGGGTGGTTGCAACGCCGATCCTTACCAGCGTGTTTGGCGCTACACAGGTTGTGGCCCAAGGGTTGGCGCTGTCGCTTGCAGCGCCGAGCACCGGGATCACGCTGGTTACCTATGCGTTGCACGACCACGTCAACTGGTCGATGGGCGTTCCACTGGCCATCGGCGGGCTGGCCAGTATCAGTTGGGGCGTCAGACTGGCGCACTCGTTGCCGGAGCGAACGCTGCGCCTGATGTTCTGCGTGTTTCTGGTGTTCTGTGCGGTGATCCTCGCGCTCAAGGTTTGAAGCCGTCGATGATGTAATCGGCCATGCACTCGGTGATGGGCGAGGTGGTTTTCGGATTGCGCAGCAGCACGATGCTGGCCGTTGGCAGCTCGGGCAATTGTTCGGCCTCGCCGAGGATGCGCAAATCCGCTGTGATCAGGCTTTGAAACTGTGCGGTGACTGCCAGGCCTGCGCTGACCACTGCGGTGATTGCCGCCATGCTGGAGCTGCTGTAGGCGATACGGTAATCACGCTCGACGCTGTCCAGAGCATTGCAGGCCCAGTCGCGGCAGAAGCAATGCGTATTGAACATCGCCAGCGGGACAGGCGTTCGCTCATGGGGTGCAAAGCCGATGGCCTCCATCCACACCAGACGTTCATGACGCAGCAGTGTGCCGATCTCGGTGCCGGGCTTGCGCGTCACAATGGTCAGATCAAGATCCTGGCGTTGCAGCAGAAGGTCCGAAGGCTCGCAATGCACTTCCACCTGAACCAGCGGATAGGCCTGCGCGAACTGCGCCAGAATGCCGGGCAGGAAGCGCATCACGTAATCGTCCGGGGAACCGATTTTCACCACGCCGACCATGTGCGGTTCGCGCAGCGTGTTGAATACCTCGCTGTGCAGCTTGAGAATGCGTCGCGCGTAGCCGAGCAGTACCTGACCCTCTGCAGTCAGGTTCAAAACCCGGCCTTCCCGCTGAAACAGCGGGCGCTGCACGACATCTTCTTCCAGGCGTTTCATCTGCATGCTGACCGCCGACTGTGTGCGGTTGACGGCCTCACCTGCGCGGGTGAAACCACCGTGGTCGGCAATCGCCACGAAGGTGCGAAGCAGCTCGGTATCGATGCTCGGATAGCTGGCCAATACATCAATCTCCCAGATGGACTGCATAAGAAACATTCGTTGGATTGATCTTATGCCAGGGGTGAGACTTCAGTCATCCCGTCTGGAGGGCAAGATGATGAAAGGTCAAAAAGGTTATGTATTGGTAGCGGTCCCTGCCTGGCAAGCTCGGCTCGGTGGCAGGCTGGTTGCGTGGACGCGTCGCATGCGGCGTTGGCTGGAGCTGCATCGCCAGCGCCGTTATCTGGCGCAGATGAGCGATGCGGCATTGAAAGATATGGGCTTGAGTCGTGCAGACATCCTGGAAGAGACCGAACGGCCGTTCTGGGACGATCCACTCAAGCGCTGACGGATCAGCGCATGAGTGATGTAGGTCGATTCAGCGCCTGACCTGCTTGAGTGTCTCGGCAATCAGGAAGGCCAGTTCCAGCGACTGATCGGCGTTCATGCGTGGGTCGCAGTGCGTGTGATAGCGATCCGAAAGACCGTCTTCGGTGATCGGACGGGCGCCGCCGATGCATTCGGTGACGTTCTGCCCGGTCATTTCGATATGGATGCCCCCTGCGTAAGTGCCCTCTGCCTGATGCACCTGGAAAAACTGCTTCACTTCACCAAGGATCTGCGCAAAATCGCGGGTCTTGTAGCCACTGCTGGCCTTGATGGTATTGCCGTGCATCGGGTCGGAGCTCCACAGCACGTTGCGACCCTCGCGTTCGACGGCGCGGATCAACTGTGGCAAATGATCACCGACCTTGTCGGCCCCCATGCGGGCTATCAGGTTCAGGCGTCCCGGATCGTTGTCCGGATTGAGAATGTCGATCAGACGAATCAGGTCGTCGGTGTTCATGCTCGGCCCGACCTTGACGCCTATCGGGTTGTTGACCCCGCGCAAGAATTCGACATGTGCGCCATCGAGTTGCCGGGTACGGTCACCGATCCACAGCATGTGCGCCGAGCAATCGTAATAATCATGGGTCAGACTGTCGCGCCGCACGAAGGCTTCTTCGTAGTTGAGCAGCAATGCCTCGTGGGCAGTGAAAAAGCTGGTTTCGCGCAATTGCGGCGAACTGTCCATACCGCAGGCGCGCATGAACGCCAGGGTTTCATCGATGCGTCCCGCCAGTTGGCTGTATTTGTCGGCCAGCGCCGAGTTGGCAATGAAGTCCAGATTCCACTTGTGCACCTGATGCAGATCGGCGAATCCGCCCTGTGCGAAAGCGCGCAGCAGGTTCAGGGTGGCAGTGGACTGGTTATAGGCCTGGAGCAGGCGTTGCGGGTCCGGCACTCGGCTTTTCTCATCGAAACCGATGCCGTTGACGATGTCGCCGCGGTACGCCGGAAAGGTCACGCCGTCGATGGTTTCGTCATTGGCCGAACGTGGCTTGGCAAATTGGCCGGCCATGCGCCCGACTTTCACCACCGGGCAACCGGCGGCGAAGGTCATCACGATCGCCATCTGCAGCAGCACCTTGAAGGTGTCGCGAATCTTGGCGGCGGAAAACTCCATGAAGCTTTCTGCGCAGTCGCCGCCCTGCAACAGGAAAGCGCGACCCTGAGTCACTTCGGCAAACTGGCGGCGCAACTCCCGGGCTTCGCCGGCAAACACCAGCGGCGGATAGCTGGCCAGGGTCTGCTCGACCTTCCGCAAATGCTCGGCGTCGGGATAGTGTGGTTGCTGCTGGATCGGCAGTGCCCGCCAGCTGTCGGGGCTCCAGGGTTGGCTCATTATTGGCTCTAGGGTTATGCAGTCGGGTCGGCATGTTAGCAGTTCGCAGTTGCTCTGCCAGTGTAGCGCAGAACATTGGAACGGCTTTACGGCCTACAACGTGTGACAAAGCCGTACGCTTGCCCGACAATTCGCATTTTGCGCCCGGCGCAACGATGACCAGGAACGGTGATGACGGAAGAGCGTGAGCGGGTAGAGCGGATTCTGGCTGAGGTCCATGACGACTTCGGCATGATTCGCGTGCTGGAGGTGGAAGATTACCGCTTTCTGGAGTTTGGCGAGGCAATCGAGCAGAGCTGTACCTTCACGGCGGATCCGAGCTGGCTGGAGTACGACTACACGCGGGCGATGCTGATCGGCGCACTGTGTCATGAGGTGCCGGAGAGTGCGCTGTTTCTGGGGCTGGGAGCCGGTACGCTGACCCAGGCCTGTATGAAGTTCCTGCCACTGGAAGACGTGGAAGTCATTGAGCTGCGTCCGGATGTCCCGCGTCTGGCCATGGAGTTCATGGGCCTCGATGACGATCCGCGCCTGTATATACGGATCGGCGATGCGCTGGAGTTGCTGGACAGCGCCGAGCCCGCCGACCTGATTTTTGTCGACCTGTACACCGATGTCGGGCCGGGTGTCGGGCATCTGGCCTGGAATTTCCTGCAGGGGTGTCAGGAACGTCTGAATCCCGGTGGCTGGCTGATCATCAATCAGTGGGCCACCGATGACGGCAAGCCGCTGGGTGCTGCCTTGCTGCGGGGTTTGTACCACCGCCATTATTGGGAGCTGCCTGTGAAGGAGGGCAACGTCATTCTGATCGTGCCATCCGATCTGGATCAGACACTGAATATCGAGGCATTGAATTCGCGTGCCAGGACGCTTGCGCCTCATCTGGGGTATTCGCTGGAGCCGTTGATCAGAACGATTCGTTCTGCGACCTGAGCAGGCCCGACCGTGCACCCTCTGTTCTGAAAACAGGGTGAGACAATTCGCCACACCCTGAGGGTCGGAATATCGTTCGTCGGCATCAACAGGTTAAACGTTTAAGCGGCAACGCCCGCAATCTCGGGCCCGCGCTCTGATCAGGCAGCCTTCTGCCCGGGCTCAGGGCCTGCTGCTGCTCAAGAATGGCGCAACGTTTCGTAAAAAAAGACTCACTAAGGTGCGTAATTCCGGTATAGTGCGCGCCGGCCTTAACACGGCCCTCGTCAAGGTATTGCAGTTCCCCGAAGCCAGCTTCGGTTGCTTGTTCGCACAGCGGACTAGCCTGGACGATCCATTCATCCAACGTTTTCGCAAATCCCCGCCGACAAAGCAGCCAGGGTGACCTCAAGGTCGTACACGGCACGCGCAGCTTTGAAGCATGGGTCTTTGCGGATGCACTAGAGGCAGACCCATGACCCAGGAAATCGGCGGCTTCGCCGCTCTCGAACTTCATCCAAATATCGTTGCAGCAGTTGTCGCCACCGGCTACGAAGAGCCTTCGGCCATCCAGCAGCAATCGATCCCGATTATTCTCGCCGGTCACGACATGATTGGTCAGGCGCAAACCGGTACGGGTAAAACCGCTGCGTTCGCACTGCCTATCCTGCATCGTATCGACCCGAGCAAGCGCGAGCCGCAAGCACTGATCCTGGCCCCGACCCGCGAACTGGCACTTCAGGTTGCCACCGCGTTCGAGACCTACGCCAAACAAATGCCGGGCGTGACCGTTGTAGCGGTCTACGGCGGCGCGCCGATGGGCCCGCAGCTCAAGGCCATCCGCAACGGCGCACAGATCGTCGTCGCAACTCCTGGCCGTCTCTGCGACCACTTGCGTCGCGACGAGAAAGTCCTGGCAACCGTGAACCATCTGGTTCTCGACGAAGCAGACGAAATGCTCAAGCTGGGCTTCATGGACGACCTTGAAGTCATCTTCAAGGCGATGCCTGAAACCCGCCAGACCGTACTGTTCTCGGCCACACTGCCGCAGTCGATCCGTGCCATCGCCGAGCGCCATCTGCGCGATCCGAAGCACGTCAAGATCCAGACCAAGACCCAGACCGTTACCGCGATCGAGCAGGCTCACCTGCTGGTTCACGCTGACCAGAAGACCTCGGCTGTTCTGAGCCTGCTGGAAGTCGAAGACTTCGACGCCCTGATCATGTTCGTCCGCACCAAGCAGGCGACCCTGGATCTGGCAAGCGCCCTGGAAGCCAAAGGCTACAAGGCTGCCGCACTGAACGGCGACATCGCCCAGAACCAGCGCGAGCGCGTTATCGACTCCCTCAAGGATGGCCGTCTGGACATCGTTGTGGCGACTGACGTTGCTGCCCGCGGTCTTGACGTTCCGCGTATCACCCACGTTTTCAACGTGGACATGCCTTACGATCCTGAGTCCTACGTTCACCGTATCGGCCGTACCGGCCGTGCAGGTCGCGAAGGGCGCGCACTGCTGCTGGTAACTCCTCGCGAGCGCCGCATGCTGCAAGTGATCGAGCGGGTGACCGGCCAGAAAGTTGCGGAAGTCCGACTGCCGGATGCCCAGGCCGTTCTGGATGCGCGCATCAAGAAACTGACCAACAGCCTGTCGCCGCTGGTCGCTGATGCCGAATCGACTCATGGTGATCTGCTGGATCGTCTGACTGCCGACATCGGTTGCAGCCCTCGTGCCCTTGCTGCTGCATTGCTGCGCAAGGCTACCAACGGTCAGGCGCTGACTCTGGCGGCTATCGAGCGCGAGCGTCCACTGGTTCCGAACAACGCTCCGCGCGGTGATCGTCCAGAGCGCAGCAGCGACCGTGGTGATCGTCCTGAGCGTGAGCGTCGTGCGTCGGTTCCATTGGCCGAAGGTCGTGCTCGTTGCCGTACCGCGCTGGGTGCGCGTGACGGTATCGCCGCCAAGAACCTGCTCGGTGCCATTCTCAACGAAGGCGGCCTGGCCCGCGAAGCGATCGGCCGGATCCAGGTGCGTGACAGCTTCAGCCTGGTCGAGTTGCCGGAAGATGGTCTTGAGCGTCTGCTGACCAAGCTCAAGGACACCCGTGTCGCCGGCAAGCAGCTAAAGCTGCGTCGCTATCGCGAAGACTGATCAGCCATTGAGCTGATGGGTCAATAAAAAATCCCCGACTGGTTCGGGGATTTTTTTGCGCTGTATTCAGGCAGGCGGGCGTTTTTCTGCGTCAGTCGAACCGATAGATGTCCATCCCGAGCGCGCCCATGGTGAAGCCTTGATGGGCAATGCTGAAGGCACCACCCGCGCCCCTTGCGAAATACAGCGGCAGCAGGTGTTCGTCACTCGGGTGTGCTCGTACCGCATGCGGCGCAAGAGTGCGGTAGCGGTGCAGGGCGGACTCATCGTTGTTGCGCAGCTTGTCGATCATCCAGTCACGAAACTCGACGGCCCAGGGCTCGACCCTTTCGGGTCCGGCATTCCAGTCCAGATCGTACAGGTTGTGCGTGATACTGCCGGAGCCGACAATCAGCACTCCCTGTTCACGCAGGCTGGCCAGTGCGCGCCCTACGTGTGTCTGTAACTCGGG
This sequence comes from Pseudomonas caricapapayae, assembly GCF_001400735.1. Classification (GTDB taxonomy): domain Bacteria; phylum Pseudomonadota; class Gammaproteobacteria; order Pseudomonadales; family Pseudomonadaceae; genus Aquipseudomonas; species Aquipseudomonas caricapapayae. The sequence goes on from NZ_LJPW01000108.1 coordinate 87,570, forward strand.
CCCTTGGCGGCTTGGCAGCGAAACCTGCACCACCGGAATATCGGCGTCCGGGTACATCAGCGACAGTGGCACCCAGACGCCATGATCGAACGGTCGTCTGCTATCGACGCGTGTAGGCAGGCCGCTGACGGCCAGTAACTCGACTATTGTCCGGGACAGTTCCGGCAGGCCTTGCGCCGGGTATTGCACCGCAAAGAGTTCAGCCGCAAAACCGCCGAAATCATGCCATGTTTCGGGCTGCGGATTGCTGTTGATGGTGAGTTCATGGCTTTCCCAGTGAGCAGAGACCATCACGATGGCGCGCGGCCTTGGCAGGCTGGCAGCCAGTTGCCTGAGAGCGGGGCCACTTTTGCCGGGCTCCAGCGCAAGCATGGGCGAGCCATGGGAAATAAACAGGCTGGGGAACATTCAAAGCTCCAGAATAAAGGGATGACTCATAGTCGGTCATTTCTATGATCTAAATCTAATATAAGTTCTGGTGCTTTTTTATCGGATTTTCGGGAGGTTTCATGCAGGCTGATTTTTGGCTGCAACGCTGGAGTGCCGGGCAGATTGGTTTTCATCAGTCGCAGGTCAATCAGGACCTGCAGCAATACTGGTCGCTGCTGAAGGTTGCCACAGGGGCGGGTGTTCTAGTGCCGTTATGTGGGAAGAGCGAGGACATGAACTGGCTGATCGGGCAGGGCTGCCACGTGGTGGGTGTCGAGCTGTCCAGGGCGGCGGTCGAGGGCTATTTCAGTGAGCGTGGCGTGCAGCCGGATATTACTGCGCAGGGCGACTTCAACGTCTATTCTGCGCCGGGTATTGAGATCTGGTGCGGTGATTTCTTTGCGTTGACAATGCGCGACATTGGCCATTGTGCGGCTTTTTACGACCGCGCCGCCATGATCGCCTTGCCGGTGGATATGCGTGAACGCTATGTGCAGCAGCTTGAAGCGCTGATGCCGCAGACGTGCAGCGGCTTGCTGATCACCCTGGAATACGATCAGCACCTGCTCGAAGGCCCGCCATTTTCCGTGCCGTACACATGGCTGCAGAGGGTCATGTCAGAAGACTGGGAGGTAAGGAAAGTTGGCGGGCAGGACGCGTTGCACAGCAGTCCCAAGGCGTTGAAGGCCGGATTGGAGCGTATGGATGAGCACGTGTATGTGTTGGAGCGCCGCCTGTAACTCTGAGAACACAAGACTCCCGACTCTCACTTGCGTTGCTGTGCGTTGAGTCGATTTGGGGAGGCAGCACAACGTCATGCCTTGTCCCAGGTCAGTGCACGTTAACGCGCTTTTTTATCGCGAGGGCACTGATCACGCAGAGTGCGACTTGAGTAACGGCTGAGTCCTGGCGCTGATCCGGGGGATCGCCGCACCGTGCCATTCATGGCCCGACGAAGTCGGGCCGAAAACGGAGTGCCCCATCAAAGTAAGTCGCGGAAGGGCGAAAAGGTGGCCGGAGTCGAACCTCTTTTCACCTGGCAAGGATAGCCAGCGTCCAGGACTGCGCCCCCGCGCGGAGCCCGGGGACGATGATCCTTGTGATTCAACCGCGGCGGCGCAGCGCCTCGATGCGTTGCTCCAGCGGCGGATGGCTCATGAACAGGCCTGCAAGGCCTTTCTTGAGTCCGGCGTTGATGCCGAAGGCGGTCAGGCTGTCAGGCATGTTCACCGGTACGCCCTGTTCGGAGCGCAAGCGTTGCAGCGCCCCGATCATTGCACCTGTACCGGCCAGACGGGCACCGGCGTCGTCAGCGCGGAATTCACGTTTGCGCGAGAACCACATGACGATCGCGCTGGCCAGAAAGCCCAGCACCAGCTCGGCAAAGATCGTCGTGATGTAGTAGGCGATACCCTGGCCGTTCTCGGTCTTGAAGATCACCTTGTCGACGAAATTACCGATGATGCGGGCGAAGAACATCACGAAGGTGTTCACCACACCCTGCACCAGCGCCAGTGTGACCATGTCGCCGTTGGCAACGTGGCCGATTTCGTGCGCCAGCACGGCCTTCACCTCATCGGGCGAGAACCGCTCGAGCAAGCCCTGGCTTACCGCAACCAGCGCATCGTTCTTGTTCCAGCCCGTGGCGAACGCGTTGGCTTCATAGGCCGGAAAAATACCGACTTCCGGCATTTTTATGCCCGCATCGCGGGACAGTTGTTCAACGGTCTGCAGCAACCATTGCTCATGGCGGGTACGAGGCTGACTGATGATCTGAGTACCGGTGCTCATTTTCGCCATCCACTTGGAGATGAACAGCGAAAACAGCGAGCCCGCGAAACCGAACACAGCGCAGAAAACCAGCAGCTGATTGAGGTTCAGATCAACCCCGTTGGCCGCCATGAACCCATTGAAGCCGAAAAGGCTCAGGGTGATGCTGGCAATCAGCACGACCGCAAGGTTAGTGGCCAAAAACAGCAAAATGCGCATCATGGTCGAAACGTTCTCCTCAGGTAAATATGTAACTCGATGCCGGGTATATAAGGGGATGCCCGCTGCTATTCAACAGGGGGACTATTTCAAACTGTGTCCTCTTGTCGCAATCAATGTTAATCCCGCCAGGCTGAACGGCGCCTGAGCCAGAGTGGTCGATGCCTGAAGGGATGTGGGCGGGGCGGATACGCTGTTTCGGCAGGGCACAAATAAACTGCCCCGAACAGGTCGGGGCAGGGAGGCAGAGCGAGCGGCTGGGTCTGGTTACTGACGATAACCCTTCAAAAAGTTGCCGATACGGCCAATGGCCTGTTCCAGCTCGTCAACCCGTGGCAGGGTCACGACGCGGAAGTGGTCAGGGTGCGGCCAGTTGAACGCAGTGCCCTGAACTACCAGCAGTTTTTCGGAAAGCAGCAGGTCGAGGACAAACTTCTCGTCGTTGAAGATCGGGCAGACCTTCGGGTCAATGCGCGGAAACGCATACAGCGCGCCCATGGGTTTGACGCAACTGACACCGGGAATATCGTTGAGCAGCTCCCAGGTGCGGTTGCGCTGTTCCAGCAGGCGGCCTGGGGGCAGGATCAGATCGTTGATACTCTGATAGCCGCCCAGGGCGGTCTGGATAGCATGCTGGCTCGGCACGTTGGCACACAGGCGCATGTTGGCCAGAATGTCGAGGCCTTCGATGTAGCTCTGTGCGTTATGTTTTGGCCCGGAAATGGCGATCCAGCCTGAACGGAAGCCTGCGACCCGATACGACTTGGACAGGCCGTTGAAGGTCAGGCACAGCAGGTCCGGGGCCAGCGAGGCGGTGCAGACATGCACGGCGTCGTCGTAGAGGATCTTGTCGTAGATCTCGTCGGAGAACACCACCAGATTATGCTGGCGAGCCAGCTCCAGCATGCCCAGCAGTACCTCGCGGGAATACACCGCACCAGTCGGGTTGTTCGGGTTGATGATCACCATGGCTTTGGTATTCGGGGTGATTTTGGCCTTGATGTCTTCCAGGTCCGGCCACCAGTTGGCCTGTTCGTCGCACAGGTAATGCACCGGGCTGCCGCCGGACAGCGCCACGGCCGCCGTCCATAGTGGATAGTCGGGTGCCGGGACCAGCACTTCGTCGCCGTTGTTGAGCAGCGCCTGCATCGACATCACGATAAGCTCGGAAACACCGTTGCCCAGATAGATGTCTTCGATGCCGACGCCTTCCACCTGCTTCTGCTGGTAATACTGCATGACGGCTTTACGGGCGCTGAACAGGCCCTTGGAGTCGCTGTAGCCTTGCGCAGTCGGCAGGTTACGGATCACGTCCTGCAGGATTTCGTCCGGCGCCTCGAAACCAAACGGTGCCGGGTTGCCGATATTCAGCTTGAGGATGCGGTGGCCTTCCTCTTCCAGGCGTTTGGCGTGCTTGAGCACCGGCCCGCGAATGTCATAACAGACGTTTGCGAGCTTGTTCGATTTGTTGAACTGCATGGTGATGATCCCGAAAATGGACGAGCTGTTGCCGGCTTGCAATGAAGGTCGCAGCACGTTCGCCATGAAAATGGGTTTGTATGCGACAAACGCGGGTGCCAGACTGACGTCTGACCTGGCGCAATCATACGTGCCACCTGATCTGTGGAAAAGGTACAGATCGGGGTTTTTCGAATTCGGAGGTGTACCTGTGGACAAGTTGCAGAAAACGCTTGAAGAGTGGAAAGAGATGCTCGACCCGGCGCAGTACAACGTTTGTCGCCTGAAAGGGACCGAGCGGCCGTTTTCCGGCAAGTACAACGATACAAAGACCGCGGGCGTCTATCACTGTATCTGCTGCAATGAGCCGCTGTTCGATTCCACTACCAAGTTTGATTCCGGGTGCGGCTGGCCGAGTTTCTATGCGCCGCTCGAGGGCAGTGCGGTGGTCGAGGTTCGCGATATGAGCCACGGTATGATTCGTACTGAAGTGGTCTGCGCCAAATGTGATGCGCACCTGGGCCATGTGTTTCCCGATGGTCCGCCGCCGACCGGGCTGCGTTATTGCATCAATTCGGTCTGCCTGGACCTGGTACCACGCGCCTGAGGGCGATGCGGCACCGCGGCATGCAACGGTTGCGGGGCTTATCTATCCGTATCAATACCGGCAATCCGCGTGCGCCGCGTTCCGTCTCACGCTAACGTCAGTGCTCATGTTCCCATCCCGCCACTGCACCTTGAACTCGAGGCCATCCTTGATGAGCGAAAACCTGCTGAGTATCCCGGTCACTACGATCAAGGGAGAACAGAAAACCCTCGCCGATTACGCTGGCAAGGCGGTACTGGTGGTCAATACGGCCAGCAAATGCGGATTCACGCCTCAGTACCAGGGCCTGGAAAAGCTCTGGCTGGACTATAGGGATAAAGGGCTGGTGGTGCTGGGTTTCCCTTGCAACCAGTTCGGCAAGCAGGAACCGGGTGACGAGGGCGCGATCTCCGGGTTCTGCGAGCTTAACTACGGGGTCAGCTTCCCGCTGTTCAAGAAGATCGATGTGAACGGTGCCAATGCTCACCCTTTGTTCGTTCGGCTAAAACAGCAGGCCCCGGGTCTGCTGGGGACCGAGCGGATCAAGTGGAATTTCACCAAGTTCCTGATTGGCAGGGATGGCACGCTGGTCAAGCGCTTTGCGCCTTTGACCAAACCCGAGGAACTGACCGGCGAAATTGAATCGCTGCTGCGCTGAGCCCGCTCAGCCGACGCCATTGAGGGGGATCCACTGATCCAGGATGCTGGCCAGTTCGGCGCGGCGGAACGGCTTGGCCAGATAGTCGTTCATGCCCGCTGCCTTGCAGCGCTCACGCTCATCGGGCATGGCGTTGGCCGTAAGGGCTACGATCGGCAGATTTGGCCAGCGGCCGCTGCTGCGGATCTGGCGGCTGGCTTCGTAGCCGTCCATGACCGGCATGTTGCAATCCATCAACACCAGATCGAAATGGCCTTGCTCCAGTTGTTCCAGAGCCTCGCCGCCATGGCTGCTGATAATCACTTCGCATCCCAGCTTGCCAAGTATGCCCTTGGCCACCAGCTGATTGACCGGGTTGTCCTCCACCAATAAAACCCGCGCCATACGCTGAGCGGTTTGCTCTGGCGCTCTGGTGTCCCTGACGCCTGCTTCCTCCTGACCCAGTACGCGTCGCAGCGTATGGTAAAGCGCGTTGCGGGCCAGTGGTCGGGCCTGCTGTTGCAGAGGGGAGAGGGCGGTAACCTGTTCGCCTGGCATGAAGTTGCCGTAGGCAGTGACCAGCAGGATCGGCACCGGTGTGCTCGGGCGGATCGCAAACAGGCATTCGGGGCAGTCGGTAATGACCAGGTCCGGGCTGCTGTCGAGGTCCACATCCTCCGGGCGATCGTCAATGCTGCGGCGCTTGAGATCGACCCCCCAGGACGGCAGCAGACTGCCGAGAAGTTCTACCAGTCCGCTGCCTGCCGAGCTGACCACGGTAACCCGGCCCCTGAGCGCGGTCTGAGTGACCGCAGGCACGTGCACCGGCAACGGCAAATCAGCGCAGAACTGGCTGCCGAAACCGGACTGCGACTGGATACTCAACGTGCCGTTCATGGCTTCGCAAAGGTTGTTGGTCAGCGCCAGGCCCAGCCCCGTACCGCCATACTGTCGAGTGATGGCGGTTTCTGCCTGAGTGAAGGGCTGGAAGATTTTCGCCTGGGCGTCCTGCGCAATGCCGATGCCGGTGTCGCGCACTTCGATGCGTACCCGGTTCTCTCCGGAGTCGGCGTCCTTATGGTGAGTCAGGCGCACATCCACACGCCCGAAACGGGTGAACTTGAGTGCGTTGGACAGCAGGTTGCTGACGATCTGCCGCACCCGGGTCGGGTCACCGGTGACCATCGCCGGAAAGTCCGGAGCAATCAGACAAGTCAGCTCCACGCTGGGGGCTGCGTTCTGTGAGAGCAGGTTGGCGGTGTCCTCGATGAGCACTCCCAGGTCGAAAGGAATGCGCTCGATTTCCAGGTGACCGGCATCGAACTTGGACATGTCGAGAATATCGTTGAGCAGCTCGACCAGCACCTTGCCCGAGTCATGGGCGATCATCAGTTGCTGGCGTTGCTCGGCACTGAGCGGGCTGTCCAGTGACAGGGCCAGCATGCCCAGCAGGCCATTGAGCGGCGTACGGATTTCGTGGCTCATGTGCGCGAGAAAAGCCGAGCGCGCATGGGCCATGTCCAGCGCCGTACTGCGTGCTATCTGCAGTTCCTCATTGGATTCACGAAGGCGTATGTTGCTGGCCTTGAGCTCGTTGGTGCGTGCCGAAACGATATTTTCCAGCTCGTTGAGATGTTCGGTCAGTCGGTCTTCGGCCATGCGCCGTCTGGAAAACTCGCTGCTCATGGTTTCGAACTGACGATTGAACGTGGCGACCAGTACGCCGATTTCATCCTGTTCATGATAAGGCGGGCAGGTTATTTTCCCTTGGTCGGGATCGCGCGGATCGCGACTGCTCAGTTCGCGGATCACCCTCACCAGCGGCTTGGTCAGGGTGGCGTAGAACAGAATGGTCAGAATACCGGCCAGTGCCAGACTGCGAACGAAGCCGTTGAGCAGAGTGATTTCGGCACGTTGCAGAAAATGGCTGCCGAAAGCGAAGGTGTCCACGGTCAGGTACAGTGTGCCGATGGTTTCATCCGGCAGATGGTTGAGGTGCAGTTTTTCCTGAAACTGTCGGCTCTCGCCGAACAGCCAGTCGCTGAGCATCCGATAACGTCCTGTTGCCATGAGGCGGTCGACGCTGGAGAGCACCGCGTCATTGTTATCGGTCAGTCTGGCACTGACCACGGCAGGGGAACGCAGCAGCCCGAGCGTGAGCTCCTGAGCCAGCTCTGAGTCGATGTTGTAGGCAATGCGTGATGCCGGGTTCTGAATGATTTCCAGCAGCGACTTGATTTCGCGATTGATGGACGCGTCTTCGCTGGCATAATCGATCGCAATCTGGAACAGGCTCAGCAGGGTCCCCAGCGCGAAGCCGATCAGTACGGCAAGACGCGCCTGCTTGAACGAAAGCCTGTTTTTGAGCGATATATCCATGAGTACTTACTGCCACTTCTGGTTGGCCAAGCATAGCTGATAGGCACTGCTGACCAATCAGTTAAATATAAGGAGATCCCGTGGATTCTCGGTTGGATGCTTTTTTGCAACGCGCCGATGCCGTGCTGGCACGCCTGGAGCCGTTGCTGCCAGCGTTGCGCGAGCCGGTCGACTGGTCGCAGGCGCTGGCCGCGCGTTGGGTGCAAGAGGGGCGTAGCGGCTATCTGATGCCATTGCAGGTGAGCCTGGATACGCGTCTGACCGATCTGATCGGTGTCGACCTGCAGCGCGATCAGCTAGGGCGCAATACACGCCAGTTCATCGATGGCCTCCCAGCCAATCATGCGTTGCTCTGGGGCTCGCGCGGCACCGGCAAATCGTCCTTGATTCGCGCTCTGCTGGCCGAATATGCCTCGGCCGGTCTGCGCCTGATCGAGATCGAGCGTGATCATCTGGGCGACCTGCCTCGGGTGGTCGAGCAATTGCACGCACTGCCGCAGCGCTTCGTGCTGTTCTGCGATGACCTGTCCTTCGAGTCGGGTGAAGATGATTATCGCGTGCTGAAAAGTGTGCTCGACGGTTCGCTGGAGCAGGCACCTGACAACGTGCTGCTGTATGCGACGTCCAATCGCCGTCATCTGGTGCCCGAGAAGGAAAGCGATAACGTTGACTGGAAGCACGTCGACGGCGAATTGCACCCCAGCGAGGCCGTGGAAGACAAGATCGCGTTGTCTGACCGGTTCGGTCTGTGGCTGTCGTTCTACCCGTTCACTCAGGAACATTATCTGAACGTGGTCGAGCACTGGATCACGCAACTGGCAGACAAAGCCGGCTTGCAATGGCAGCGCGACGAAAGCCTGGAAAAAGCCGCGATTCGCTGGGCGACCGCGCGAGGTAATCGCAATGGCCGCTGTGCCTTTCAATTTGCACGTTACTGGGTAGGACTTGAATTGTTGGAGCAACATACATGATTGATTTGCAAACTACCGGCGCTGGCCTGGATGGCTACAGTCTGCTGGCCGCCCAGCTTGAGTCGTTGCTGGCCGATGAGCGCGACTTCATCGCCAATGCCGCGCAGTTCTCTGCGTTTCTCTATACGCAGATCGATGACCTGAACTGGGCTGGCTTTTACCTCAATCGCGATGAAGAGCTGGTGCTGGGGCCGTTTCAAGGGCAGATAGCGTGCGTACGCATTCCTTTCGGCAAAGGCGTTTGCGGAGCCGCAGCGCAAAGTCGGCAAACCCAGCGTGTTCAGGATGTTCATGAGTTTCCCGGACACATCGCCTGCGACAGCGCATCGAACAGCGAGCTGGTGGTGCCGCTGGTCAAGGACGGCCATCTGATCGGCGTGCTGGACCTGGACAGTCCAAGTGTGGGGCGTTTCAAGGAGGAGGATCAGGCGGGGATCGAACGTCTGGCCGCTATCTTTCTGGCATCGACCGACTGCTGAGCCGGTCGGCCTGCCGCTGCCCGGAACCTGGTTCCGGCAGCGGCGGTGGAGTCATCAATCGTAGATGACTTTCTTCTTCCATTCGGATTCTGTTTCGTCTGCTTTCAAGCCTTCGGTCAGCGCGTTGTCGTCGTCTTCGGAAGGCGCAGTGTTGGTCAATACCATCGAGTTGGCGCGGGCCAGTTGTTTTTCCATCGCCAGCAAGTGCTGTTGATAAGTCACCGGGTCCGGCTGATTGCGCAAATACTGTACGCCGCGTTCGAACGCCAGGCGAGCCTGGCCGGGCTGGTCCTGGCTGAGGGCCATCTGCCCGAGGTTATTGAAAAACTCGATGTGCAGCGTAACCAGAATGGTGCGGATCTCACGGATCCAGTGTTTGGCTTCGCTGGTTTGCAGGAAGCCATCATGCGCAGCGCGGGTCACCTGGCCATGCAGGGCTTCAAGCAGGAAGCGCACGTCCTTGGCCTTGGCTTCGGTCTGAATCGGCGTGACCGGGTTGGGCACGTCAATGCGCTCGCCTTTGCCGATCTGTTCTTCCAGCTCGCCAATGCGGTGCTTGAGCTGAGCGTTGCCCTTGTCCAGGTTCAGCATGCGCTGGACGACGTTGAGTTCCAGGCGGGTGAGCAGCAGCTTCAAGGCTGGTGACATCAACTGGCCGGGAAATACTTCGGTGATCTCGCTGCAGCGACGCAGGCGATCACTGAGCTCAACCTTGGTACGGGCCTTTTCCAGTTTGCCGTTTTCAGCGACGTGATTCAGGTAGCCGATCGCGATAAGCAGTGCGATACCTGCTACTACCATCAGCGTGATCATGAGTGGAGTCACTGTGCAAACCTCATTTGTTCAATTAGTTTTAGTGCGAGTGTAGTGGCTAAGCACTACTGCGCATAGATGTCCCTCCTGGAGTTTGTCGGCATCTCTTCTATATAGATTAGGCAGCCGAGCGATTGGCGACAATCGGTCGGCGTCCGAACGACATCGAAGTTATTGATTTCAATAAATTTTCAGATGGGGGTTGACGACCCCCCAAACCATCCATAGAATGCGCGCCACTTACAGCGTAAAGCACACAGCGTAGCGCAAATAAGTAGTGAATGTTGTACGTGTGTCCCCTTCGTCTAGTGGCCTAGGACACCGCCCTTTCACGGCGGTAACAGGGGTTCGAGTCCCCTAGGGGACGCCATTGCGGGAATAGCTCAGTTGGTAGAGCACGACCTTGCCAAGGTCGGGGTCGCGAGTTCGAGTCTCGTTTCCCGCTCCATTTTTAAGCAGCTTTGCTTCACGGCAGGGTTGAGTGAAACCAGAACACATCTCCGGATGATGTCTGGAACTGAAACACACACCATTGTGTTTCAGGCAGTGTCCCCTTCGTCTAGTGGCCTAGGACACCGCCCTTTCACGGCGGTAACAGGGGTTCGAGTCCCCTAGGGGACGCCATATTGCGGGAATAGCTCAGTTGGTAGAGCACGACCTTGCCAAGGTCGGGGTCGCGAGTTCGAGTCTCGTTTCCCGCTCCAAATTCACAAAAACGCCGCTCATCAGAGCGGCGTTTTTGTTTGTGCGTTTTGACATCTCTATAAAGATTTTTTCTTCCCTTATGCTTATTCCGGGTTCTGTCTCGACGCCAGTAATTCGTCGAGCTGCGGCAGCAAGGTCACGCTTTCCTGTTCATTGGAATCGGTACGTGCGACCAGAACCGTTGCTTCTCGCTTGCTACTGCGGTTATAGGGCACATGCGGCATGCCCGCCGGAATATAAAAGAAGTCGCCTTCCTCTACGATTGCATGTTTTTCCAGCGACTCTCCATACCAGCAGCCTGTCGCTCCACGCAGTGCATAAATAGCGGTTTCATGCTCCTGATGCTTGTGTGCCTTGCCTTTGCCTCCTGGCGGGATCGTCAGCAGTTGCATATGGATATGCCGGGCACCGGCACTTTGTGCAGAGATGCCGACTTGATAATCCAGCCCCTGTTTGCCTTGAGCGGTCTGAGCGGGTTTCAAAAGGACACAATCAAGTTGATCACTGGCCACGGTTTTCTCCTCGCCTGATGCTCGAACGAACTTGTCCACTGAGCCCGCTGCCCGATCAGGGCAGGGGATATCGAACAATATGCCTGATGGGCGGGAGCATAGCGCAGGTGTTGGCGTCGATCAAGTGAAAGAAACGCCATGCCTTTCTCGATGTCTGGTGTGATGCATCAAGGCATTTGCGGCAGTTCATTGGGTCGCATATCAAACACCAGCACTTCTGCGTCAACGCCCTCGCTCAGGCGTATGGCCTGTTCGTTACGCACGCGTACCCCATCTCCTTCGCCCAGTTGCTCGCCATTGAGCACTACACTGCCACGCGCAACGTGCACGTAGGCATAGCGGTTGGCCGCCAGCTCCAGGGTCGCGGCTTCATCGCCATCGAACAGGCCGGCATACACCCGAGCGTCCTGGCGCACCTTGAGCGCACCGTTCTCGCCTTCCGGCGAAATGATCAGTTGTAAACGACCGCGCTTCTGTTCGGCACTGAAATGCTCTTGCTGGTAGTTCGGCGTTGCGCCTGCAACGTTCGGCACAATCCATATCTGTAGAAAGTGCACGCCCTCGGACGGCGAGTGGTTGAACTCGCTGTGCGCCACACCGCTGCCGGCACTCATCAGTTGCACGTCGCCAGGGCGAATCACCGAACCGGTGCCCAGCGTATCTTTGTGCTCCAGAGCGCCTTCCAGCACGTAAGAGAAAATCTCCATGTCGCGGTGTGGGTGCTGGCCAAACCCCTTGCCTGCAATCACGCGATCGTCGTTGATCACCAGCAGGTCGGAAAAACCCTGCTCCTGCGGATTGCGATACCCGGCAAAGGAAAAGGTGTGAAAGGATTTCAGCCAGCCATGATTGGCTGCGCCGCGGTCGGAAGCTTTGCGAAGAGTCAGCATGATTCTTTCTCCATCCGTCTATCGACGCCGCACATTCAGCAATCGATCAAGTGAGACAGAGACTACGGGTTATCGACTGTCACAATAAGTCCTTGAAAGGCGAATGACTGTCTCGCTGTGGTTGACAGTGCGCACTGACGCGTTACGCTTTGTCGCATAGCATTCTGCGTTTATCCAGGCCACGACCATGAACCCTTTTGAAGACATGCGGATTTTCTGCCAGGTCATGGAGTCCGGCAGCTTCACGGCGGCGTCCGACAAGCTGGGCCTGTCCAAGCAATTTGTCAGTCGCCGCCTGATGCAACTGGAGGCGCGGCTGGGCGTGCGCCTGCTCAACCGCTCTACGCGACGTCTGGATGTCACGCCCTTGGGTCAGAGTTATTACGAATCAGCCGTGCGCCTGCTGGCCGAGGTCGAGCAGGTCGAGCAGGGGATTGCCGGGCAGAATAACGAGCCGCGTGGCACCCTGCGCCTGAGTGCGCCGCTGTCGTTTGCCGTCGCGCATCTGGGGTGTCTGCTGCCACTGTTCCTGGAGCGCTATCGCGATGTGGCAGTGGAAGTGGACTTGAGTGATCGTGCGGTGGATGTGATCAGTGAAGGCTACGATCTGGTTCTGCGTATCGGGGTGCTTGAAGACTCCAGCCTGATTGCCCGACGCATCGCGTCGATCGACCGGGTCTACTGCGCCAGTCCGGCCTACCTGGCCAAGCGTGGCACACCGCAAAAACCTGACGACCTGCATGCCCATGATTGTCTGCCCTATGGTCACAGCCGTCAGGCGCAATGGCGTTTTCAGTGGCAGGGCAAGCCATTGACCCTGAACGTCAGCGGGCGGATGCGCGCCAACAATGGAGAACTGCTCAGAGACTCGGCGATGGCCGGGCTGGGCATCACTTATCTGCCGACGTTCATCGTCGGCGCAGCGCTGCGCGAAGGCAGTCTGGTACGAGTGCTGGATGACCTGCGGCCCGAGCCATTGACGTTGTCGGCGGTTTACCCCCAGCACCGACAGGCCTCACGCCCGGTGCAGGCCTTCGTCGATTTCCTGCGTGAGCGCCTGGAGTCAGGTATCGAGCTCAATGATCCGCAAGGCCGAGGTCATCACTGAAGCGGCTTTAGATGATTTTTTTGCATCTTAGGCTAGAACAAAAATGAATTTAGCTAATTTTCGTCCGGGTGGTAGGGTCATTGCCGATCACGTCGATCTGTCCGATGCCTCTGGAGACCCTGCCCGTGCCGACAATCATTATCCGCTGGAGCCGACGCCTGTTGAAGGGGCTGGCCCTTGTCCTTGTGGCCGCGCTGAATACTCAGGCTGCCGATCTCATCGTCGGTGATCAGAGTTACAGCGCCCGGACCGTCATGGAAGCGGCCGGTGTACTCAAGGATCTTCCCTACGAGCTGGAATGGAAGCAGTTCACGGCAGGCTCTCCGGTTGCAGAAGCATTGAATGCCGGCAGTCTGGATATCGGCTTGCTGGGTGATTCGCCCGCGCTGTTCATGGGCGCGCTGGGTGCTCCGATCAAAGTGATCGGCGTGTCGCGGCAGAATCTCGAGGGTGTTGCGATTGTGGTGCGCAAGGATTCGCCGATCAAAACCGTCGCTGATCTGGCCGGCAAGAAGGTCGCCATCTGGAAAGGATCGTTCAGCCAGCAGTTGATGCTGACTGCGCTGGACAAGGCGGGTGTCGCCCGCGATGCCGTGGATTATCGCTACCTTGGCGCACTGGACTCTTCCCATGCACTGGACGGTGGCTCCGTGGATGCCATTGCGACCTGGGAGCCCTATATCACTCAACAGGAGCGTCAGGGCGCACGGATCATCGCGACCGCCGAGGGGCTGATCCCTGCGCAAAGCTTCATTGTTGCCAACGATCAGGCGATCAAGGACAAGCGTGCGCAGATCAGTGATTTCCTGCAACGCCTGCAAGCTGCCCGCGCCTGGTCGGTCAGTGATCCACAGCACAATGAAATCTATGCCAATGCCTGGGCCACGCTGACCAAGGCCGATGCACACGTGGCGCGCCGCTGGTTTTCCCGGGCTCAGGTCGTGGTGGTGCCGATTACCCCGCAAGTGGTGGACGGCGCACAGCAGACCATCGATTTTTTCAACAAAGCAGGGCTGACCAGGCGTTATCCTGCTGCCAGCGTATTCGACGAATCGTTCAATGCGGTGCTGGACAGCCAGACGCAGGCCGCCCGCTGAACGACTGTTTTGTCCGGGAGCCTTCACCATGAGCTTTACATCATTGCACTGGGGCACCTATCGCCCGCAGGTCAAGGGCGGAAAACTGGAAGCATTGTTGCCTGTGGAATGGGACCAGGACCCTTCACCGATTGGTGATTCGGTTGCCGACGCCATAACCTCGCCCACTCGCGTCATGCGCCCGGCGGTACGTCGCAGTTTTCTTCAACAGGCAGGCGGGCGTCCCGATTTGCGCGGGCAGGAACCGTTCGTCGAGGTCTCCTGGGAGGTCGCACTGGATCTGGTCGCCAGTGAGTTGCAGCGTGTCAGGCACGAGTATGGCAACCGGGCCATCTTCGGCGGCAGCTATGGCTGGGGCAGCGCAGGGCGCTTTCATCACGCGCAAAGCCAGCTGCATCGTTTCCTCAACTGCATAGGCGGTTATGTATTCAGTACCGACAGCTACAGCCTGGGGGCCGGACGCGTACTGATGCCGCACATCGTCGGCAACATGGACTGGCTGCTGGCGGCGCATACGTCCTGGAAGAACCTCGCCGAACACTGCGAGCTGTTCGTTGCCTTCGGTGGTCTGCCGGCCAAGAATGCGCAGACCAGCCCCGGCGGTGCCAGTGATCACCTGCTGACCGACGCGCTGCAGTGCATGTCTGACGCCGGTGTGGAGTTCGTCAATGTCAGCCCGTTGCGTGATGATCTGGTGGGCCCTGAGCATAACCAGTGGCTCGCTGTACGACCAGGCAGCGACACAGCGTTGATGATGGCGCTTGCCTGGGTATTGATCAGCGAAGGTCTGCACAACGAGGATTTCGTCCAGCGCTACACCGTGGGCTACGACCGCTTTCGCGATTACCTGCTGGGGCGTACCGACGGCCAGCCGAAGGACCCGCGCTGGGCCGAGGCATTGACCGATATCCCCGCGCAGCAGATTGTCGCGCTGGCACGGCGCATGGCCAGCAAGCGCACCATGATCAACGTCGCCTATTCCTTGCAGCGTTCGCTACATGGCGAGCAACCATTCTGGATGACCGTTACCTTGGCCGCGCTGTTGGGGCAGATCGGCTTGCCCGGTGGCGGTTTCGGGTTGGGTTACGGCTGCATGAACAATACCGGCAGTGGCCGCAAGGCGTTTTCCGGGCCGCGTTTTTCCCAGGGCAGCAACCCGGTCAAGGACTTCATTCCGGTCGCGCGGGTGACGGATATGTTGCTCAACCCCGGTACATCCTTCGATTACAACGGTCAGCAACAGACTTACCCGGATATCCGCCTGGTGTATTGGGCGGGCGGCAACATCTTTCATCATCATCAGGACCTCAATCGGCTGCTCGAAGCGTGGCAGCGGCCGCAAACCATCATCGTTCACGAACAGTTCTGGACCGCTCAGGCGCGCTACGCCGATATCGTGCTGCCGGCCACCACGGCGCTGGAGCGTGACGATATCGGCAGCTCGGCCTCTGACCGCTTCATGATTGCCATGCAACAGGCCATCGAGCCGGTGGGCGAGTCTCGCGATGACTATTCGATTCTGTCCGGGCTGGCCCGGCGGCTGGGTGTGGCAGATGCGTTTACCGAAGGTCGCGATGCGCGCGGCTGGCTGCACTTTATCTATGACGAGTCTCGGCAGCGGGCCGAAACGTTCGGTATTACGCTGCCTGATTTCGAGCAGTTCTGGCGTGACGGTTTGCTGGAAATAGACTATCCGCAAGCCGACACCGTGTTGCTCAAGTCCTTCCGCGATGACCCTGATGCGCACCCATTGCCGACACCGTCCGGACGCATCGAGATATTTTCCGAACGCATCGCAGGCTTTGGCTATGCCGATTGCCCCGGCCATCCGGTATGGCTGAACAAGCCAGCGCCGGCCCATGCACTGCACCTGCTGTCCAATCAACCGAAAACCCGCCTGCATAGCCAGTACGACCACGGCAGCTACAGCCGCGCTTCTAAAATTCAGACGCGCGAGCCGCTGACCATTAACCCGCACGACGCCCAGTCGCGCGGGCTGATCGATGGTGACGTGGTCAAGGTCTTCAACGAGCGGGGGGCGTTTCTGGCCGGGGTGATCGTATCGGATGGCATTCGGCCCGGCGTGGTGCAAATAGCCACCGGTGCCTGGTTCGATCCACTGGTGCCTGGCGAGCAGGGCAGCCTGGAAAAGCATGGGAATCCCAACGTGATCACTCAGGACGTCGGTGCGTCCAGCCTGTCGCAAGGCTGTGCGGCGCAGACTGCGTCGGTGGAAATCGTCAAATGGACAGAGGCATTGCCGCCAGTGACGGCGTTCGAGCCGCCGTCCTTGCTCTGAAAAGGCGTTACCGACCGCTTTGCTGGTCTTTGCTGCGCGCCGCGAAAGCGGCCTTGCCGACGCCCATCAGCACCGCATCGTTCTGCGGTGTATGCACCCGGCCGCACAGGACATTACGGTAATGGCGCTGCAGCGGGTTACTGCGTGAAAGTCCTGGATTTCCGGACGCTTCTATGGCCAGTTCCACCGCGCGGATCGCATTGCCGGTTACCAGGTATTTGATTTGCGCAGCATGCTGTGCCGGTGTATGGCCATGAGCCGCAGAGTGCAGCAGGCTCTGGTTGGCGAACAGCAGCGTGTCGATCTGCCCGACGGCTTCCTGAAAGCGTGGCAAGGTCGACAAGGCCGCGCCGAGGTTGGATGGCGTGCGCTGCTCAAGCCAGTGCACCAGCCAGTCGCGTGCGGAGTGGGCGATGCCGTCATAGACCGACGACAGCAATACCGACATCCACAGCATGCCTGCCCCATCAAGCTCGGATTGCGGAGCGCTCCACGGGCTCACGCTGACGGCGTGGTCGAGCGGCACCCGCACGTTGTCGAATCTGACTTCGTGGCTACTGGTGGCGCGCATGCCCAGGTGATCCCAGTCCTCGATGATTCTGATGCCCGGTGTGTCCTTGTGGACCAGCCAGCTGCCCACCAGCGGGTCATCGTCATCGCTGCGTGCCCATACGGCAAACCAGGTCAGGCCATGACTGCCGGTGGAGTAGATCTTGCTGCCGCTGATGTGCCAGCCGTCGGCGCTGCGGCGGGCGACGGTGCCTGGCAGACCGCCGCGCGCCGGTGTTCCCAGGTCGGGCTCCACGCGCAGGGCATTGATCAGCGCGCCATCGCGTACCGCTTCCTCGGCGACCTGTACGCGTAGATGGCTCGGCCAGTTGCGGTTTTCTTGCAGCCTCGAATGCTGCAGGTATTGCATAACCAGAATCAGCGCCGTTGAAGGCTCACCTTTCGCCACCGCGCTGACCACCTGCTGCGCACGCGGCAGATCGGCACCGTCGCCGCCCAGTTCGGTCGGCACGGTCAGGCCAAGCAGGCGATGGGTGTGCAGCAACTGGAAGTTGGCATGAGGGAATTCGGCGCTGATGTCGTACTGCTCGGCGGTTTCAGCCAGTGTGGCGGTCAGCGCAGCCAGCCTTTCGCTGAAGTCTTCAGCCGACTCGGGTGACGGGACATGCTGGCGCGGGGTCGGGCGCAGGGTCGAGAGTGTCATGCGGGGGTCCTTTTCGCAGCGGTTATGCAGCATTCATTGAGCAGCAGCCTGAGCGATCTGCGCGCGTGATGCGTTGAAGCTTTTGTCGAAGCCTGTGGAAACGTCAATCCGTCTGGTCAGGATGCCTTCGGCCAGGTAGGTGTCAGCGGTGTTTTGCAGGCCCTGAACAATCTGATCGTCAATCGGCGTGCGCTGCATTTTCGTCGCCTTGGCCACTGCCAGATGCACCGACAATGGCAGGCCGGTGACCTTCGCCTGGGCAGCAGCATATTCTTCGGGGTGGGCATTGGACCAATTGAAGGCGCGCTCCACGCGAGCGACGAAATCATCCAGTTGGGCGCGTTTGCTTTCGATGGCTTTGCTGGTAGCAGCGAGGTAAAGGTGATTGCTCAACAGTTCGCTGCCACTGACCAGCACGCGAGCGTCACTTTGCGTGATGGAAATCGTAGTGTATGGGTCCCAGGTCGCCCAGGCATCGGCATCGCCGCTGTCCAGCAGCAGGCGCGATTCGCTGGGCAGCAGGTTGATAAAGGTGACGTCACTGGTTTTCAGCCCGGCCTCCTGCAAGGCGCGGATCGCCAGATAATGGCCGATGGAGCCACGTCCGGTGACGATACGTTTGCCTTTCAGGTCGGCAACGGTCTTGATCGGCGAGTCTTTCGGCACCAGCACCGCCGTGGTGAAGCGCCCCTGGGCGTGAGTGATGCTGACCACCTTCAACGGCGCACCCGCGCCCAGAGCGAATACATAGGGCGCATCACCCAGTGCACCGATATCCACAGCGCCCGCATTCAGTGCCTCTCCCAGAGGTGCCGCCGAGGGGAACTCGGAAAACTGGATCTCGTACGGCACATCTTTGAGTTCGCCGGAGACTTGCAACAGTATTTTCAGCAGTGACTTCTGATTGGCGACCAACAGCGGAGCCTGTTCGGCAGCCACCGCCTGCTGGCCTGCCAGCACACTGAGCAATGCGCCCAGCAACAGGCTTTTGAGGGCCAGGGGAAATTTCAAAAAAGGCAGCATTGAGGTGTTTCTCCATTGAGTTGATCGGTCGGCCAGACACTTATCGTTCCTCACGCTCCAGCGTGGGAATGCCTTGGGTGACGCTCCGCGTCACAAATCCGCGCCGCACCGCAGGTTCACGGCTGGACGCGGAGCGTCCAGAAATGCATGCCAGCGCTGAGCATTGGCACGATAGCCATGCACACGCTCAGATCACGTGAAACCCATGTGTGCCGTCACGCCCTAGTTGTTCTACCAGGCCATACTCCCAGTCCAGATACGCCTGCATGGCTTCACGCGGCGCATCGGTGCCTTCATAGGGGCGGCGGTAGCGGTCGATGCGTGGCGAGGCCAGTCGGCTTTCGCCGTGCTCCAGTGGCTGACCGGCCTTGATCCAGCTGGCGGTGCCGCCGTCGAGCAGAAACACCGGTTTGTCGGTCAGGGCCTCGACATCGGCCACAGCAAAGCGCGCCAGACGGCTGCTGCCGCAGGTCAATACATAACGATCGGCGGCGGGTATCTTCTCCAGCGCCTGTTTGAGGTCGGCGCGCAAGGTCCACCAGGCACCGGGAATGTGCTGTTTGACATAGTTGGCGCTGGCCGTGAAGTCCAGCACCGCCACGTCCACCTGTGTCTGCCATTGAATGAGGGTCTCGACGCTGATCGCTTCCACATGTGGCGGTGTCGGGAAGGGCGCGTCCCAGTCACCCGGTTCGCTGAAATCTGTGGCCTCCAGATCATCGATCACCGCCACGTCCCAGCCCAGTTGCGCCAGCCACGAGGCCGACATGTTGGCGCGTACGCCGTCATCGTCCAGCAGGACGATTCGTGCGCCGCGTACGCTGGCGAAATGATCGGTTTCCTGCACCAACTGTCCGCCTGGAGTCGAGCGCGCACCGGGCAGATGGCCTTTGGCAAACTCTTCCGGGGTGCGTACATCGAACAGGTAGGTGGTGCGTGATGCCTCGGTTTGCCAGTGTTGCAGATCAGCGCGACTGGCCCGTTTGACACCGGCGCGGTCGGCGACCTTGCGCGCATCGGTACTGGCTGCCTCGCGGGTTTCTTCGCTGACCGCCGCAAAGCGCCGGTTCTGACCATGGTCCAGCGTCTGACCGGCGAGCAGCCAGCCAATCGTGCCATTGCGCAGGGCGCTGATCTGGTTGGGAAGCCCCGCGTTGACCAGCGACTGAGTGCCGATGATGCTGCGCGTACGGCCAGCGCAGTTGACGATGATTCGCGTGTTCGGGTCCGGTGCCAGTTCCCGCGCCCGCAGTACCAGCTCGGCTCCCGGCACGCTGATGCCGCCGGGAATGCTCATGGTCTGGTATTCGTCAAAGCGCCGGGCATCCAGTACGACTACATCGGCGTTGCTGTCGAGCAGGGCCTTGACCTGTTCAGCCGCCAGCGACGGCGTGGCACGCTGATGCTCTACCAGTTCGCCAAACGCCTTGCTTGGCACATTCACGTCGATGAACAGCTCGCCGCCCGCGTCACGCCAGCCTTGCAGGCCACCTTCGAGCAGTTTGACGTTGCTGTAGCCCAGTGCCTGCAGACGTTGCAGGGCGACGTGCGCCAGGCCTTCGCCGTTGTCATACAGAGTCACGGCGGTATCACGGCGCGGAATTCGCGAGAAAACCTCCAGCTCCAGTTTCGACAGCGGGATGTTCACGGCAAACAACGGGTGAGCCTCGGCAAAGGACGCTTCTTCACGTACGTCTACCAACGCCAATTCCTGGCGTTCCAGCAATGCCTGACGAACGTCGGCGAAAGATCGGGTGGCGGGTGTGGTCATCGGGCGGGGCTCCCTGTTGGCTGATCCTGATGGGGCGTGGCAGTACTGACGGCATTGGAATAGCCGGAGATAAAAAGCTTTTCGGTGCCGTCGAGGTCATAAACCGCACGCTTTACGGTGCCGATATCGGC
>NZ_LJPW01000161.1 GCF_001400735.1 Pseudomonas caricapapayae
GCGTTGCCGGTGTTGGTCAGCAAATAACGCACGGTGCCTTGAACACGCTGTCTGGCCAGAATGACCGGTGCGGCGCAGAACGCATTCAAGGTGAATACACCGGCAACGCTGGAGCCTTCGGCACAGCGCATGACCACGATATCCTTGCGCCCGGGGCGTTTGATGCCGGCAGAAGAAATGCCAAGTTCAAAACCGGGAACCGGGTGCAACGCAGGCAAAGGACCAAGACCAACAGCCATCGGGGTGCTCCTCAAGGAGTGTGGTGCCGTCCGCAACGGTACGGCTATCAATGAAAAAACGCCGCGACGGGCAAGCCGGTCGCGGCGCAGGTATTACACAGTCAGAGGCTTAGTTGATCTGGCCGTGACAGTGCTTGAATTTCTTGCCCGAACCACACCAGCACAGCTCGTTGCGACCCAGTTTCTGGTCGTTGCGGACCGGCTCGGCGGCGACGGCTACAGGTGCCTCGCCACCCTCTTCGTCCAGCAATGGCTGCTCGATACCCGGCGCAGGCGCGTGCTCGAACTGCATGCGACTGGCCAGCTCTTCGGCTTCCTGACGCAGGCGTGCTTCTTCTTCCTCTGGATCTTCGCGGCGAACCTGCACGTGCGAGAGTACACGGATGGTGTCGCGCTTGATCGAATCCAGCAGTTCCTGGAACAGCGTAAAGGATTCGCGCTTGTATTCCTGCTTCGGGTTCTTCTGTGCATAGCCGCGTAAGTGAATACCGTGACGCAGGTGGTCCATGGTCGACAGGTGATCTTTCCACAGGTCGTCCAGCACGCGCAGAAGAATCTGCTTCTCGAAGGAACGCAGGGCTTCGGCGCTGGCCTGATCTTCCTTCTCGTTGTATGCCACCAGCAGCTGCGCCATGATTTTTTCACGCAGGCTGTCTTCGTGCAGGTTATCGTCTTCGTCCAGCCACTGCTGGACGGGCAGCTTGACCGCAAAGTCGGTGTTCAACGCAGCTTCCAGACCGGCAACATTCCACTGCTCTGGCAGGGACTGTGGCGGAATATGCTGACTGATGAGGTTGTTGAGCACTTCTTCACGGAAATCTGCGATGGTCTCGCCGATGTTCTCGGCAGCCAGCAACGTATTACGCATGTGATAAATCACTTTACGCTGCTCGTTGGCCACGTCATCGAACTCGAGCAACTGCTTGCGGATGTCGAAGTTACGGCCTTCCACCTTGCGCTGCGCTTTTTCGATGGCGTTGGTCACCATGCGGTGCTCGATGGCCTCACCGGACTGCATGCCCAGCGCCTTCATGAAGTTCTTCACCCGGTCGGAAGCGAAAATGCGCATGAGGCTGTCTTCAAGCGACAGGTAGAAACGGCTGGAGCCGGTGTCACCCTGACGGCCGGCACGACCACGCAACTGGTTGTCGATACGACGCGATTCGTGACGCTCGGAAGCAATGACGTGCAGGCCGCCCGCTTCGATCACCTGCTGATGGCGTTTTTGCCAGTCAGCCTTGATCTGTGCGATCTGCTCGGGCGTCGGGTCTTCCAGATTGGCGACTTCGACTTCCCAGTTACCGCCCAACAGGATGTCGGTACCGCGACCGGCCATGTTGGTCGCAATGGTCAACGCACCCGGGCGACCGGCCTGCGCGATGATTTCTGCTTCTTTTTCGTGGAACTTGGCGTTCAGAACCTTGTGATCGATACCTTCCTTCTTGAGCAGATTGGACATGTGCTCGGAAGTTTCGATGGTCGCCGTACCTACCAGCACCGGGCGGTTTTCTGCAATGCAGGCCTTGATGTCGGTCACGATGGCTGCGTACTTTTCTTCCGCCGTCAGATAGACGAGGTCATTGAAGTCCTTACGCGCCAACGGCTTGTTCGGCGGAATGACCATCACGGCCAGGTTGTAGATCTGGTGGAATTCGAACGCTTCGGTGTCGGCTGTACCGGTCATGCCGGACAGTTTGTTGTACAGACGGAAGTAGTTCTGGAACGTGGTCGATGCCAGGGTCTGGCTTTCGGCCTGAATGTTCAGGTTTTCCTTGGCTTCGATGGCCTGATGCAAGCCCTCGGACAAACGACGGCCCGGCATGGTACGGCCGGTGTGCTCGTCGACCAGCAGAACCTGGCCGTCCGCAACAATGTACTCGACGTTGCGGTTGAACAGTTTGTGCGCTCGCAGACCGGCATAAACGTGAGTCAACAGCCCCAGGTTATGCGCGGAGTACAGGCTTTCGCCCTCGGCCAGCAGACCGACTTCGGTGAGCATTTCTTCGATGAACTGGTGACCGGCTTCGTTCAGTTCGACCTGACGGGTTTTCTCGTCAACGGTGAAGTGGCCCGGCTTGGTGACTTCGCCTTCCACTTCCTCGATGTGTTGCTCGAGCTTGGGGATCAGGCGGTTGATTTCGGTGTACAGCTTGGAGCTGTCTTCGGCCTGACCCGAGATGATCAGCGGCGTACGCGCTTCGTCGATCAGAATCGAGTCGACTTCGTCGATCACGGCAAAATTGAGTTCACGCTGGAACTTGTCGTCCATGCTGAACGCCATGTTATCGCGCAGGTAATCGAAACCGTATTCGTTGTTGGTGCCGTAAGTGATGTCGGCAGCGTAAGCGGCGCGTTTCTCTTCAGGCGGCTGGAATGGCGTGACGATACCTACGGTCAGGCCGAGGAACTCGTACAGCGGACGCATCCAGTTGGCATCGCGGCGAGCGAGGTAGTCGTTCACGGTGACGACGTGAACGCCCTTGCCGGACAGCGCATTGAGATACACAGCCAACGTACCGACCAGGGTTTTACCTTCACCGGTACGCATTTCCGCGATCTGGCCTTCGTGCAGGGTCATGCCGCCGATCAACTGAACGTCGAAGTGGCGCATGCCCATGACACGCTTGCCCGCTTCACGAGCGACGGCAAAGGCTTCGGGCAGCAGTTGATCGAGGGTCTCGCCTTTGGCTATGCGGGCCTTGAACTCTTCGGTCTTGGCGCGCAATTGCTCGTCCGAAAGGGCCACCATTTGCTCTTCGAAGGCATTGACGATCTGTACCGTCTTGAGCATGCGTTTGACTTCACGCTCGTTCTTGCTTCCAAAAAGTTTTTTCAACAAAGGCGCAAACATATCGACAGGATCTTCCACACATAGGAATGGAGGGCGGCCCCGTGAGTCGCCCGTGCAGCCCAGATGGCCGCATGCGAACGAGCATTCTACCCGGAAACGATGGTGAGGAAAGTGGCGTTATTCCACGATGCTGGCACAGCGCTGTTATGGGGCAGGTTTACAATGGGGCCATTTTCAAGCACTTCAACCCGTCATTCGGGGAAGTTACTCATTGATTTGCATATGAAAGCACGGAAATGACCTGAAAAGCAGCCGTCAGAACGCTTTCTGTTAAGATGTTCATCTTGTCACCAGGCACTCTCCCATGGCCTTTCGTCCTCTGAACGCCCGCCCGCCCGCGGTTTTGCTGCGTGAAGCCAAGCCTCTGAAGGCCATCTTTCGTCACGCCGAACGCCTGAGCCATTTGCAGCGTCTGCTCGAAAGCCAGCTGCAGCCAGCGGCGCGCGAGCATTGTCATGTGGCCTCATGGCGCGAAGGCACCTTGTTGCTGATCGTGACGGACGGTCACTGGGCTACGCGCCTGCGCTATCAGCAAAAGCGCCTGCACCGCCAACTGATGGCTTTCGACGAATTCGTCAACCTGATGCGCATCGTCTTCAGGGTGCAGCCCCCTGAGGCACCGCGCGGGGCCGCCACGCACACCATCGACCTGTCGACGGTTGCTGCAGAAAACATTCAAGCCACCGCCGATGGCATCACCGACCCCAAGCTGCGTGCCGCACTGGAGCGGCTGGCCAGCCATGCCAGAGACAAAAAATAACTCTCTGCCCTATCCTCGCACGATGTCCGCCGAGCATTGATTTCCGACGTAAACGCCATAAAAAAAGGCCACCCGAGGGCAGCCTTCAAAGAACAAAAGGAAAGAGAGTAAAGCTTGCCTACACGGCCGCTACAGGGCGCATGTAAGAAATAGGTGCCGTACTGGCATCCTCGAAAGTCACCACTTCCCAGGCGTCTTTCTGCTCGATCAACGTGCGCAGAAGACGATTGTTCAGTGCATGCCCCGATTTGAAACCACGGAACTCACCGATCAGGCTGTTGCCCAGCAGGTAAAGATCACCGATGGCGTCGAGGATTTTGTGTTTGACGAATTCGTCCTCGTAACGCAGGCCGTCTTCGTTCAGTACGCCGTCCTTGTCGACCACGATGGCGTTTTCCACACTGCCGCCGAGTGCGAGGTTGTGCTTGCGCAGGTACTCGATGTCACTCATGAACCCGAAGGTCCGGGCACGGCTGACTTCCTTCACGAAGGAAGTGCTGGAAAAGTCCACGCTTGCACTCTGGGTGCGATCACGGAAGACGGGGTGATCGAAATCGATCTCGAAACTGACCTTGAACCCTTCGAAAGGCACGAAAGTAGCGCGTTTACCGCCCTCTTCCACAGTGACTTCACGCAGGATACGGATGAACTTCTTCGGCGCGTCCTGTTCTTCCAGGCCAGCCGATTGAATCAGGAATACGAAAGGGCCTGCGCTGCCGTCCATGATAGGAACTTCGGAGGCAGAGAGCTCGACGTAGGCGTTATCGATGCCAAGGCCAGCCATGGCCGAGAGCAGGTGTTCTACCGTGTCAACTTTGACATCACCATTGACCAGCGTGGTCGACAGAGTGGTGTCGCCGACGTTTTCCGCACGCGCAGGAATCTGCACGACGGGGTCAAGGTCAGCTCGGCAAAACACAATGCCGGTATTCACAGGTGCGGGCTTGAGGGTCAGGTAAACCTTCTCCCCGGAGTGCAGGCCTACACCTGTGGCACGGATAATATTTTTCAGGGTGCGTTGTTTAATCATGGCATGGGCCGCTTCAGCGCAAGTTGCGAACTGGTATCAACAAAGGCTGGCGATGATAGCAGACCATGCCTTTGCTGAACACCAATCACCCTAATACCCCTGATACATTTCATCAATCGGCCTGACGACGCAGGAAAGCCGGGATGTCCAGGTAATCGAGATCATCGTTAGGGTTCATCTTCGCCGCGGCCGTAGCGCCTGCGTGTGCCTGGTTGCGCATCACGGTAGGACGGTCCAGATCGCGGTAGTTGACCGACGGTGCTTCCTGACGCGACGCCTGCTGGGCAGGAGCCTGCTGGGTGGTCTGCAGCGTGTTGTCGATGACCTTGACAGGTTTCTCGATTTTCGCGCCCAGGCCAGTGGCAACCACAGTCACGTGCAACTCGTCACGCATGTCCGGATCGATAACGGTACCGACCTTGACCATTGCGTGCTCGGAAGCGAACGCTTCGATGATGCTACCCACGTCGGAGTACTCACCCAGAGACAGGTCAGGACCGGCAGTGATGTTGACCAGGATGCCGCGAGCACCCTGCAGGTTGACGTCTTCGAGCAATGGATTGCGAATGGCCGCTTCGGTCGCTTCGCGTGCACGGTTCGGACCGCTGGCGCAGCCAGTGCCCATCATCGCCATGCCCATTTCGCTCATTACGGTACGAACGTCGGCGAAGTCGACGTTGATCATGCCCGGACGCTTGATGATGTCGGAGATACCGCGAACGGCACCGGCCAGTACATCGTCAGCCTTGGCGAAAGCCGACAGCAGGCTGGCGTCCTTACCGAGGATGGTCAGCAGCTTCTCGTTGGGAATGGTGATCAACGAGTCGACGCTTTCGGACAGCATGCGGATGCCTTCATCGGCGATCTGCATACGCTTGCGGCCTTCGAACGGGAATGGACGGGTCACGACAGCAACCGTGAGGATGCCCATTTCCTTGGCCACTTCAGCGATGATCGGTGCTGCACCGGTGCCGGTACCGCCGCCCATGCCAGTGGTGATGAAAACCATGTTGGTGCCCTGCAGAACTTCTGCAATGCGCTCACGATCTTCCAGGGCGGCCTGACGACCGACCTCAGGGTTGGCGCCAGCGCCAAGGCCTTTGGTCACGCCGGTACCCAATTGCAGAATGGTCCGCGCGCCAATGTTTTTCAGCGCTTGAGCGTCAGTGTTGGCGCAGATGAATTCCACGCCTTCGATGTTGCTCTTGACCATGTGATTGACAGCGTTTCCGCCACCACCGCCTACACCGATAACTTTGATAACCGGGCTTTGCGGGACGTTGTCTACGAGTTCGAACATTTTCTCTCTCCTTCCGCTTTCTAGTTAGTTTTGCCTACTGCCTGCCGATACTGCTTTTGAAGCCCTGAATCTGACGCCGTGAAACGTTTGAACGTTGAAACTCAGAAATTGCCCTGCACCCAGCGCTTGATCCGCTCAAGCACCGGTGCCTTGGTTTCGTCGCTGTAACTGCTGTTGCCGACGATCCCGGACAGCGAGATGCCGTCCGACTGCTTCTGCAGCCCGTACATCAACAGGCCTACGCCGGTCGAGTAGATCGGGTTGCGCACGACATCAGCGAGCCCTTTGACGCTGTGCGGCACGCCAAGGCGAACCGGCATGTGGAAGATTTCCTCGGCCAGTTCGACCGCACCTTCCATTTTCGCTGTACCGCCGGTCAGCACGATGCCGGCCGGGATCAGATCTTCATAACCGCTGCGACGCAACTCGGCCTGGATCAGGGTGAACAGCTCGTCGTAACGAGGCTCTACCACTTCGGCCAAAGCCTGGCGCGACAGCTCGCGAGGTGGACGGTCGCCCACGCTCGGTACTTTGATGGTTTCACCGGCACCGGCCAGCTTGGCCAGCGCGCAGGCGTAACGAATCTTGATTTCTTCGGCGTACTGGGTCGGGGTACGCAACGCCATGGCTATGTCGTTGGTCACCTGATCACCCGCAATAGGGATGACTGCCGTATGACGAATGGCGCCTTCGGTAAAGATCGCGATGTCAGTCGTGCCACCACCGATATCCACCAGGCACACGCCCAGCTCTTTCTCGTCATCGGTGAGTACGGAATACGCCGAGGCCAGTTGTTCGAGAATGATGTCGTCGACCTCCAGACCACAGCGACGTACGCACTTCTCGATGTTCTGCGCTGCGTTCACTGCACAGGTCACAACGTGGACCTTGGCTTCCAGACGCACGCCGGACATGCCGAGCGGTTCACGCACGCCTTCCTGGTTATCGATCACGTAATCCTGAGGCAGGGTGTGCAGTACGCGCTGGTCGGCAGGAATGGCCACCGCCTGAGCAGCATCGAGTACACGCTCCAGGTCTGCGGAACTGACTTCGCGATCACGAATCGCCACGATGCCGTGCGAGTTCAGGCTACGGATATGGCTGCCGGCAACGCCGACGAACGCCGAGTGAATGCGGCAACCCGCCATCAGCTGCGCTTCTTCGATTGCGCGCTGAATCGACTGCACGGTCGACTCGATGTTCACTACCACGCCCTTTTTCAGGCCGCGGGAGGGATGGGTACCGATACCCACGATTTCCAGCGAGCCATCGGCCGCGACTTCGCCTACCAGTGCCACCACCTTGGAGGTACCGATATCCAGCCCGACGATCATTTTGCCGCTTTGCACGTTTGCCATGGTCCTGCCTCTTATCAATTCTTCGCGACGGCGGGTTTTTCCGTCGTCGGCGCTGCCTGTTCGCGCCAACCGACCGCAAGGCCGTTGGAGTAACGCAAGTCGACGCGCGCGATATTCGTGATTTGTTCTTTCAGCGTTTTGTCGTAAATCGCGATGAAACGACGCATTTTTTCGACGAGGTGGTCGCGTCCAAGCAACAATTCGATACCCGGGCCAGCACTACCGGCACCTGTCGTCAGGAACCAGCTGCCGCGCTCGCGCAGTTCCAGGCGCACGATGGAGAAGCCCAGCGGGCGCAACATCTGACTCAACACCTGATACTGCTGCATCACCTGTTGCTGGGCCCGCTGCGGGCCGAACAACTGGGGAAGATGTTCGTAATTGGACAGTTCACGCGGTGTGAAAGCCTGCCCCTGGTTATTCAACAGCGCTTCATCGCCCCAGCGGGCAACCGGCAACTGCTCTTCAAGACGAATCACGACCTGATCCGGCCATACGCGACGAACCTCGGCGTGGGCGATCCATGGCATCTGCTCGAGCTCGGTGCGCATACCGGCCAGATCGATCTTGAAAAAACTCGACGCCACATAAGGCGCAATCCGCTGCTGCACAGCCTGCTGGCTGATGTAACTCAAATCGCCCTGCACATTGATGCGGGTGATCGGGCGGTCGGCATACGGCAGCAAACGCTGTGCTGCCTCATAAGTGCCAAAGCCCAGAACCACCAGCAGCACAGGCCAGAACAGACGCTTCAGAAAGCTGAAGTTGGCCTTGGGCAGACGCGCCGACAGAGGCTCCTTGGCCACCATTCGGCTGGCACCACGCGGCACCGGCTTGTTGCGACCGGGTGCAGGTGGCTGAGGACGTGCCGACGCGCCGTACATGCCTTACCCTCTCGCCTGAACGCTGTCGGCGAGAATCGCCAACACCAGTTGTTGAAAATCCAGACCCGCAGCGCGTGCCGCCATGGGCACCAGACTGTGATCGGTCATGCCCGGCACGGTATTCACTTCCAGTAACCAGAACTTGCCTTGTGCGTCCTGCATGACATCCGTGCGCGCCCACCCTGCAATGCCGATGGCTTCGCAAGCGCGTGCTGCAAGGTCTTTGAGTTCCTGTTCCTGCGCATCGCCAAGCCCGCACGGAATCCGGTACTGAGTATCGGAAGCCAGGTACTTGGCGTCGTAATCGTAAAAACTGTGAGGAGTGCCCAGGCCGATGGGAGGCAACACCTGGCCACGCAGAGACGCCACGGTGAACTCAGGTCCCTGAATCCACTGTTCAACTAATACTTGCGAATCGTAGGTACTGGCGGCTTTCCAGGCGGCGATCAATTCATCGACGCTGTTCACCTTTGCCATACCGATACTTGAACCTTCATGGGCCGGTTTGACGATCAAAGGGAAGCCCAGTTCCGTCGCCGCGCAAATACAATCGCTCTCGTTTCCAGGAACGGCATGCAAAGGCGTCGCAAGGCCAAGACTCTGCCACACCTGCTTGGTGCGCAGCTTGTCCATCGCCAGCGCGGAAGCCAGTACACCACTGCCGGTATAAGGGATTTCCAGGCATTCCAGCAGGCCCTGCATGGTGCCGTCTTCGCCGCCCCTTCCGTGCAGGACAATGAAGGCACGGTCGATCTTCTCACTGACCAGTCGCTGCAGAAAGTCATCGCCCACATCAATGCCGAACGCATCCACGTCAGCATCGAGCAATGCCTTGAGCACCGCATTACCCGAGTTCAGGGAAACTTCCCGTTCGGCACTCTTGCCACCGAAGAGCACGGCGACACGGCCGAAGCTTTTCGGCTCGAGAGTCGAGCGCAGGGAAGACCGGTCGGCTGTCATTTCAGCTTCCCTTCGGTGGAGGCCACTTTGGCACCGACGAACAGCGGGCTTTTCAGCAGTTGCGGTGCAAGGCCACCGATGTCGCCTGCGCCCTGGCACAGCAGAATGTCGCCAGCGCGCAACAGCGGTTTGACCAGCGGTGCCAGTTCGACGCCACGCTCGATGTAGATGGGGTCCAGTTGACCACGCTGACGAATGCTGTGGCACAGATTGCGGCTGTCCGCACCCGGGATAGGCTCTTCACCGGCCGGGTAGACTTCCATCAGCAGCAATACGTTGGCGTCCGCCAGAACCTGCACGAAATCGTCGTACAGATCGCGGGTGCGACTGAAACGATGCGGCTGGTAGACCATCACCAGACGACGATCAGGCCAGCCGCCGCGCACGGCATTGATAACAGCGGCGACTTCACGCGGGTGATGACCGTAGTCATCGACCAACATCACGTTGCCACCTTCGACCGGCAGTTCGCCGTACACCTGGAATCGACGACCGACGCCCTGGAACCCTGACAGGCCCTGAACGATCGCCTCGTCGCTGACGCCTTCGTCGGTAGCGATGGCGATCGTCGCCAGCGAGTTGAGTACGTTATGGTTGCCGGGCATGTTTACCGACACATCCAGCGGCTCGCGGTCGCGGCGCAGTACGGTAAAGAAGGTCAGCATGCCGTCCTGACGCACGTTGATCGCACGTATGTCGGCAGTTTCGCTGAAACCGTAGGTCAGCGTCGGACGCTTGACCAGTGGCAGAATTTCACGCACCACCGGGTCGTCGATACACATCACCGCCAAACCGTAGAACGGCAGGTTGTGCAGGAACTCGACGAAGGTCTTCTTCAGCTTGTTGAAGTCACCTTCGTAGGTCGCCATATGATCGGCGTCGATGTTGGTGACTACCGCGACCAGAGGCTGCAGGTGCAGGAAGCTGGCATCGCTTTCGTCTGCTTCGGCAATCAGATAACGGCTGGTGCCCAACTGGGCGTTTGTGCCCGCTGCGTTCAGACGTCCGCCGATCACGAAAGTCGGGTCCAGGCCGCCTGCAGCGAATACCGAGGCGATCAGACTGGTGGTAGTGGTCTTGCCATGCGTACCGGCTACAGCGATACCGTGGCGGTAGCGCATCAGCTCGGAAAGCATCTCTGCACGAGGCACCACCGGAATACGTCGTTCCAGCGCAGTGGCGACTTCAGGATTGGAGGTATTCACAGCGCTGGACACGACCAGTACGTCGGCACCGACGGTGTTTTCAGCGCGGTGACCGACAAAAATCTGCGCGCCGAACGATTCCAGGCGCTCGGTCACGGCCGAGCCCTTCAGATCGGAGCCCGAGACTTCATAGCCCAGGTTCAACAACACCTCGGCAATCCCGCACATGCCGACGCCACCGATACCGACGAAGTGGATGCGACGGATGCGACGCATTTCAGGTTGTGGCATGGCGCGTTGATTCTCAACCATGGGCCACCTCCACACAGACGTTGACGACAGTGTTGGTTGCATCGGGCCTGGCCAGACTGCGTGCGGTGCGGGCCATGCTGTTCAATTGTTCGGGTTGCATCAAAACCTCTTTCAGGCGTGCTGCCATCTCGGCGGCGCCAGTTGTCGCTTGCGGCATGACGAAGGCTGCGCCTTCGCGAGCCAGATAGTCAGCATTACGTGACTGATGGTCATCAATCGCGTGGGGCAGCGGTATCAGCAACGACGGCAGACCGGCGGCGGCCAGTTCGCTGATGGTCAATGCGCCTGCACGACAGACCACCAGATCGGCCCAGCCATAGGCTTGGGCCATGTTCTGGATGAACGGCGCAACCTGCGCCTCGACGCCCACGTTGCGATAGCGCTCGGCGGTGACTGCGTCGTGATTCTTGCCCGACTGATGAAACACTTCGGGCTGGATGTCCTGGGGCAACTGAGACAGCGCCTCGGGCAGCAACTTGTTCAATGGCTCTGCTCCCAGGCTGCCGCCCAGTACCAGGAGACGAGCCTTGCGTCCGGCCAGTGCCTGACGCGGCGTTTCGAGAAACAGCTCGACACGCACCGGGTTGCCGGTAGTGCGGCGCTTGGACGAGACCGCAAACGTGTTCGGGAACGCCTCGCACACGCGACTGGCAAACGAGGCCAGACTGCGGTTGGCAGTCCCGGCAACAGCGTTCTGCTCATGAATGACCAACGGTACGCCCGCGAGCTTCGCCGCCAGACCGCCGGGACCGGTGACATAGCCGCCGAAGCCAACCACGCAGACCGGCTTCACCTGACGCACGACCTTGCGCGCCTGCAACAAGGCCTTGAGCAACATGAACGGTGCCTTGAGCAGCGACAAACGGCCTTTGCCGCGCAGACCGGTGACATTGATCAGGTGCAGCGTCAGACCGGCCTGCGGGACCAGCTCGTTTTCAATGCCGCGCGGCGTACCCAGCCAGTGGACCTTGTAGCCGCGTGCCTGGAACTCGCGTGCGCACGCCAGCGCCGGGAACACGTGCCCGCCAGTGCCGCCCGCCATGATCAGTACGTTAGCGTCCATGGGGCGTCTCCTCGGCGAAGTCGCTTTCCTTGAACTCGGCTTCTTCACTGCCCATGTTGTTGCGCGATTCCCACTCGATGCGCAGCAACAGGCCAAGGCTTGCACAGCAGATCACCAGCGAGCTGCCGCCATAGCTGAGGAATGGCAGGGTCAGGCCCTTGGTCGGCAACAGACCGACGTTCACGCCGATATTGATCAGGAACTGACCAATCCACAGAAACGAAAGACCGTAAGCCACATAGGCACCGAAAAACTGCTTGGCACGCTCGGCCCACATGCCGATGTACATGCCGCGGATACTGACGAACAGAAACAATGCAACGGTGATCAGCGAACCAATCACACCCAGCTCCTCCGCGAGCACGGAAAACACGAAGTCGGTATGCGCTTCCGGCAGATAGAACTGTTTCTGCACGCTATTGCCCAGCCCGACGCCGAACCATTCGCCACGACCGAAAGCGATCAGCGCCTGGGTCAATTGGTAGCCGGAGCCGAACTGGTCGGCCCATGGGTCGGTAAAGTTGGTCAGACGCGCCATCCGGTAAGGCTGGGCCTGGACCAGAACCACGACCGAAGCGACAGCCAGAACCACCATCAGCGAGAAACGGAACAGACCGACGCCACCAAGGAACAACATGGCGGCCGCCGAGCCCATCATTACCACGGTTGCACCGAAGTCTGGTTCCATCAGCAGCAGACCTGCCATCGGCAACAGCACGATGAACGGCTTGAAGAAGCCCATCCAGCTTTCGCGAACCTCCTGCTGCTGACGAATCAGGTAGCCGGCAAGGAAAATCACCACAAATACCTTGGCGATTTCCGATGGCTGCACGTTGAACGCGCCGAACCCGATCCAGCGCATCGAACCGTTCACCTCACGCCCGATGCCCGGCACGAGCACCAACAGCAACAGGCCGAAAGCACCGAGCAGCATCATCCAGCCCAGACGCTGCCAGGTGGCGACGGGGATCATCATGGTCACACCGCAGGCACCCAGGCCGATCAGCAGATACACCAGATGACGCGTCATCATGTACAGCGTATTGCCAGACTGCACGGCGGCCACTTCCGACGAGGCGGAGGTAATCATGACCAGCCCAAGGCCGAGCAGCGCCAGACAGCCGACCAGCATCGGGAAGTCGAGGTCGATTCCGCGTCCGCTGATCAGTGGCGATGGATAAGGCTTGATCACACCGAAGATCATGACAAGCACTCCACTGCCTGCGCGAACACGTGTCCGCGCTCTTCATAATTCTTGAACATGTCCAGACTGGCGCATGCAGGGGAAAGCAGAACGGCATCGCCGCGCTGAGCCAGACGGGCGCTGTGCTCGACAGCGGCCTGTACGGTATCCACACGAACCAGCGGAACCGCTTCGCCCAAGGCCTGAGCGATCAGTTCGGCATCGCGCCCCAGCAACACTGCGGCGCGGCAATGCTCCGCAACAGGCGCACGCAAAGCACTGAAGTCGGCACCTTTGCCATCGCCACCGGCAATCAGCACCAGCTTGCCATCGATATCCGAACCCAGGCCTTCGATGGCAGCCAGTGCGGCACCGACGTTGGTGGCTTTGGAATCGTTGTAGTAATGAACGCCGTGGTGCTCTCGCAGCCACTGGCAGCGATGCTCCAGCCCGGTGAATTCACGCAGGCTGGCGAGCATGGCATCGAAGGGCAGCCCCACGGCGTGCCCGAGCGCCAGCGCTGCAAGGGCGTTGGCCTGATTGTGCGCGCCCCGGACTTTCAGCTCACGGACCGGCATGAGGTTTTCGAACTGGAACGCCAGGTACTTTTCGCCGTCCTCTTCGCGCAGACCGAAACCGTGGAAATCGGGCTTGTTGAGACCGAATGTCCAGCACGGCAGGCCTTCGCCAATCAGCGGACGGGACAGCGCATCCTGACGATTGACCACCACCTGCCGGGCACCGCGGAAAATCCGGTGCTTGGCCAGGTGGTAGGCAGGCAGACCGCTGTAGCGGTCCATGTGGTCCTCGCTGATGTTCAACACGGTCGCCACTTCAGCGTTGAGCTGGTCGGTGGTTTCAAGCTGAAAGCTGGACAGCTCCATCACGTACAGTTCGACATCGTCGCTGAGCAGGTCCAAAGCCGGAGTACCCAGGTTGCCCCCTACCGCAACGCGTTTGCCTGCAGCGACAGCCATTTCGCCTACCAGCGTCGTTACCGTACTTTTCGCATTCGAACCGGTAATAGCGATGATCGGTGCCTTCGCGTAACGCGCGAACAGCTCGATGTCACCGGACAGTTTGACGCCGCGCGCGTGTGCCTGCTGCAGGGCCGGTGTGGCCAGCGCCAGGCCGGGGCTGACGTACAATTCGTCGGCACGGCAGAGAAAATCCACGTCCAGCTCGCCACAACGCACTTCCACCTGCGGATAGTCGCGACGCAGGGTCGCCAGCTCAGGAGGATTCTCCCGCGTGTCGGCCACGGCAAAGGACACGCCCCGGTTCGCCAGAAAGCGAACCAGGGACATGCCACTTTTGCCAAGCCCCACAACAATGCGGAAGCGGTCGGAAACGATCAGGGACACTCGTTCTACCTCAGTTTCAGTGTGGCAAGGCCGATGAGCACCAGAATCACGGTGATGATCCAGAAACGGACAATCACGCGCGGCTCGGGCCAGCCTTTGAGTTCAAAGTGGTGGTGGATCGGTGCCATGCGGAATACGCGACGACCGGTGAGTTTGAAAGACGCAACCTGAATAACCACTGAAAGGGTTTCCATCACGAACACGCCGCCCATGATGAACAGGACGATTTCCTGACGTACGATCACCGCCATGGTGCCCAGTGCTGCACCCAGCGCCAGGGCTCCCACGTCGCCCATGAAGACCTGCGCCGGATACGTGTTGAACCAGAGAAACCCGAGCCCTGCGCCGATCAGCGCGCCTGAGAACACAATCAGCTCACCCGCCCCTGGCACATAGGGAATCAGCAGGTATTCGGCAAATTTTACGTTGCCCGACAGGTAGCAGAAGATGCCCAGCGCACCGCCCACCATCACCGTCGGCATGATCGCCAGACCGTCCAGACCGTCAGTCAGATTGACTGCGTTGCTGGAGCCGACGATCACGAAATAGGTCAGGACGACAAAACCGATACCCAACGGGATGCGCACATCCTTGAGCATTGGCACGATCAGTGTGGTTTCGGTGGCAGACGGCGCAGTTGTGTAAAGAAAGATTGCTGCACAGAGGCCGAACACCGACTGCCAGAAATACTTCCAGCGACTGGGCAGGCCACGCGAATTCTTTTCGATCACCTTGCGGTAGTCATCGACCCAGCCGATGGCCCCGAACAGCAGTGTCACGAGCAACACCACCCAGACATAGCGGTTGCTCAGGTCAGCCCACAGCAATGTGCTGATACCAATGGACGACAGGATCAGCGCGCCGCCCATGGTCGGCGTACCCGATTTGGACAAATGCGACTGCGGACCGTCATTGCGCACCGACTGGCCGATCTGACGCATCTGCAGGGTGCGGATCATCCACGGCCCCAGGCACAACGACAATGTCAGCGCAGTGAGCACGCCGAGGATCCCGCGCAATGACAGGTACTGAAAGACCGCGAAGCCTTTGTAGAACTGTTGTAAAAACTCGGCCAACAGCAGCAGCATCAATGTTTCTCCAGGCTAGAACCGCACAAGGCAGCCACGACGTTTTCCATGGCAGCGCTACGCGAGCCCTTGATCAGTAAAGTGGTATCGGGATCCTGCTCGGCGCCCAGCGCCGCGATCAGCTCCGCCTGACTGGCAAAGTGGTGCGCATGCTCGCCAAAGGCGCTGACGGCATGAGTCATCAACGGACCGACGGCATACAGCGCCGAGACCTTGCCAGCGGCGTAGGCACCCACGTCGCGATGACCTTGCTCGGCCCATTCTCCCAGCTCGCCGATATCGCCCAGCACCAGCACGGTACGACCCGTAAAACCGGTGAGGATGTCGACGGCCGCGTTGATCGAGGCAGGATTGGCGTTGTAGGTATCATCGATGACGCGCGTCCCGTTGCTGGCGATTTGCACAACAGCGCGTCCTTTGACCGGTTGCACGTTGTTCAGGCCCGTGACGATGCCTTCCAGCGTGACACCCAACGCACATCCGGCAGCCGCAGCCGCCAGGGCGTTGGTCACGTTATGCGCGCCCAGAAGGTTCAACTGGACCTGTGCCGTACCCAACGGGCTGTTGATGGTGAAACCTGGACAGCCTCGCGCATCACGAGTGATTTCGCTGGCGTGCAGGTCCGCAGCCGGATCGCTGAGCGCGAAGGTCAGGACGTTGCGATTACCAGCGCGCTTGCGCCAGATCGGGAACGCCTTGTCCTCCAGATTCAGCACTGCCGTGCCGCTGGCATCAAGGCCTTCCAGAATTTCGCCTTTGGCTTCGACAATTTTGTCCGGACCGCCAAACTCACCGACATGGGCGGTTCCGGCGTTGGTGATCATGGCGACATGCGGCTTGGTGAGGCTCACGGTGTAGGCGATCTCGCCAACTCGCGACGCACCCAGTTCGATGACGGCAGAGGAATATTGAGGGGCCAGCTCCAGCAGAGTCAGCGGAACGCCCAGTTCGTTGTTCAGGTTGCCACGGGTAGCCAGCACCGGACCGCGCGTGCGCAGGATGCTGGCGAGCATTTCCTTGACCGTGGTCTTGCCGCTCGAACCGGTGACGGCGGCCACTGGCCTGTCGACGAAGGCATTGCGATTCATCGCGCCCAGTTGCGCAAGGGCTTTGCGGGTGTCCAGCACGACCAGTTGTGGCAAGGCCGCGCCCTGCACTTCGCGCTCGACCAAAGCTCCGACCGCGCCTTTGGCAGCCACTTGATCGAGATACGCGTGGCCGTCAAAGCGAGGACCGGTCAGGGCCACGAACAGCTGGCCCGGCTCGATGCCGCGGCTATCGGTGCTCACACCGGCAAAACTGCAGTCGCCACCGACCATGCTCGCATCAAGTGGTACAACCAGTTCGCTGAATGTCATTGGCTTAAGCATTCGCAGGCCCCCATGTGGCAAGCGCCCTGGCAGCTTCCTGCAGATCGGAAAATGGCTGACGCTGACCGTTGATTTCCTGATAGTCCTCATGCCCTTTGCCGGCCAGGACCACGACATCATCGGCACTCGCGCTGGCAATCAGCTCGGCAATGGCCTGCCCGCGACCTTCAATGAAGCGCACCTTGTCGGCAGCAACAAATCCAGGGCGGATGTCGTCAAAAATACCGGCCGGCGATTCGGAGCGCGGGTTGTCGTCGGTGACCCACACACCGTCGGCCAGACGTTCGACCACTTCAGCCATCAGCGGGCGCTTGCCGCGATCACGATCGCCACCGCAGCCGAACAGGCACAACAAGCGCCCCTTCGCGTGCGGACGTAGCGCTTGAAGGACTTTTTCCAACGCATCCGGGGTATGCGCGTAATCGACGACTACCAGCGGTTTGTCGGCACCGCCCAAGCGCTGCATGCGTCCGACCGGGCCTTCGAGTTTCGGCAGCGCCTTGAGAATTTCGTCCAGCGCGTAGTCCAGGCCCAGCAGCGCGCCGACCGCAGCCAGCACATTGCTCAAGTTGAAACGACCCAACAGGCTGCTGCGCAGGAAGTGTTCACCCTGAGGCGTGACCAGCGTGGCACGCACGCCATCGTCATCGAACTTGGCATCGCGGCAATACAGGTAGGCCGAGCTGTCCAGCTGGCTGTAGGTGATCAGGCGCGACTCTTGTTTGACGGCGGCCAGTTCACGACCGAAATCGTCATCCAGGTTGATCACCCGGCACTTGAGATCGGACCATGCGAACAGCTTTGCCTTGGCGGCAGCGTATGCCTCCATGGTGCCGTGATAATCCAGATGATCGCGGGACAGGTTGGTCAGCACCGCCACATCAAAGGCCAACGCCGTAGCACGTCCCTGATCGAGACCGTGGGACGAGACTTCCATCGCCACTGCGCGTGCACCGGCCTTTTTCAGATCGGTCAGCGTCGCCTGCACGGCAATCGGATCAGGCGTGGTATGACGCCCGCTTTGCAGCGCGCCGTAGAAGCCGGTACCCAGGGTGCCGACGATGCCGCAGCGCTGACCCAAGACGTCAAGCGCCTGGGCAATCAACTGGGTCACACTGGTCTTGCCGTTGGTGCCGGTGACACCGACCAGATTCAGGCTTCGGCTCGGGTCGCCATAGAAACGACCGGCAATGTCGGACAACTGCGCTGCGAGGCCTTTGACCGGTATCAGCGGCACGTCGGTGATCGGCAGAACGGTCGAGCCCTCCACCTCATACGCCACCGCCGCTGCGCCACGCTTGAGCGCATCGGCAATATGTGCGCGGCCGTCGACCTTGATGCCCGGTACGGCCAGAAAAAGGTCGCCCGGACGAACATTGCGGCTGTCCAGGGTCAACTCGCGAATCAATGGATCGCGGTCGGTGTGAGCGAAGATCTTGCTCAGATTAAAGGCCATCAACCACGCCCTCCTTTGGCTACCGGTGCAGCATTGACTTGTTCCGGTGGCGCAAGGTTGTCAGGCGTCACGTTCATCAGACGCAACGTGCCGGACATGACCTTGCTGAATACCGGTGCCGAAACCAGACCGCCGTAGTAACCGCCCTTGCTCGGCTCGTCGATAACCACGACGATGGCATAGCGCGGGTTACTCATCGGCCCGAAACCGGCGAACAGTGAGCGATAGGAGTTCTCCGCATAGCCCTTGGTGCCAATAGACGTCTTGCGCGCCGTACCACTCTTGCCGCCGACGTGATAGGAAGGCACACGGGCGCGATATACCCCGCGCGGGTCTTCGATGACCTGCTGCAACATGCCCTGCAGGGTCTTGGCAGTTTTTTCGGGAATGGCCTGGGTCGAATCCGGCTCTTTATCCGTTTTCAGAATGGTCAACGGCACAATGCGACCGTTGTTGGCCAGCGCGCCATAAGCGTGCACCAATTGCAAAGCAGTGACCGACAGACCGTAGCCGTATGACAGCGTGGCGGTTTCCGCCTTGCGCCATTCACGGTAGTTGGGCAGGTTGCCAACGCGCTCGCCGGGGAAACCGAGGCCGGTGTATTGACCGAAGCCAACGCGCTGCATGGCACGGAAGATGGCTTCACCGCCCACATCAAACGCGACCTTGCTCATGCCAACGTTACTGGAGTTGATCAGGATACCGGTCAGATCGAGGATCGGACCTTCGGTCTTGGTCACGTCACGAATGGTGTATTTGCCGATCTGCAAGGTACCCGGATACACCTCGACCTTGTCGGTCGGCTTCCAGCGGCCACTGTCCAGCGCAGCGGTCATGGAGATCGGCTTCATGGTCGAACCCGGTTCGAACACGTCGATGATCGCCCGGTTGCGCATGGCTGCAGGGACCATGGTGCGGCGGTTGTTCGGATTGTAGGTCGGCTGGTTGACCATCGCCAGAACCTCACCGGTCTTCACGTCCATGATCACCATGCTGCCTGCCTTGGCTTCGTTTTCCACGATGGCGTTGCGCAGTTCACGGGTCGCCAGATATTGCAGGCGCAGATCAATGGACAAAGCCAAGGTCTTTCCGGCCTTGGCATTCTTGGTTACCTGAACATCCTTGATCAGTCGGCCACGCCGGTCCTTGATGACCTGACGCTTGCCGGGCACGCCGGCGAGCCAGTCGTCATAAGCCAGCTCGACGCCTTCACGACCGTGGTCATCAAGGTCGGTAAAGCCGACCATGTGCGCAGTGACATCGCCTGCCGGATAAAAGCGGCGAAATTCCTCGATTCCGTAGACACCGGGCACTTTCAGATCAATGACCGACTGACCCTGCTCTGGCGTCAGGCCTCGGACCAGATAGATGAATTCCTTGTTCGCCTGCGAGTCCAGTCGCTCGGTCAATGCCTTGAGGTCCTGACCCAGAGCGGCAGCAAGCATCGGCCACTTGGATTTGTCCTGCTGCATTTCACGCGGGTTGGCCCACAACGTTGTTACCGGAGTACTGACTGCCAGCGGCTCGCCGTTACGGTCGGTGATCAGGCCACGGTGCGCCGGAATAGGGATGTGCCGAAGGCTGCGCGCATCGCCCTGCTCTTTTAGAAAGGTATGGTCGATGACCTGCAGGTCGACGATACGCCAGCAAATGGCGAGCACGAGGGACACCAGCAGCCCCACGACCACGCGAAAACGCCACGGATACAGAGCGCCTTCAAGTTTCATCATGGTGCCACCATCCGCACTTCGGCAGCGCTGGGGATGCGCATCTTCAGCTGTTCGGTGGCCAGATTTTCGATACGGCTGTGCGCCGTCCAGGTGCTCTGCTCGAGGATCAGACGCCCCCACTCGGCCTGCGCCTTGTCGCGCACGCTCATTTCCGAATACAGCGAATTGAGCAACTGACGGTTCCAATGAGCGCTATAGGAAACGCCAATCGCCGAAATCAGGACAGCAATAAACAGCAGCAGCATAATGAAGCTGCCGCCCGGTAGAGGCTTCAGGAACAGACGGCTCACCTGAGCTTCTCCGCTACACGCATGACAGCACTGCGCGAGCGCGGATTGGCTTTGGTTTCGACATCCGAAGCGAACCGGGCCTTGCCGTGGATCTTGATTTTCGGCTCGAATGGCTTGAACTGGATCGGCAAGTTACGCGGCATGTTGTCGGCTTCGCCCTTGGCGAGCTTGCGCATGAACAACTTGACGATGCGGTCTTCCAGCGAATGAAAACTGATGACGACAAGACGACCACCGATCTCCAACGCATCAAGCGCAGCTTCAAGGCCGGTTTCCAGATCACCCAGCTCGTTGTTCACGTGAATACGCAGCCCTTGAAAGGCACGCGTTGCAGGATTTTTGCCCTTTTCCCAGGCAGGGTTGGCAACCTTGAGGACTTCAGCCAGGTCGGCTGTGCGCTCGAAAGGCTGCACGTCACGGCGCGCGACGACGGCGTTGGCCATGCGCTTGGCAAATCGCTCTTCGCCGTATTCCTTGAATACACGGGCAATTTCTTCGGCAGGCGCGGTGGCAATGAACTCGGCAGCGCTTACGCCACGGGTAGGGTCCATGCGCATGTCCAGTGGACCGTCGTTCATGAAGCTGAAACCGCGCTCGGGATCATCCAGTTGCGGGGACGACACACCCAGGTCCAGCAGAATACCGCTCACCTTTCCAGCCAGACCGCGCTCTTGCGCCTCTGAGCCCAGCTCGGCAAAGCTGCGCTGCACAATGACAAAGCGGCCGTCTTCGGCCGCTAGCGCTTGCCCGGTGGCAATCGCTTGAGGGTCCTTGTCGAACCCCAGAAGCCGACCATCGTGGCCAAGCTGGCTCAATATAAGACGACTATGCCCGCCACGTCCGAACGTGCCGTCCAGATAGCAGCCATCGGCGCGCACCGCGAGAGCCTCCACGGCTTCTTCAAGCAGCACGGTGATGTGGGTAAAGCCGCTATTCATAGTCACAGGATCAAATCACGTAATTCGTCGGGCATCGCGCCAGGTTTTTGAATGGCAGCCAGGTCAGCATCAGCAAGAGCATTCCAGGCGTCCTCGTCCCACAGTTGAAACTTGTTGAGTTGGCCCACCAGCATTACGCGCTTATCCAGCCTGGCGTACTCGCGCAGGCGTGGCGGCACCAGAAAACGCCCGCTGCCATCGAGTTCCAGATCGACGGCATTACCAATCAGAAGCCTTTGCAGACGACGGTTCTCTTCACGAAACGTCGCCAGATCACGAAGTTTTGCCTCTATAAGCTCCCATTCGGAAAGCGGATAAAGGCAAAGGCAGGGATCAACGGCATCAATAGTCACGATAAGTTGCCCGGCACTACGCGAATCCAACTCGTCACGGTACCGGCTCGGCATAGCGAGACGGCCCTTGGCATCGAGATTGATCGCGTTGGCACCACGGAACACAGGCGCATTCTCCGAATATTAGCTTTTTGCGCTGAAAAAACCCACTTCGTGCCACTTTCTGCCACTTGTGCACACTATAGGAACGCGCCCACCACACCGTCAAGGCACGGTCTTAAGGAAAACCCTTACATTTCGGAGATTTAGGAGAGGTATCGGGTATAAAAGGGTAATTTTACGAAGGCTCTGACAGATAAATCCCACACAACTCAAACCGTTGCGATCAGAAGTTAATGTGATTTATGAGCTGTAAGATTTTTTTGGTATTACGGGAGGGATTTGCTGCTTGAAACGAAGGGTGAAAAAAAGGTGGAGAGTCGATCTGTAAGCCGGGTTCTGTCGAGAACAGTCATTCCTCTACGACGGCCATCACTGGACGTCTTTAGCAACCTACCCGGTTCCAGCGCGGGCCACGCCTAGGAACCCTATTTGGTCTTGCTCCGAGTGGGGTTTACCTTGCCACGAACTGTTACCAGACGTGCGGTGCGCTCTTACCGCACCTTTTCACCCTTACCGGCACCGAAGTGCTTAGGCGGTTATTTTCTGTGGCACTTTCCGTAGGCTCACGCCTCCCAGGCGTTACCTGGCACTCCGCCCTATGGAGCCCGGACTTTCCTCCCCCCCCTGTTGCGGAACAACAAGAGGCAGCGACTGTCCAATCGACTCTCCGCCGACAAGGTTAGCGGCACATGCCACCAAGAACAAGCTTTAATAGCATGTGCGATGCGCTTGCCCCCTTTATCTGCCCTCTTCAAAAGCCATTCATCATTCCTTCTGCTTTTCCAGCGCCACCTGATAAAGCAGGTTCTTGCGCACGCCGGTTATCTCGGCTGCCAAAGCTGCAGCGCGCTTGAGCGGCATCTCCGCGAGCAGTAGATCAAGTATGCGGCGCGCCTCTTCACCGATGACGTCCTCGCCCTCGGGCGGCGTCCAGCCCGCTACCAGCACAACGCACTCGCCACGCTGCTGATTGCTGTCGGCCTCGACGAACGCCCGTAGCTCACTCAATGGCAGACCTTTGAGCGTTTCGAAAGTTTTGGTTATTTCACGCGCCAGCAAGGCCTGACGGTCAGCACCGAAGACCAGCTCCATATCTTGAAGACACTCGAGAATCCGGTGTGGTGCCTCATAGAAGATAAGCGTGCGTGGCTCTTCCCCGACCCGCTCGAGTCTTGCCTTGCGACCTGCAGTTTTGGCCGGGAGGAAGCCCTCGAAAATAAACCGGTCCGAAGGTAGCCCGGCCGCCGAAAGAGCAGCAATCAAGGCACAGGCACCGGGCACCGGGACCACCGGCACACCGGCGGCACGCGCCTGACGTACCAGGTGATAACCGGGATCGGAAATCAACGGCGTGCCTGCATCGGAAATCAGCGCAACATCGTCGCCAGCCAGCAGACGCGTAATGAAACGACTACCCTCATCACGTTCGTTATGCTCGTGGCAGGCAGCCAGCGGAGTTGAAATCCCGAAATGCTGCATAAGACGCGCCGAATGGCGAGTGTCTTCAGCCGCAATCAGCGAGACTTCACGCAACACCTTCAATGCTCGCACGCTCATGTCGTCCAGATTGCCTATAGGAGTCGCCACTACATAAAGCGAGCCTGGAGTGGAATTCGAAACAACCGGAACAGTCAAAACGCAGACCTCATAGGTTAAGGCGGGTACCTGG
Source organism: Pseudomonas caricapapayae (assembly GCF_001400735.1). Classification (GTDB taxonomy): domain Bacteria; phylum Pseudomonadota; class Gammaproteobacteria; order Pseudomonadales; family Pseudomonadaceae; genus Aquipseudomonas; species Aquipseudomonas caricapapayae. Next base: position 23,446 of record NZ_LJPW01000161.1, read on the forward strand.
AAGGACATAGTGTACAGGCTGAAGCCCGGCCGAGCGGTTCACGCATCAGGGATGCAGTCAAAAAGGAATATAAACATGATCAGGCCTGAGCATGAAGCACGATACCCCTCTCGAATTGAACGATTCGGCCGCATGATGACCCTAACGCCACCAATATCATGGCTTTAAACACCTTCGACATCGCACCCCGGCCAGCGCTTGGGTACAATTCCCCGTTAATTCGCTCGAGTTTCAGGAACATACCAATGATCGCTTGTCTGCGGCTGCTCTCTGCCCTCTGCCTCGCTGCCCTTCTCGCAGCGTGTGCCAGCTCGCCCTCGTCCAGTCTTGGCGAGCTGCCTCGAACCCCTGACGCCAGCATCGAGCAGTTGCTTGATCAGGCCGCCAGCGCCAAGACACCCGAGCAGGCCGCAACGCTGCGCCTGAGCGCTGCCGACCTGGCGAGCCGCCAGAACGACGCAGGACGCGCTGCACAGATCCTCGGACAAGTGCAGATCGACCAGCTCAAACCTGGCCTGCAGGTGTTTGCCAGCACACTGTCAGCAGAACTGGCGATGGGCCGTAACCAGCCCAAGGCAGCACTGACAGCACTGAACCATCTGAGCATGCAGCGCCTGGGCGAACTGTCGGTCGAGCAGCAGGTTCGCACTCACATGGTCAAGGCACGCGCACTGGAGGCTGATGGTCAGGCACTGGCAGCGGCCAACGAGCGGGTATTTGCCGGCCCCCTACTGCAAGGCGCAGAAGCCAGGGCCAACAATGATGCGATCTGGACCCTGGTGTCCGCCCTCCCTGCCGAGCAACTGCAAAGCACCGCCACCGACGATATGGGCGGCTGGCTGAACCTCGCTCGCTCGATCAAGGGCGCTGGCACGCTCGAGCAGCAACAGGCCGCCATCGACAGCTGGAAAGCCCAGAACCCGAAACACCCTGCCGCATTGCAATTGCCTACCGCCCTTGCGCAATTACGCGCCCTCACCAGCGAGCCGATTACCAAAATTGCTCTGCTGCTGCCTCAGGACGGCCAACTGGCGGCTGTTGCCAAAGCGCTGCGCGAAGGTTTCATGGCTGCGCATTTTCAGGCGCAACAAGCAGGACAGAATCCACCCGCCATCCAGGTTTTCGACAGCTCGCGCGTCACCTCGATGGACGAGTTTTACCGTCAGGCTCAAGCCGCTGGCGTACAACTGGTCGTCGGCCCGCTGGAAAAAAATCTCGTCAAGCAGTTGAACAGCCGTCAACAGTTGCCAATTACCACCCTGGCACTGAACTACAGCGACACCAGCAACGAAGGCCCTGCTCAGCTGTATCAGTTCGGCCTGGCCGCAGAAGACGAAGCCCGCGAAGTTGCACGTCGCGCCTGGGCAGACGGCAAGCGCAGTGCCGTTGCGATGGTGCCGAAAGGCGAATGGGGCGACCGGGTGCTGGATGCCTTCCGCAAGAGCTGGCAGGCCAAGGGCGGCACGCTGATTGCCGCCGAACACGTTGACCAACCTGTCGAATTGGCACAGCAGGTCGCAGATCTGTTCCAGCTGCGCAACAGCGAGGGACGCGCCCAGCGACTGCAAAGCACTGCCGGAACTCAGGTAGCCGCTCAGCCCAGCCGTCGCCAGGACATCGACTTCATGTTCCTTGCCGCAACGCCTCAGCAAGCGCAGCAGATCAAGCCGACCATGGTCTTCCAGTACGCAGGCGACGTTCCGGTCTACGCCACTTCGCATCTGTTCACCAACAGCAACGATCATGCACAGTACATGGACCTCAACGGCGTACGCTTCTGCGAAACCCCCTGGCTGCTGAATGCCGAAGACCCGCTGCGCCAGCAAGTCACCGCGCAATGGCCTCAGGCGGCAGGCAGCCTGGGTCGCCTGTACGCAATGGGTATCGACGCCTACCGCCTGGCTCCACGCCTGGCCCAGCTCAAGGCAATGCCGGATAGCCGCATTGACGGGCTGTCCGGCAGCCTGAGCCTGAACCCGGGCCGCCGCGTCGAACGCCAACTTCCGTGGGCCGAATTCGTCGATGGCAAGATCCAGCGCCTGCCGGACACCGCCCCTTGACGCAACGCAGCACCCGCCAGCAAGCAGGGCGCGAGGCCGAAGCCTTCGCCCTACAGTTTTTGCAACAGCAGGGGCTGAGCCTTATCGAGCAAAACTGGTTATGCAAACGCGGCGAGCTTGATCTAGTCATGCTTGACGGCGATACAGTAGTATTCGTCGAAGTTCGCTACCGGCGTCATTCCGGCTGGGGCGGGGCCATGGAAAGCGTCGATTTTCGCAAGCAGGAAAAACTCGTCACTGCCGCACAGCTTTTTCTGCAGCAAGTAACAGGCTGGGCCAGCCACCCCTGTCGCTTCGACGTAATCGCCATTGAAGGCGAACCCGGCAAGGCTGCACCGCTGAACTGGATCAAGAGCGCTTTTGACAGCTGACCTGGCTCAGTGAAGCAGCAGCCCCACTTGAGCCATGACCTGCAATACACTACAGCCCTCACCGATTTCGCTATTTGTTTTGCCGGCTGCACACCCGTGTGTGCCGGATAGCTCCCGGGAAAACCCGGCGCATCCGCCCCGCCGCCGTACGCTCTAATTAAGGTCACATTGATGGACATGCAATCCCGAATTCGCCGGCTGTTCCAGGCCAGCATCGAAACCAAGCAACAGGCGATGGAAGTCCTTGCACCCTTTATCGAGCAAGCCAGTCAGGTCATGGTCAATGCCCTGCTCAACGAGGGCAAGATGCTCGCGTGCGGCAACGGCGGGTCCGCTGGCGATGCACAACACTTTTCCTCGGAATTGCTCAACCGCTTCGAACGCGAGCGGCCGAGCCTGCCGGCCATTGCACTGACAACCGACAGCTCGACGATTACCTCGATCGCCAACGATTACAGCTACAACGAAATCTTCTCCAAGCAGATCCGCGCACTGGGTCAACCAGGCGATGTGTTGCTGGCCATTTCCACCAGTGGCAACTCGGCGAATATTATTCAAGCCATCCAGGCCGCACATGATCGCGAAATGATTGTCGTAGCATTGACGGGACGCGACGGTGGCGGCATGGCCTCGCTGCTATTGCCCGAGGACGTGGAAATACGCGTACCCGCCAACGTCACGGCACGCATACAAGAAGTCCATCTGCTGGCGATCCATTGCCTTTGCGATTTGATCGACAGCCAACTGTTCGGGAGTGAAGAATGACCCCTAATCGTCTTAGCCTACTGGTTCTGACACTGTGCCTCAGCATCACCGGATGCAGTTCGGTGATCACGGCCACTCGCGAAAAACCGATCGAAGACGATCGCGGCACGCGCACCTTCGGCAGCAAGATCGACGACTCGCTGATCGAGACCAAGGCAGCCGTCAACATCTCCAAAGCCAACCCTGACCTCGCAGAGGGCTCGCACATCGTCGTGACCAGCTTCAACGGCATCGTGCTGCTGGCTGGCCAGACACCGCGCGCCGACCTCAAGGCCATGGCTGAACAAGCCGCCAGCGCCGTTCAGCGCGTCAAGAAGGTCAACAACGAACTGCAGGTGATGGCACCCTCCTCGCTGCTGGCCCGCAACAACGACGCATGGCTGACCACCAAGATCAAAAGCCAGATGATCGCCGACGCATCCATCCCCGGCTCGCGCATCAAGGTGGTGACCGAGAACGGCATCGTCTTCCTGCTGGGCCTGGTAACCCAGGACGAAGCCAATCGCGCCACCAACCTGGTACAGGGCGTCTCCGGCGTGCAGAAGATCGTCAAACTCTTCGAGTACATCGACTGACGGGTAACCGACAGGCAATAAAAAAGGCGATCCGAAGATCGCCTTTTTTATGCCTGTCTTTTACTTGACGACCTTCAGACTCGGCCGACCACTCGGGCGTGGCGGTTCGCTGTCTGGCGGAGGCGTATCGTCTTCAATCTCGATCTCGATTTCCTCGCCTTCCTCCATGGAGGGCTCCAGATCGAAAACCATGCCCTGACCGTTCTCACGGGCATAAATACCCAGAATGGCAGCGACAGGCACATAAAGCGTGTGCGGCACACCACCGAAACGGCCTTCGAAGCTCACCGCCTCATTATCCATGTGCAGATGACGCACTGCACTTGGCGAGACATTCAAGACAATCTGCCCGTCGTTGGCAAACCCTTGCGGGACCTGCACCGAGGGATAATCTGCATTGACCAGCACATGCGGGGTGCAATCGTTATCGACGATCCACTCATAGAGAGCGCGAACAAGATAAGGGCGACTGGAGTTCATTAACGGCTCCTTAAGCCTTAGCGCATTTCACGTTCGGCAGCAGACAGACTCGCCTGAAAAGCCTCACGCGCAAATTGGCGCTCCATGTAATCAAGCAACGGCTTGGCAGGCCGCGGCAATTCAATACCCAAAATTGGCAAACGCCAGAGTATGGGGAGTAGACAGCAATCGACGAGACTTAGCTCGTCACTCATGAAAAAAGCTTTTTCCGCGAACAACGGGGAAACCCCGGCCAGGCTCTCACGAAGCTCCTTGCGTGCCTGGACGCGAGCAGGCTCTTTGCTGCGCGTGTCGAGGATCAGGTCCACAAGGCCACACCAGTCTCGCTGGATGCGATGGATCAGCAGGCGGCTGTTGGCGCGAGCCACCGGATAGACAGGCAGCAAGGGTGGATGCGGATAACGCTCATCCAGATATTCCATGACCACCGTCGACTCATACAACGCCAGGTCACGATCGACGAGGGTCGGCAAGCTGCCATACGGATTTACTTCAATCAGCTGCGGCGGATGACGACCCGCCACGACTTCAATAATTTCGGCGCTGACACCCTTCTCGGCGAGCACAATGCGTACGCGATGAGAATAGTGGTCGGCGGGGTCGGAGTAACAGGCCAACCGGTTGGTCACGCCCATGGCGATCCTCCTCGCTTGTTAAAATTTATCGGACAGACAAACGAACACGCCCCCAGAGCGCATCCGATAATGAACGCAACAGCACAGGTGTTCGTCGCGGGCCACAAGATAGCTCATTTACACGACGTAAATTCCGCAATCTTCGTCGACAGGTGTATAAATCTCGCTCTATCGACGCGGCACGCCCACGCTCAAAACACCAGAACCGCAAAAATCACACCCATAAAAAAACGCCCAGCCCCGCGAGGGGATGGACGTTCTTTCTTTGAACGAAGAGCGAATTAACGCTTCGAGTACTGCGGACGCTTACGCGCTTTACGCAGACCGACTTTCTTACGTTCAACTTCACGGGCATCGCGAGTCACGAAGCCTGCTTTACGCAGCGCACCGCGCAGAGTCTCGTCGTACTGCATCAAAGCGCGAGTGATACCGTGGCGAATTGCGCCAGCCTGACCACTTACACCGCCACCGATAACGGTGACGTAGATGTCGAACTTTTCAACTGTCTCGGTCAGTTCCAGCGGCTGACGAACTACCATGCGGGCAGTTTCGCGACCGAAGAAATTGTCCAGGGAGCGGTTGTTGATCGAGATGTTACCAGTACCCGGACGCAGGAAAACGCGAGCGGTTGCGGTCTTGCGACGGCCAGTGCCGTAATTTTGAGTCGCCGACATAATGAACTATTCCGTTAAAACTTCAGTTCTTGGGGCTGCTGAGCAGTATGAGGGTGTACAGCGCCCGCATAGACTTTCAGCTTACGATACATGTCGCGACCCAGCGGGTTCTTAGGCAGCATGCCTTTGACCGCGGTCTCGATCACGCGCTCAGGAGCTTTGGCGATCAGCTTTTCGAAGTTGATCGACTTGATCCCGCCCGGAAAACCGGAGTGTGAGTAGTAGATCTTGTCGGTGGTTTTGGCACCAGTAACGCGGATCTGCTCGGCATTGATCACGACGATGTAGTCGCCGGTATCAACGTGCGGAGTGTATTCCGGCTTGTGCTTGCCACGCAGACGGCTCGCGATTTCGGTGGCCAGACGACCCAGGGTCTGACCAGCAGCGTCGACGACGAACCAGTCGCGCTTAACTGTTTCCGGTTTAGCAGTAAAAGTTTTCATTCTTTATAGCCTCAGGGGCCGCCCTGAAAATTAGACGGCGGATCTTACTGAATAGTGCGTACTTTGACAAGTCAAAGGCAGCCGGAAACAGACGCTATCGGGGGCTCGGGTCAGCGCGTCCGTTATACGGCAAGATTCTTCGGCAGACGGCGCATCACTTCCACTGCAAAGAGCTGGCGGATTATACAGACTGTAAAAATAACCTCAACCGGATTTTTTGTTCACATTCTGTTTATTGCCTGCGAGGTGTGGATTGGCGGATATTTGCGCCCTTAGCATAAGGCCATCATGCGCACCTCTCGCAGGGATCCTGACATGAGGAGGCTGGACAGGCCCGATAAAAAATAAGACGATCCAGCCGTTGCTTGACCATTTACCCATATAAGAATAACGATTATGCCGATCCAACACGCCACTCCGCTACGCCGCGTAAGCATCCTCGCCACTGACAAGATGTTTGCCTCGACGGTCATGCAGGCCAAGGACTTCTTTCACCTGGCCAGCCTTCGCTACAGCAAACAATTGGGCCAGGGCCTGGTGCCCGCTTTCGAAACGCGCCTGGTCAGCCCGGACGGCCTCTCTGTCAGCAGCTTCAGCGATGTCACGCTGCCGGTCGACGGAGCACTGTGCCAGAGCGATATCATCGTCATCCCGGCATTCTGGGATGACTTTGAAACCCTGTGCCAACGCTACCCACAGATTCTGCCCTGGCTGCGCGAGCAACACGCCAAGGGTGCCGTGCTTTGCGCAGAAGCCACCGGCGTCTACTGGCTCGCCGAGGCCGGCTTGCTGGACGGCAAGGAAGCGACTACCTACTGGCGCTTTTTCGGCGCGTTTGCCGAACGCTACCCCAAGGTGCTGCTCAATCAGGAAAAGCACCTGACCGATGCCGATAACGTTTACTGCGCAGGTGGCACGACCTCAGCCTGCGATCTCTACATCTACCTGATCGAGCGTTTCTGCGGTGCCAACGTAGCCCAGGCGGTGGCCCGTGACATTCTCTACGAGGTGCGCCGCACCTACTCACCAGGGCGAATCGGTTTTGGCGGTCAAAAGCTGCATCAGGACGTGATAATTCTGCAGATCCAGCACTGGCTGGAAGAGCATTTTGCCGACAAGTTTCGCTTTGAAGATGTCGCCCGCGAACACGGCATGAGCATTCGCAACTTCATGCGCCGCTTTCAGGCGGCCACGGGCGACAAGCCGCTGCATTACCTGCAACGGCTGCGGATTGAAACGGCGAAGGGGTTGCTGTCAGGGTCTCGCAAGAGCATCAAGACCATCAGCTATGAGGTGGGCTATGACGATGCCAGCTTTTTCGCTCGCCTGTTTCGCCAGCACACCGAGCTGTCGCCCAACCAGTATCGACAGCAGTTCGAAAACCACAAGGAGAGGCTCTGAGCTCAAGCTGCAAGCCTGGGACAAGTTTCAAGCTTCTGACTTGAAGCTTGAAACTTGCAGTTGCTACTAGGGCTTGTGCGCCCGCGAAAGGAATTCGTGGGATTGCATTTCGAGCAGGCGACTCAAGGTGCGCTGGAACTCGAACATCAACCGCCCACCGGTGTACAGGTCCTTCAATTCAACCTCGGCCGAGATGATCAGCTTGACATTACGGTCATAGAACTCGTCGACCATATTGATAAAGCGCCGGGCGATGTCGTCGGTAGAAACGTCCATCTGCTCGACGCCGCTGATCAGCACCGCATGGAAAATCTTGCCCAGCTCGATGTAATCGTTCTGACTGCGAGGCCCGTCGCACAACTCGCGAAAATCGAACCAGGCCACGTCATCACAGGTACGCAGGGCACGGATCTCGCGGTTTTCGATCATCAACACATCGTTTTCGATGGTCTCAGCGCAATCCGGAGTCAGGGCCTTGAAGCTTTTACGCAGGCTTTCCTGTGCGACTTCGTTGAGCGGGAAGTGAAACAGCTCGGCCTGCTCAAGGTGACGCAGGCGGTAATCGACACCGCTGTCGACATTGACGATATCGGTATTCTGCTTGATCAACGCGATAGCCGGCAGGAAACGCGCCCGCTGCAAACCGTCCTTGTATAAACCGTCCGGGACGATGTTGGAGGTTGCAACCAGCGTCACGCCATTCTTGAACAGCTCTTCCATCAGCGTCCCTAGAATCATGGCGTCGGTGATGTCGGAAACGAAGAACTCGTCAAAACAGATGACCCGCGCTTCGTCGGAAAAACGCTTGGCAATAATCGTCAGCGGGTTTTTCTCGCCTTTTAGGGTCTTCATCTCTTCGTGCACGCGCTTCATGAAGCGGTGGAAGTGAGTGCGCACCTTGTCCTGAAACGGCAAGGCGTCAAAGAACGTGTCAACCAGATACGTCTTGCCGCGGCCCACGCCCCCCCAGAAGTACAGCCCCTTGACCAGAGCGGGTTCCTTTTTGCCGAACAGCTTGCCGAACAGGCCGGGCTTGCTGTCGTGAGCGGCAACCAGATCGTCGTACAGACGCTGCAAATGGCGTACAGCGTTTTCCTGCGCGGCATCATGGAAGAAGTCCGGGCGTTTCAGATCAGCTTGATATCGTTCTAGGGGCGTCATAATTCGTTAGCAAGGCAACAAAAACGGGTCGTCACTGTAGCGACGACCCCGAGGATTGGCAATCAGTCCTGTTGAGGAGCAAGCGCCAGCTTGAGAGTCTCGATGGCGCTGTCGCGTGCGGCAGCGTCGGCAAATACCGGACTGTCCGCCACACAGTCGCCGTTCAGCCACAGCGTAAAGCGATCGTCCTCACTGCGCAGGTCCAGTTCACCGCCCTGCTGCAACTGCTTGCTGACGACGCCAGCAGCCTTGCCATCGGCAAAATGGCGCGACAACAGCAACTGCTCGCCATCGGCAGCCAGCAAACGGAAACGGAAGCTGCCGTCGTCTTCACGGAAGCTGACGAAACGAGCGCCCTTGCTGGCCTTTTTCTTGCCGGTATCGGCGTTCTGCACCACGGTACGGAACGACCGCAGCCCCACCGCCTCGCGCAATTGCTCAAGGAATGGTGTGGCGACACGCCGGGCTTTCTGCGCACCGGCGAGCAGGATGTCTTCGAGATCGGCAGGACGCTCGATCAGCCCCAGGTACTTTTCGCGGGGTTCGCTCAACTGGGCATCCAGCAAGGCAAACAGACGATTTTTCGCTTCGCCCCAGCCCAGGCCCTGCAACAGGTCGGAACGGAATTCGGCGCACTGCCCGGCCGTCGAGAAAGCCTGGTACAGGGTAAACAGGTGCGAGGTGTCCGGGTCTTTCGCCTCACCCGGCGCACGCGAGTCGGTGACGATGCGCGATATGGCGTTTTTCATCTCCTTGGCACTGCTGAATAACGGGATGGTGTTGTCGTAGCTCTTGGACATCTTGCGACCGTCCAGGCCTGGCAGCGTCGCAACGCTCTCTTCGATCAGCGCCTCTGGCATGACAAAGAATTCCTTGCCGTGACCGAACAGGTGGTTGAAACGCTGGCCGATATCGCGGGCCATTTCAACGTGCTGAATCTGGTCGCGCCCTACCGGAACCTGATGAGCATTGAACATCAGAATATCGGCGGCCATCAGCACCGGATAGCTGTACAAGCCCATGGTGATACCCGCATCCGGGTCTTCGCCGCTGTCCACGTTCTTGTCCACCGACGCCTTGTAGGCGTGGGCGCGATTGAGCAGGCCCTTGGCCGCTACACAGGTGAGCAGCCAGGTCAGTTCCGGGATCTCGGGGATGTCCGACTGGCGATAGAAGGTCACACGCTCAACGTCCAGGCCAGCTGCCAGCCAGGTTGCGGCGATTTCCAGACGCGAACGCTGAATGCGCAGCGGTTCATCGCATTTGATCAGCGCGTGGTAATCGGCCAGAAAATAGAACGAATCGAAGTCGCTCTGACGGCTGGCAACAATGGCCGGGCGAATGGCACCCGCGTAGTTGCCCAGATGGGGAGTACCGGTGGTCGTGATACCGGTCAGGATACGAGTGGTCATGGCAGGTCGCTTATCAATAGGGTGCAATACGGGCTGCAGTCAGCTGGAAAGTCGCGGCAGAAGCAGATCTTTCAGATCGGTCAGCTTGCCATGAAAAAAGTGTCCGCATTCTGCCACTTTCAGTAGCTCATGTGGACGTTGCAGTGCTGCAGACCATGCATAGACCGTTTCGGGATCAATCACTTCGTCGCTCTCGGGCTGAATGATCGTCAGCGGGCAGGCGTGTGGCAGTACGCTCTGATCCTTGAGCCGCGACGCCGCAGCAGCAACCAGAAACAAATGAGTCAGCGTTTCACCCTCGGCCTCCAGCCTTCCCCCCAGATTCGCAGCGACGTAGCCGCCAAAGGAAAAACCGAACAGGGTCATCGGCAGATCAGCGTGCCGAGCCCGCAGCCACCGGGCTGCAGCCTGAGCATCATCGATTTCGCCCGGCCCGGCAACCGACGTACCGGCACTGGCACCGACACCGCGATAATTGAAGCGCAAGGTGATCAGACCCTGGTCTCTTGCGGTACGCTGCAGCGTCGAGACGACTTTATTGAGCATCGTTCCACCCTGTATCGGGTTAGGATGGCAAATCAGTGCAACGCCTCGGGCGTCGGGTACGTCCTGATACAGCGCTTCGAGCTGGCCTTCTGGGCCATCGATAAATAATGGGGTTTCACGCATGAGCAAAACAGAACTCCGTGACCTCGAAATGGGTCGACTCGTCTAGCTGATTGTCTGCGGCTTGCATATCAACGATACGTCGCGGGTATACAGCGCAGGTTCCAGCCGTTAACGTAAAGCAAAGCCGTTTATAGAGGAAGGACTCGTGGAACACTCGCTCTTAGTCTGGTTGTTGCCGACGCTCGCCCTGGTGGCCGGTGTCGTCATTGGTTTTCTGGTGGCACGCCTGCTGCCCAACACCGTTCCGAACAGCACCCAGCGTCAGCTGGACGACATTCAGGAGCGTTTCGACACCTATCAGAACGAGGTAGTCACGCACTTCAACAGCACGGCCAATCTGGTACAGAAGCTTTCACAGAGCTACCAGGATGTTCAGGAACACCTTGCCGAGGGCGCCAACCGTCTGGCTCTCGACGAGTTGACCCGTCAACGCCTGCTGGCGGCTCTGCACCCGGAGGCCAATCAGGCACATCGCGATCATCGCGACCGCCTTACCCCCCCGCGTGACACCGAGACCCCCAAGGACTACGCCCCCAAGTCGCCCAACACTCCAGGAATGCTGGATGAGCATTACGGCTTGAAAAGATAGGGATTCACAACCACTGAAAAGCCCGCCGCAGACACTGTCTGCGGCGGGCTTTTTTGTAGGCGCGTGTCAGCCTTTTCTGTGCGTTCCGTGCCCGCTCAGAGAACGGACACGGTGTCAGCGCAATCAGATCGCGCCGCGGCTGCGCAGCAGGTCCAGCACCTGCCTGACGCTTTCTTCCAGGTTGAGTGTCTGCGTGTCGATCACCAGATCGGCATTCAGTGGCACGTCATACGGGAAGGACTCGCCAGGAATGTTGTCGCCATCAGCGGCATACAGACCTTGCGGGTCACGTTCGCGGCACACCGCGGGTGACGCCTGAACATAGACGGTCAGCAGACGCTCTTTGCCGATCAGCGCCTTGGCACGCTCACGTCCCTCGGCGTCCGGCGCAACGAAAGCAGCCAGGGTCAGCAGGCCCGCCTCGTTGAACTGGCGCGCCACGTGAGCGGCACGGCTCCAGTTCTCGGTACGACCGGCACGGTCCTGTGGCAAGCCCTTGTTCAGGTCATGACGCAGGTTCTGACCGTCCAGTACGTAGACCGCACGGCCCATGTCGAACAGCTTGCGCTCGACCGCATACGCCAGCGTACTCTTGCCCGCGCCGGACAGGCCGCTGAACAATACTGTGGCCGGTTGCTGGCCAAAACGCTGCGCACGCTCCTCGGTGGAGACATGGGCCAGTTCGCCATGATGCTGCGAACCACCGCCCGAGACCGGCTTGGCAATGATCATGCCCGCCGCCACAGTGCCGTTGGTCAGACGATCAATGACAATGAAAGAGCCCGTGGTGCGGTTGCTGCTGTAGCCGTCCAGCGCGATGGGCGCATCGAGGCTGACCTTGACCCGGCCGATCTCGTTCAGTTGCAACGAGCTGGCAGGGCCTTCCTCCAGCGTGTTCACATCGACCCGATGGGTAATGCTGGCAATGGAGCCCGGCACATAGCTGGTGGCACGCTTGATGTCGTATTTCTTGCCCGGCAGCATGGGCTCTTCGGCCATCCATACCAGCATGGCGTCGAACGCATCGCTGACCTGCGGAACGTTGTCGGCATGCACCAGCAGGTCGCCACGGGAGATGTCGATTTCGTCTTCCATGGTCAGGGTCACAGCCTGACCCGGTCCGGCATGCTCCAGCTCACCCTCATAGGTGACGATGGACTTCACACGGCTGCTCTTGCCCGACGGCAGCACGACGATCTCGTCGCCCTTGTGCACGATGCCGCTGGCCAGCGTACCGGCGAAGCCACGGAAATTCAGGTTCGGACGGTTGACGTACTGCACCGGGAATCGCAGGTCTGCATAGTTGCGATCACTGGCGATTTCGACGGTTTCGAGAATCTCCATCAGCGACTGGCCGGTGTACCACGGCGAACGCTCGCTCTTGTTCACCACGTTGTCGCCCTTGAGCGCCGACATCGGCACAAACGCCATGGTGGTCGGCTTGAACGCAATACCCTCGGCAAACTTCAGGTAATCGGTCTTGATCGACTCGAACACGCTCTCGTCAAAACCATTGAGGTCCATCTTGTTGATGGCGACAACGATATGCTTGATGCCCAGCAGCGAAGCGATATAGCTGTGACGGCGGGTCTGGGTCTGCACGCCATAGCGCGCATCCACCAGAATGATCGCCAGGTCACAGGTCGAAGCACCAGTGGCCATGTTACGGGTGTACTGCTCATGTCCTGGCGTATCGGCAATGATGAACTTGCGCTTGGCCGTGGAGAAATAGCGATACGCGACATCGATGGTGATGCCCTGCTCGCGCTCGGCCTGCAGACCGTCCACCAGCAACGCCAGATCGACGTCATCGCCAGTGGTACCGGACTTTTTCGAGTCTCGGGTAATAGCTTCAAGATGATCTTCGTAGATCATCTTGGAGTCGTGCAGCAGACGCCCGATCAGCGTGCTCTTGCCGTCATCGACGTTGCCACAGGTGAGGAAGCGCAGCATTTCCTTGCGTTCGTGCTGGCCCAGATAGGCGAGGATGTCCTCGCTGATCAAATCAGATTGATGCGACATGTGACACCCCCCTTAGAAATAACCCTGACGTTTCTTTTCTTCCATCGAGCCAGCACCGTCGTGGTCAATGACCCGACCCTGGCGTTCGGAAGTTCGCGTCAGCAACATTTCCTGGATGATGTCGGTCAGGCTGGTCGCCTCGGACTCGACGGCACCGGTCAGCGGGTAGCAGCCCAGAGTACGGAAACGGACCTTCTTCTTGACGATGCGCGACTTCTCTTCATCGGTAAGATGCTCGAGGATGCGCTCGTCGTCGATCATGATCAGCGTACCGTTCTTCTCGATAACGTCGCGCTCGGCTGCAAAATACAGCGGCACGATCGGGATGCCTTCGAGGTAGATGTACTGCCAGATGTCCAGCTCGGTCCAGTTGGAAAGCGGGAACACACGGATCGACTCGCCTTTGTTGACGTTGCCGTTATAGACGTTCCACAGCTCGGGGCGCTGGTTTTTCGGGTCCCAGCGATGCTTGCTGTCGCGGAACGAGTAGACACGCTCCTTGGCCCGGGACTTTTCTTCGTCGCGTCGGGCACCACCGAAGGCAGCATCGAAACCATGTTTGTCGAGCGCCTGTTTCAAGCCCTCGGTCTTCATGATGTCGGTGTGTTTGGCGCTGCCGTGGGTAAAGGGGTTGATGCCCTGAGCCACGCCATCGGGATTGATGTGAGTGATCAGATCAAGGCCCATTTCCTCGACCATCTGGTCACGGAAGCGATACATTTCCTGGAATTTCCAGCGGGTATCGACGTGCATGACCGGGAATGGCAATTTACCGGGGAAGAATGCCTTGCGCGCCAGGTGCAGCATCACGGCCGAATCCTTGCCGATCGAGTACAGCATCACCGGGTTATCGAACTCGGCGGCGACCTCGCGGATGATGTGGATGCTTTCCGCCTCCAGCTGTTTCAGATGCGTCAGTTTGTCAACCATGGCTACTCACGTTCGTTATGAACCGGGAAACCCCGGGGCGGCCTGCGGGCCGTATTCGAGCCGCGCACTTTAACATGCGTGATATCGCTAATCAGCGATGCGGCTAGATCGAAACGATCTATACATATACCCCACCGTTTGATCGGTCAGATCGGGTTCGGGCAGTCGATGAAGATATGTTCAAGGGCAAAACGCCGGGCCAGATAATCACCCAGAGCCTGAACACCATAACGCTCGGTGGCATGATGCCCGGCCGCGATGAAGCTTATGTCGTTTTCCCTGGCGCTGTGAAACGTCTGCTCTGACGCTTCGCCACTCAGGAAGAGATCGACGCCTTCCAGCACCGCCTGATCGATATAGTTCTGACCGCCACCGGTGCACCAGCCGACACGGCGAATCATCTGACTGCCCTCGACAAGCAACGGCTCGCGCCCCAGTGCGTCCTGTACGCGACGGGCAAAATCTCGCGCGGTCATGGGTTCGGACAACGAGCCGATCAAGCCGACCACGCGCGAATTTTCGGGATCCAGCGGGCCTTCAACGGTGATGTCCAGTTGCCGCGCCAGCTGCACGTTGTTGCCCACGTCGGGATGCACATCCAGCGGCAGATGATAGGCAAGCAGGCTGATGTCATGTTTGAGCAACGTTTTCAGGCGACGCTGCTTCATGCCGACCACGCAAGGGTTTTCGCCCTTCCAGAAATAGCCGTGATGAACCAGGATCAGATCGGCCTGCGCCTCGACAGCGGCATCCAGCAGGGCTTGACTCGCCGTCACGCCGCTGACGATGCGCATGACCTGGGGCCGGCCTTCGACCTGCAGGCCATTGGGGCAGTAATCCTGAATACGGGCACTGTTCAGATAGCGGTCGGCTTCTTCGACCAGGGTGCTCAGGGCAACAGCCATAAAAGACTCCTAAATATGCAGTTCAGAGCTGCGTTGTACTCGTATAATGCCCGCCATTATGGCGCACCCGTGGCAAAACTTTCTGCGCCCGCAACCATCAGGACTTGTTAAATGTTCAAGGCACTGCGTTTTTTCGGCTGGCCATTGCTGGCTGGCGTGCTTATCGCCATGCTGATTATTCAGCGTTATCCGCAGTGGGTCGGCCTGCCGAGCCTGGATGTCAATCTGCAACAGGCTCCACAGACCACCAACGTCATGCAAGGTCCGTCTTCCTATGCCGATGCGGTCATTGCCGCAGCCCCGGCGGTGGTCAACCTCTATACCACCAAGATGGTCAACAAGGGCAATAATCCCCTTTTCGAAGACCCGCAGTTCCGGCGCTTCTTCGGCGACAACACGCCCAAGCAAAAGCGCATGGAGTCAAGCCTCGGCTCTGGCGTCATGATGAGCCCGGAGGGCTACATACTGACCAACAACCACGTCACTACTGGCGCAGACCAGATCGTGGTTGCCTTGAAAGACGGCCGTGAAACCATTGCCAGGGTGATCGGCAACGACCCGGAAACCGATCTGGCGGTACTCAAGATCGACCTGAAAAACCTTCCCGCAATCACCATCGCACGTTCTGACGGCATCCGTATCGGCGACGTCGCGCTGGCCATCGGCAACCCGTTCGGGGTTGGTCAGACCGTGACCATGGGGATCATCAGTGCCACTGGCCGTAACCAGTTGGGCCTCAATACCTACGAAGACTTCATTCAGACCGACGCGGCCATCAACCCGGGCAACTCGGGCGGCGCACTGGTAGACGCCAGCGGCAACCTGATCGGCATCAATACCGCGATCTTTTCCAAATCCGGCGGATCCCAGGGCATCGGCTTCGCCATTCCGACCAAGCTGGCGATGGACGTCATGAAGTCGATCATCGAACACGGCCAGGTCATTCGTGGCTGGCTTGGCATCGAAGTTCAACCGCTGACCCAGGAACTGGCCGAGTCGTTCGGGCTGAAGGATCGTCCGGGCATCGTTGTGGCAGGCATCTTCCGCGACGGACCTGCACAGAAGGCCGGGCTGCAATTGGGGGATGTGATCCTGAGCATAAATGGCGAGCCTGCCGGCGACGGTCGCCGCTCGATGAACCAGGTTGCGCGCACCAAGCCCAAGGACAAGATTGCCATCGACGTGATGCGCAACGGCAAGGAAATGCGTCTGAGCGCTGAAGTCGGCCTGCGTCCGCCGCCTGCACCGACGCCTGCCGCAGCGCCGGAGTAAAGCGCCATTACCTGAGACGCCCGGAAAAAAAGGCGTCCAGGCTTCTGCCCGAAGGGCGTGGGATTGAGCTTGCTGGCGGAGTCCTGCGCGTGTGCATGTCGTTCTGGACGATCTGTGCACGAGCCTGAGTGGCAATGCAGAGTCAGCCCGCTTTCGGGCTCACAGACCCCCTCCTTAGATGTCGCTCAGACCTTCCAGCAGGGCCTGATGCTGCTCTGGCGTGCCGATACTGATGCGCAGGAACTGAGCGATACGCTGCTGCTTGAAGTGACGAACGATAATGCCCTGCTCGCGCAGCTTTGCGGCCAGGGCTGCGGCGTCGTGTTGCGGGTGACGGGCGAAGATGAAGTTGGCGGCCGAGGGCAGCACTTCAAAACCTTTGCCCTGCAACTGCTCGACCAGCACCTCGCGACTTTCGATGACCTTGTTGCGCGTCGCTTCGAAATGCTCACGGTCCTCGAAAGCCGCCGCACCGCCCACGTTGGCCATGCGGTCCAGCGGATAAGAGTTGAAGCTGTTCTTGACCCGCTCCAGCGCCTCGATCAGATCAGGGTGCCCCACCGCCAGACCGACGCGCAGGCCGGCCAGTGAGCGTGACTTGGACAAGGTCTGGGTGACCAGAAGGTTCGGGTAGCGATCGACCAGCGTAATCGCGGTTTCGCCACCAAAGTCGATGTACGCCTCGTCGACAACCACCACTGAATCCGGGCTGGCCTTGATGATCTGCTCGACCTTGTCCAGGCCAAGCAGGCAACCGGTTGGCGCATTCGGGTTGGGGAAGATGATTCCGGCGTTCGGCCGCGCATAGTCTTCGGCACGAATCCGGAATTGATCGTCCAGTGCGACCATCTCGTAGTCGATTCCGTACAGGCCGCAGTACACCGGATAGAAGCTGTAGCTGATGTCCGGGAACAGCAAGGGTGCCTCGTGCTGAAACAAACCGTGAAAGATATGCGCCAGCACTTCATCAGAACCGTTGCCCAGGAACACCTGGTTGGGCTGTACGTTGTAATAATCGGCAACAGCGCGCTTGAGCAGGTCGCTGTTAGGGTCCGGGTACAGACGCAAGTCGTCGGTCAGCGCAGCGTGCATGGCCTCGACGGCCTTTGGCGACGGCCCATACGGGTTTTCGTTGGTGTTGAGTTTGACCAGCCTGGTCAACTTCGGCTGCTCACCCGGCACGTATGGCACCAGACCGCTGACGAAAGGGCTCCAGAATTTGCTCATTATTTGCCGTCCTCTGTGTTGCGTGCTTTCCAGTCGGGGTCAGTGATTCGATATTCGGCACTGCGGGCGTGACCGCTCAATGACTCGCCACGAGCCAGTACGGATGCTGTCTTGCCCAGCTCGGACGCCCCCTGGGGCGAGCAATAGATGATCGATGAGCGCTTCTGGAAATCATAGACACCCAACGGCGAGGAAAAACGTGCCGTACCGGAAGTCGGCAACACGTGGTTGGGGCCTGCGCAGTAATCGCCCAGCGCCTCGGAGGTATGACGGCCCATGAAGATCGCACCTGCGTGACGAATCTGCGGCAGCCAGGCGTCGGGGTCGGCAACCGACAGTTCCAGGTGCTCAGGCGCAATGCGGTTGGCGACCTCGATGGCTTGCGCCATGTCCGCCACCTTTATCAGCGCACCTCGGCCGTTGATCGACGTTTCAACGATAGCTGCGCGCTCCATGGTCGGCAGCAAACGGGTAATGCTGGCCGCGACCTTGTCGAGAAAGTCGGCATCCGGACTGACCAGAATGGCTTGGGCGTCTTCGTCGTGCTCGGCCTGGGAAAACAGGTCCATGGCGATCCAGTCCGGGTCGGTCTGACCGTCACACACCACCAGAATCTCGGAAGGACCGGCGATCATGTCGATACCGACCTGGCCGAACACATGACGCTTGGCAGTGGCTACATAGATGTTGCCAGGGCCGACAACCTTATCGACCTTCGGCACGCTTTCGGTGCCGTAAGCCAGCGCTGCCACAGCTTGCGCGCCACCGATGGTGAACACCCGGTCGACGCCGGCAATGCAGGCGGCCGCCAGTACCAGTTCGTTGATCTCACCCCGCGGCGTGGGCACGATCATGACCACTTCGGTCACGCCAGCCACTTTGGCCGGTATGGCATTCATCAATACCGAGGACGGATAAGAGGCCTTGCCACCGGGTACATACAGACCTGCGCGGTCAAGCGGTGTGACTTTCTGGCCCAGCACCGTACCGTCGGCCTCGGTGTAACTCCAGGAATCCTGCTTCTGCTTTTCGTGGTAGCTGCGCACACGCTCGGCAGCCTTTTCCAGTGCTTCGCGCTGAACCGGCGTAATGCGGGTCAGCGCCAGCTCCAGGCGCTCACGAGGCAGAATCAGGTCGGCCATCGAAGCGACCTGCAGCCCGTCAAACTTCTGGGTGAACTCGACCAGCGCCGCATCACCACGCTCGCGCACCGCCTTGATGATGTCGAGCACGCGCTGGTTGACCGAGTCATCAGACACACTTTCCCAGCTCAGCAGATGATCCAGATGTCGTGCGAAATCCGGATCAGCAGCGTCGAGTCGGCGAATTGCAGTGGGCGTGGTCATAGCGGTGGCCTCAATAATTGGCGGATGCTCAGGAGCCTAAAGCTACCAAGCTATCCGCGCAGGCACCTGAGAAATCTGGCTATGACACGGATAGCTGGACGCAACTCAACGTTGCGTGAGTGAATCAGCTACGGTGTCGCGACTCCACTGCCTTGCGCAGGGTGTCGATGAGGGCCTGAATGCGTGCATGCTGCATTTTCATGGACGCCTTGTTTACCACCAGCCGCGAGCTGATGGTCGCAATGAGCTCCTGCGGCTCAAGGCCATTGGCTCGCAAGGTGTTACCGGTGTCGACCACGTCGATGATCTTGTCTGCCAGACCGATCAACGGTGCCAGCTCCATGGAGCCGTACAACTTGATGATATCGACCTGACGGCCCTGCTCGGCGTAGTAACGCTTGGCAACATTGACGAACTTGGTCGCCACGCGCAGACGACCCTTGGGCTCGACGGCACCGATAGCGCCTGCAGTCATCAGCTTGCACTTGGCAATCTGCAAGTCCAGCGGCTCGTACAGGCCCTGGCCGGTGTACTCCATCAACACATCCTTGCCCGCGACACCCAGATCGGCAGCCCCATGCTCGACATAGGTCGGCACATCGGTGGCTCGCACGATCAGCAGGCGCACATCGGCCTGAGTCGTGGGGATGATGAGCTTGCGGCTCTTGTCCGGATTCTCGGTCGGCACGATGCCCGCTTCAGCAAGAAGCGGCAGGGTGTCATCAAGAATGCGGCCCTTGGACAGTGCGATGGTCAACATGGGAAACGTAAGTCCTTATCAGGAAACTTTTGTCACGACGCCAGCGGCGCATGACAACCCTCAAGCCTGTTCGGCCTGAAGTGAAACGAATCAGAAATCACACCCGCGACAGAACAGGCGGCCCCGATGCCGGAGGCATCAGGACCGCACGCTACTCTAGCCCGGAACGCGGCGGATCTTGGCACCCAGCATTTGCAGCTTCTCTTCGATGCACTCGTAACCACGGTCTATGTGGTAGATGCGATCGATCAGCGTGTCGCCCTGGGCGACCAGCGCAGAGATCACCAGACTGGCCGACGCCCGAAGGTCGGTTGCCATGACTGGCGCGCCCTTGAGCACTTCGGTCCCGGTGACAATGGCCGTGTTGCCTTCGACCTGGATCTGAGCGCCCATGCGGTGCATTTCATACACATGCATGAAGCGGTTTTCGAAGATCGTCTCGATGACCGCACCTGTGCCTTCGGCAATCGCATTGAGCGAGATGAACTGCGCCTGCATGTCGGTCGGGAACGCCGGGTACGGCGCGGTACGCACGTTGACAGCCTTTGGACGCTTGCCGTGCATGTTCAGCTCGATCCAGTCTTCACCGGTCGTGACTTCCGCACCGGCTTCCTGAAGCTTGAGCAGAACAGCTTCAAGGATGGTGGGATCGGTATCCTTGACCTTCACGCGACCACCGGTGACGGCGGCGGCTACCAGATAGGTGCCGGTCTCGATACGGTCAGGCATGACCTTGTAGGTGGCCGGGCCCAGACGCTTGACGCCATCAATGGTGATAGTGTCGGTGCCGGCACCGTGGATTTTCGCACCCATCGCGATCAGGAAGTTGGCCAGATCGACAACCTCGGGCTCGCGCGCAGCGTTCTGCAGCACGCTGCGCCCGTTGGCGAGGCTCGCAGCCATCATGATGTTTTCCGTACCGGTCACGCTCACGGTATCGAAGAAGAAGTTGGCGCCACGCAAGCCACCCTCAGGTGCCTTGGCCTTGATGTAGCCACCCTCGACATCAATGATCGCACCCATGGCTTCAAGACCACGGATATGCAGGTCAACCGGACGCGAACCGATGGCACAGCCGCCTGGCAGCGCCACTTCGGCCTCGCCGAAACGAGCGACCATCGGGCCCAGGACCAGAATCGACGCACGCATGGTCTTTACCAGTTCGTACGGGGCGACCAGCGTCTTGATGGTGCGCGGGTCGATCTCGACACTGAGTTTTTCATCGATCACAGGTTCGATGCCCATGCGACCGAACAGCTCGATCATGGTGGTGATGTCGTGCAGGTGTGGCAGGTTCTGAACGGTAACCGGCCCGTCAGCCAGCAAGGTGGCGGCAAGAATCGGCAAGGCAGAGTTCTTTGCGCCGGAAATGCGAATTTCGCCATCAAGACGAACGCCGCCGGTAATAATCAATTTATCCATTAGAGTCTCGACACCAATTGGCTCAGGAACGCTCGGCCCATGCAGCGCGGCTGAAAAATTTCATGGTCACCGCGTGGATGCTGCCATCGGCAATCCAGGGGTTCAGATGGGTATAAATCTGTTGCTGACGCTTGACCGGGCTCAGGCCAGCCAATTCGTCGCTGATGATATTCAGCTGGAAGTTGCAGCCTTCGCCTTCGACTTCCACCTTGATTTCCGGCAGCTTTCCTTCAAGGAAGCTTTTAACTTCTACGGCCTGCATGCTTAACCTCGATCGGCGCTGTACGCGCGCGGGTCGGCCATCATACAAAAAAGCCCATGTTATGCGAAGCCCGACAAGCAGGTCCCGGATAAAGGGCTTTCTCGATAATGCCTGTCAGTGGGTGTCCAGTAACTCGGTCAGACCTGATACGCGGGCTATCTGGCGCATGTCTTCAGGCAGCGACCGGACCGTGATCGACTTGCCTGCATCCCTGGCATCGCGCATGAAAGCCAGCAGCAAGGCAAGACCCACGCTGCTGGATTTCTCGACGCCCGAGCAGTCGAGCGTCAGGTCGGCCAGATCGCCGGACTTGATCAGTGCCGCACCCTGCTTGCGCAGCTGCGGACCGGTGCGGTAATCCAGCACACCGATCAACCGGAGTTCGCCCGGACCGACGAGTCGGACAGCGGACTCACTCATTGTGCAGGCTTCTGCGCAGCGTCTACGGTGGACTTGGTCTTGGCGACTTCGCCAGCCCAGTTATTGATTGTGGTGTCCAGGTTGTTACCGTTGCGCTGCATGGCGTCGGCGAACTGATCACGGAACAGCTTGCCGATATTGATACCGTTGATGACAACGTTACGCACCTTCCACTCGCCGTTCAGTTTTACCAGCGTGTAGGAAACCGGGTAGACGGCACCGTTGTTGCCTTTGACCTGCATATCAACGCTGGTACGGTCGTCGCCTTCATCCTTGGCAGGCGCTACGGTGATGCCCTGGTTGTTAAACTCAAGCAATGCGTTACCGTAGAACTGCATAAGGCTGCGCTTGAAGTTTTCTTCGAAACGCTTCACCTGTTCAGGCGTCGCCTTGCGGGAATACTTCACGGTCATGATGCTTTTGGAAATGCCATCAGCGTCGACGACCGGTCCGACAATACGGTTCAGCGCGTCGTAAAAAGCACTCGGATTGGACTTGTACTGCTCACGATTGGTAGCCAGGTCGCTCAACAGTTCCTTGGTGGTACGTTCCACCAGATCGTGAGCCGAAGGCGTTGCCGCAGCATTGGCCAGCATCGGCAAGGTGGCCAGCAATATCAGCAGACCGCGGCGCAGGGTAGAGATCATTTAAAACTCCTTACTTGGCTTACTTGGCGTCTTTACTTACGGTATTGAGCAGGAATTTCCCGATCAGGTCTTCCAGCACAAGCGACGACTGCGTGTCATGAATGGTTGCACCGTCCTTTAGCAGCTTGTCATCGCCACCGACGCTGAGACCGATGTATTTCTCACCCAGCAGGCCAGCGGTCAGGATCGACGCCGTCGAGTCGGAAGGCAGGTTGTCGACCTTCTTCTGGATCTCAAGCGTCACACGACCGGTGAAGGTATCGCGATCCAGATCGATCGCCGTTACCTTGCCGATGGTGACGCCAGCCATGCTTACCTTGGCTCTGACAGTCAAACCGGCAATATTGTCGAAGTAGGCATAAAGTTTATACGTGTCAGTGCTGGCGCTTGTGCTCAGACCACTGACTCGCAGGGCCAGCAGGAGCAGAGCCAGTATTCCGGCCAGCAGGAACAGACCGACTCCGGTTTCGATGGCACGGTTTTGCATCAGAAATCTCCAAACATCAAGGCGGTCAAAATAAAGTCCAGTCCCAGCACGGCCAATGAGGCATATACGACGGTTTTGGTCGTCGCGCGGCTGATCCCCTCGGAAGTGGGGTCGCAGTCGTAACCCTGAAAAACGGCGATCCACGTCACCACGAAGGCAAATACGACGCTTTTGATCACCCCATTGAGCACATCGTTCGTGAAAGAAACGCTGTTCTGCATGTTCGACCAGAAAGAGCCGTCATAGACTCCCAGCCAATCGATCGCCACCCAGGAAGCACCCCAGATACCGACCACACTGAAAATCATCGCCAGAATCGGCAGCGAGATGAAACCTGCCCACAAGCGGGGGGCAACGATGTACTTGAGCGGATCGACACCGATCATCTCAAGGCTCGACAGCTGCTCGGTGGACTTCATGTTGCCGATCTCGGCGGTCAATGCAGAACCGGCACGGCCGGCGAACAGCAAAGCCGTCACCACAGGACCGAGTTCACGCAGCAGGGTCAGTGCGACCATCTGGCCGACTGCCTGCTCGGAACCGTATTTGGTCAGAATGCTGAAGCCCTGCAGCGCCAGCACCATCCCGATGAACAGTCCGGACACCACAATGATGACCAGCGACATGACACCGACCGAATACAGCTGCCTTACCAGCAACTGAAAACTGCTGCCCGCGCCGCCGCGACCAAGCAGGGCATGGACCAGAAACAGACCGGAACGCCCCAGAACAGTAACAATATCAATGGCCGAGCGCCCCAACAGGCGAACCCGGTCCATCAGTGACTTATTGCGCATCAGCGCTTCCCCAATAGATCTTCGCGAAAATCCGGTGCCGGATAGTGAAACGGTACAGGGCCATCAGGCTCGCCGGTCATGAATTGACGAATTCGTGGATTGTCCGAGGACATCAATTCCTCGGGCGTGCCCTGCCCCAGCACCTGACCGTCGCCCACGACATACAGGTAATCGGCAATGCTCGCCGTCTCGCTGAGATCATGAGACACCACGATACTGGTGATACCCAACGCATCGTTGAGCAACCGGATCAGGCGCACCAACACCCCCATCGCAATAGGATCCTGCCCGACAAAGGGCTCGTCATACATGAGGATCTGCGGGTCGAGTGCGATTGCACGGGCCAGCGCGACACGACGCTTCATGCCACCCGACAATTCGTCGGGCATCAGCTCGACCGCACCGCGCAGACCCACGGCCTGGAGCTTGAGCAGTACGATGTCGCGGATCATTTCTTCCGGCAGCTCGGTGTGCACACGCAAGGGAAAGGCAACATTTTCGAAAACGTCCAGATCGGTAAACAGCGCGCCGCTCTGAAACAACACGCCCATCTGCTTGCGGGCATCGAACAGATCGCTGCGCGACAGCTCCGGCAGGTTCTGGCCATTGACCCATACCTGGCCTTCGCCCGGACGCAACTGCGCGCCCATCAGGCGCAGCAAGGTAGTCTTGCCACAACCGGACGGCCCCATGATCCCGGTGACCTTGCCCCGCGGAATACGAATATCTACGTTATTGAAAATGCTGCGCGTACCGCGTTTGAAAGACACACCTTTCAACTCGACCGCATAGGCGTCATCAGGACTCATCTAAACTCCTTGCGATACAGCCTTCGCCAGCAGCCGCCGGTTCTTGGAGCCCGACAAGCTGTCCAGGCGCGCCGAACAGGCCGCGAACTATACCACCGCCGCCACCCGCCCCCAAGAAGAGAACCGAGCGGTTCAGGTATTCGCTGAATTATTCTGTACCACAATGTTATGGCAACAGACGTGGATACAGACCCTCGAACACGTAGGAAATTCGTTTAAAAACAACACAACGACGATCAGACGTGAGGGAATCGTTCATTACCGCTATAATCGCCGCCTTTCAGCAGGCTGACCCCTTCCAGACATGAACCAATCCACTGACCTGATCCAATCGGCGCAACGCACCATTCGCCTTGAGATAGAAGCCATACACGGCTTGCTCGAACGTCTTGACGGCGACTTTGTGCGCGCGTGCGAAATGATCCTCGCCAGCAAGGGTCGAGTCGTTGTGGTCGGCATGGGCAAGTCTGGACACATCGGCAACAAGATTGCCGCCACGCTGGCGAGCACGGGCACCACCTCGTTTTTCGTGCACCCGGCTGAAGCCAGTCATGGCGACATGGGCATGATCACCCGTGATGACATCATTCTCGCCCTGTCAAATTCCGGCAGCACCAACGAGATCGTGACCCTGCTGCCGCTGATCAAGCGGCTGGGCATAAAGATGATCAGCCTGACCGGCGACCCGGAGTCCATTCTGGCCAAGGCTGCCGACATCAACCTCAATGCCCATGTCGTGCATGAGGCCTGCCCGCTCAATCTGGCACCGACCTCATCGACGACTGCCGCACTGGTCATGGGCGACGCCCTGGCCGTGGCGCTGCTCGATGCACGGGGTTTCACGGCAGAAGACTTTGCATTTTCCCATCCGGGTGGCGCGCTGGGTCGTCGCCTGCTGCTCAAGGTCGAGAATGTCATGCACTCCGGCGACGCATTGCCCAGCGTGCAACGCGGCACCCTGCTACGGGATGCGCTGCTCGAAATGACTCGCAAGGGGCTGGGCATGACTGCAATTGTCGAAGCCGATGGCACACTGGCCGGCATCTTCACCGACGGCGATTTGCGCAGAACACTGGATCGCCCTGTCGACATCCGTCAGACCGTCATCGATGAAGTCATGACGCTTCACGGCAAAACGGCTCATGCAGAAATGCTGGCCGCCGAAGCGCTGAAAATCATGGAAGACAACAAAATCAGTGCACTTGTTGTCGTAGACCAGAATGACCAGCCGGTTGGCGCATTCAACCTGCAGGACCTTTTGCGCGCAGGCGTCATGTAATGGAAACCGAAACGATGACCCAGGATCTCATGCAACGCGGCAAGGCTATCAAACTGGCCGTTTTCGACGTCGATGGCGTACTCACCGACGGCCGTCTTTATTTCATGGAAGACGGCAGCGAGATCAAGACATTCAACACCCTGGACGGCCAAGGCATAAAAATGCTGATAGCCTCGGGCGTCACGACAGCCATTATCAGCGGCCGCAAGACCTCGATCGTCGAGCGTCGGGCAAAGAGCCTGGGCATCGAGCACCTGTTTCAGGGACGCGAAGACAAGCTGGTGGTGCTGGACAAACTGCTTGCAGAACTCCAGCTTGGTTACGAACAAGTCGCCTATCTGGGCGATGATCTGCCAGACTTGCCAGTCATAAGGCGCGTCGGACTGGGCATGGCCGTCGCCAATGCGGCCGTTTTTGTACGCGAGCACGCACATGGAATCACCAACGCGCGGGGCGGCGAAGGCGCAGCGCGCGAATTCTGCGAACTGATCCTGAGTGCGCAAGGCAACCTTGAAGCGGCTCACTCCGCCTATTTATAGAAGCCATTATGTTCACTAAAAAAATTCGCAAGTTCCTGCTTCTCGGGGTACTGGCACTGCTGCTGGCAGCGGTCGGCTACTGGAATATCAGCCCGGAAAGCTTTATGGACCAACCGGTCGCAACGGTCGATGACACGGTCATCGACTACTATGCGATCAATGCCCATAGTGTTCAGTATTTGCCGGACGGCACGCTTCAATACGACATGACCTCTGACAAGGTCGAGCACGTAAAGGCCACTGACGTGACCCTGCTGACTACGCCGGATCTGCATATGTATCGCGGCGGCGAGTTTCCCTGGCACGTGCAGAGCAAGAAAGGCGAGGTTTCGTCAGGTGGCGACCAGGTCGAGCTTATCGACTCCGTACGCGTCGAACGTACCGATGAAAAACAACGTACGACTATTATCACCACCAGTCGTATGACCGTATTCCCTCAGAAGCAATATGCGCAGACCGAGCAAGACGTTAGAATCGACGGCGCAGGCGGTGTGACTACGGCCAAGGGAATGAAAGCGTATTTGAAAGACAGCAGGATGGACCTGCTGTCCAACGTAAGAGGACAGTATGAGGCTCGTTAAAACTCTTCCTTTATTGCTCGGCCTGGGCGCAGCACTGGGAAGCGCGAGCGCCTGGTCCCTGCCAACCGACCGCGATCAGCCGATCCACATCCAGTCTGACGATGCTCAGCTCGATGACAAGAAAGGCGTAGCGACCTACAAGGGCAACGTCATCATCACCCAGGGCTCGATGAAAATCACTGGTAACACCGTGACGATCACGCGTAATGCCCAAGGCGAAGTGGACGTGTTCACGTCTGTCGGCAATCTGGCTTATTACGAGCAGAAGCCTGCAGTTGATAAACCGATCGTGCAGGCTTACGCCGTCACTATCCAGTATTACGCCGGGCAGGACCGCATCGTCCTGATCGACAAGGCCAAGGTCATCAATGATGGCAACACGTCCGAAGGCGAGAAAATCGTCTACGACACGGTCAGACAGGTCGTCAGTGCCGGTCGCGCCAATGGCGGTGCCAAGGTGACCACACCACGTCCACGTATCGACATGGTCATCCAGCCGAAAAAGAAAACCGATCAACCTCAGAAGGCCCAGTAAATGGCAACGCTCAAAGCCCAGCATCTGGCTAAAAGCTACAAAAGCCGACAGGTCGTGCGCGATGTGAGCATTTCCATCGACAGCGGCCAGATCGTCGGTTTGCTGGGCCCCAACGGTGCCGGCAAGACCACCTGCTTCTACATGATCGTGGGACTGGTCCAGGCCGATCAGGGGCGCGTGCTGATTGACGACCTGGACGTCAGCCATCAACCCATGCACGGCCGCGCCCGCGCCGGCATCGGCTATCTACCGCAGGAAGCGTCGATTTTCCGCAAGCTGTCGGTTTCCGATAACATCATGGCGATACTCGAGACCCGCAAGGAACTCGATGCCGGGGCACGTCGCAAGGAGCTGGAAAGCCTCCTGCAGGAATTTCACATCACCCACATCCGCGACAATCTGGGCATGAGCCTGTCGGGCGGCGAGCGTCGCCGCGTGGAAATCGCTCGGGCGCTGGCTACCGCACCGAAATTCATCCTTCTGGATGAACCGTTCGCAGGCGTTGACCCTATTTCCGTGGGCGATATCAAGCAGATCATTCACCACCTCAAGGCCAAGGGTATCGGCGTGCTGATCACCGACCACAACGTCCGTGAAACGCTGGATATCTGCGAAACTGCCTACATCGTCAACGATGGGCAACTGATCGCAGAAGGCGACTCCGAGACCATTCTGGCGAACCAGCTGGTGAAAGAGGTCTACCTCGGCCACGAATTCCGCCTTTAATCGACTGCCCTTTACGCTTCGCAGCCGATTGTTGCCTAAGCAGTGTATTGACAATATTTTATTTGTCATACCACTCTAGGCAAAGGCACAGGTTTCAGGCATATAATTTGCTTAAGTTGGCGCCACGGCGCCTGTAGTAGATGGCGCATGCGCGCCGGCGAATAAGGTGTTTAGCCCCTGCCATGAAACCATCGCTAGTCTTGAGAATGGGCCAGCAGCTGACGATGACACCGCAGCTGCAACAGGCAATCCGCTTACTTCAGCTTTCCACTCTGGACCTCCAGCAGGAGATCCAGGAAGCGCTGGAGTCAAACCCCATGCTGGAACGGCAGGAAGAAGGCGACGACTTCGATAACTCCGACCCGCTTGCCGACAACATCGAACAAAAGCCCAATCCCGACGTTCAGGAACCGACCTATCAGGAATCCGCACCGACTGTGGATAACCTTGAAGATGGCGAATGGAACGAGCGCATCCCCAATGAACTGCCTGTCGATACGGCATGGGAAGACATTTACCAGACCAGCGCCAGCAGCCTGCCAAGCAACGATGATGACGAGTGGGACTTCACCACTCGCACCTCTGCAGGCGAAAGCCTGCAAAGCCACCTGCTGTGGCAATTGAACGTCGCGCCAATGTCCGACAAGGACCGTCTGGTGGCGGTCACGCTGATCGATTGCATCAACAATCAGGGCTATCTGGACGAAACGCTCGATGAGATTCTCGAGTCTTTCGATCCTGAGCTGGACATCGAACTCGACGAGATCGAAGCCGTCCTTCACCGTATCCAGCAGTTTGAACCGGCAGGCGTCGGCGCGCGAAACCTGAGCGAATGCCTGCTGCTGCAATTGCGTCAGTTGCCGGCGAAAACGCCGTGGCTGGCAGAAGCACAACGCCTGGTCACCGATTATATCGATCTGCTGGGAAGCCGCGACTACGGTCAGTTGATGCGGCGCATGAAGCTCAAGGAAGACGAGCTGCGCCAGGTCATCGAACTGGTCCAGAGCCTCAACCCGCGCCCTGGCTCGCAGATCGAATCCACAGAAGCCGAATATGTCATTCCCGACGTGATCGTGCGCAAGGACAACGAGCGCTGGCTGGTCGAACTCAATCAGGAGTCAGTACCGCGCCTGCGTGTCAATCCGCAATACGCCGGCTTTGTGCGCCGCGCCGATACCAGCGCAGACAACACCTTCATGCGCAATCAGTTGCAAGAGGCGCGCTGGTTCATCAAAAGCCTGCAAAGCCGCAACGAGACGCTGATGAAGGTCGCCACACAGATCGTCGAACACCAGCGCGGTTTTCTTGAATACGGTGACGAGGCCATGAAGCCGCTCGTCCTGCACGATATTGCCGAGGCTGTGGGCATGCATGAGTCGACCATCTCGCGCGTGACCACTCAGAAATTCATGCACACTCCACGTGGCATTTACGAGCTGAAATACTTCTTCTCAAGCCATGTAAGCACTTCCGAGGGCGGCGAATGCTCGTCAACGGCAATTCGCGCAATCATCAAAAAACTGGTTGCGGCGGAAAATCAGAAAAAGCCGTTGAGTGATAGCAAGATCGCTGGTTTACTGGAGGCACAAGGCATTCAAGTAGCCCGTCGCACAGTCGCCAAGTACCGCGAGTCACTCGGGATAGCGCCTTCCAGTGAGCGTAAGCGGCTGATGTGATGCAGGCCGAGCCACAGCGTCCCAGAGGCAGGCGCCATGCCTGTCTCTTTATGCACTGGCAAAGGAGAAAGCTGTATGCAAGTCAACATCAGTGGACACCAACTGGAAGTGACCAAACCCCTTCGCGAATACGTTGAGCTCAAGCTCAAGAAGCTCGAGGGGCATTTTGACAAGATTACCAACGTGCAGGTCACGATGACGGTCGAGAAGCTCAAGCAGAAGATCGAAGCCACGTTGCACATCCATGGTGGAGAGGTCGTTGCCAATGCCGAACATGACGATATGTATGCTGCCATCGACCTGCTCACTGACAAGCTAGACCGACAATTGCTCAAGCATAAGGAAAAGCAGCAAAGCATCCTCAAAGGTGCGGCCGCTCGCTAACGCCCATTTAAATGATCCGAATCGAAAATATCCTGACCCCCGGCCGCTCCTGTGTGAACGTGCCGGGCGGCAGCAAAAAGCGTGTACTCGAAGAAATCGCCAACCTGATCGGTCGTGAAGTACCGGGCATGGTTTCGGACACAGTATTCGCAAGTCTTGTTGCCCGCGAAAAACTGGGTTCGACCGGTTTCGGCAACGGCATTGCAATCCCTCACTGTCGTCTCGCCGAGTGCAGCCAGCCTGTCAGCGCGGTCATTCACCTTGCCAACCCGGTTGATTTCGACGCCATCGATGGCGCGCCGGTCGACCTGCTGTTCGTATTGCTGGTCCCACAAGCCGCTACCGATGAGCACCTGGAGCTGCTGCGCCAGATCGCCAGCATGCTCGATGACAAAGATGTGCGTAAGCGCCTGCGCAGTGCTGAAAGCTCTGAAGCGCTTTATAAAGTGGTGCTGGACGTGCAGAACGGAAACTGACCATGCGCATGATCATCGTCAGCGGCCGCTCCGGCTCAGGCAAAAGTACGGCGCTGGATGTGCTGGAAGACAGCGGTTTTTACTGTGTCGACAACCTTCCTGCCGGCCTGCTGCCGGAGCTGGCCGAACGTGCGCTGATCAATACCGAGCTGGCCGAGCCCTTGCTGGCGGTTTCCATAGATGCGCGCAATCTGCCCAGCCATCTCACCCGCTTTCCGCAGATGCTGGATGAAGTACGCTCACGCAACATCCAGTGCGACGTGTTGTACCTCGATGCGGACGAGGCAACCCTTCTCAAGCGCTTTTCGGAAACCCGACGTCGCCACCCGCTGAGCACCGCGGAGCGCTCGCTGGCCGAGGCTATACGTGACGAGACCGCACTGCTCGGCCCGATCATCGATCTGGCCGACCTGAAGATCAACACCACTCACCTGAACCTCTATCAGTTGCGTGACGCACTCAAACTTCGCCTGCTGAACAAGCCCGAACCAGGCACCGCGTTCCTGATCGAGTCCTTCGGCTTCAAGCGCGGCATGCCTATCGATGCCGACCTGGTTTTCGATGTACGCTGCCTGCCCAACCCGTACTGGAAACCTGAGCTGCGCGACCATTCCGGACTTGAGCAGCCGGTTATCGACTACCTGTCGGTGCAGCCCGATGTTGAAGAGATGTTTCAGGACATCTTCGCTTACCTGAACAAATGGCTGCCCCGGTTTGCTGCCAGCAACCGTTCTTACGTTACCATTGCCATCGGCTGCACCGGCGGGCACCACCGCTCCGTCTACCTGACCGAACGGCTCGGCCAGGTCTTGCAACAATCATTCAAGAACGTTCAGGTTCGCCACCGCGACCTTAGCTGAAAGGATTTTCACTGCGATGCCCGCTCGTCAAATAACCATCATCAACAAACTGGGTCTGCACGCCCGCGCTGCTGCCAAATTCGTGGGCGTCGCAGGCAAGTTCCCTTGCACGATCAGGGTCGGCCGATCGCCGCAGACCATGGTCGACGGCAAAAGCATCATGGCGGTGATGATGCTGGCTGCAGGCAAAGGTACCGAGATCCACCTGCACACCGAAGGCGAGTTCGAACAGGAAGCACTGGATGGCCTGGTCGAGCTGATCGACAACAGGTTTGATGAGGGCGAGTAAGCCCTCATCCCATCGCTGTAAGCATTACAACCAGCATTGCAGGCGCAACCAGCTCAGTCCTTGAGCAATCAGTAACGCCATACCCGCCACCAGCAGCACAATCCCTACCGCCAGACGAACCAACCGCACACTGCTGATCGCGAGTATCCCGGAACGCATAAATTGCCTTGGGTCGGGTTGCTGGAGTCAGGCCAGAGCGGCCTGATAACGTCGAGACACCTCATCCCAATTGATCACGTTGTAAAACGCGTTGATGTATTCGGGACGGCGATTCTGATAGCGCAGGTAATAGGCGTGCTCCCACACGTCCAGCCCCAGAATCGGCGTATTGCCATTCATTAACGGGCTGTCCTGATTCCCGCTGCTTTCAACCACAAGTCTTTTCTCAGGGGTGACGCTCAGCCATGCCCAGCCGCTGCCGAAACGAGTCAAGGCGGCTTTGGTAAACGCTTCCTTGAAGCTGTCGTAACCGCCCAACTGCTCGTCGATGGCCAACGCGACAGGGCCTTTGGGCAACCCACCGCCGCCTGGCACCATCACCTCCCAGAACAACGAATGATTGGCATGACCGCCACCTTGGTTGATCACCGCAGGACGCAGGTTTTCAGGCAACTGTTTGATGCTGGCGACCAGTTTCTCGACGGACCAGTCAGCAAACTCGGTACCTTCGACCGCCGCATTGAGATTGTTGATGTAAGTCTGGTGATGCTTGGTGTAATGGATTTCCATGGTCTGCGCATCGATGTGCGGCTCAAGGGCATCGTATGCATAAGGCAGTGCAGGCAAGGTATAGGGCATTTCAATGTGCTCCGTAGAAGAGTCCGGAAGTGGTTGCCGAACGGCGCTGCAGCGATGAGCGCGTGTGCTCGCTGCTGCTGTTGAGCAACCGATGAGTGCGCGGGTATTCGCCGTGCTCGCTGATAAAGCTCAACAGCTCGGCGTAGGTTTTGCTGCTGTGACGCAAGGCTGCCTCACGCAGGGCAGGGGGAAGACGCTGGTTCTGCATGGTCTGCAACAGATGCTGATGGATGGCACACAGGTACTCGGCACTTTCCTCCGGCTGGCCCAGACTCAGGTGCAGGTCCGCCAGGTTGTGGTGAGAAATCACACAGGCTGCGACGGCTTCATCCACATCCGCCCAACGCTCGAACAGTACTTGCGCCAACGCCAGCGCCTGGAGATACAGTTCGCGGGCTTCGACCCACTCGCCGAGATTAAAACAGCGATTGGCCTGCTCGATGGTGCGTTTCCAATGCTGCATGACATACCTCCAGGGGACGTTGGCTGACTGGAATCAAATACCGCCAGCGGTAAGTTTTTCGGGGTTGAGCAACACTTCCAGCTCACTGCGTTGCAGATCGGTGTGCTCGAGGGCCACGTCAATGACCGGGCGGCCCTGCTTGTAAGCGGTTTTGGCAATTTCGGCGGCTTTCTGATAACCGATGATCGGGTTCAGGGCAGTCACCAGAATCGGATTGCGCGACAGCGCCTCCTTGAGCTTGGATTCATTGACTTTGAAGCTCGCAATCGCCTTGTCAGCCAGCAGACGACTGGAGTTGGCCAGTAGCTCGATGCTGCTGAGCAGGTTCTGGGCAATGATTGGCAGCATCACGTTAAGCTCGAAGTTGCCGGACTGCCCTGCCACAGTGATCGTGGCGTCGTTGCCGATCACTTGCGCGGCGACCATGGCAGTGGCTTCCGGAATGACCGGGTTGACCTTGCCCGGCATGATCGACGAACCCGGCTGCAACGCCTCAAGCTCAATCTCGCCCAACCCTGCCAGCGGCCCCGAATTCATCCAGCGCAGGTCGTTGGCAATTTTCATCAGTGATACTGCCGTGGCCTTGAGCTGGCCGGATACCGCGACCGCCGTGTCCTGCGAACCGATCAACGCGAACAGGTTCTTGCCAGGTGCGAACTGCACACCGGTCAAGGCGCTCAACTGATGACTGAAACGCGCCGCAAATTCGGGATGCGCGTTGATTCCGGTACCGACTGCAGTGCCGCCCTGAGCCAGCGACTGCAGGCTCGGCTGGAGAGCTTGCAGATGCTCGATGTTGGCGCGAATCTGCTGCGACCAACCGTTGAGCACCTGACTCATTCGGACCGGCATGGCGTCCATCAGATGCGTACGACCGGTCTTGACGAAGGCATGGACCTGCTCGGCCTTGTGTTCGGTTACGTGCGTCAGATGGGCGAGTGCGGGCAGTAGTTGTTCGTGAAGCGCCAGCGCAGCACTCACATGAATCGTGGTCGGGATGATGTCGTTGCTGCTCTGCCCGCAGTTGACGTGGTCATTGGGATTGACATGCTCGCCCAGCACACGCGTGGCCAGCGTTGCGATTACCTCATTGGCGTTCATGTTGGTACTGGTGCCTGAGCCGGTCTGGAAAATATCAACCGGAAAATGAGCCATGTAATCACTGGCCAGCAGGTCCTTCACGGCACTGACAATCGCCCTGCTCTGCCCTTCGCTGATCTGTTCCAGCTCCAGATTGGCCTGCGCCGCAGCCGACTTGGCCAGCAACAGTGCGCGGATGAACTGCCGGGGCATGCGTTGATGGCTGATCGGAAAGTTTTCCACCGCACGCTGAGTCTGCGCGCCGTAAAGGGCCTCGGCCGGGACCTGTAGCTGGCCCATGCTGTCGCGTTCTATACGGGTATTACTCATCGCAATGTCCTTGCACCAGTTCAGAAAGGGGAATAGAGGGCTGCAGCACACAACTTGCCAGTTGATGGACACAGGCTTGCCAGCGTTGACGTCGGGCGGGCGTGGAGGCAATTGCCTGTAGATCACGCAGCGGCCGCCAGGCCTGGTCCAGGCACAGGCAACGCCAGTGCCACGGCAATGCCGTGTCGCGCGCAGTGTCCATCAACAGGCGGAAAGTGGTTTCGGCAACCATGAGCTGAGGCGTGGCGGTAAAAAGCGCCAGATAACGTCCTTCGGCCAGGTAATGCTCGATCAGCCGGGGCTCGTCTGGCTCAAGAGCACAACGAATCCGCAGACTCAATCCACGCCAGTTTTCCAGATAAGGCAGCTCGTGCAGAACAGACGCCATGACCGCAGCTCATTTTATAAATGATATTCATTATTAAATGATATAAATAATCATTACAAGTGTGATCTTAAGCGAGTGCGTCATACACAGGTGCTGAGATGCCGGCTTTGCTGCCGGTTCGCGGCAGTTCGCGGACGAGTCCGCTCCTACAAAACCTGGATATCGCGGACAAGCGAAGGGCTGCTTCGGCCCGGAGGGCGTGGGAGCGGACTTGTCCGCGAAGGGCTGCAAAGCGGCCCCAAAACAGGCCACCTTGGTTGTATCTTGTGCACCGAGGCGTCTGGTTTTGCTGCCGGTTCCCGGCAGTTCGCGGACGAGTCCGCTCCTGCAAACCCTGGATATCGCGGACAAGCGAAGGGCTGCTTCGGCCCCAAAACAGGCCACCTTGGTTGTATCTGGTGCACCAAGGCGCCTGGTTTTGCTGCCGGTTCGCGGCAGTTCGCGGACGAGTCCGCTCCTACAAAACCTGGATATCGCGGACAAGCGAAGGGCTGCTTCGGCCCCAAAACAGGCCACCCTGATTGTATCTGGTGCACCGAGGCGTCTGGTTTGGCTGCCGGTTCCCGGCAGTTCGCGGACGAGTCCGCTCCTACAAAACCTGCATATCGCGGACAAGCGAAGCGTCGTCAGGCTCAGCTGCCCGCGACGGTCATACGCTCGATCAGCACCGAGCCAGTACGGATGTTACTGCGCAGTTCAAGATCGCTGCCAACGGCGACGATCTGCTTGAACATGTCACGCATGTTGCCGGCAATGGTCACTTCCTGAACCGGAAATTGAATTTCGCCGTTTTCGACCCAGAAACCTGCTGCGCCCCGCGAATAGTCACCGGTGACCATGTTCAGGCCGCTACCCATCAGCTCGGTCACCAGCAGGCCACGGCCCATGCGCCGAATCAGCGCGGCCTGATCTTCCGAGCCATGGGTGACGAAAAGATTGTGGACCCCACCTGAGTTGGCAGTGCTCGGCATACCCAGCTTGCGACCGGAATAAGTGCTCAATACGTAGGAAACCAGATCACCGCCTTCCACGAACGGCTTGGCAAATGTTGCCAGACCGTCGCTGTCGAACGCAGAACTGCCCATCGCATGCTTCAAGTGCGGACGCTCATCGATGGTCATCCACTCAGGGAACAGTTGCTGACCAAGCGCCCCCTCAAGAAACGATGACTTGCGATACAGGTTGCCCCCGGAAATAGCACCGAGAAAACTGCCGAACAAACCACCCGCCAGCTCTGCGGCAAACAGCACCGGCACCTCACAGGTTGGCACAGGGCGCGCACCGAGGCGGCTCGCCGCACGTAAAGCAGCCTTGCGACCAATACTCTGTGCGTCAGCCAGCAACTCGCCCAGGCGATTGACGTCGTACCAGTAATCGCGCTGCATCTGGCCTTCGCCTTCGGCGATCATCACGCAACTCAGGCTGTGCCGCGTTGACGCATAACCACCGATGAAGCCATTGCTGTTGCCATACACGCGGCAGCCCTGATGGGTGTTGAGCGTGGTGCCGTCGGCGTTCTTGATGCGGCTGTCGGCATCGAAGGCCGCCGCTTCGCAAATCAGCGCTTTCTCGATGGCTTGTTCAGGGGTTATGTCCCAGGTGTGATACAGGTCGAAATCCATGACCTCTTTGGCCATCAACGCAGCATCGGCCAACCCGGAGCTTTCATCTTCGGAGGTGTGTTCGGCAATCGCCAGTGCGGCGGCGACGGTTTCACGAATGGCATCGGCACCGGTCGCCGAGGTGCTGGCCGAGCCCTTGCGCTGTCCGACATACAGGGTGATACCAAAGCCCTGATCGCGGTTGAACTCGACGGTTTCGACTTCACGCTGACGGACCGATGTCGACAGCCCCTGATCCACCGAGACTGCGACTTCGCAGGCGCTGGCGCCCTGACGCCGGGCTTCGGCGATGATCTGCTCGACCTGTTCCTGCAGCTCGGGCAAGGCTTGTGGGCCGACGCTTTGGGTTGCACTCATGACTTTCTCCATCAAATTCTTCTTTCAGCACAGGCCGAATACCGACCGGGCCGGACAAGCGGCCCACGACTGGTTATCATGGCGGCGTTTCTTTGCGGACTGCCCCCATGGTTGATTCTTACGACGACTCCCTCGACGGGGAGAAAAGCAAAACCCAGGTCAAACGAGAGCTGCATGCTCTGGTCGACCTCGGCGAGCGACTGACAACACTCAAAGCCGATGTGCTGGCCAAGCTGCCGCTGACCGACGCTTTGCGCAAGGCGCTGGCCGAAGCGCCCAAGCACACGGCGAACATCGCGCGAAAGCGGCATATTCTGTTCATCGGCAAGCTGATGCGCGATCAGGACCAGGAAGCCATTCTGGTGTTGCTGGACCAACTCGATGCCTCCACTCGCCAATACAATGAACGTTTCCACAATCTGGAGCGCTGGCGCGATCGCCTGATTGCGGGCGATGACGCCGACCTCGAGAAATTCGTTGTCGAATACCCCAATGCCGACCGTCAGCAGCTGCGTTCGCTGATCCGTCAGGCGCAGCACGAAGTTGCACGCAACAAACCGCCGGCCACCAGCCGCAAAATCTTCAAATACATCCGTGAGCTGGACGAACTTCAACGCGGCCTGCGTTGATTTCGCCCTCGGGGCCGGCAGCAGCAAGCAACCGGCCCCGACTCACGTTCAGCTACCGGTGCCACCCACGGTAATCGCGTCGATTTTCAGCGTAGGCTGACCCACACCGACCGGCAGCGACTGGCCATCTTTCCCGCATGTGCCGACGCCACTGTCCAGCGACAGATCGTTACCCACCATCGACACCCTGCTCATGGCTTCCGGCCCGTTACCGATCAAGGTCGCCCCTTTGACCGGCGCAGTAATCTTGCCGTCTTCGATCAAATAGGCCTCACTGGTCGAAAACACGAACTTGCCGCTGGTGATATCCACCTGACCGCCACCCAGGTTGGCGCAGTAGATGCCGCGCTTCACTGAGGCGATGATTTCCTGTGGATCGCTCTGGCCGCCCAGCATGTAGGTGTTGGTCATGCGTGGCATCGGCAGGTGGGCGTAGGACTCTCGACGGCCGTTGCCGGTCGGGGCGACACCCATCAACCGGGCATTGAGCTTGTCCTGCATGTAGCCCTTGAGCACGCCATTCTCGATCAGCGTAGTGCATTCGGTAGGTGTGCCTTCGTCATCGACGCTCAGCGAGCCACGACGCCCCGCCAGGGTGCCGTCATCGACGATGGTGCAGAGTTTCGACGCAACCATTTCGCCCATGCGTCCGCTATAGGCCGAGCTGCCCTTGCGATTGAAGTCACCCTCAAGGCCGTGACCGACCGCTTCGTGCAACAGCACGCCGGACCAGCCCGAACCGAGCACCACCGGCAAGGTGCCTGCCGGTGCGGGAATCGCTTCCAGGTTGACCAGCGCCTGACGCAGCGCCTCACGGGCGTAGCCCATGGCGCGATCGTCGGTCAGGAAATAACGGTAATCGGTACGCCCGCCACCGCCATGCCCGCCGCGCTCGCGGCGGCCGTTCTGCTCGACGATAACGCTCACGTTGAAGCGCACCAGCGGGCGCACATCGGCGGCCAGGCTGCCATCGGCAGCAGCCACCAGAATGCGCTCCCAGACACCGGCCATGCTTACCGACACCTGCTGGATACGCGAGTCCAGCGCCCGCGTTGCAACGTCGATGCGTTTGAGCAACGCGACTTTCTCAGCCCGGCTCAGCACTTCCAGCGGATTATCCGGGGCATACAGCTGGGCCACGTCCTGCGACGTGAATGCCTGCACGCGGCCATTCTGGCCAGCGCGGGAAATAGAGCGTGCAGCGCGTGCGGCGGTGCGCAATGCATCAGCGGTGATCGCGTTGCTGTAGGCAAAACCGGTTTTCTCGCCCGACTGGGCACGCACGCCGACACCTTGATCGAGATTGAAACTGCCTTCCTTGACGATGCCGTCTTCGAGCGACCAGGACTCGGAGATCATGCCCTGAAAATACAGATCAGCCGCGTCGATCCCAGGCCCGGCGAGTTCGCCCAGCACCGATTGCAGGCTGTCGAGGTTCAGGCCGCCGGGTGCCAGAAGGTGTTCGCTGACTGAGGACAGATCACTCATATTCACTCCGAAGCAGGCCGCATGGCGTCCTGCGAAAAAAAGCGCCGGTGACTGGACACCGGCATCCGCGCCCGTATGGACGCCTGTTCTTCACTGTCGCGTGTAGCCAGCAGCACGGCTTCACCCTGTGCCTGCTCGGCCAGTACGCGGCCCCATGGATCAACGATGGCCGCGTGCCCGTAAGTCTCGCGAGGCCCCGGATGGACCCCGCCCTGCGCTGCCGCCAGCACGTAACACTGGGTTTCGATGGCGCGCGCCCGGATCAGGATGTCCCAATGCGCCGCACCCGTTACCGCCGTGAACGCTGACGGCGCAGTGATCAATTCAGCCCCCGCTTCACGCAGCGCGGTGTACAGCTCAGGGAAGCGCAGGTCATAACAGACGGTCAGCCCCAAACGACCGACGGGGGTGTCGGCTACCACCACCCTGCTTCCACGAGCATAGTCATCCGATTCGCGGTAGCGGCCTCGATTGTCAGCAACATCGACATCAAACAGGTGCAGTTTGTCATACCGGGCCACCTGCTCGCCGTGCTCATCGATCAGCAGCGAACACGCCGTCACCTTGCCATCGGGTCGCTCGTCTGGCGGCAGCGGCAAAGTTCCGGCGACAATCCATAACTTGAGGTCGCGAGCCGCCAGTTTCAACCACGGCAGGATAGGTCCTTGCCCATAAGCTTCGGCACGGCCGATATCGGCAACGTCACGCCGCCCCATCGCGACAAAGTTTTCAGGCAACACCGCCAGCCGCGCACCACTGTCGGCTGCCTGCTCGAGCAGCCGGCGAGCGCTGGCCAGATTGACCTGGACATCGCTCTGGCTGACCATCTGAATCACAGCAAAGGACATGGCAACCCGCTCCTCAATGACCTGGCCACCACTGTACTCCATGAGGCGCTACTGGGGTTTTTCAAATGGCTTGTCGAACGTGATCTTCGGCTCTTTCCAGGGGCCTTCGACCTTGTATTGCACGCTGGCGAAGCGGGCGACACGGTCGCCCAGCAGCTTGTCGACCAGGAACAGCGCGCCGCCGATGGCCGGCGCGCCGACAATCAGCGCAGCGATCGGCAGGTTATTGGTCACCGGCAGGGTCACCAGCAGCTTCGCATCGACACGATCACGAACCATATCCAGCGTGCCGTTAAGCTCAAGGTTGCTGGACGGCCCGGTCAGCGTGATCGGGTTGCGGGTCACATAAACCCCGCTACTGGCCACCAGCAGCCCCTTGACCCGGTCGTAGCTGAGCCCTTTGCCCAGCAGGTCGGAAAAGTCCAGGCGCAGACGACGACCGATGGAGTTGAAATTCAGCAGTCCGAACACGCGCAGCGCCTGGGCACCGCCTTCCACCTCGACAAACTGGCCTCTGTTCAACGTCGCATCCAGGCTGCCGGAGTAGCGCTTGAGGCCGACCCAGGCAGGCGACCCTGGCCAGCGTCCATCGACATTCATTTCGAAACTTTCACTGGTGACCGTCGGCGCGAAACTCCAGGCTTTGAGCACATCCGCAAGGTTCTTGCCCGCCAGACGGCCTTTGAACGAACTGTTACTGGCGCCGGGCGTACCCTCCCAGGTACCGTTGCCCTCAAGCAGAATGCCTTTGAGCCCCAGGCTCAGGTCAGACATTCGCATACCGGTAGCCGTAGGTCGGGTTTTCAGCGCCCAGGCGCCCAGCAACTGGTCGCCCTGAAACAGCTGAGCGATCTTCACATCCAGTGCGGGGATATTACGCGGGTCGATATCGGCCAGAGGATCAGGCGCGTTTTCGACCACTGCCGCATTCGGATCAGAGGCAGGCAGCCGCACGTACAGCATGTCGATGCCGATTGGCGCAGACTTCGCGTCGGGCAACACGGCAGTCCCCTTGGCCAGCGCACTGTCCAGTGACAACGCCCAGGCTGCAGCATTGCGTTGCAATTGAACACGCACGTTGTCCAGCGTGGTGCCCATCGCCGTCAGCTTGCCGATCTGCAGATCAACACTGTTAAGCAGTTGTTTTGCATTGCCGCCCGGATCATTGCCGGCATATCGCCCAGCCAGCTCCTGCCAGGGTGCCACGTCCAGTTCGGACAACTCGCCGCGAATCCGCAGCCCCTTGGCATCGGGCACTATCGCTCCGCCGCGCCCCAGATAAAGCTCGCCGCGACCCTCGGCAAACTTGCCATTCGGTGCAGCAAAAGCAAAGTTGGCCTGATCGTTATAGGCCGCGCCGAGCCTGCGCTCTGAACCTTGCAGGGTCATGCGAAATTCGCTGGGACGCTCCTGCTCGGCGGTCTTGCCGAACGGTGCGGGCAGGTCGATCGCCACGCCCTTGAGCGTGGAATTGATCACCAACGGGCTGTCTTTGCTATCCAGAGTCAATTGCAGCTGATACGGCAAGTCACCCGAGACCGGCAGGGGCTGGGTGACACTCAGCCAGTCAGTCAGTCTTTTCACGGTTATCTGCCCGTTTGCCACAATGCGCGTCACGTTATCGCCCGGCCTGCCCTCGGCGGCGATTTCCGCGGTCACAGGACGATCGAATGCCTGTGCCTTGATGCCCTTGCCGCTCAGTCCACTGGAGCTGTCAAAACGGAAATCACCTTTGAGACGAGTCAACTCCAGCACCGGATCGACCAGTTTCAGACGCGCATTTTCAGTGCTGAAGTCCACCACGACCTTTGGCTCGACGCCCTTGGCCAGCGGGATATCCAGCTTCAGCTTGCCGTCCAGCGGACCTTCGCCCTGCCAGCCGGCAAAGGTGCTGGCCGTGCCAATGGGTGCCTGCTGGAGGATCTTCAGGCCATCGACCAGATTGCCGGAGAAGCTGCCATCCACCAGCAGGTGGCTGTCCTGACCTGCCGGGACGTGGGGAATGTTGACCAGTACGTTGCTGATTTTGGTATCAAGCAGCTGCCCTTTACTTGCCTTGACTCGCACGCCGCTGTTTTCGACGTACACCTTGCCGTCGACGCCGGTCAGCGAAGGCCAGCCCGGCTGGAATGCCAGGGTTGCGTTGCTGACATCGAAAAACAGGCTGAGGACATGCGCGGTGTCGGGCGAACTCTTGTTCAGCGAGCCTTGATACTGGAAGAAACCCTGCTTCACCGCCCCACTCACCACGGCCGTTCGCAACCAGCGATCAAGCTCAGGACTGAGGGCTGCAGGCAGGTACTTGCTGGTGTAACGGCCATCGCCGTCGACCATGCCGACGCGCAAGTCCATGTAGTCTTCCTGGTCGTGACCGAGGTGAATCCTGATCAGAAAGTCCGCCGCGATCTTGCCTTCGTCGCCGAGCACCTTGATATACGGCGCGATGAGGGTGAACGCCTGATCATCGAGTTTCCAGGTCAGGCGGGCATTGGCCTTCCGGTAGTGCCAGGGTTTGGCAAAGATAGGGTCCAGATGCAGCATGAAGTCGTCGGTGTCGAGTCGCAGCTCGCCTTGCCCCAGATCGCCGCTGATGGCACCCGATACGTTTCCGGCCGCCGGCGCCCCGCGATACGCATTGAAACCCACCTTGTCGAGATTGGCGGCAAAGCTCAGGCGCTTGTCGCCGGTGGCCTGTGGCCGGTAATCCAGCAGGACGTTACGCAGCCCGCCCGTCACCTTGAGGCCGTCGACCACTGCCATGGCTTTCTCCGGCAGGGGCGCGAAGGAGTCGATCAGCGGCGTGAGAGGTGTAAGGTCCAGGCGATCGGCCTGCACATGCCAGAGTTCTTCGCTGTCAGGCGTCGCGGCGGTTTGCGTGAGTTGCAGGCGGCTTTCCCAGCGCTTGTCGCCCAGGCTCATCGCCAGCGAATCGAGGTTCAGGTCAAAACCTGTGTCGGTGCGAGCAAACCAGGCGTTGAGCGCGAGGTTGTCGACAGCTGAAGGCTTGCGACCGGCATAAACGCCTTTGATATGCGGCGCATTAAGCCGTGCAGTCGCGCGTTGCACGGTGCCCTTGCCCCAGTTCATCCACAGCTCGCCACCGGCCTGCAGCGTTGACAGTGTCCATTCCCGCGTGAGGCTTTTCGGCAGCCACTTCGCCCAGTCGCTTTGCGGCA
Organism: Pseudomonas caricapapayae; assembly: GCF_001400735.1. Classification (GTDB taxonomy): domain Bacteria; phylum Pseudomonadota; class Gammaproteobacteria; order Pseudomonadales; family Pseudomonadaceae; genus Aquipseudomonas; species Aquipseudomonas caricapapayae. Next base: position 66,511 of record NZ_LJPW01000161.1, read on the forward strand.
GACTGGCGTAGACATCTGCCTCGGCGTTTTTCCACTCACTGGCCTGAATGCGCGAGCGCACATTCAGCGCAAATGGCTGGCCATCCGGCAACGTCAGGCGTGCATCGAGGCGCTGATGGTAACTGCCAGTGGTCAGGCTGAGGTTTACATAGGTCAGGGTCAGTGGCGAGGCGTCAAACGGCTGCACAGTGACCTGGCTGTCGAGCAGCGACAAATGCGAGACCATTTGCATCTGGTTGAGCACTTGCTCGGGGTCGAACGGGCTGTCGTTGCGCATCGGCAAGCCCTCGACGGACCAACTGCCTTCCTTGTCCTGCTTGAGAATGAACTGCAGACCGTCCACTTCAAGATGGGCGATACGCACTTCACGCGCCAGAAGACTTTCCCAGAGGTCGGGAACGACCCTCACGCGATCCAGGCGCAAGGCAGCGGCACCCTCCCCGACCATGACGTCGTGGGCCAGCAAAACCGGGGCAAACCGGCTCCAGCTACCTTCCAGGCTGCCAATGCTCAACGGCAGGCCCAACGCGCTGCTGGCCCGGCTTTCCACGTCGACACGGTATTCTGCAACCAAGGGCGCGAGCTGACGCCCGAGGCTGACGTACAGTGCCGCCAGCACCAGAATCAGTGCGCAAAGGCTCAGGCCCCAGCGAGTGAGGGTTGCGACGAAGCGAGGAAAGCGTCCCATCTCAGGATGCCCTCCACTGCGGGATGCAAGGACCGGAGTCGACAAAGCGGTTCCGGTTCAGGTGTGCAGGTGCGTTCAGGTCCAGGTTTTGCTCGTTTCCCACGCATCATTCTCGATAAAACGGCATACCTGCCAGAAACCCGAAGGGCACTTGTCATCATATTTCAAACAATCAGCACCCTCAGAGCAGCACCACGTCGTATTGTTCCTGCGAGTACATGGTTTCTACCTGAAAACGGATGGTCCGGCCAATGAAGGCCTCCAGCTCGGCCACATTGCCCGACTCCTCGTCGAGCAGACGATCCACCACGCGCTGATTGGCCAGAACACGATAGCCCACCGCCTGATAGGCCCTGGCCTCACGCAAAATTTCCCGGAAGATTTCGTAGCAGATGGTCTCGGGGGTCTTCAGCTTGCCCCGCCCTGCGCAGCAGTGACAAGGCTCGCACAGCACCTGTTCGAGGCTTTCGCGGGTACGCTTGCGGGTCATCTGCACCAGACCCAGCTCGGTGATGCCGATGATGTTGGTCTTGGCGTGATCGCGCTCAAGCTGTTTCTCCAGCGTGCGCAGCACCTGACGCTGGTGTTCACCGTCTTCCATATCGATGAAATCGATGATGATGATGCCACCCAGATTGCGCAGACGCAGTTGCCGGGCAATGGCTGTCGCCGCTTCCAGGTTGGTCTTGAAGATGGTTTCTTCAAGGTTGCGATGCCCGACAAACGCGCCGGTATTGACGTCGATGGTGCTCATCGCCTCGGCCGGATCGACCACCAGATAACCACCGGACTTGAGCGGCACCTTGCGCTCGAGGGCCTTCTGGATTTCATCCTCGACCCCGTAGAGGTCGAAAATAGGCCGCTCGCCTGGATAATGCTCGAGCCTGTCCGCTATTTCAGGCATCAGTTCAGCCACAAACTGGGTGGTCTTCTGGAACGTTTCCCGCGAGTCGATGCGGATTTTTTCGATGCGCGGGCTGACCAGATCGCGCAGGGTACGCAGGGCCAGCCCCAGGTCTTCGTAAATCACGGTGGGCGGGCTGACGGTCTTGATCTGCTCGCCGATCTGATCCCAGAGCCTGCGCAGATAGCGGATGTCCATGAGGATTTCATCGGCACCGGCACCTTCGGCTGCGGTGCGCAGAATGAAGCCTCCGGCCTCTTTGATACCCTCCAGGGCGACACAATCGCTGACCACTTTTTTCAGTCGTTCACGCTCGGCCTCGTCCTCGATTTTCAGGGAAATGCCCACATGCGCAGTGCGCGGCATGTACACCAGATACCGTGACGGAATGGAGAGCTGGGTAGTCAGCCGCGCGCCTTTGCTGCCGATCGGGTCTTTGGTGACTTGCACCACCAGGCTCTGGCCGTCATGCACCAACGACGCAATGCTCTCGACCGCTGGCCCTTCACGCATGGAAATTTCCGATGCATGAATAAATGCCGCACGATCCAGACCGATGTCGATGAACGCCGCCTGCATGCCGGGCAGCACCCGCACTACCTTGCCTTTGTAGATATTGCCAACGATCCCGCGACGCTGGGTACGCTCGACATGCACCTCTTGCAGAACACCGTTTTCTACCACCGCCACCCGCGATTCCATCGGGGTAATGTTGATCAGTATCTCTTCACTCATGACTTGTCACCTTCCAGGCATTGCCAGCAGGGTATGCCGAAATGGCCAAGCAGTTCTGCGGTTTCACACAGAGGCAGACCAACCACCCCAGAATAGCTGCCTTGCAGGCCTTCGACGAAAATCGCCGCCAGCCCCTGAATGGCATAGCCCCCGGCCTTGTCGACAGGCTCGCCACTGGCCCAATAGGTCTGAGCCTCATGGTCCTGAATCGGGCGAAATCGCACGCGACTGGTCACAGTACGGATTTCGCTGCGTTGCCGATCACTCAGCGCAACGGCCGTTATCACCTCATGCTCGCGACCCGACAGGGCCGTCAGCATGGCCAGGGCGTCCGCTTCATCTGCCGGCTTGCCAAGAATGCGCCCGTCAAGGACCACGGCAGTGTCAGCTCCCATTACGCAGGCCTGTTGTTCAGCGGGCAGCACAGACAACCCGGCCTGAGCCTTGCCCAGCGCAAGACGCTCGACATAGGCAGTCGGGGTTTCATGGTCGAAGGGAGTTTCGTCGATCTGAGCGCTCAGTACGGTAAAGGGCACACCGATCTGAATCAGAAGTTCGCGGCGGCGCGGCGAGCCAGAAGCCAGATAAAGCAAGGGCATAAGGACATCTCCGTGTCTGTGCGGATGAGCGCGGCGGGCGTCGCGCTCACCTTGCGCTTAATTGATTTTCAAACGTTTGCGCAATCCACGCAGGCCATAACTGATCCAGGGCCACAACAGGGCACTGACCAGTGCGGGTAGAACCAGCGCCAGCGTGGGCTGACGGTTGCCGGTCAATGCACTCAGCCAGAGCTGTGCGAGCTGCGCAAGACCAAATACGACCAGCAGCACCAGGCACTGTTGCCACATGGGGAACATGCGCAGACGCTGCTGCAGGGACATCACCAGAAATGTGATCAGACTGAGGATCAGCGCATTCTGGCCAAGCAAGGTGCCATACAGCACATCCTCCATCAGCCCCAGTATCCACGCTGTGGTCATGCCGTACTTGTGCGGCAGCGCCAGAACCCAGAAGGTCAGCAGCAGGGCCAGCCACAGAGGCCGGAAGATCTCCATGAATTGCGGCAGCGGCGAAACGCTCAGCAACAGACCGATCGCAAACGTCAGCCAGACCACCCAGCCATTGCGCCCGGAAACATGACTAACCATCGATAGGCTCCCGAGCGGTGGAGGGTCTTGAAGCAGGCGGCTGCGACGCAGCAGGCCGGGTGGCAGGCCGTGCCGGAGTCGCAGGCGTTGCAGCGGGCGCTGGCGTTGTCGGTTGCGCAGCAGGTTTGTGCGTTGCCGTGCTGCCCGGGAATACCGGAACAGCCACTTGCGGCCACATCGGGAAGGCCGGTGTGGGCGGCGGCAAAGTCGCCATCACCGAGGGCTCGATGCCCTTGTCGATGGATTCCTGCGCTTGCGCCGCGTCGGCAGCACGCTCTTCCGGCGAGCGGCCGTCGGAGAACACCAGCAACAGATAGCGACTGCGATTCAAGGCAGCAGTTGGTACGGCACGAACGATCGCGAACGGCTGGCCGGAGTCGTGAATCACTTCCTTGACCGTGGCCACTGGATAACCGGCGGGAAAGCGCTGACCCAAGCCGGAACTGACCAGCAGATCGCCTTCCTTGATGTCGGCGGTATCCGCTACATGCCTCAGTTCCAGACGCTCCGGATTACCGGTGCCGCTGGCGATGGCACGCAGACCGTTGCGGTTCACCTGAACCGGAATGCTGTGGGTCGTGTCGGTCAGCAGCAGCACCCGCGAGGTGTAGGGCATCAGCTCGACAACCTGGCCCATCAGGCCGCGCGCATCGAGCACGGGCTGGCCGAGCACAACGCCGTCGCGCTCGCCCTTGTTGATGATGATCCGATGGGTGAAGGGGTTAGGGTCCATGCCGATCAGCTCGGCGACCTCGACCTTTTCATTGACCAGCGCCGAAGAGTTGAGCAACTCACGCAGACGAACATTCTGCTCGGTCAGTGCCGCCAGCTTTTGCAGGCGGCCCTGCAGGAGCAGCGCTTCGGTCTTGAGTTTTTCGTTTTCGGCGATCAGTTCCGTACGGCTGCCGAACTGACTGGCAACGCCTTGATACAAACGTTGCGGCAGATCAACGATCCAGTAGGACTGCATGAGCACCATCGACATCTGGCTGCGCACGGGCTTGAGGATCGTAAAGCGGGCGTCGACAACCATCAACGCAACCGACAGCACGGCCAGCACCAGCAGACGTACGCCCAGCGAAGGGCCTTTTGCGAAAAGCGGTTTAATAGGCCGCTCCTCCGGGGCATGCGATCGTTGGATCGAACTTCGATTGGCAATTATTCATGCGGTATGTAACCGGCCTGGACAAATGAAAGAGATAGGCACCCTGTTTCGGCGTCAGCCTGATGCATACAGGTAGCACATACGCCACCTGCATACAAAAGGCTCCGTGAAAGGCACCCCGGCGAATTACTCGCTGGAGAGCAGATCCATGGTGTGCTTATCCATCATTTCCAGCGCCCGGCCACCGCCACGCGCTACACAGGTCAGCGGGTCTTCGGCGACGATGACCGGCAGACCTGTTTCCTGAGCCAGCAATTTGTCCAGATCGCGCAGCAATGCACCGCCACCGGTCAGCACCAGACCACGCTCGGCGATATCCGAGGCCAGCTCCGGAGGCGACTGCTCGAGCGCGCTCTTGACTGCCTGAACGATGGTTGCCAGCGACTCCTGAAGTGCTTCGAGCACCTCATTGGAGTTCAGGGTGAATGCGCGCGGAACGCCTTCGGCCAGGTTACGGCCACGGACGTCGACTTCGCGCACTTCACCGCCCGGATAGGCAGTACCGATTTCCTGCTTGATGCGCTCGGCAGTGGATTCGCCGATCAGGCTGCCGTAATTACGACGCACATAAGTGATGATCGCTTCGTCGAAACGGTCGCCGCCCACACGCACGGATTCGGCATACACCACACCGTTCAGGGAGATCAGCGCGATTTCGGTGGTACCGCCGCCGATGTCGACAACCATCGAACCGCGAGCTTCTTCCACCGGCAGACCGGCACCAATTGCAGCGGCCATTGGTTCTTCGATCAGGAATACTTCGCGTGCGCCTGCACCCAGGGCCGATTCGCGAATGGCGCGACGCTCAACCTGGGTGGATTTGCACGGAACGCAGATCAGCACACGGGGGCTGGGCTGCAGAAAGCTGTTTTCGTGGACCTTGTTGATGAAGTATTGCAACATTTTTTCGCAGACGCTGAAGTCGGCGATAACGCCGTCTTTCATTGGACGAATGGCTGCGATGTTGCCTGGAGTACGGCCCAGCATGCGCTTGGCTTCGGTACCGACGGCCACGACACTCTTCTGGTTGCCGTGAGTACGAATGGCAACGACAGAGGGTTCATTCAGAACGATACCGCGCTCACGCACGTAGATAAGGGTGTTGGCAGTGCCCAGGTCGATGGATAGATCACTGGAAAACATGCCACGCAGTTTCTTGAACATGGGAAAGGGACCCTAGGGAACGCGTGGTAAAAAAAGTGCGGCAAACTCTAACAACGACAGGGATTTTGGGCAAGGAGCCAATATGCTAAATTGGCGGTTTTCCGAACACCACCCTCGACGTTAGCGGCTTGAGACAGTGATAACGCGATAGTGTTCCGCAATTGGCCACAAAGCAAATCCATAAGCATTCCACTGGAGATACCCCATGGCGCTTGAACGCTCCGACGTGGAAAAGATCGCTCATCTGGCCCGACTGGGTCTCAATGACGCCGATATCCCGCGTACCACCGAAGCACTTAACAGCATTCTCGGACTGGTCGACCAGATGCAAGCGGTCGACACCACTGGCATCGAGCCTCTGGCTCACCCGCTGGAAGCCACCCAGCGCCTGCGCGAAGACGCCGTCACCGAGCGAAATCGTCGTGACACTTACCAAGCCATCGCACCAGCGGTCCAAGACGGCCTCTATCTGGTTCCGAAAGTCATCGAGTAAGGGAAAGCGCCTGCATGCATCAAATGACTCTGGCCGAGATCGCTCGCGGACTCGCCGAAAAAAAGTTTTCTTCTGAAGAGCTGACCCGCGTTCTGCTGTCGCGCATCGCGACGCTCGACCCACAGCTCAACAGCTTCATCAGCCTCACCGAAGACCTGGCCATCACCCAGGCCCAGGCGGCAGATGCTCGCCGTGCTGCTGGTGAAAACGGCCCGCTGCTCGGCGCGCCGCTGGCGCATAAAGACCTGTTCTGCACCCAGGGTATCCGCACCAGTTGCGGCTCGCTGATGCTCGACAATTTCAAGGCTCCCTACGACGCCACTGTGGTTTCCCGTCTGGCCCGCGCAGGCACTGTGACGCTGGGCAAGACCAACATGGACGAATTCGCCATGGGTTCGGCCAACGAGTCCAGCCATTATGGTGCGGTAAAAAATCCGTGGAACCTGGAATGCGTTCCTGGCGGCTCCTCCGGTGGTTCGGCAGCCGCAGTTGCTGCCCGCCTGCTGCCTGCCGCAACCGGTACCGATACCGGTGGCTCGATTCGTCAGCCCGCAGCCCTGACCAACCTCACCGGCCTCAAGCCTACCTACGGACGCGTCTCGCGCTGGGGCATGATCGCCTACGCGTCCAGCCTCGATCAGGCGGGGCCGATGGCACGCACCGCCGAAGACTGCGCACTGCTGCTGCAAGGCATGGCCGGTTTCGACCCGCAGGATTCCACCAGCATCGACGAGCCGGTTCCAGACTACTCCGCTGGTCTTAGTACCTCGCTCAAGGGCCTGCGTATCGGTGTGCCGAAAGAATACTTCAGCGCAGGTCTCGACCCGCGTATCGCACAGCTGGTACACGAAAGCGTCAAGGAGCTGGAAAAGCTCGGCGCAGTCGTCAAGGAAATCAGTTTGCCGAACCTGCAACACGCCATTCCGGCTTACTACGTCATCGCTCCGGCCGAGGCCTCGTCCAACCTGTCGCGCTTCGACGGCGTGCGTTTCGGCTACCGCTGCGAAGACCCGAAGGACCTGACCGATCTGTACAAGCGCTCACGCGCCGAAGGCTTTGGTCCGGAAGTCCAGCGACGCATCATGGTAGGTGCCTACGCGCTGTCGGCAGGCTACTACGACGCCTATTACCTGCAGGCACAGAAAATTCGTCGCCTGATCAAGAACGACTTCATGAACGCGTTCGCCGATGTCGACGTGATTCTCGGCCCGACCACGCCTAACCCGGCCTGGAAAATCGGCGCCAAGACCAACGATCCGATTGCCGAATACCTGGAAGACTTCTACACCATCACCGCCAACCTCGCGGGCCTGCCTGGGCTCTCCATGCCTGCGGGCTTTGTCGACGGCCTGCCGGTCGGCGTGCAGTTGCTGGCCCCGTATTTCCAGGAAGGCCGTCTCTTGAATGTGGCGCATCAGTATCAGCAAGTCACCGACTGGCACACTCGCGCACCTGAAGGCTTCTGAGGAGAAACACATGCAATGGGAAGTCGTCATCGGGCTGGAGATTCATACCCAGCTTTCGACCCAATCAAAGATTTTTTCCGGTAGCGCCACAACGTTCGGCTCCGAGCCCAACACTCAGGCCAGCCTCGTCGATCTGGGCATGCCGGGCGTATTGCCGGTGCTGAACAAGGAAGCCGTACGCATGGCCGTGAAGTTCGGCCTGGCAGTGGATGCCGAAATCGGCCAGCACAACGTGTTTGCCCGCAAGAATTACTTCTACCCTGATTTGCCCAAGGGGTATCAGATCAGTCAGATGGAGCTGCCGATTGTCGGCAAGGGCCACCTGGACATCACGCTGGACGACGGCACGGTCAAGCGCATCGGCATCACACGTGCGCACCTTGAAGAAGACGCGGGCAAAAGCCTGCACGAAGATTTTCAGGGCATGACCGGCATTGACCTGAACCGGGCCGGCACACCGCTGCTGGAGATCGTTTCCGAACCGGACATGCGCAGTGCCAAGGAGGCCGTGGCCTACGTCAAGGCCATCCACGCAATCGTCCGCTATCTGGGCATCTGTGACGGCAACATGGCCGAAGGCTCGCTGCGCTGCGACTGCAACGTCTCGATTCGTCCGAAAGGTCAGGTCGAGTTCGGCACCCGTTGCGAGATCAAGAACGTCAACTCGTTCCGCTTCATCGAGAAGGCAATCAACAGCGAGATCCAGCGTCAGATCGACCTGATCGAAGACGGCGGCAAAGTCATCCAGCAAACCCGTCTGTATGACCCGAACACCAACGAAACCCGCGCCATGCGCAGCAAGGAGGAAGCCAACGACTACCGTTACTTCCCCGACCCGGACCTGTTGCCGGTCATCATCGAGGATTCGTTTCTCGAAGAAACCCGCGCCACGTTGCCGGAGCTGCCGCCGCAGAAACGCGAGCGCTTCCAGAGCCAGTTCGGCCTGTCGACCTACGACGCCAGCGTACTAGCCTCCAGCCGCGAGCAGGCGGACTACTTCGAGCAAGTGGTCAGCATCAGTGGTGACGCCAAGCTGGCAGCCAACTGGGTCATGGTCGAGCTGGGCAGCCTGCTGAACAAGCAGGGTCTGGAAATCGAACAGTCGCCGGTCAGTGCCGAGCAGCTGGGTGGCATGCTCAAGCGCATCACCGACAACACCATTTCCGGCAAGATCGCGAAAATGGTTTTCGAGGCGATGGCCAACGGCGAAGGCAGTGCCGATGAAGTCATCGAAAAGCGCGGCTTGAAGCAGGTGACCGACAGTGGTGCCATCGAGTCGATGCTCGACGAGATGCTGGCTGCCAACGCGGAACAGGTCGAACAGTATCGCGCAGCCGACGAGGCCAAACGCGGCAAGATGTTCGGCTTCTTCGTCGGCCAGGCGATGAAAGCTTCCAAAGGCAAAGCCAACCCGCAGCAGGTCAACGAACTGCTGAAGGCCAGGCTGGAGGGCTGATCGCTCAAATGCCTGTGTCCCCGCGCTCTGCGTGGGGATGCCTTTCCGCACGCTCTGCATCCGGTGTCGAGTACGCTGTGCGACACCGGGTTGTTACGTCACGAAATGCATGCCAACGTGAGCATTGGCACAAAAGTCGACTACCACTCCCCCGGCATTCAGGAACCAGCCCCCATGCGCCGCCTTATTTTTGCCTGCAGCCTGCTGACGTTACTGGCTGGCTGCGCCAATCACATCATCGACCCTCACGGTTATGACGAGACCGGCACGGCCGCTTATTACGGAGCCCAACATCACGGCAACCGCACTGCCAGCGGCGAAGCTTTCAATCAGAATGCCCTGACTGCCGCGCATCGGCAGTTGCCATTCGGCACGCGCGTCAAAGTCACGAATCTGGACAACGACAGGTCAGTGGTCGTACGCATCAATGATCGCGGCCCACACACGCGCGGTCGATTGATCGACGTCTCTCGCGAAGCAGCCGAACAACTGGGTATGCTACGCAGCGGCACCGCGCCAGTACGCGTTCAGGCACTCGACTGACCTCAACCCCGATTACCCCACCAAGGACACTCATATTCTCCAGCTATCGGCCCTGCCCGCCCCCGCGCTCATTCAAATGCTCAGTGGCTTGTTACTGCTGCTGATCGGGGCAGAGCTGTCGGTTCGCGCAGCTGTGCACCTGGCCGCGATTTTCAAGGTCAGGCCACTGATCATAGGGCTTACCGTCGTGGCAATGGGCACCAGCGCGCCACAGATGGCGGTCAGTCTGCAAGCAGCCTTTGCCGATAACACCGACATCGCCGTAGGCAGTGTCATCGGCGGCAATATCTTCAATGTGCTGGTGATCCTCGGTCTGTGCGCGCTGATCATTCCGCTGCGCGTTGCCCGTCAGGTGTTGCACGTCGATATCCCGCTGATGATCGGTGCCTGTCTACTGGCCATCGGCCTGTCGTGGAATGGAGAATTCAGCAAATTTGACGGCGTACTGCTGCTCGCAGGACTGCTGGCCTGCCTGTTTTTCATCATCCGTCAGGGCGGCCACACGCCGCGTCATGGTTATGCCGAAACCACCGAGAAACCACGTACGTTCACACGCGTCCTGATGCTGGCCGCAGGCTTGCTGCTGTTGACTGCCGGCGGGCACTTGCTGGTCGATGCCTCGGTGGTGATTGCCATCCACCTGGGACTGTCCGAGCGCATCGTCGGACTCACGATAATCGCCATCGGCACTTCGCTGCCCGCACTGATGACCTCATTGATCGCAGCGTTTCGCGGTGAACGCGATATTGCCGTGGGTAACGTGATCGGCAGCAATCTTTTCAATCTGCTGGGCGTATTGGGAGTGACCGCACTGGTCGCTCCGGTGCCGCTGACGATCTCACCGAACGCGATGGTGTTCGATCTGCCGATCATGCTCGGTGTATCGCTGCTTTGCGTGCCGCTGTTCTATTCGGGTTACCGGATAGACCGCATGGAAGGCCTGTTTCTGCTGTCGTTGTACCTGACTTACGGGTTGCATATTCTGTCGATCAGCACCGGCATGGCACTGGCCGAGAGGCTTGAAACAAAAATGCTTACCCTGGTTCTGCCTGTGCTGGGCGTTGTCGTGGCCTGGGGCACGATCCGCGCATGGCGACGCCAGCACTGACCTCAACCCTCATCGATACAAGGGGAAATGCCATGACAGACAAGACGATCAGCGACGGCGAACAGATCCGTCGTCAGGTGATGGGCGATGTCTACGTTGACCGTGCACTGGGTAACGCCACCGAGTTCAGCCAGCCGCTGCAGGACTTCGTCAACGAGCACGCCTGGGGCAGCGTCTGGAGTCGCGACGGCCTGCCATTGAAAACGCGCAGCCTGATCACCCTGGCCACGCTCACCGCACTCAAATGCCCGCAAGAACTCAAGGGCCACGTTCGTGGTGCGCTGAACAATGGCTGCACGGTTGAAGAAATCCGTGAGGCGCTGCTGCATTGCGCGGTTTATGCCGGTGTACCAGCAGCCATCGACGCATTTCGTGCGGCCCAGGAAGTCATCGACAGCTACGTAAAAGCGGACTAGATCCAGCCGCCCCATTGCAGAATGAAAATCCCCACGTTGGTGGTGACGGCTGCGGCCAGCGTGGTGATGACGATGATCGCGGCGGCCAGTTCGTAGTTGCCGTTGGCGGTACGCGCCATGATGTAGCTGGCAGCGGCCGTCGGGCTGGCGAAGTACAGAAACAGAATCCCCAGTTCCGCGCCGCGAAAACCCACCAGCCAGGCTGCCAGCGTGCAAAGCAACGGCAGTGTGATCATCTTCATGGCACTGGCACTGATCGCCAGATTGCCGCTTTTGCGCAGCGAAGCCAGCGACAGCGTGCCGCCAATGCAGATCAGTGCCAGCGGCAGGGTCATTTGTGCCAGATAGCTGCCGGACGTCTCCAGCCACCTGGGCAGGCCTATGCTGAAGTAAGCGAAAGGCGAGGCGATGATCACGCTGATGATCAGCGGGTTGGCCAGCACACTTTTGAATACGCTCCAGGGATCGGACTTGATCACCGGGCTGTAAACCGCCAGCACAATCGTGGACAACGTGTTGTAGAAGACGATGACCAGAGCGGCGAGAATCGCACCCAGCGAAATGCCGTAAGGGCCGTACATGCTGGCCGCCAGCGCCAGTCCGATTACCCCGTTGTTGCCACGGAACGCGCCCTGAACGTAGACGCCGCGCTCTTCCTGCGGGCAACGCCAGATCGCCCAGCCCCAGGCGAATGCGAAACTCAGCAGCGTCGCGGCACTGAAGAAGATCAGCAGCCGGGGTTGCAGGGCCGCATGCAAATCGGCGTGAATGATGCCCAGAAACAGCAGCGCAGGCATGGTGACGTTGAACACGAGACCGGAGGCCGCAACGATGAACCCGTCGTTGATTGCACCGATCCGCTTGAGCAATACGCCCAGAAACAGCATGGCAAACACCGGGGCGGTGATGTTCAGGGTTTCGAGAAAGATAGCCAGCATGCCACGCATCCGGTCCCGTCGTTAGGTAGCCCATGATAGGCCACACATGACAAGCATGTTGCAAGGAATTTCCGAAAACCTTACTTGCCCCGCCCCCATCGTCCGTCAGACGATTCGGCTGACCTCCTCTGTCGGCTGCAATTTGCGCTCGAACACTGAAACACCATCGAGATCGCGCAGGGCGACGGACATCTCGCCGGTCTGACCGTCAATGTTCACTTCGCCAAAGAACTGATAACCCGCAAAAGGCGACGTGTTCTGCGCAGGAGGCGCCTTCTGGAAAACCAGCTCAGGGCCGAACGTCTTGTCCAGCACATTGGGCCCGAAGCTGCCCGCATTCAAGGGTCCGGCCACGAACTCCCAGAATGGGTCGAAGTCCTGAAACACGGCTCGATCCGGCTGGTAATGATGCGCAGCGCAGTAGTGCACATCGGCAGTCAGCCAGACGCAGTCGCGAATCTTCTGCGCGTGCAGGTACGCCAGCAATTCGGCAATCTCCAGCTCCCGCCCGAGCGCCGGGCCGTCACTGCCATTGGCGATGGCTTCCCAGCGCGCCACACCGGGGCTTATCTCTCCATCCGGCACACCAAGGCCGATGGGCATGTCAGCGGCAATGACTTTCCATTGTGCGCGGGACGCATCGAGTTCGCGCTTGAGCCAGTCAAGTTGCTCGCGGCCCAGAAATGCCGTGGTCGGGCCGGGCTTGTCAGCGAGGTTGGCATCATTCCCGTCGCGGTAACTGCGCATATCGAGGACAAACACGTCGAGCATCGGACCGTACGGCACCTTGCGATAAATACGTCCGCCATTGTCCGCCTCCTGCAAGCGCAGCGGCGCGTATTCCAGATAAGCCTGACGGGCACGCGAGGACAGCAACTGGATGTCCTTGACCTTGTATCGCTCGTCAAGCTGCTTGCTGGGTGACCAGTTGTTGGTGACCTCGTGGTCATCCCATTGCCAGATCTGCGGCACCTCGGCATTGAAACGGCGCAGATTTTCGTCCATCAGGTTATAGCGGTAGTTGCCACGGTACTCGTCGAGAGTCTCCGCGACCTTGCTTTTCGCTTCAGTCGTCAGGTTGCGCCAGATCCGCCCACCTTCCGTGGTGATCTGCTCAGGCACCGGACCGTCAGCGTAAATGGTGTCACCGCTGTGGATAAAAAAGTCAGGCAAACGCAAGCGCATCGCCTCATAGATACGCATGCCACCGATATCGGGGTTGATGCCGAAGCCTTGCCCCACCGTGTCGCCGCTCCAGACGAAGCGGATGTCACGACGCTGCTGCGGTGAGCTGCGCAGATGGCCGAACCACGGCTCACTGGCGACACCGGTCTGGGCATCCTCGAATGAGACGCGGTAGAAAATCGCCTGATCGACCGGCAGTCCGCTCAACTCCACCCGCGCGGTGAAGTCAGTGCGCTGATCGGCAAGCGCCGACACCACGCGCCGCGGCTGGGTAAACATGCTGCGTGTGTCCCATTCGACCACCATGCGTGAAGGCCGGTCGCTGCGACTCCAGACCATCGCCTTGTCACCGAGCAGATCCCCGGACTGCACACCATCGACCATTTTCGGGCGATCCTGCACCGAAGCAATTACCGCGGGGGCAAGCCCCGGCAACAGCAAACCGGCCCCCACGGCCTGGATGACACGGCGACGCTTGAGATCGAACTGGCTCACGGTTATCCCCTCGCTGACAGGCAAAAAGGCACCCTAGCAGGGGATTATTGGCGCTGTATGACAACACGAGCCAGAATGGCGCGCCTGACACTAAAAACCTTCAGCGCCCGCTAGCTGTTAAACTCCCGCGCCTTATTCCAGCCCGAGGCGCTCAGCATGTCTTCCTTGAATCAGGCGCTCAGCGTCGCCCTCGATAACCGCCAATCGCTGCTTGGCGAACTGCATCGGCAGGGCACAGACTGCTATCGACTGTTTCACGGCAGCCAGGAAGGTGCCAGCGGGCTGACCATCGACCGCTACGGCCCGCAATTGCTGGTGCAAAGCTTTCACACCCGACTGGATCGCGACGCATTGCTGGCGTTGCACAAGCAGATCGAAACGCGACTGGGCCTGGACATGTTGCTGGTCTATAACGATCGCTCGCAAGGCAACTCGCGCGTGGACCGCCAGGACACCGTTTACAAGGCGGAGGACGCGGCGCTGGCCGACCATGTCGGGCATGAATGGGGGCTCAACTACCGGGTCCGTGGCCGACATGCAGGCCAGGACCCGCTGTTGTTTCTGGATCTGCGCAACACGCGTGGCTGGGTCAAGCAGCACAGCGCCGGCAAAAGCGTATTGAACCTGTTCGCGTACACCTGCGGCGTCGGTCTCAGCGCTGCGGCCGGTGGCGCGAGCGAAGTGTGCAATCTGGATTTCGCCGAGGGCAATCTGGCCGTGGGTCGGGAAAATGGCGCGCTCAACCCGCAACTGCCGCCTATGCAATTCATCCAGTCGGATTATTTTCCGGCGATACGCCAACTGGCCGGGCTGCCTGTTGCGGCGCGACGCAGTCAGCAATTACCCAGTTACGTGAAGCTGCAACAGCGTCAATATGATCTGGTCCTGCTCGATCCGCCGGCCTGGGCCAAAAGCGCGTTCGGCACCGTTGACCTGCTGCGCGATTATCAAAGCCTGCTCAAGCCCGCCCTGTTGACTACGGCAGAAGGCGGTGTACTGATCTGCTGCAACAATCTGGCAAAAGTCAGTATGCAGGACTGGCGTGAACAGGTACTGCGCTGCGCCACCAAGGCAGGACGTCCGGTGCGCGACTGCCAGGAGATGCGTCCCGCCGAAGACTTCCCTTCTCTGGATAATCAGCCGCCCCTGAAAACGTTGATCCTGCAACTCTGACGCGGAGCGTAATACCAGAAAGTTCCTACAAGCCGCGACGGCAGTGCCTTGGGAACCGAACAGGCATGCCATACTCCAAGGGCTTCCAAAAGAGAGAGACGCCGCTGCCCATGTCCAGAGGATTGAAACGCACACTTGGCTCCCTGCTGACTGTGATCGTGCTCTACAGCTTGCTGGGGTTCTTCATTCTTCCCGGCGTCGCTCTGCGTATCGCGAATCAGCAACTGGCCAACTACGCCACGGTGCCGGCGAAGCTCGAACGTCTGGAATTCAACCCCTACACGCTGGAACTGACCCTCTGGGGCCTGAACATCGGTACGCCGGGCAAGGAACAGGTCGCGTTTGAAAAGCTCTACGCCAATCTGCAAATCAACAGTCTGTGGACGCGGGCCCTGCATCTGCAACGCATCGAGCTGATCAAACCGCGCACCGAGCTGCTGTTCGACAAACAGGGCAAACTCAATCTGGCACAGCTGTTCAAGCTGCCAGCCAGCGAACCGGCAAAGGACGAACCGCCCGGCAAGCCGTTCCCACTGCGTATCGACGAAATCAAACTGGCAGATGGCTACGTTCACTTCCAGGACCTGCGCCCCAGCCAGCCCATCGAGTTTCTCTACGACACCCTCAATTTCGAACTCAAGAACCTCAGCACTCTTCCCGAAGACAATGCCGACATGACGCTGGTTGCGGCAGGTCCGGATGGCGGGCAGATCGACTGGGTCGGCCGTATCAGTCTGATACCCATCACCTCCGAGGGAACGCTGAAAGTTACCGACAGCAAGATGAAGCTGTGGTGGCCTTACGTGCGTGATGCCTTGCCGCTGGCACTTGAAGACGGCGTACTGAATTTCAGCACGGCCTACACCCTGAATCTGGCCAAGGAAACCGAGCTCAAGCTGACCAACGTTTCGGCCAGCGTCGCGCCCTTCGCACTGAACACACCAGACGGTCGGCCTTTGGTACGCCTGCAACGCCTGGACGTGAGCGAAACATCAGTCGATCTGGCAAAGCAGTTGGTCAACGTAGGCAAGGTCCGCAGCCAGAAGCTGGAAACCTGGGCAGCGCGCGAAGCCGACGGGCAACTGGATTGGCAGAAACTGTTCGCCGGCCAGCCAGCCAGGCCAGCAGCACCGCAAACACCGGCCGTGGATGAAAAGGCTGCCGAAGCACCCGCCGCTACCGAGAACGCTGCCAAAGCCAACGCGCAACCTGTTGCTCAGAACAAGCCTTGGCAGGTGTTGCTGCGCGATGTGCAACTGCGCAATTACATGGTCCATCTGGCAGATCGCGTACCTCAAGAGCCCGTTGCACTGGATGTTGGCCCGTTGAATCTGGACATCCAGAATTTCGACAGCCTGAACAAGGCACCCTTTACGCTCAAGCTCGATACGGGACTGGGCAAGCAGGGCAACCTGACCGCGGCAGGCAATGTGAACCTCAACCCGGTCAGCGCACAACTCAACGTAACCTCGCGCGATATCGACCTGCGCATCGCCCAGGCTTATATAAGCCCGTTCATTCGTCTGGAGCTGCGCAGCGGCATGCTCGGTAGCGATCTGGCGGTCAACCTGAAAAGCACTGAACCACTGGCGTTCAGCGTTACCGGCAAAGCTCAGGTCAATCAGCTTCACACGCTCGACACGCTCAAACAGCGCGACTTCCTGAAGTGGCAGCAACTGCAACTCGAAGGGCTGGACTACCAGCACGGCACCGGTCTTTCGATTGCCAAGGTCGACATGGATCAGCCCTATGCGCGCTTCATGATCAACGAAGACCGCACGACCAACGTCGATGACCTGCTGATTCCTCAGGCCGATGACAAGACTGCCTCGCAGCCAAAACCAGCCAGAACACAACCCAAGCCCAAGGCAGAGAACCCTCTGGCGATCCACGTCGGCGAAGTAAATATCAAGGATGGTTCGGCAAACTTTGCCGACATGACCCTGACCCCCAACTTTGCCACCGCCGTGCAACAGCTCAACGGCCGCATCGGCACTATCGATAACCGCAAGCCTACACCGGCCCCCGTGGACATCGAGGGCAAAGTGGATCGCTATGCGCCCGTGACGATCAAAGGCAGTCTCAATCCGTTCGACCCGATGGCCAGCCTCGATATCACCACCAGCTTCAAACGCGTCGAGCTGACCAATCTAACGCCCTACTCCGGCAAGTTCGCCGGTTTCAGGATCCGCAAGGGCAGGCTCAACCTCGATTTGCACTACCTGATCACCAAAGGTCAGCTCAAGGCTCAGAACAAGGTGCTGGTAGAGCAACTGCAACTGGGTGAACGGGTCGATAGCCCGGATGCTCTGGACTTGCCTATTCGTCTGGCTGTCGCGCTGCTCAAGGATACGCAGGGACGAATTTCTCTGGAACTGCCCATCGAGGGCGACCTGAACAACCCGCAGTTCAGCGTGATGCCGATTGTCTGGCAGACCCTGCGCAATCTTGTGCTGCGTGCTGCGCAGGCTCCGTTCAAGATGCTCGGCGGGCTGGTCGCCGGTGGAAGCTCCGAGGACCTCGGCAGCGTGAGTTTCGCGCCGGGCTCCAGTGATTTGTCGGCAGAGGCGCAAAGTGCCCTGGACAAGCTTTCGGTCGCACTCAAGGAGCGCCCGGACCTGAAGCTTGAGATCGAAGGCACCAGCGCTGCCAGCAGTGATGGTCCGTTGATCGCACAGCAGAGGCTGGAGCGGGAATACCAGTACACGTATTACAAGATTCTTCAGAGACGCGGTGACAAGGTTCCCGCCAGGGCGGGCATGATCCAGGTCCCGGAAGACGAAAAAGCGCCCATGCTTGAAGGTATTTATCGGACACGCCTTAAACAGCAGCCGCCTGCCGAATGGGCAAACCTGGGCAAGGAACAACGTGCAAACCAGATGCGTGCCGCCGTGCTCAAGTTCTGGAGCAGCAATGAAGTATTGCTGCGTGAGCTCGGCCAGAGCAGAGCGAGCAGCATCAAGGATTACCTGGTAGACAAGGGCAAGCTCGAAGATGCCCGCGTGTACTTCGTCGATGCCCGGCTGGGTCAGGCACAACCGGATGGTAAAGTCATCAGCCCCCTCCACCTCGACAGTGAATGAAGCCTTTGGCACGTAACCGAATCAAACTGCTGATCAACCTGACCCTTGCCGCTGTGGCCGGGTCAGTGGCTGCCTCGGCATATGCCACATCAACACTGCGTTGCGGCAACCAGCTGATAAGCACCGGCGACCGCGCGTTCGAAGTCCAGCAGAAGTGCGGAGAGCCGGTGAGTCAGGAAGTGCTCGGCACTCAGGAAACCTTCAATAGTAATTATCGGAGGTCCGAAGCCGTCAGGATCGAGGAGTGGATATACGGTCCGGATAACGGCATGTATCAGTACTTGCGCTTCGAAGGCGGTCGTCTGGTCAGGATTGAAAGCAAGCGCCGCAACTGACCTTTCCGCCCCAACCTGTTATTCCCCGCCATAGAAAAGGCCCCGACTCTTCAGCCGGGGCCTTTAATGGCTACATCCTTGTAGCCTCGCATGAACCTTCCATCAATCAATGACTGCGGCTGTTCATGAGCAGTATCCGATTACTCGGCTTTCAGGCCGGCAGCCGATACGTCTTTAACACCTTTAATTTTCTTGGTGATAGCGACGGCAGTGTTTTTCTGAGCTTCAGTCACTTTTACCATGGAGGACAGGGAAACCACGCCTTTGTTGGTCTCAACCTTGATGTCCGAACCAGGAATACCTTTTTCAGTCAGCAGGTCAGCTTTGACTTTGGTAGTGATCCAGGTGTCAGAGGTATCTTCTTTGACTTCTTGAGTAGTGGTGTTAGCTGCCAGAACCATTGGCGCCTGGGCCGAGGTCTGTGCGAAAGCAGCATTGGCCATGGTCAGAGTCAGGGCAGTAGCGGTAGCAGCGGCAATAGCGAACTTCTTCATACGATAACTCCTGTTTTTCTCAAAATCTGCACCAGCGTGTGGTGGCAGGGTTAACAGGTATATCGCAAGCAGTGTGCCAAATATGATAATCCATAAAAATCCTTTAAAATCAGTTAGTTATATTTTATTGATTTGCACGGAATCGTGCAGATTGCCCGTTCGTCGTCACGACGGCTTGCAAGATGCATGTTTATACCGAACAGTTTGCATGCCCCATTTGTAACCCTCTAATTGCGCTCATAAAAAAAGGACTCCGAAGAGTCCTTTTTCATGTGTTGCTCAAGTCAATCAGACACCCGACGCTTTCGCTGCCGCTACGTCTTTGATCGACAGCTTGATACGGCCGCGGTTGTCCACGTCCAGTACCAGCACTTCGACTTCTTGACCTTCCTTGAGGATATCGGTCACTTTCTCTACACGAGCATCGCTCAGCATCGAGATGTGAACCAGGCCGTCCTTGCCCGGCAGGATGTTGACGAATGCGCCGAAATCGACGATGCGCTCAACCTTGCCGACGTAGATCTTGCCGATCTCGGCTTCTGCGGTAATGCCCAGAACGCGCTGACGTGCTGCCTCAGCCGCTTCCTTGGATTCGCCGAATATCTTGATCGAGCCGTCGTCTTCGATGTCGATCGAAGCCTTGGTCTCTTCGCAGATAGCACGGATGGTCGCGCCACCCTTGCCGATCACGTCACGGATCTTGTCGGTGTCGATTTTCATCGCGATCATGGTCGGAGCGTTGGCCGACAGTTCGTTACGCGACTGACCGATGATCTGGTTCATCTGACCGAGGATGTTCAGGCGAGCTTCCAGGGCTTGGCCCAGAGCGATCTCCATGATTTCTTCGGTGATGCCTTTGATCTTGATGTCCATCTGCAGCGCGGTAACACCTTTGGAGGTACCGGCTACCTTGAAGTCCATGTCGCCCAGGTGGTCTTCGTCACCCAGGATGTCGGTCAGAATGGCGAACTTCTCACCTTCCTTGACCAGACCCATGGCGATACCGGCAACCGGTGCCTTCATCGGCACACCGGCGTCCATCAGAGCCAGGGAAGCACCGCAGACCGAGGCCATGGAGCTGGAGCCGTTGGACTCGGTGATTTCCGATACAACACGGATGGTGTACGGGAACACGTCAGCGCCTGGCAGCATGGCCTGGACACTGCGACGGGCCAGACGACCGTGACCGATTTCACGACGACCTGCGCCGCCCATGCGACCACACTCGCCCACCGAGAACGGAGGGAAGTTGTAGTGCAGCATGAAGGGGTCTTTTTTCTCGCCTTCAAGGGTGTCGAGCAGCTGTGCGTCACGTGCAGTACCCAGCGTGGCAACAACCAGCGCCTGAGTTTCGCCACGGGTGAACAGTGCCGAACCGTGAGTCTTTGGCAGAACGCCGACTTCGATGTTCAGAGGGCGAACGGTGCGCGTGTCACGGCCATCGATACGCGGCTTGCCGTTTACAATGTTTTCGCGAACGGTGCGGTATTCGATTTCGCCGAACGCAGCCTTGACTTCGCTGGCGGACGGGCTGCCTTCTTCGACAGCGAGCTTGGCAACGACCTGATCTTTCAGTTCGCCCAGACGCGCGTAGCGGTCGGCTTTGACAGTGATGGTGTAAGCCTGGGAGATCGCGTCGCCAAACTCGGCACGGATAGCGCCCAGCAACGCGGTCGCTTCCGGCTTGGGCTGCCATGCCCAGGTAGGCTTGGCAGCCTCGGCGGCGAGTTCCTTGATGGCGTTGATCACCACCTGGAATTCGTCATGGGCGAACAGCACAGCGCCCAGCATCTGGTCTTCGGTCAGCTCTTTGGCTTCCGATTCAACCATCAGAACAGCTTCGGAAGTACCGGCTACGACCATGTCCAGGCTCGACGCCTGCAGTTGCTCGTAAGTCGGGTTCAGCAGGTAGCCGGTGCTTTCGTGGAAAGCGACACGGGCAGCACCGACCGGACCGTCAAACGGAATACCGGAGATAGCCAGAGCAGCCGAAGTACCGATCATCGCAGCGATGTCCGGATCGATTTTCTTGCTGGTGGAGACGACGGTGCAGACGACCTGCACTTCGTTCATGAAGCCTTCTGGAAACAACGGGCGGATCGGACGGTCGATCAGGCGCGAGGTCAGGGTTTCTTTCTCGGAAGGACGGCCTTCACGCTTGAAGAAACCACCAGGAATCTTGCCGGCAGCGTAGGTTTTTTCCTGATAGTGCACGGACAGAGGGAAGAAGCCTTTGCCAGCGTCAGCCTGTTTGGCGCCGACCACAGTCACGAGTACGCTGACGTCGTCGTCAACGGTGACCAATACTGCGCCAGAGGCTTGACGGGCGATACGGCCTGTCTCGAGGGTTACGGTCGATTGACCGAACTGAAACTTTTTGATTACCGGGTTCACGGTTTCCTACCTTTCTTTGTGGCTCTTGGGGAACTGGTTTCTTGCGAATTCTTGGGCAGCGTGGGGAATCGGCCCCTTCCACAGCCCAGATAAAACTTGAGGCTGGGAGCCTGCCAGAACCACCGGGCAAACCCGACGGATCGTGACAGACAACCAACCTCTAGCAACGTCGTTATTAGCGACGCAGACCCAGACGACCGATCAGGGCGCTGTAACGGCTAACGTCCTTACCTTTCAGGTAATCCAGCAGCTTGCGGCGCTGGTTTACCATACGGATCAGACCACGACGCGAGTGGTGGTCCTTACCGTTGGCCTTGAAGTGGCCTTGCAGTTTGTTGATGTTGGCGGTCAGCAGTGCAACTTGCACTTCTGGCGAACCAGTATCACCAACAGCTTGCTGGTAGTCGGTTACGATCTGAGCTTTTTCTTCACCGCTGAGTGCCATGTGGGCAATCCTTTTGTTCAAGGAAGCGCTTCCGGAGAAACGTTTCCAACAGGCCGAGGACAGATCCCCGTATTAAAAAAGGAGGTATGACCGTGCCTGTTGACAGCCATCCTCGTTCCACCCCGCTCGCAGGCTAGCCTGCGGACGGACTGGTTCCGGTCACTCTGACCGAATCAATCGACGCGGCGCAATACGCCCGTCTTCGCCAACTTCACCGATACCGATGAAGCGGCCTTCGTGATCCTGCACGCGAACCATACCGAATTTCGGTGCGTCCGGCGCGCGTACTGGCTGCCCGTGCAACCAGTAAAACGAACTGTGCTCCGAAAACTTCAGCAGCGGCCAGTCCAGCAGACCGCTGTCCGATGGCATCAGGAAGCGGTCAACCGCTTCATTGCCGCCGTCGGCGTGCACTTGCTCCAGCTCCTCCAGCGTAACCGTCTGAGCCAGCGTGAAAGGCCCCGCCTGGGTACGGCGCAGCTCTGCGACGTAAGCACCACAACCGAGCTTTTCACCAATATCCTCGACCAGCGTACGGATATAGGTGCCTTTGCTGCAATCGACGGACAGACGTGCCGTGTCGCCTTCGCAAGCAAGTAATTCCAGGCGCGCAATAGTAACAGAACGGGGCTCGCGCTCCACTACTTCCCCTGCACGTGCCAGCTTGTAAAGTGGCTGGCCGTCACGCTTGAGGGCTGAGTACATGGGAGGTATCTGGCTGATTTGCCCGCGAAAATGCGGCAGAACCGCTTCGATATCGTCGCGACCAACGGTCACCGGACGCGTGAGCAAAACCTCGCCTTCAGAATCGGCGGTGGTAGTGGTTTTACCCAGTTGTGCCAAAGTCTCGTAGGACTTGTCCGAATCGAGCAAGTATTGAGAGAACTTGGTCGCTTCACCAAAGCACAATGGCAAAACACCCGTTGCCAGGGGATCGAGGCTGCCGGTATGCCCGGCCTTCTCGGCGTTGAGCAGCCAGCGAACCTTTTGCAGAGCGGCGTTGGAAGTGAAGCCCAGTGGCTTGTCGAGCAGGATGATCCCGCTGACATTGCGGCGTATACGCTTGACCTGAGCCACCCTTTATTCCTCGTTGCTTTCAGGCTTTGCATCTGACGATGCCGAGCCTTCCTGATGCTGGCCGTCCTGCGCCACGGCACGCTCGATCAGTGCCGAGAGATGTGCACCACGCACGACGCTTTCGTCGTAGTGGAAATGCAGTTGAGGCACACTGCGCAGCTTCATTTCGCGTGCCAGCTGCATGCGCAGGAAGCCTGCGGCAGAGTTGAGCACCTTGATGGTCTGTGCGATCTCTTCCGCGCTGTCCTGCCCCATGACGGTCATGAAAATCTTCGCATGACCCACGTCACGGCTGACGTCTACGGCGGTGATAGTGACCAGACCCACACGTGGGTCCTTGATTTCGCGACGGATCAGTTGCGCCAGCTCACGCTGCATCTGATCGCCGATACGTTGGGTACGGCTGTATTCTTTTGCCATGCTTGTTACCTGTTACTGATCCGGGAGCAAACCCTGACAGTCTGAAAGCGGCAAACGCCCGGCCTGACAATTGCCAGACCGGGCGTTGCGTTTAGAGGCCTCGGGGGAAGCAGGGCATTTGCATGCAAGGCTCCCACCATGGCTCCTGAGGCTCGCGATTTAGAGGCTGCGAGCCACTTGGACCTTCTCGAAGACTTCGATCTTGTCACCGACCTTGACGTCGTTGTAGCTCTTGACGCCGATACCGCATTCCATGCCTGCACGAACTTCGGCAGCGTCGTCCTTGAAGCGGCGCAGGGATTCCAGCTCGCCTTCAAAGATAACGATGTCTTCGCGCAGAACACGAATTGGACGGTTACGGTAAACCGTGCCTTCCAGAACCATACACCCTGCGATCGCGCCAAACTTCGGCGAACGGAACACATCGCGGACTTCGGCAATACCCAGGATGTTCTCCCGGACGTCGCTGCCAAGCATACCGGTAAGGGCTTTCTTGACGTCTTCGATGATGTCGTAGATCACGTTGTAGTAACGCATGTCCAGACCTTCCTGCTCGACAATCTTGCGCGCGCCAGCATCGGCACGCACGTTGAAGCCAAACAGTACAGCGTTGGAGGCCAGTGCCAGGTTGGCGTCGCTCTCGGTGATACCACCGACACCGCCACCGACTACGCGCACTTGCACTTCGTCGTTACCCAGGCCGCCGAGGGCGCCCTGCAATGCTTCCAGAGAACCGCGGACGTCGGATTTGAGGACGATGTTGAGCGTCTTCTTCTCTTCCTGACCCATGTTCTCGAAGATGTTTTCCAGCTTGCCGGCATGAGCGCGAGCCAGTTTGACCTCGCGGAACTTGCCTTGGCGAAACAGGGCGACTTCACGGGCTTTCTTCTCGTCAGCCAGTACCGACATCTCGTCGCCAGCATCCGGAGTACCGTCAAGACCCAGGATTTCGACCGGGATCGAAGGACCTGCTTCTTTGACTGGCTTGCCGTTCTCGTCGAGCATGGCGCGAATGCGACCGAAGTTCGAACCGACCAGAACCATGTCGCCCTGACGCAATGTACCGTCCTGAACCAGAACAGTAGCTACCGGACCACGGCCCTTGTCCAGACGGGACTCGACGACGACACCACGACCAGGGGCCGATGGCGTTGCCTTGAGTTCCAGGACTTCGGCTTGCAACAAAACAGCCTCCAGCAGCTCGTCGACGCCGGTACCCATCTTCGCGGAGACCGAAACGAAAGGCGTATCACCGCCCCACTCTTCGGACGTCACACCGTGGACGGACAGTTCGCTGCGAATACGATCGAGGTCGGCACCAGGCTTGTCGATCTTGTTCACCGCAACAACCAGCGGAACGCCAGCAGCCACAGCATGCTGAACAGCTTCGATGGTTTGCGGCATCACGCCATCGTCGGCAGCGACAACCAGAATCACGATATCGGTCGCCTTGGCACCGCGGGCACGCATTGCGGTAAACGCAGCGTGACCAGGGGTGTCGAGGAACGTCACCATGCCGCGTTCGGTTTCAACGTGGTAGGCACCGATGTGCTGGGTGATACCACCCGCTTCACCGGCGGCTACCTTCGCACGGCGGATATAGTCGAGCAGCGAGGTCTTACCGTGGTCGACGTGGCCCATTACGGTCACAACCGGTGCACGGGAGAACGACTCACCTTCGAACTTCAGCGATTCAGCCAGGGAATCTTCCAGGGCGTTGTCGCTGACCAGCGTGACCTTGTGGCCCAGCTCTTCGGCGATCAACTGGGCAGTTTCCTGATCCAGTACCTGGTTGATGGTCACCGGAGTGCCCATCTTGAACATGAACTTGATGACTTCAGCAGCCTTGACCGACATCTGTGCCGACAACTCGCCGACAGTGATGGTCTCGCCGATTGCGACGTCACGGATCACAGGACCGGTAGGGCTCTGGAAACCATGCGCATTGCGCTTCTTCAGCTTGGACTTGCCGCGGCCACCGCGACGGAAGCTGTCGCTTTCTTCGTCGGTAGTACGAGGCGCAACGCGAGGGGCCGGAGCCTTCTCTTTGACCGAAGCACGATGCGGAGCATTTTTACGCTCTCCGTCGCCGCCGCGGGCATTGCGGTCGTCAGCACGAGGTTTGTCTGGACGACGCTGTTCATCACGCTTGCGAGCGTCTGCAGACGGCGCAGCGCTGGCAGGTGCCGGAGCAGCAGCTGCTGCCGGCGCTTCACGCACTGGCTCGGCGGCTGCAACAGGTTGCGCAGGTGCAGAAGCTGGCTCGCCGACAGCAGGCTGGTTGCGCGCATCTTCTTCGGCGCGACGCTTGGCTTCTTCTTCAGCCTTTTGACGAGCGGCATTTTCTACCGCACGGCGTTCGTCCATCTCGCGCTTGCGCTCGGCTTCGATCTCTTCCGGGCTACGCTGCACAAAGACTTTCTTCTTGCGCACTTCAACGCTGATGCTTTTGCTGCCAGCAACGCGCAGGGTGCTGGTGGTCTTGCGCTGCAAGGTAATCTTGCGAGGCTCTTCCACCTTGGCCTTGTGACCGCTTTTCAGGTGCGTCAACAAGGCTTGTTTTTCGTTATCGGTCACAACTTGCTCGGCGGCGGTGTGCGGCAGACCTGCCTCACGCATCTGCTGTAACAGGCGCTCTACCGGTGTGTCGACCACTTTGGCCAGTTCTTTCACCGTGACTTGCGTCATGCACTTCTCTCCTCAGGCCGCGCCCAATTACTCGAACCAGTGGGCTCGGGCGGCCATGATCAACTTGCCGGCACGATCATCGTCAATGCCGTCGATGTCGAGCAGGTCATCTATAGACTGCTCGGCCAGGTCTTCGCGGGTAATTACGCCGCGCACCGCCAGTTCCATCGCCAAATCCTTGTCCATACCCTCAAGTGAGAGCAGGTCTTCGGCCGGATGGGCGTCTGCCAGCTTTTCCTCTGTAGCGATGGCTTTAGTCAACAAACGATCCTTGGCACGAGCGCGAAGCTCGTTGACGATGTCTTCGTCAAAGCCGTCGATGTTGAGCATTTCTTCCAACGGTACGTAGGCAATCTCTTCCAGGCTGGTGAAGCCTTCATCAACCAGCACCTGTGCCAACTCTTCATCGACTTCGAGTTCTTCGATGAAATTGCGCAGGATGTCACCGGTTTCAGCTTGCTGCTTGGCCTGGATGTCCGATTCGGTCATTACGTTCAGGGTCCAGCCGGTCAACTGACTGGCCAGACGCACGTTCTGACCGCCACGACCAATAGCCTGGGCCAGGTTGTCCGCGCCCACTGCGATATCCATTGCATGCGCATCTTCATCTACGATGATTGCCGCTACTTCTGCAGGAGACATTGCATTGATCACGAACTGCGCCGGATTATCGTCCCAAAGAACGATATCCACACGCTCGCCACCCAGCTCGCCGGAAACAGCCTGAACGCGCGAACCGCGCATGCCGATACAGGCACCTTGCGGATCGATTCGTTTATCCTTGGAGCGAACAGCGATTTTCGCACGAGAACCCGGGTCACGGGAGGCAGCCATCACCTCGATCAGACCTTCGGCAATTTCCGGCACTTCAATGCGGAAAAGCTCGATCAGCATCTCTGGCGCAGTACGCGACAGAATCAGCTGAGGGCCACGGTTTTCGGTGCGAATTTCCTTCAGCAGAGCACGGACGCGGACACCAACCCGGAAGGTTTCCCGGGAAATGATGTCTTCACGAGCCAGCAAGGCCTCGGCATTGTTACCCAGGTCAACGATGACATTGTCACGTGTAACCTTTTTAACAGTACCAGAAATGATTTCACCCAGACGCTCGCGGTAGGCATCTACCACCTGAGCGCGCTCGGCTTCGCGAACTTTCTGCACAATGACTTGCTTGGCGGTCTGCGCAGCGATACGACCGAATTCGATGGATTCGATTTTCTCTTCGATCAGGTCGCCTGCAACGGCACCCGGCTTCTTGACCTGAGCCTGGTCCACCGCCAATTCGTATGCAGGATCATCCAGATCTTCATCTTCGACAACTGTCCAGCGACGGAAAGTCTCGTAGTTGCCTGTCTGGCGATTGATCTCTACACGCAGTTCTACTTCATCTTCAAAACGTTTCTTGGTAGCGGTGGCAAGAGCCAGCTCCAGCGCTTCAAAAATTACACTTGCCGGAACGCCCTTTTCATTGGACACCGACTCAACAACCAGCAGTACTTCTTTGCTCATCGTACGCCTCGCCTTTCGCAAGCCATTGGATCCGCGGGATCCGCAGTAACCGGCACGTCTCAGTCAAACGTGGGAATAATGTTGGCCTTGTCGATCATGTCGATCGGCAACAGGAACTCATGGTCTTCAACCTGCACCACGACATCCTGCTCCTCCACCCCGCGGAGAAGGCCTTGAAAGTTGCGCCGGCCTTCGAAGGGCGAGCGCAGCTTTATTTTCACTTGTTCCCCGGCGTACGAAGCAAACTGCTCAATAGTGAACAGTGGGCGCTCCATGCCAGGAGAAGATACTTCAAGGGTGTATTCGGTGCTGATTGGATCTTCTACGTCCAGTACACCGCTGACCTGACGACTGACGATTGCGCAGTCGTCGACCAGAACACCACCTTCCTTGTCAATATAAATGCGCAGCACCGAATGCTTGCCCTGGGAACTGAAATCGATCCCCCAGCATTGATAGCCAAGGGCCACGACCACCGGGGCCAACAAGTCCTGCAACTGTTCTAGCTTGCTCGACACCTGAACCCCCTCGTGCATGCTTTAGAAATAAAAAAATGGGCAAAAGCCCATCCCTGAAAACGCCGCTGAACATCGACGTCATGTACTGTCCAGCTAACAAAAAGCCCCTTAAAAGGGGCTCCGCTAAAACTGGTTGCGGGGGCTGGATTTGAACCAACGACCTTCGGGTTATGAGCCCGACGAGCTACCAAACTGCTCCACCCCGCGACAAAGCTGGGGCGGAAGTATACGACCGATCCATTGCTGGGTCAATCCAACATCCACCTACAAGAAAGCCCGCTAACGCGGGCTCTCCTGTTAATTGGTACCGAGAAGGGGACTCGAACCCCTACACCCTATGGGCACAACCACCTCAAGGTTGCGTGTCTACCAATTCCACCACCTCGGCATTACAACTCTTTTTGGCGACCTCACGAACATCGCCGAATTCTTTTACTTCTTCTCTGGGGCTTGAGGTACGTCAGCAGGAACAACTGCTGGCTTTTGCCCTTCGAGAACCGGTACATCATCTGCTGCCGGCTTTTGCTTCACTTCCAGTATTGCCGGGTCTGGCAAACCTACCTGAGTCAGCTGTTGAGCTTTCTCTTTAGCAAAGTAACCTAACCCCAAGCTGGTTATGAAAAAACATGCGGCGAGTATAGCAGTAAACTTACTGAGAAAGGTAGAGGTTCCTTGACCTCCGAAGACAGTATTTGATGCACCTGCTCCGAACGACGCACCAGCGTCCGCACCTTTACCCTGCTGCAGCAATACCAGAGCAACAACGCCCAGAGCGCCCAACAGGTGAAAAACGATTACGACTGTTTCCAGCATTTTTTCAGTTTCCCGCGGCGCGACAGATCGCACCGAACTCATCTGCATTCAGGGAAGCTCCACCAATGAGCCCCCCATCGATATCCGGCATGCTGAAGAGCTCGACCGCATTGGCCGCCTTCACGCTGCCGCCATAGAGAAGTCGCACGCCTTGTGCGACTTCGGCATTCTCTTTTGCAAGCTGCGCACGAATTGCTGCGTGCACTTCCTGCGCCTCTTGAGGCGAAGCCGTCAATCCGGTGCCAATGGCCCAGACCGGCTCGTAGGCAATAACGGCATTGATCAGCGCGCTGACGCCAAACTCGGCGATGACACTGTCCAACTGACGCCCTACAACTTCAAGCGTCTGCCCTGCCTTGCGCTCTTCCAGCGTTTCGCCTACGCAAAGCACAGGCGTCAGGCCGCTCGCCTGGATTGCTGCAAACTTCTTGTTGAGAACATCGTCCTGCTCGCCAATCAACTGACGACGCTCGGAGTGTCCGACAAGCACCAGCCTGCAACCTGCATCGGCCAGTTGAGTCGATGCTACCTCACCGGTCAGCGCACCCTGCTCAGCCTGAATGGCTGCATCCTGTGCGCCGACGATGATCGACGTTGCCTCAAGCCCCTCGATCACCTGATTGACAAACAGGCTCGAAGGCATGACGGCTATATCGACGGTGCCTGGCAGTACCTGCCTGCCCAAACCCTCGATCAGCTCAGCGACGCTGGCGCGGGTACCGTGCATTTTCCAGTTACCAGCTACCATTGGGCGACGCATGCTACACCTCGTGGGTCAAAGTGGGCGCAGATGTTACCCAACACTTCCGACACTGGCAAGCCGAAATCAGGCGCAAACTTCAGCAACCAGTTTTGCGAGTTCTTCGGCGTACGCCCTGACCTGCGTTTCATCCTCACCCTCGACCATTACGCGCACCAGCGGCTCGGTGCCCGATTTACGCAGCAGCACCCTGCCGCGGCCGGCCATCTGCTCGGTAACACGTGCGCAAGCCTCCTGGACCGAAGGATGCGAAACCGGGTCGACACCCGCCCCTGCGAAGCGCACATTGATCAGGATTTGCGGGCATTTGCGCAGTTTCAGACGGGCCTCGGCCAGACTGACATTACTGCGACGCAAGGCCAGTATCACCTGCAACGAGGCGATGATGGCATCTCCCGTAGTGGCGTGCTGGAAACATACGATATGCCCGGAGTTCTCTCCACCGATCTGCCAGTTACGCTCAAGCAGCTCGGCGATCACATAACGGTCACCGACGTTGGCGCGAACGAACGGGATATTCTGCTCGGCCAGAGCGAGCTCAAGTCCCAGATTGCTCATCAGCGTGCCGACAACGCCGCCCTGCAGGCGACCACGCTCGTGCAGGTCACGGGCGATGATGTAAAGCAGCTCGTCGCCATCGACGATGGTCCCGGTGTGATCGACCATCAGTACACGGTCACCGTCTCCGTCGAAGCCGATGCCCATGTCGGCATGCTCTGCGAGCACTGCCGCCTGCAAGGCTTCCATGTGCGTGGAACCGCAGTTCTTGTTGATATTGAGCCCGTCAGGCTGTGCAGACAGCACCACAACCTGCGCGCCAAGCTCGCGAAAAACGTTAGGCGCAACCTTGTAGGTCGCACCGTGCGCGCAGTCGATCACGACCTTGAGGCCGGCAAAATCGGTACTGGTCGGCACACTGCTTTTGCAGAACTCGATGTAACGCCCGGCGGCATCGTTGATACGCGAAACCTTGCCAAGGTTTTCCGATTCAGCCACGGTCATGGGCGCATCGAGCAACTCTTCGATCATCATTTCGATCTCGTCAGGCAGCTTGGTGCCCTGTCCGGAGAAGAACTTGATGCCGTTGTCATAGTGCGGATTATGCGAGGCACTGATGACGATACCTGCTTCCGCGTGGAAGGTACGCGTCAGATAGGCGATGGCAGGCGTCGGCATCGGCCCCAGCAGGAGTACATCAGCGCCGGCCGCAGACAGCCCCGCCTCGAGAG
The DNA here is from genome assembly GCF_001400735.1 of Pseudomonas caricapapayae. Lineage (GTDB taxonomy): Bacteria > Pseudomonadota > Gammaproteobacteria > Pseudomonadales > Pseudomonadaceae > Aquipseudomonas > Aquipseudomonas caricapapayae. Next base: position 97,353 of record NZ_LJPW01000161.1, read on the forward strand.
CGGATTCGAACATGTAACCGGAGATACGCGTGTCCTTGCCGACGAGAATCCGGCAGGCGCCCATCTTGCGGAAGGCCATGCCTGCCGACCAACCCAGTTTAAGCATGAACTCGGGCGTGATCGGAAATTGCCCTACGCGACCACGAATGCCGTCGGTGCCAAAATATTTTCTGGTAGTCATGGATGCCCCACTGTTGTTATTCAGCTGCTTCGACAGCTGCGATCATGCGCACCACATCAGCCGTTTCGGCGACATCGTGCACACGTAGAATTCTTGCACCTTTGTTTATTGCCAGAGCAGCCAGAGCCAGACCACCGGACAAACGCTGGTCTACCGGACGGCCCAGCACAGCGCCGATCATGCTCTTGCGCGAAACACCCACCAGCAGCGGCCTGCCGAGCGCATGCAGCGCCTCCATGTGTTTGAACAAACTCAGATTGTGCTCCAGAGTCTTGGCAAAACCAAAGCCCGGATCAAAAATGACCTGTCGCTGAGCGATCCCCGCAGCAGCGCAGCAACTCATGCGTTCAAGCAGGAAAGCGCCAACCTCCCCCACCAGGTCTTCGTAGTGGGGGTCATCCTGCATGGTTCCCGGCTCACCCTGCATATGCATGAGACAGACAGGCAAACCGGTGCTTGCAGCCGCCTCAAGAGCGCCTGGGCGCTGCAGCGAGCGAACGTCGTTGATGAGCCCCGCCCCCAGACCAGCCGTCGCCAGCATGACCTCAGGGGTGGACGTATCCACAGAGATAATCACATCCAGTTCACGCGCGATGATCTCGACCACCGGAGCGACACGCTCGACTTCTTCCGAAGCGGAAACCGGACGTGCGCCCGGGCGAGTCGACTCGCCGCCAACGTCAATCAGCGTGGCACCCGCCAGTACCATCGCCTCGGCATGACGCAATGCTGCATCAAGCTGGCTATAGCGGCCACCATCCGAAAAGGAGTCTGGAGTTGCATTGAGGATACCCATCACATGCGTATGGGCCAAATCAAGAACCCGGTTGCCGCAAGGCAACCGGGTTGGGTACAGCGCAGATGTCATGTCAGACCTTAATGCTCGGCAGCAGGGCCGCCAATCGGAGTTTCCGGACGAGGGTCGGGCGTGATCGGAGTACCGTTAGTACCCGAACCACCACCCCAGTCACGCGGCTCACGCGGAGGACGACCTGTCATGATGTCGTCGATCTGGTCGGCATCGATGGTTTCGTACTTCATCAACGCATCGGCCATCGCTTCAAGCTTGTCGCGATTATCCGTCAGCAACTGCTTGGCGGTGCCGTAGCAGTGATCGATGATGCTGCGCACTTCCGAGTCGATCAACTTGGCGGTGTCGCCGGAAACGCTGGAGTTCTGGCTGCTGCCACGCCCCAGGTAACCCGCATCTTCGTCCTCGGAGTACATCAATGGGCCGAGCTTTTCAGACAGTCCCCATTTGGTCACCATGTTCCGGGCAATCTGGCTGGCACGCATGATGTCATTGGAGGCACCGGTGGTGACGCCATCGAAGCCCAGAGTCATCTCTTCTGCTATACGGCCACCGTAAAGCGAGCAGATCTGGCTGATCAATGCACGCTTGGACAGGCTGTAACGGTCTTCTTCAGGCAGGAACATGGTAACGCCCAAAGCGCGACCACGAGGGATGATCGAGACCTTGTAGACCGGATCATGCTCTGGCACGAGACGCCCGACGATAGCGTGACCCGCTTCGTGGTAAGCCGTGTTGCGTTTTTCCTTTTCGGACATGACCATCGATTTGCGCTCGGCGCCCATCATGATCTTGTCCTTGGCCAGTTCGAATTCCTTCATTTCTACAACGCGCTTGCCGGAGCGCGCAGCGAAAAGGGACGCTTCGTTGACCAGGTTGGCCAGATCCGCACCGGAGAAGCCCGGAGTACCGCGAGCAATAACGCCTGCGTTCACGTCTTCACCCATCGGAACCTTGCGCATGTGAACCTTGAGGATCTGCTCACGACCACGAATGTCAGGCAGACCTACAACCACCTGACGGTCGAAACGGCCAGGACGCAGCAGCGCAGGGTCAAGTACGTCAGGGCGGTTGGTTGCAGCAATGACGATAATGCCGTCATTCATTTCAAAACCGTCCATCTCGACCAGCAACTGGTTGAGAGTCTGCTCGCGCTCGTCGTGACCACCGCCCATGCCTGCGCCACGATGACGACCGACCGCATCGATTTCGTCGATGAAGATGATGCAGGGAGCGTGCTTCTTGGCTTGCTCGAACATGTCGCGGACGCGGCTTGCGCCGACACCTACGAACATCTCGACAAAGTCAGAGCCGGAAATGGTGAAGAACGGGACCTTGGCCTCGCCTGCGATGGCCTTGGCGATCAGCGTCTTACCGGTACCAGGAGGCCCGACCATCAGCACACCGCGTGGAATTCTGCCGCCCAGGCGCTGGAACTTGCCCGGATCGCGAAGGAACTCGACCAGCTCGCCAACTTCTTCCTTCGCTTCGTCGCAACCGGCAACGTCAGCCAGGGTCGTCTTGACCTGATCTTCGGATAACAGACGCGCCTTGCTCTTGCCGAAGCTCATCGGGCCGCCCTTGCCGCCCGCCCCGCCCTGCATCTGGCGCATGAAGAACATGAACACCGCGATGATCACCAGTATCGGGAAGCTGGCAACCAGCAATTGGGTCCAGATGCTCTGCTGCTCGGGCTGCTTGCCTTCGATCACGACGTTGTTGCTGACTAGATCGCCGATCAGGCCATTGTCCGGGATGTTCGGGCGGATGGTCTTGAAGGTATCGCCATCGCTGCGCTTGCCCGTGATGACGTAGCCGTCTACAGAAACCTTCTCGACCTTGCCATCCTTGACCTGCTGGATGAACTCGGAATAGTTGAGGTTCTGCGGCTCGTTAGGGCTGGAGAAGTTGTTCATCACCGTCACGAGGACAGCCGCGATGATCAACCACAGGATCAAATTCTTTGCCATATCGTTCAATTAGCTACCCTCTGAAGCAAGCTCCACGCAGCAAGCGTGCCTCGCATGATATTCACCGGCCTAACTTACTACAGAACCTACAGATACGGCAGACACCGTCTGTAACCCTTTGTGAAACTTTGACAACGCAATGTTCAGTCATGCTGCATCAGCAAAGCCATTTGAAAAAAGCTATCGCGCCGCATCAAAAACGCTCGATGCTGGCTGCACCGTCGATGCCGCGGAAGCCACGAGCCAGCAGGTATTGCTCGCGCGATCTGTCGCGGGACGACGAAGGCTTGCGCATCTGCACCTTGTCGAACAGCTTGCGAATATCCTTGTGGTAGACATCGAAGCCTTCACCCTGGAAGACCTTGATCAGAAAATCGCCACCGGGACGCAGTACCCGACCAGCAAGATCGAGCGCCAATTCGCAGAGAAACATCGCACGCGGCATATCTACAGCGCTCAATCCACTCATATTGGGGGCCATATCGGAAATCACAAGGTCTACTTGCGTATTACCGACCGCTTCCAGGATCTGCTCGAGAATCTTGTCCTCGGTGAAATCGCCCTGAATGAAGGTCACGTCCGGGATGCTGTCCATTTCCAGGATGTCGGAAGCGATCAGTCGACCTTGACCTCCGATCAGACGACTGGTCACCTGCGACCAGCCTCCCGGCGCAGCACCCAGGTCGATTACGGTCATGCCCGGACGGATGAGCTTGTCCTTTTCCTGGATCTCGAGCAGCTTGTAGCTGGCGCGCGAACGGTAGCCGTCCTTCTGCGCCATTTTGACGTACTTGTCGTCGAAGTGTTCTTTGAGCCAGTTATGGCTTGTCTTGGAACGGGCCACGGGGCACCTCAAAAATAAACGAGTCGTGATTAACTGGGCGGTCCCGGACTCGCTCGGGTAAACTGGCCGCCGCTTTTAAAAGATCAGACGCAGAGGTCAGATTATGCCGCTCACTCCAGAGCAGAAGAAACAATACAAATCCATTGGCCACCATCTGAAACCGGTATTGATCGTGGCTGACAATGGTTTGACTGAAGGTGTACTTGCAGAGCTTGAACGCGCACTGAGCGATCATGAGCTGATCAAGATCAAGCTCAACATCCTCGACCGCGAAAGCCGCCTGGGTGCCATTGCAGAACTGTGCAAGGCCGGTTCAGCGGATCTGGTACAGGTCATCGGCAAAATGGCGCTGATCTATCGCAAGAACCCAAAGGTAAACAAGCAACTGTCCAACGTCCACCGCGCGCACGGATAAAAACAGAAGTCAGGGCAGCGAAAAGCGTGCCCTGACTCTTTTTTGTCACTGACTGCGCCCGCCAGAGCGGGCGACAGGTTTCAGATATGACGCACTTCGATGATTTCGTACTCGATAATGCCGCTAGGCGTTTTCACGACAACGACATCACCCTCTTCCTTGGCAATCAGGGCACGGGCGATGGGCGAGCCCACTGAAATCTTGCCCTTCTTGATATCCGCTTCGTCCTCACCAACGATCTGGTAGACAACGCTTTCGTCGGTTTCGACATTGGCAATTTCGACTGTCGTGCCAAAAATCACCTTGCCGGTGTGCGGAATAGTCGTGACGTCGATCACCACAGCATTCTGCATGCGACCTTCGATATCACGAATACGCGCCTCGACCATACCCTGCTGCTCGCGGGCAGCATGGTATTCGGCGTTTTCCTTCAGGTCGCCGAGTTCGCGCGCAGTACCGATGTCCTGGCTCAACTTGGGACGAATCACCTTCGCCAGGTGAGTCAGCTCTTCTTCCAGGGCGCGAGCGCCCTGAACGGTCATTGGGTATTTGATCATGCCTTCAATCCTGCATGGAGATCCTGCAAGCGACGTACGGTCTTCTCTGGACCGAACTTGAGCGCCTCACAGATCGCTTCGCCTGCTGCAATGGTAGTGGTGCAATAAATCTTGTGCTGCAAGGCATTGCGACGGATGGAGTAGGAATCAGCGATCGACTGGCGACCTTCGGTGGTGTTGATGATCAGGGTGACTTCGTCATTCTTGATCATATCGACCACATGCGGACGGCCTTCGGTCACTTTGTTGACGCGACGTACTTTCAGACCTGCCGCTTCTATCAGTTTGGCAGTGCCTGCGGTGGCAACGATTTCGAAACCCAGATTGATGAGGTCGCGAGCGACCGCTTCAACCAGTGGCTTGTCATCGTCACGCACGCTGATGAACGCAGTGCCGCCGGTTGGCAGCACTTCGCTGGCACCCATCTGGGCCTTGGCGAACGCTTCACCGAAGGTATCGCCCACGCCCATCACTTCGCCGGTCGACTTCATTTCCGGGCCAAGGATCGGGTCAACGCCAGGGAATTTGGCGAACGGGAACACCGCCTCTTTCACGCTGTAGAAATTCGGGATGATTTCCTTGGTGAAGTTCAGCTCTTTCAAGGTTTTGCCGGCCATTACGCGGGCAGCGACCATCGCCAGGGAAACGCCGATGCACTTGGAAACGAATGGCACGGTGCGCGATGCACGCGGGTTGACTTCGATGACATAGATGTCTTCGCCCTGAAGTGCCAGCTGTACGTTCATCAGGCCGACAACGCCCAGCTCCAGAGCCATCTTCTTGACCTGCTCGCGCATCTCGTCCTGGATGTGGGCAGGCAGCGAGTACGGCGGCAGCGAGCATGCGGAGTCACCAGAGTGAACCCCGGCCTGTTCGATGTGCTGCATGATCGCGCCGATCACCACATCAGTACCGTCACAGACGGCATCGACGTCCATTTCGATGGCGCAGTTCAGGAAGTGATCCAGCAGCACGGGGCTGTCGTTGGACACCTGAACCGCTTCGCGCAGGTAACGCTTGAGTTCGTCTTCCTGGTAAACGATTTCCATCGCACGACCGCCCAGTACATAGGACGGACGCACCACCAGCGGATAACCGATCTTCGCTGCAGCACGAATGGCTTCGTCTTCGCTGCGCACGGTGGCGTTTGGCGGCTGACGCAGATTAAGGCGCTCGACCATCTGCTGGAAGCGCTCGCGGTCTTCGGCACGGTCGATGGCGTCAGGGCTGGTGCCGATGATCGGCACACCGGCGGCTTCCAGTGCGCGCGCCAGCTTCAGCGGCGTCTGGCCACCGTATTGAACGATCACGCCTTTCGGCTTCTCGACACGCACGATTTCCAGCACGTCTTCCAGAGTGACAGGCTCGAAGTACAGGCGATCGGAGGTGTCGTAATCGGTAGAGACGGTTTCCGGGTTGCAGTTGACCATGATGGCCTCGTACCCGTCCTCACGCAGCGCCAGAGCAGCATGTACACAGCAGTAATCGAACTCGATACCCTGACCGATGCGGTTAGGACCACCGCCGAGGATCATGATCTTGTCGCGCGTCGAAGGATTGGCTTCGCACTCTTCTTCGTACGTCGAGTACAGGTACGCGGTGTCGGTTGCAAACTCGGCGGCGCAGGTATCGACGCGCTTGTAGACCGGGAAGACATCCAGCTTGTGACGATGAGTGCGCAGGTTTTTCTCGGTAACGCCGACCAGCTTGGCCAGGCGCGCGTCAGAGAACCCTTTGCGCTTGAGGCGGAACATCAGGTCGCGATCGATTGCCGACAGACTCAGTGTCTTGACCTTTTCCTCGTCCTTGATGAGATCTTCGATCTGCACCAGGAACCAGGGGTCGATCATGTTCATGGCGAAGATGTCTTCAACCGACATGCCTGCGCGGAACGCGTCGGCGACGTACCAGATACGCTCGGCGCCTGGCACGGTCAGCTCACGCTTGAGCGTACTCATGCTTTCCGGGTGGCTCAGGTCCAGCTTCGGATCGAGACCGCAAACGCCGACTTCCAGACCGCGCAGCGCTTTCTGCAGGGATTCCTGGAAAGTACGGCCGATGGCCATGACTTCACCGACCGACTTCATCTGCGTGGTCAGGCGGGCATCGGCCTTGGCGAACTTCTCGAATGCGAAGCGCGGCAGCTTGGTGACGACATAGTCGATTGACGGCTCGAAAGAAGCGGGGGTCTTGCCGCCAGTGATTTCGTTCGACAGCTCGTCGAGGGTGTAACCCACTGCCAGTTTGGCAGCAACGCGGGCGATCGGGAAACCGGTCGCCTTGGAAGCCAGTGCCGAGGAGCGCGATACGCGCGGGTTCATCTCGATCACGACCATGCGGCCGGTGTCCGGGCAGATGCCGAACTGAACGTTGGAGCCGCCGGTTTCGACACCGATCTCGCGCAGCACTGCCAGCGAGGCATTACGCAGGATCTGGTATTCCTTGTCGGTCAGGGTCTGTGCCGGAGCAACCGTGATGGAGTCACCGGTGTGCACGCCCATCGGGTCGAAGTTTTCGATCGAGCAGACGATGATGCAGTTGTCCTTTTTGTCACGGACAACTTCCATTTCGTACTCTTTCCAGCCGATCAGCGATTCGTCGATCAGCAGTTCCTTGGTCGGCGACAGGTCCAGACCACGGGCGCAGATTTCTTCGAACTCTTCACGGTTGTACGCGATACCGCCGCCCGTACCACCCATGGTGAACGACGGACGAATGATGCAAGGGAAACCAAGTTTCTCAAGAACCGCGTTGGCCTCTTCCATGCTGTGCGCGATGCCGGAGCGCGGGCAGGCCAGGCCGATGGACTTCATGGCCTTGTCGAAACGCGAACGGTCTTCAGCCTTGTCGATGGTGTCGGCATTGGCACCGATCATCTCGACGCCGAACTTCTCCAGAACGCCTTCACGCTCCAGATCCAGTGCGCAGTTCAGCGCCGTCTGGCCGCCCATGGTCGGCAGCAGTGCGTCCGGACGCTCTTTTTCGATGATCTTGGCAACGGTCTGCCATTTGATAGGCTCGATGTAGGTGGCGTCGGCCATGGCCGGGTCGGTCATGATGGTGGCCGGGTTGGAGTTCACCAGGATGACGCGGTAACCCTCCTCACGCAGAGCCTTGCAGGCCTGGGCGCCGGAGTAGTCGAATTCACAGGCCTGGCCGATCACGATGGGGCCGGCGCCGAGAATCAGGATGCTTTTAATATCTGTACGTTTTGGCATGGGTTGTCACTCAAATCCGCAGGTCAGTCGGCAAGCCGTCTTGAACATTTGTCTGAGGTGGCCTGGGCGGCAGCGACCGGACACCGAGTCCGGGGCCGCCCTGGGCACCTGCGTATTACAGTCTCAAGGCAACCGGTCAGCGGCGCTTGGCCATGGCTTCGATAAAGCGATCGAACAAAGGCGCGACGTCGTTCGGGCCCGGACTCGCTTCAGGGTGACCCTGGAAGCTGAATGCGCTCTTGTCGGTCAGTTCGATACCCTGCAGGGTGCCGTCGAACAGCGACTTGTGGATGGCGCGAACGTTGCTCGGCAGGGTCGCTTCATCCACCGCAAAACCGTGGTTCTGGCTGGTGATCATGACCACACCGGTGTCCAGATCCTGGACCGGGTGGTTCGCACCGTGGTGGCCGTGGCCCATCTTCACGGTCTTGGCACCCGCGGCCAGCGCCAGCAACTGGTGGCCGAGGCAGATGCCGAACACCGGAATGTCGGTTTCCAGCACCTCCCTGATCGCCTTGATGGCGTAGTCGCACGGCTCCGGATCGCCTGGGCCGTTGGACAGGAAAACGCCGTCCGGCTTGTAGGCGAGCACTTCACTGGCAGGCATTTGTGCAGGCACCACGGTCACGCGGCAGCCGCGCTCGACCAGCATGCGCAGGATATTGACCTTGACGCCGTAATCGTAGGCGACCACGTGATAAGGCAACTCGGACGCGGCGATTTCAGGGTGGCTGTCGGTTTTCAGATCCCAGACGCTGGAACGCCACTCGTAGGTGTCCTTGGTGCAGACTTCCTTGGCCAGGTCCATGCCCTTGAGGCCCGGGAAGCTGCGAGCAGCGGCGATGGCTGCCTCTTCGGTGATGTTATCGCCGGCCAGGATGCAGCCGTTCTGGGCGCCTTTCTCACGCAGAATGCGGGTCAGGCGACGCGTGTCGATGCCGGCGATGGCAACAACGTTATTGGCTTTCAGGTAATCACCGAGGGACAGCTTGTTACGCCAGTTGCTGGCTACCAGAGGCAGGTCGCGAATGACCAGGCCGGCGGACCAGACACGATCAGACTCTGCGTCTTCAGGGGTGGTGCCGGTGTTGCCGATATGCGGGTAAGTCAGGGTAACGATCTGCTGGGCGTAGGAAGGATCGGTAAGAATTTCCTGATAGCCTGTCATTGCGGTGTTGAACACCACCTCACCAACGGTCTGACCGTCGGCTCCAATGGCTTCGCCGCGAAAAATGCTGCCATCAGCAAGGGCGAGTATGGCTGGCTTAGTCAAGAAGACCTCCCGTAAATAAAACCTGAAAGGGCGATCGCAGGCTGCAAAAAAGCGGAATGACGTAGTTACGTCACCCCGCTTTCTTATGGAATCATCTGCGCGCTTTTAGTGGACACACTAAAGCTGTAGCTTACAGAAAAGGCCCTTTTTGGTCTACCACCAATGAGCCTGAAATGCGGGGAAATGCGACAGGACCACGAATGGCCCTGTATGAAATCAATGCAGACCCAACACATCCTGCATGTCGTAAAGCCCGGGAGCCTTGCCGTCGAGCCACATTGCAGCCCGTACGGCCCCCTTGGCAAAAGTCATGCGACTGGACGCCTTGTGGGTGATTTCGACCCGTTCTCCGTCCGCTGCAAACAGCACGGTATGGTCACCGACCACATCACCGGCACGAATGGTCGCGAAACCGATGGTCTGACGATCACGCGCGCCGGTCTGGCCTTCACGCCCGTAAACAGCAACCTTTTCCAGGTCGCGCCCCAGCGCACTGGCAACCACTTCACCCATGCGCAAGGCGGTACCGGAAGGCGCATCGACCTTGTGCCTGTGGTGCGCCTCGGTGATTTCGATATCGACCTCGTCACCCAGAACGCGGGCAGCGGTGTCCAGTAACTTCAGGCAAAGGTTTACACCGACGCTGAAATTGGCAGCAAACACGATCGGGATGTCTTTACCCGCCTCGACCAGACGCTGTTTCTCTTCAGCACTGAAACCCGTCGTTCCGATAATCATGGCCTTGCCGGCTTTGCGGCAGAACGCCAGATTTTTCAGTGTCACCGAGGGGTGAGTGAAATCGATCAACACGTCGAACTCGTCCGCCACTTTTGCCAGGTCACCCGACAATGGCACACCGATACGACCCAACGCAGCCAGCTCGCCCGCATCAGCACCCACCAGCGTGCTGTCAGGACGATCGACAGCGGCGGTCAAGCCGGCACCAGGTGCCTGCTGAACCGCTTCGATCAAGGTCTTGCCCATGCGCCCGGCGGCGCCCACTACAGCAATACGTCGCATGCCCTGCTCCCGTTGATAAACCTTACAGATCGCCGAAGAAACGCTTCACACCCTCGAACCAGCCACTGGCCTTGGGAGAGTGGGATTCGTCGCTTTCAAGCGATGTACGGAACTCTTCGAGCAATTCACGCTGACGCTTGCTCAGGTTGACCGGGGTCTCGACTGCAACGCGGCACATCAAGTCACCAGCACCACCGCCACGCACCGGAGCAACACCCTTGCCACGCAGGCGGAACTGCTTGCCGGTCTGAGTACCTTCGGGGATTTTCAGTTTGACGCGGCCGTCGAGCGTTGGCACTTCAAGCTCGCCACCCAATGCCGCATCGGTAAAGCTGATTGGCACTTCGCAGAACAGGTGCTTGCCGTCACGCTGGAAGATCGCGTGTTCGCGCACATTGATCACAACATACAGGTCGCCGGTCGGTCCACCCTGAGCACCCGCCTCGCCTTCGCCGGACAGGCGAATGCGGTCACCGGTATCGACACCTGGCGGCACTTTGACGGACAGCGTCTTGGACTCTTCGACACGACCTTCGCCGTGGCACGAATCGCACGGGTCGGAAATGATCTTGCCGTGACCGTGGCAACGCGGGCAGGTTTGCTGCACAGAGAAGAAACCCTGCTGCATGCGGACCTGACCAATACCACCACACGTAGGGCAGGTAACAGGCGATGAGCCCTTCTTGGCACCGCTGCCATCGCATGGCTTGCAGTTGACCAGCGTCGGAACGCGGATATTCACGTTAGTACCGCGAACCGCCTCTTCCAGATTCAGCTCCAGCGTATAACGCAAATCGCTGCCACGCTGGGCACCGCCACGACCGCCGCCGCCACCAGCACGGCCGCCGCCAAAGAAGTCACTGAACACATCGCCGAAGATATCGGAGAAGTTGGCACCACCGGCACCACCACCAAAACCACCGCCGCCACCCATGCTCGGGTCGACACCGGCATGACCATACTGATCGTAGGCAGCGCGCTTGCTGGCGTCGGACAGCACTTCGTAGGCCTCATTGGCCTCTTTGAACAGCTCTTCCGATGCTTTGTCATCAGGGTTGCGGTCAGGGTGATGCTTCATCGCCAGACGACGATAAGCCTTCTTCAGGTCCGCCTCGCTGGAGCCTCGCTCCACTCCCAACACTTCGTAATAATCACGCTTTGCCATAGTTCTTCCGCACTTTTGAGGACGTTTGGCGAAAGCTCTCCTGAGCCCCGCCAAACTCGTTGAGCCCCATACAGGCCCGGACCCAACTCACGTCGATTCAACGATCCTGGTCTTCGTTCAACGGCCAGATGAATCGGCCGAGAAAGCGGCAGAATGATTCGCCACGCAGGAGCGTCGCGATCTTGCCACGAGGCATGCGGAGCGACTCCACACGCCGAAATTTTTGCCTGTTCCAGACACGCCAACGCGGGAGCAAGCTCCCGCGCGGCGACATCCTACCAGTCAACGCTCGAAAGAGGTCAACCGGCGTTCAAGTGAGCCTGCGCTTACTTGTGGTCTTTCACTTCTTCGAACTCGGCATCGACAACGTCGTCAGCCTTGGCATTTTCTTCAGCCGGCTTGGCCGCTGCTTCAGGGTTTTCAGCCTGCTCGGCGTACATCTTCTGAGCAATTGGCGCGGAAACCTTCGACAGTTCTTCGACCTTGGCCTCAATGGCAGCCTTATCGTCGCCCTTGATAGCGGCTTCCAGCGCAACCAGTGCGGCCTCTACTGCGGTTTTCTCTTCAGCGGTGACCTTGTCGCCCGCATCAGCGATCATCTTGCGAGTCGAGTGGACCAGCGCATCACCCTGGTTACGGGCAGAGGCCAGCTCTTCGAACTTGCGATCTTCTTCGGAGTTGACTTCAGCATCGCGAACCATCTGCTGAATCTCGTCCTCGGACAGGCCGGAGTTGGCCTTGATCACGATGGACTGCTGCTTGCCGGTAGCCTTGTCTTTCGCGCCAACGTGCAGAATGCCGTTTGCGTCGATGTCGAAGGTCACTTCGATCTGTGGCACACCACGTGGAGCAGGTGGAATCTCGGCCAGGTCGAACTTGCCCAGAGACTTGTTCTGACCGGCTTGCTTACGCTCACCCTGCAGTACGTGAATGGTTACCGCGTTCTGGTTGTCATCGGCCGTCGAGAACACCTGGGATTTCTTGGTAGGAATCGTGGTGTTCTTCTCGATCAGCGCAGTCATCACGCCGCCCATGGTTTCGATACCCAGAGTCAGCGGGCTGACGTCGAGCAGCAGAACGTCTTTGACATCACCAGCCAACACGGCGCCCTGGATGGCAGCACCCATGGCAACGGCTTCGTCGGGGTTGACGTCTTTACGCGCTTCTTTACCGAAGAACTCGGTAACCAGCTTCTGAACCAGCGGCATACGCGTCTGGCCACCGACCAGAATCACGTCGTTGATCTTACTTCTGTCGATACCAGCATCTTTAAGCGCCATTTCGCACGGGGCGATGGTGCGCTGAACCAGGTCTTCAACCAGCGATTCCAGCTTGGAGCGCGAAATTTTCACGACCAGATGCTTTGGACCGGTTGCATCTGCAGTGATGTACGGCAGGTTGACTTCGGTCTGAGTGCTGGAAGACAACTCGATCTTGGCTTTTTCAGCAGCTTCTTTCAGACGCTGCATCGCCAACGGATCGCCCTTGAGGTTCATGCCGCTTTCTTTCTTGAATTCGTCGACGAAGTAGTCGATCAGACGAATATCAAAGTCTTCACCACCCAGGAAGGTGTCGCCGTTGGTGGCCAACACTTCGAACTGGTGCTCACCATCGACTTCGGCAATCTCGATGACCGACACGTCGAAAGTACCGCCACCCAGGTCATAAACGATGACGGTGTGGTCGCCCTTGGCCTTGTCCATACCGTAAGCCAGAGCGGCCGCGGTAGGCTCGTTGATGATGCGCTTGACGTCCAGACCGGCGATACGGCCAGCGTCCTTGGTTGCCTGACGCTGACTATCGTTGAAGTAGGCCGGAACGGTGATGACCGCTTCGGTAACCGCTTCACCGAGATAGTCTTCGGCGGTCTTTTTCATTTTCTTCAGGATTTCGGCGGAAATCTGAGGAGGCGCCATTTTCTGGCCATTCACTTCAACCCAGGCGTCACCGTTGTCAGCCTTGACGATCTTGTAAGGGACCATCTGGATGTCTTTCTGAACGACATCTTCTTCAAACTTGCGACCGATCAGACGCTTCACCGCATACAGCGTGTTGTGCGGGTTGGTAACGGCCTGACGCTTGGCGGACTGACCCACCAGAATCTCGCCATCGTTGGCATAAGCAATGATCGAAGGTGTGGTACGAGTACCTTCTGCGTTCTCGATAACCTTGACGTTACCGTTTTCCAGAATGGAGACGCAGGAGTTGGTAGTCCCCAGGTCGATACCGATAATTCTGCCCATCTTTGACTCTCCCGAAACTTGCAAAACTTGGATGTGGTTGCCGCCGGTGCGCTTACACCGTGCGGTAGCTCTTAAACGCTTGACCTTTAAATGGGGGCCTTACAGCTGATTTCAAGCCTGCTCGTTGATTGACGGCGTTGCAGGCGATGGTGCCTTGCTGACCACGACCATGGCCGGACGCAGCAGACGACCATTAAGCTGATAACCCTTCTGGAATACCTTGAGCACTGTATTGGGCTCGACGTCGGTACTTTCCTGCATGGCCATCGCCTGGTGCTGATCGGCACTGAACGGCTGGCCATGCGGATCGATGGCTTCCAGCTGATAACGCTTGAGGGTGTCCTGGAACATCTTCAAGGTCAGCTCGATGCCTTCACGCATGGGGCGAATGCTTTCATCGTCCGGACTGGACAGATCAAGGCCTCGCTCCAGGCTGTCGATGATCGGCAACAGATCACCGGCAAATTTTTCCAGCGCAAACTTGTGCGCTTTTTCAACATCCTGTTCGGCACGGCGGCGGACATTCTGCAGATCCGCAGCCACGCGAAGGGATTGGTCCTGCGCAGCAGCCAGTTGCTCTTCGAGCACCTGCACGCGGGTTGTCAGATCTTCACCCACGCCCGCCTCGGCAGCCTGATCCTGAGCCTGCGCATCCAGATTCTGTTCGTCAGCCATACATGTTCTCCTCTAAAAACGTCCGCGATCCCGATTCGCGCTTCTGCCCACCTATATGGGATCGGAATTTCCGGCTTCAAGGGTTTCATGCGATCGAGATACGCATTCCCTGACAAATAATCCGGATTCCAGGGCAGCGAAAAATTGCGACCTGACACAAGAGCGACTAAAAACTACTGCAAACCGATCAAATCGAGCTAAGCGAGGGCATTGTCAGAGACAAATAAAACACTGTATAAATAACCAGACAAACAGCCCGGGAGCCGCTCAATGCTGGTGCACCTTTCCGTACACAACTACGCCATTGTCGAACACCTTGACCTTGAACTGGATCGAGGCATGAGCGTCATCACTGGCGAAACCGGTGCCGGCAAGTCGATCATGCTCGACGCCCTGGGCCTCACGCTGGGCGACCGTGCCGACAGCGGCGTGGTCAGGCCGGGTGCCGACAAGGCCGACATCCTGGCCACCTTCGACCTGTGCGACATTCCCGAGGCTCAGACCTGGCTGAAAGAGCGCGATCTGGACAACGACGGTCCCTGCATCCTGCGCCGGGTGATTACTGCCGAAGGTCGTTCCCGCTCTTATATCAATGGCTCGCCCTGCCCTCAGGGTGACCTGAAAGCGCTGGGCGAACTGCTCATCGATATCCACAGCCAGCATGAGCATCAGTCGCTGCTCAAGACCGATACTCACCGGCGCCTGCTGGACGAATACGCAGGTGCGACCGATCTGGCCCGACAGGTACACCTCGCCGCGCAGCGCTGGCGGCAAACGCGTCAGGAGCTTGAGCGCCTTTCCAACTCAGGGGACGAGCAGCGCGCACGTCATCAGCTGTTGAGCTATCAGCTCGAAGAGCTTGAAAGCCTCAGCCTGGGCGAAAACGAGCTTGAACAGCTGGAACAGGAACACAAGGACCTGACCAACGCCGAAAGCCTCCTGAGCATTTGCCGACAGGTGGTCGAGCAGTGCAGTGAAAGCGATTCCGGCAATGTGCTCAATGCCCTGACCGCCAGCCTGCATCGGCTCGGCAGCGTAGACCACTCGCCATCCGCCCTGAGCGAGGCCACCGGCTTGCTGTCCAGCGCACAAATCCAGGTAGAAGAAGCCGTAGGCGAGCTGAACCGCTTTCTGGATCACTTCGATGCCGACCCGGCCAGGCTGCAACAACTCGAAGAGCGCCTTGATGCCATCTACACGCTGGCGCGCAAGCACCGCATCCAGCCAGGCGAAGTGGCGACGCTGCAACAAAAGCTGCTGGATGAAATAGAAACCCTGAATGCCAACGACGAATCCATCGAGCGCCTGCAACACGAAGTTCAGGCATTTGCCCGGCATTATCAGGACAAGGCCCGTGAGCTGAGCGACCTGCGCCGCAATTCGGCAACGACACTGGCCAGCGCTGTAGAGCAGGAAATCCATCGACTGGGCATGCCCGGCGGTCGCTTCCAGATCGACCTCAAAGCCAACGCCAGTGCAGAACCATCACCTCATGGCCTGGAGCAGGTAGAGCTACTGGTCAGTGCCAACCCCGGCCAACCCCTCAAGGCGCTGGCGAAAGTCGCGTCGGGTGGCGAACTGTCGCGTATCAGCCTTGCGATTCAGGTCATCACCGCACAAACCTCACGGGTACCGACGCTGGTATTCGATGAAGTCGATGTGGGTATCGGCGGGCCGACTGCCGAAATCGTAGGGCAATTGCTACGTCGCCTGGGCGAGCGCGGCCAGGTCATGACCGTCACTCACTTGCCACAGGTTGCGGCCCAGGGTCATCAACATCTGTTTGTGCACAAGGTAAGGGACAACGATGCAACGCGCACCGCAGTCTCCAAACTCAGCAAAACTGAACGTATAGAAGAAGTGGCTCGAATGCTGGGCGGCATCGACCTGACCAGGGAATCTCTGGCGCACGCCAAAAAGATGGTCGTTACGGCTAAAAGCTGAGTCCAGACCAGAAAGCTGAGTCATGGAAAGCACAAAGGCGACCCCGGGTCGCCTTTGTTGCTGGTTTTACGCCGTCTGGCTTACGCCTTCTTGTTGCGGACGTAAAGCACCAGATTGTGGTCCACCAGGTCGAAACCGTGTCTTTCGACAATGGCTTTTTGAAGCTTCTCGATCTCTTCGTCGAAGAACTCGATCACCTCGCCTGACTCCACGTTGACCATATGGTCGTGATGGCCGCCATCAGCCAGTTCAAACACAGCATGACCGCCGTCGAAATTGTGGCGCACCACCAATCCAGCAGCTTCAAACTGGGTCAGGACACGGTAAACCGTGGCCAGGCCGACGTCCTCGCTAGCCTCCATAAGCGCCTTGTAGACATCCTCGGCACTCATGTGGCGCTGCTCGGCAGAATCGAGCATTTGGAGTATTTTAACCCTTGGTAGGGTTACCTTGAGTCCTGCTTTACGTAGTTCGCTATTTTCAACCATGGTCAGCTTTCTCGCAGACGCTGCTTCGCAGCTTCTCTTAATGCAGGTATGATCGGGGTTTACGTTGTCCCAGCCAAGATAGTGGAAGTCGCCCACCGATGCAAAACACCAAGCTCTTGCTAACCAGTTTCACCTTCGTGGGACTGCTCGCACTCGCCGGTTGTTCATTCCCCGGGGTTTACAAAATCGACATCCAGCAGGGTAATGTCGTCACGCAGGACATGATAGACCAGTTACGCCCCGGAATGACCCGACGGCAAGTACGGTTTATCATGGGTAACCCCCTGTTGACCGACACTTTCCACTCCGATCGGTGGGATTACCTGTACAGCCTGCAGCCAGGTGGCGGTGAACGCCAGCAGGAGCGTGTCAGCCTAATATTCAACGGCAATGACCAGCTTGTGAGCCTGTCTGGCGACTTTATGCCCGGTGTCAGCCGCGATGAAGCCATTCTTGGCAAAGGCAGCGATACCACTGCCCCGGTAGAGAATCAGCCTGAGCAGAAACCTGAAGAACCGGCCAAGCCAGGCTCGTTGCTGGACAAGATCCAGAAAGACGTGGACAGCGTCGAGACCGTACCTGTCCCGACCCAAGAGCCTCTGGACACCAACTCTCGTTAGTCCACAAGCGCTCGAAAAAAAGCCCGGCATGCCGGGCTTTTTTATACCTTTCGTTCAGTCAGCGTTCAGCCGGGGAGCGTTCGTTTCTCTCGCGCTCTGGCGGCGCGCAAACGCCGGATCTCCATGGGATCTGCCAGCAACGGGCGATAAATCTCTATTCGCTCACCCGCCTCCAGCACCCGCGCGGAAGGATCGACGACCACCTTGCCGAAGATGCCCACAGCACAGTGCGCCAGATCCAGTTCGGGGAACTCCCGCTCCATACCGCTGAGTTCAAGCGCCTGACGCACCGAAGACCCTGCCGGGACCTCTACCGCCATCAACACCTGGCGATGCACAGAGGCGTAAACCACCTCGATCTGAATCGTAGCTTCAGCCATGCAGCTCTTTCGCCCGCTGGCAGAATGCGTCTACCAGCGTATTGGCCGCCTGATTGAACAGTGGCCCTAGCGTGGCGCGAACGATAGTGCCCGCATAATCGAAGGACAGATCCAGGCTGATCTTGCAGGCTTTTTCGCCTAGCGGTTTGAACGTCCAGACCCCATGAAATTGCTCGAAAGGCCCCTCAACCAGGTCCATCACGATGGACTCGCCAGGCACGAGCGTGTTGCGCGTCATGAACTTCTGACTCAGACCGCCCTTGGCGATCTCCAGGCTGGCGCGCATCTGCGCTTCACTGGCCTCAAGCACGGTAGCCGAGGAGCACCACGGCAGAAACTCGGGATAACGGGCCACATCATTGACCAGGTCATAAAGAAACCCGGCCGGGTACGGCAGTAAAGCAGAACGTTGTATATGCGTAGTCATGTGAGCGTCATTTCCAGAGCTGAGCGGCAAACACCACAAGAATGCCGAGCGGCGCCACGTAGCGCATCAAAAAGAACGTCAGGTTGAAGAGCCTCGGACTGCGAATCGACAATTCGTCGCGCACCGCCTCACGGCCCATCACCCAACCAGCGAATACCACAAAACACAACCCACCCAGCGGCAACATGATCCGCGAGGTTAAGAAATCAATGACTCCAAAGAAGTCCAGGCCAGTGGATGCACCCCATTGGTAGAGGTGAAATACGCCCCCATCGTTCACGAAAAACTTGGCCTTTTGCCAGATATTGAACGAGAACACCGTCCCCAACCCCACAAACCAGCACGTAAACGCCAGCCAGAATGTCACCCAGGCACGGCGAATTCGAGTGCGCTCGACCAGGTATGCAACCATCGGCTCAAGCAAGGAAATCGCCGAACTCCAGGCCGCGACCGCTACCAGCACGAAGAACACGATGCCCATCAACTGCCCGAATGCCACGTTGCCGAACGCGTAAGGTAACGTAACGAACATTAGGCCCGGCCCCTCGCTCGGGTTCAGACCCGCAGCAAACACGATCGGGAACAACGCAAGGCCGGCCAACAGCGAAACGAAGGTATCGAGCAGCGCAATGCCGACCACTGTGGTACTGATTGACGCGCCTTTGGTCATGTACGCGCCATACACCATGATCGAGCCGACACCGACGCTCAGAGAAAAGAATGCATGCCCCATCGCGGGCAGCAGGCCATCCAGCACCTTGTCGGGGTTGAAGTCGAACATGAAATGCACGCCTTCCATGAAGTGCCCGGTGGTCAGGCTGTAGCCCAACAGCGCCAGCATCAGCAGGAACAGCATCGGCATCATGATGCGCAGGCTTTTTTCCAGACCGGCTTCCACACCCTTGCCGATCACCACCGCCGAAAGCAGCATGAAAATGGTGTGCCACAGAATAAGACGCCAGGGATCGGCAATCACTGCACCAAAGTAGGCTCCTACCTGATCCGGCGACACACCCTGAAAATCGCCGCGCCCCATGTCGATGATGTAATCCAGCGACCAGCCGCCCACCACGCTATAAAAGGAGAGAATCAGCAGAGCCGTGATCATTCCGGCGAACGCACCCCAGGACCAACGCGCCGAATGCCCCGCTTCCTGGGCCAGCGTCTTGAGCGCATTCGCAGGACTGAGCCGCGAACGACGGCCAATCAGCGTCTCGGCGATCATGACCGGAATACCGATCAGCGCGATACATGCCAGAAACACCAGTACAAAGGCACCGCCACCGTAGGCACCGACCATGTACGGGAATTTCCAGATACTGCCCAGCCCCACGGCAGAACCGGTGGCAGCCAGGATGAACACCCAGCGACTTGCCCAGCTACCGTGGACCGAAACCTTGTCCGTCGACATTATCGAAACGCCCAGCCAAAAAAGATCGCGCATTGTCCGGGATTCAACCTTTGTGCTCAAGCACGCGCTTTCCCGTAGCCGACATTGATGCAACTCCCTATAATGCGCCCCCTATGGCTAAGCTCAAGAAACACCCTACAGGGACCATCGCGCAAAATAAAAAGGCGCGTCACGATTACTTCATCGAACACAAGTTCGAGGCCGGTCTGGTCCTGGCTGGCTGGGAAGTAAAAAGCCTGCGTGCCACCAAGGTACAGCTGGTCGACAGTTACGTGCTGCTCAAGGATGGTGAGGCATGGCTGATGGGTTGCCACATCACGCCGCTCAAGACTGCCAGCACGCACGTCATCGCTGACCCGACACGCACCCGAAAACTGCTGCTGAACAAGCGCGAGCTCGAAAAGCTCACCAGCTCGGTTCAACAGAAAGGCTATGCCTGCGTGGCCCTTTCCGTTTACTGGAAGGAGCACCTGATCAAGTGCGAAATTGCGCTGGGTAAAGGTAAAAAGGAATACGACAAGCGCCACACCGAGCGCGAACGCGACTCGGACCGTGAGCTGCAGCGTGCCGTGCGCTCCAAGGGCAAGGACGACTAGCTCCAGGCCCTCGCAGGTGCCAAATGTCCTGCCCCTGACATTTGGCACTCACATTCATCTTAATGTTTTCAGCGCCGCCTTCTTCCCGTATCAACCTGTTCGCCTCCCCTCAACGAAGATCGCCTCATTTTGGTGCTTGAACGCCCAATGTGGCTATTTCGCATTATTCCGAAAATAAAATAGAACGCCTGCGTTACGTAACAGTCAACTCTTCAGGCCCAATTGCTAAACGGGCTTTCCAAACCCTCGGGCGACGGCCTCAAATACCGGCCATACCGAGTCCACAGGTTATAAGGAGAGACACATGAAGCGTACCGCCCTCACTGGATTGTTCCTCAGCGCCGCCCTGTTGGCTTCGCCGGTTTTTGCCGCCGATGATTTGTGCGCCGCAAACATCAAGACCATCGAAAACGACCACACCTCGTCCGGCACCAACCTGAGCACCGAAAACAAGGCAATGCTCGAGACTACTGTGAAGAACGCCAAAGCGGCCCAAGCGCAGAACGACGAGAAAAAATGCATCGAGATCACCACCAAGACCATCACCTCCCTGAAAAATACCGGTTCGGGCAACGAAGGCACCAAGTAAACCTTCGAGCAGGCCAGCCACTCAGGCTGGCCTGAACGATTGCAGCAGACGGGTCGACGTGCCACGCCAATTGGCGTACACTCCGCCCCAGCGATTGCGAAAGCAGTCTCGGGGCCGATTTGGATTCGACGCCGGTGATGAAACTTTAGGTGCATGCCGAGTTGGTAACAGAACTCGTAAATCCACTGTTGCAACTTTCTATAGTTGCCAATGACGAAACCTACGGGGAATACGCTCTCGCCGCGTAAGCGGTGCTAGCCTTCCTTCTGGTAGCTTCGGCTCCAGCAATCATCAGGGGATGCCTGTAAACCCGAAATGATTGTCATATAGAACAGGATCGTCGCCTAGTACGTTGTGGACGAAGCGACTAAAACTTACACAACTCGCCCAAAGCACCCTGCCCGTCGGGTCGCTGAGGGTTAACTTAATAGACACGGCTAAGCATGTAGTACCGACAGCGGAGTACTGGCGGACGGGGGTTCAAATCCCCCCGGCTCCACCACTTCATCATCTAAAGACGTCCAAGGACGTCTTTTTTTGTGTCTGAAATCCAGCAAATACGAGGATTTCAGCTCTTTTGGGGGCTTTGGAGGATTTCTGAGTTCCAGGCGCTTTGGTATCCCAGGTGGTATCCCGGACTACCAAATGCTATTTTCAGGATACCAAAGCGGTGCTGGAGGTAGCCCTCATGCCTACTAACGCAACCCGCCTCTCCGATCGCCAGCTCAAGGCAGTCAAGGCAACTGGTAAAGACTTCGTCCTCAGCGACGGCGACGGCCTGCAACTTCGAGTACGCGCCAGCGGCTCGATGATGTGGAATTTCAATTACCGCGAGCCATTGACCAGAAGCCGTATCAACATGGCGCTTAGTCCATACCCCGACCTCTCGTTAGCCAACGCCCGTAAGAAAGCCGCAGAGGCGCGTGAGTTGCTTGCTTTGGGCACTGATCCCAAAACCCAGCGTGATGAGGTAAGGCAAGCCAAACTTGCTGAGACTGAACACACGTTCGAGAAGGTGGCCACTGCCTGGTTCGAGCTGAAGAAAGACTCCGTAACCAAAGCCTACGCCGAAGACATTTGGAGATCGCTGACGCTCCATGTTTTCCCAAGCATGAAAACAACGCCGCTCTCTCAAATCACTGCTCCGATGGTTATCAAGATCCTTCGCCCAATCGAGGCCAAAAGAAGCCTCGAAACCGTCAAACGATTGAGCCAACGATTTAACGAGATCATGACCTACGGGGTCAACTCCGGGCTGATATTTGTGAACCTCCTCAGTGGCATCCGCTCCGTCTTCAAGAAGCCGAAGAAACAAAACATGCTAGCGCTCGCGCCCGATTAGTTTAAAGAACTGATGCTAGCTATCGCAAATAGCATAAAGAGAACCACACGCTGCTTGATTGAGTGGCAACTCCACACCATGACTCGTCCAGCGGAAGCGGCTACGGCTCGCTGGGCAGACTTGGACCTTGAGAAAAAGGTATGGACAATCCCTCCGGAACGGATGAAAAAGCGTCGTATGCATGTTATTCCGCTCACCCCACAAGCTCTTGAGCTTTGGAGGCTATTAAGCCTCTCAGTGGGCACCGTGAGTATGTGTTCCCGGCAGATCGAAATCCGCGTACCCATTGCAATAGCCAGACTGCGAATATGGCGCCCAAACGGATGGGGTTCGAGGGGGCGTCTAGTGAGCCACGGCATGCGCTCAATGGCGAGCACCATACTGAACGAACATGGATGGGACCCGAAGTTGATTGAGGTCGCACTCGCGCACGTCGACAAGGACGAGGTACGGAGCGTCTATAACCGCGCTGACTACATCGAGCGTAGGCGTCCGATGATGAAATGGTGGAGCGAGCACATCCAGACAGCGGCTACCGGAAGTCTCTCGCTTTCAGCAATCATTGGCGCGGGGAAGTGAGCACTAAATCCTTACCGTGACGCGAATGATCCGCAATAGCTTGCCGTATAGGCGAGTGCCTAGCTCGCGTACAAAGCGGATGCTTTCGCAGCCCGACTGCCTTGCGTGCTGACCCGATAAACCGGCCACAAGCCGACCTTTGACGTCTTATCTCTTTGTAAAATATGGTTTTTTAAGAAATCACCTCAGCCCATAGATCAGCCCATACCGCGAAGGGCATACCGAGCGCAGCTCGCAAATCCATATGCGCCGCATAAAAGCTGTCGGCGCTAGATGTTAAGCGAAGCTGAAACATCGTAGGGAAGATAGTAGATAGCTCTTCGCGCGTCGGGAGCCGTTTCAGACGCTGTGCAACGTCAATACTGCGGCTTGGATTTGCCTGCCTCTTGTAGCTATGGTGTGCCTCCACATTTCAAGCACGGTTTCGAGATATTGGCCGATCAGCATGCTCATTGAACCGCAAGGGGTTTTCTACGGCAGCGACCCTCTGTAAGCTCTGCGGGAATTGCGACTTGGCTCGATTGACGGATGCCCCATTGCCTATTTCGGGCCGTTACTGAGCGTAGGGTGGACGAATCAGGTCTCCGATAATCAGCCTCTCGTGGCCTACTAATCCACGATTCGCCTTGCTTTGTAGTGACATTTTATAAATTTGGAATTGATAATGAGCAAAATTAACACTGTGGATTTATTCTGCGGAGCTGGCGGTTTTACTGAGGGATTTAGGAAAGCTGGTGGGTTTGAAACGGTTTTAGCTGTTGATTTCGATAAGCAGGCAATTGACACATTCAAACACAACCATAAAAGTGTAAATGCCATTTGCAGAGATATCGCGACAATTACTTCAGATGAGCTTTCGACGCTAACTGATGGCAAGCGGATAGACGTAGTTATCGGAGGTCCGCCATGTCAAGGTTTCAGTCTAGCCGGACTTCGCTTGCCAGATGACCCTAAAAACGAGCTTTTCAAACAGTTCGTAAGAATTGTGCAAATATTAAAGCCAAAAATTTTCGTCTTTGAAAACGTATCCGGCATTGTTTCTATGCAGGGAGGCTTGGTTTTAGAGGCAATCTGCAACGAGTTCACTAATGCAGGATACGAGGTTTCTTATCAGATTCTTAACTCAGCCGACTTCGGAGTACCTCAGGCACGGCCGCGTTTTATCATGATCGGAACCAGCTCGGGGAGGCAGATTCCAATGCCGTTCCCTACGCACTCTTTCCATGCCGATTTTAATAACGATCTGTTTAACGTCGGCTACCACCCGCACGTGACGGTGAAGGATGCATTGTCTAGTCTACCCAGGATAGAGCAAGGAGAGGGTAGCGAGATCTCAAATAATTTAGCCCCCATGAATGAATATCAAAAGTCAATATTCGGGGACAGACAGCCAGGGATGCTTTTTAATCACCGAGCGACATCCCATAGCCAAAAAATAATCGAAAGATATTCCGCGATGCCCCAGGGCGGTGATATTCGATCTTTACCAATCGAACTTAGAACAAAGAAACATAATGTTTTCAGGCTTTCAGAAATATCTGCCTCTAGAACAGTAACTTGTAATTTTCGCACTGACATATTGCATCCGTGGCAGCCAAGGGGCCTGACCACACGGGAGGCAGCTCGCCTCCAAAGCTTCGATGACGACTACCAGTTCTTTGGGAATTTAACTCGCAAGGCAAGGTATCTTACACAAGATGATCAGGTAGGTAACGCCGTACCTCCACTTTTGGCTAAAGCTTTGGCATCTCACATAAAGGAGTATTTATGAGCTTTGTACCATCGGCAAGATCTTCCAGCGGACATAAGTTGGGCCAAGTGGTTGGGGATTGGTTTGAGGAGACCATAGCGGAAGGACTATTGCAGTCGGTTGCTTCAAACCTGGGTTTGTACCTGGATCACAGGTTCAGAGCTAGGGAGAGTCGCAATGGTAAAATCATATGGTCTGATTTAGACGGAAACGGAGTCGATTACGACTTCGTATTGGAGTTGGGCGGCACAGACGATAAGCAAGGTATCCCGCTTGCGTTTTTCGAGACGTTCTGGCGTCGCGGCGCGCGCCATTCAAAAGACAAGGCGAGAGATGATTCTGGAAAATTAGTGCCCATGCGAGACACATACCCAACCGCACGGGTACTAGGAATAATTTCGGCGGGGGATTTTACTCAGCCGGCACAGGAACTGGTAAGAAGTAGAGGTATCGATCTTTTTTACATCCCGAAAAACAACATATGTAAAGCTTGGGCGGACTGTGGCATCCCTATTGACTATGCGGACTCTGCATCTGAGCAAGAGAAAGCGAGAATCGCAGACAACGCGAGCTCCCTGCTCACTAGGGACAAAAAGCTTGTAATCGCGGAGAGGCTTGTAGAAATTGTCGGGCGCTCCGTTCTTGACTCATATATTCAGAGGATTATCGCAGGAGTTGCTGCGCTTCCCGTGAAATTTCAAATTACGAGTTATCTGATAGGAGAACCGTCTGTATTTGATACGGCCGAAGATGCCAAGGAGTTCCTGCTTAGAGAATACAGTCACTCGTCCCCAGATGGCATGACTCATTTCTTCAATTATGAAGTGATTTTTTCTGATGGAAACATGTTTAACAGAACACACCTCTCGCCCTCAGAAGCTCTAAAGTTGCATCTTTCGGTATGTCAGGTAGCTGATTTCTTCCAAGACTACCATGCCAAGCATCGCGCTTTTTTTGCTTGACGCGATGACTCCGTACAAATAAAAGTCAGCAAAATTTATGTTTGGCAAGAACTTGCGGTGTTTGCGATAGTAACTCAACGGCTTTCACGAGAGATCACCGATCTTTCTCGTCAAGGCCGCTGAGTCCTGCCACTAGTGAATTGAGCTAAACGCACCCAGCACGATGGCAGGTTCGCACGTCAAATTACTTACGCAGTT
>NZ_LJPW01000084.1 GCF_001400735.1 Pseudomonas caricapapayae
TCTGGTGGAGCTGGCTCATAATCGATTCCGAAGGTGGCGTGAGTCGTTGAAGTAGGGTATTGGTGTTTCAACTAAAGGGATGGAAGCTGGGAGCAGGAAATGCTGGTGAACGTCACAGGGGCAACTGAGCTTTTCACGTACACGTTTTTACACGCAGGCGCTAAGGCCGCTCTAACAGCAGCTGAATCTAGTGAGGAAGGCCAAGCCTATAACCTTCTGAACGTCTTGGTTCTTTCTAGCTTCTTGGTTGAAGCATATTTCAACCATTTGGGAAATCTGAAAGGATTTGTTGCTTGGAGCGACAAAAAGGATAGGACTTCTGTGTGGAATAAATACAAATTCCTACGAGAAGCTGTCGGTCTGGAAAAATTAAGCATCAATGAGGCGTATCCAGCGGTGGACGCGGCGATCGAATTTCGTAATGAGATGGCCCATGGAAGAACCTCAACTTATAATTTTTCTCAAGATGTTCTTTGGAGCAGCGGTGGAGTGCTTCCGCCAAAAATACCCGTGGGGTGGCAATTAGCTTTAAATCTCAAGGACGTGAAATGTTGTTTTGATGCCAGCAGGAAGCTCATATTAGAACTCCATGAACAAGCAGGGCTAGGAGGCCGCCCGTTCACGAAGATGGCATCCACTCAGCTAAGATTCTGATCGCCTGTTTAATAACGTCCTCGTTCAACACTAAAAAGTGTAGCTAATCGGGGGCGGCTCGGGCGTCACATCTTTGCTCTGAAAACGGTGCGTTATTAGAATTTCCATTGCATGCGCCGCCCTCCGTGTCCGGTGGTGGCAAATTGATTGGGGGGGGGTGGGTTACGAAACTGTTGCTGGCGCTTCGATCTCGTCAGCTTCATCACGATCAGGGTTGCTCATGATGCTTCTGACGCCGTGGTCGTAGCCTCGCGGGCGCCCGCAGGTCCGAGCGAGTGCATGTAACGCAGACTGGCAAGAATCACGGATGCCTGCTCGCTGTCTTTAGTCCACTCCATGATGTCGCGGGCCATCTGCTTTTCGCCGTAGCGTGCTTTGATCCGAAGATCTTCCGAGCCCATTCTGAGCTCCTTCTCGCGCCGTCGATCGTCCCGCTGTTTCTGGGTCATGGCCATTTATCAGCTCCGTGTAGCCGCTGGGCGGCAAGTGAATATGTTGCTGGCGCTTGCCGTGGCGGACGCGGCTTTGAAGGCGCTTCATGCTGCCTTGACCTGATGCCAAGCCCCAGCTGCATAGAACAGCTTCGCCGCCTGCGCCTCGTCGAGCGAAACCTCGGCAGGAATCGCAATCCAGCCAGAGGCCACCAGATGGTTCTGGTTGCAGCTGCCGCGCAGCTCCAGGTAGTAATGCTCAATCGCATCAGTCAGCCTGTCGACCTTGTGCAGGCCCTCAGGCGATATCTCCACGGACTTTACATACTCAGCGCCGCGCTCGTCTCGACACATGGCGCTGATGTAGATGGTCCATCGGTATGAGAAGTCAAAGAGGGCGTTCGCAATGGCCAGGGTGCGGATCTGCTTGTGGCTCTTCCAGTTCACCATGATCTGCAAACCGCTGGGGTCTATGTTAACCACGGCGACGTGGTTGGTGCTGAGCAGGGCGCGACAACTGCGTTCGGCGCGGGCAAAGCAGTTGTTGTGCTTGCGGCGCTTCATAGCTCGGCCGCCATTTTGCGCAGCGTGTTCCTTTCGCGGCGACTCATGACAGGGGGCTTGCGGTTCAGCACCGTTGCCGGGTCGATCCAGTCCCTGCGCTTTGGCGGCGGCTCTGGCTTGAACACGCCCACCTGCTGAATCTTGCCGTCTTTCCGCTCGAACTCCGCGATGGCCACAGCCAAGCGCGCGGATTCGACGCTGTTGCGCTTGATGGCGCTCAGTTCGGTAATCATCATGCTGCCACCTGTGTGATGGTTACTCCGTCCATTTGGAAATCATCGCCTTGAATGTGGACCAGGTCGTCCAGCGCGCCCCAGTTCACTGTGAGGACCGATATTGGTGCCCGACCTTCGTACACGGCTTTCACCAGCGCATGAAGGTCGGTGACGTTTGCTTCAAGCTTTGTCGGCTTGGACGGCACTTTGGGTGAAGGTGCAACAGCTGACATCCTTGGCGATGCCTGTTCGACCGGCTTGGGCGCCTCAGCAGCTTGCGGCGCAGGCGCGCTGGCTTTCGCTTTTTCAGCTTCAGCGACTCGCTCTGCTTCGGCAGCCGCCGCAAGCTTCGCTGCTTCTTCAGCACGAATACGCTCACGCTGCGCCAACTCTTTCGCTTCTTCGGCCTGCTTGTGTTCGTTGATCCGCACCTTGATGAGAGCCACTAGGTCATCATTGTTCTTGAGCACGATCTGCTGAGCATCGTTGAACAGAAACGGATGATCCACGGCCAGGGAGCGCAAGCTTTCCAGGTTGGCGCGGATGCCGTCGCCGATCTGGCTGGCTTCGATCTTGGCACGGGCCAGTTCAGAGTCGGCGGCGTCACGCAGACTGGCGATATTTTTTTTGCCTTTGATTGCGCCGGCGAAGTCCGCAGGGATCTCCGGCAGCCGCACCTTGCCACCGAACGAGGTGTTGATCTTGTCCAGATGATCCCGCAGAGCAGCCTTCGCTTTCAGAACGATCTCTTCGCGAATGGCCACCTTGCGAGCTTTCACCAGCTTGTCCAGCTCAAGGCGCTTGCGACGGGCCTGCTCCGATATTTCGTCGATGGTGCGGAAGAGGGCGTCGATGGTTTCCGTCTGGCTCAGCGCATGCTGCTTGGCCGCTTCCAGGCGCTCCTCGACCTCGCCGCACCACTTCACTGTTTTCTCTGCGTCAGCGAAGTGCTGGTCGGTTTGCAGGTCAGTGTTGATCGCAGAAAACACGGCCAGCGAATGGGCCTTGAACTGCTCCAGGTTGCTCGCAGTGACCATGCCGGTGACTTCGATGCGAAGGGCCGGTAGCGCGTCCGGGGTCTTCCCAACTGCCTCCACCACGGCCTCAGTTGGTTCATACGCTTCAAGGTCGACTTCGAACTGTTTCCAGCCGGCGACCAGCTTCGCCGCCCGGCCTTTTACCGGGAAGTACTCCATCGAGACGAAGTTGTCTTCGGTCCCGTCCGAGCAAACGAAAATCACTTTCTCGGCACCGGACACCAGCAGTTGCTGCTCCAACTGCCAGTAGTAGTGCGCATCCAGATCACCTGCACGCACGTCGGCGGCGAGCTGCTCGTTCCACATTTTGTGCTCGAAAACGATCTCGCCCATCATTGTGCAGCCGTCGAGGGAGGCCAGCAGGTCGCCTTCGGTGCCCACAACCGGGAACAGGTCTTCGCCGATTCGACCTTCAAGAATCGGACGGGCCAGCGCTTCGGCTTCGTGACCCTTGTCGAACAAGTACTTCTGGACCCACCACGAGATGTCCCGGTCCAGACCGGTCTTCTTGGCATGAAGCAACTCGGTGCGCTTCATCTGCTTGGATGCGCCCATCATCACCGGAGCTTCTGAGGCGGTGCGATAGTTGGCGCGGAGTGCATGCCATTCGGCGCTGCCCTGGGTGACTTTATGCGTCTTCATGCGGTTTCTCCGGCGATAGGAGCCATCTTGTTGATCCGGTCGATCTGATCGGCACTGAGGGTGTATTTCGATTCCAAGAAGGCGATCAGGCTTTCGGTGTCGGTCTTTCCGGTGTCGATTCCCTCCTGCCATTTGGGAAACATCGTTTCGAACTTGTCTTTTTCGTAGGCGGGAAGCTCGGACCCTTGCTGCTCCGGCTGTGGGGAAACATCACGGTACCGAGGGGTGCTTTCCTCCAGCTCATCTGGGCTGTAAACCCCCAGAATCACGTCAGGGCAGTAGAGGCGGGACCAGCGTTTGGTCGCCAGGTACGCGAGCTGCTGGCGAGGGTCGTCGGCCCAGAGCGTGCTGTTGCGTGTACGCGCCTGGGCCAGTAGCAGCTCCAACACCCTGGGCTCGTCTTCTCCGCGGAACGTCGCCCAAACCTTCACGCCCAGGCCTTCCTCGTCGGCAAGCTTCCAGCCCGGCTGCCGATACTCGCCCTTGTCCCCTTTTTTGATCTCGAACTTGCCGATCACCTTTTCCCAGTTGCCATACCACTCGTAGTGCAAGCGATCCACCACAGGTGCGCAGGTAGTGATGACGGCATTGACCAGCTGCGCCTCGTAACCCAGCACGCCATTCACCAGATGTGTTTTCTGTGCGACGGCGAAAGGGTTCATCCTCCACTGCATGGCCTGCATGACGACGGCCAAACAATCGGCGGAATTGCCATTGAAGTGCTTCGGCAGAGTTGCTCGCCCGGTGGCCATTACTTCAGCCAGGCGCATCATCTTGTCCAGGCTGTCGCCGTCGAGGACCAAGGCGCTGGTCGAGGTGGCGGCATGCGGAAGCACATGCAAATTTTGCTCGTGCGAGACGGGCGCAACGTTTCTTGCGGACATAGGAAATCCTCGCGCTCCATGCGGGCGCTGCGATTGAATAGGGAAGGGGTTACTGCTGTGCGAAAGGGTCGAAACCAAGACATTCGACGCAAACGGCTGGACCATCGCCGGTTGGTGACGGGCATAGCAGCTCGTAGTCGACTTTCTTGCCACACTCCATACA
This sequence comes from Pseudomonas caricapapayae, assembly GCF_001400735.1. Lineage (GTDB taxonomy): Bacteria > Pseudomonadota > Gammaproteobacteria > Pseudomonadales > Pseudomonadaceae > Aquipseudomonas > Aquipseudomonas caricapapayae. The sequence continues at coordinate 4,591 of NZ_LJPW01000084.1, forward strand.
GGTGTTCTCGTCGACGTACTGATCAGCCAGTCGCTCTGCGCGGCTCATGGAAATTTGTATCGGATCAGGAATTCGCACTGCGTTGATCCTTGCTGTAGCGATGTACCCACGGGCCTTGTGGCTCACGGTAAGACTTGATCGGCCAGCCAATAAAGCCCAGCCGTTCGGCGCGTTTGATCACGTCAGCCGGATCAATGCCAGCGACCTCGGCCAGCTGCTCGTCGATCAGGGATTTCACGGCGGGCTGGCTCATTGCGCCACCTGCTTGCGGTAGCCAGCGTCCCAAAGCTGCACGAAAGGAAAGTCGTTAAGCGATCCTGCCGCAAGGCGCATTTCCTGAATGCCCGCTTCCTTTTCTTCAGCCGCGATCTGCTCGGCGGTGCGGATGAGGCGAAGCTTGCATTTGTCCGCCCATCCCATGAGTCCGTCACCGTCATAAAATGCTGCGTAGGCCCCATCCGTTGAATGCCCGCAGATTGTCGTCAATTTCCATGTGCTATGGCTGAAAGCGCGCTCTACACGATCGCCAACAGGCGGCAGGCCTTCGCCATTCCAAGCCTGAGGCAGAGGCAGGGCGAACAATACCTTGCCCAACTCCCGCATGAGTTCAGCCGAGGTGCAGCACGAAGGGCATAAATGCCACTTTCCATTCATGAAGTACTTCCAGTTGTAGCCAGAAAGGTCGCGCCAAGGCTGCGGCGAGCCTTTGTAATAATGCGTTGCGCCTTCCGGCGCCTTACTCCAGTCAATCGTCATGCCGCTCTCCTTGGCGCACACAGAACAGCTTTCCGCTGACGGGCGCAGTAATGGTTGAATTCTTCGAGGGTGATAGCGCCGCCAAGCCAGAAGGCCGTGATCAGGCGCAGCGCCTCAAGCCCGGTCGGGTCTAAGCTGTCGTACTCGCCGATGGCGTCGAGCATCTTGTCGATGAGGATGTGCGGGCTCACAGTTCAGAATCCTCGAAATCAGCAATGACACCGTCCGCCGCAAGGGGCCGCAAAAGGCCCTCTGCAATTTCAAAAAGCTTTCCGCGCGGGTGCCCGGTGCCGATCAGGTAACCCGCCAGAGAGCCGCTGGCCATGCCGAAGAAGTTGGCCAGCACCAACTGTGCAAACAGGTCTTCCCGGTCTTCACCGTCGATCTGGCGCTGGTTCAGGTGGTCTTGCAGGGCGGTCAGGTACTCGGCGTGAGTCACCGACCGCTCGTGGTGTCCGCGGCGCTTGAACCTGATGTCAGCGCCGTGCACCACCAGAAGATCGGCGCTCCTCTCGACCCATAGTCGCTGCGGATTGGTAAGCGGGATGTATGTCGGAGTGCCTGTAGGAGGCAACACCTTTGCTGCTGCGTTCATGGTCGCCTCCAGAAGCTGGGTTATGCGGTGAGCAAGGTAAGTGCCGCCTGATGGTCGGCGACGTCTTTCTGATGAGCTTTGCGCCATGCGATCTGCAATTTCAGAAGATGAATTTCGCCTGACTTGGTGGTTTTGAAATATTCGCCAGAGTCGTCTGTCCCACACAGGTGAATGTCGCCTTTCTCAACGAGAGCCTGAACCGTCCTGTGCAGGTCTGAATCGATCTTCACTTCGTTCGGGCCGACATGGAGCGCGCTTTTCTGATTGGCGAAATACAGAACCTTTTCAACTGTGTATTTGGTTCGAGCCATGATTCTCATGCTCCTTGATCAGTGAACCCCTTCGACTGAACACTCAAGAACGGATAGAGGACATACAGGCACCGGAGAGGGTTCAGTCGGAGAGGTTCGGGGGTGTTGGAGGGGGTGCAGATGGCCGGTGCTGATCTCCGGCTTTCGACTGTCCTGACCTTGACCAGAGCCTGAGCCGTGGTCGCCACGCTCATGTCCGGCTGGAAGCAATGCCGGTATGGGTGCCAGTCAGTTATTGCGCATCAGCCTGCGCATTCATCTGCTTTGTTGCGTTGACGCAGGGGGCCGCTTTCGCGGCGTGTACTCATCCGCATCCCGCTGCGCACTCTGTGAATGCGCAGGAGGATGATCAATACGGCTTCTCGACCTTGCCCTGGTCCTGAAGGCTTTTGATGTGAAAGAGGCCGTCCAGCATGGTGTCCATCTGTTTGGCCAATTGGATGCGAAGGCCGTCTTTCAGGGCGCCCGATACGTTGCGCACGCTCTGGGTCATTTCCTTCGTGAAGTCTTCGGCGCAGACCTGAGTCATGATGTATTCGGCTCGGGTGACTGTGTTGTAGTCGCTCGTTGCGGCCTTGCCTGTGCGCGGTTCAACCTTGGCTGACCAGTAAGCGTTCACGGTCTTTTCCAGCTCCTTGCGAATAGTCGTGGCTGGACCTTCTGGCTCGCCCCAGGTGTTTACCCGGCGATATTCACGCTCAAACGAGCCGTTGATTGTTTCGTTGATCGCGACTTCTATCTGCGCCGTTACGCGCTCGTTGAAGATTTTGTCGATGCGCTTCTTGAGTTCCGCAGCGACCATTCCGGAAAGGTCATCGCCATCGCGCAGCAGTTCATCAGATACCTTGGCTACGATTGCGGCTTTCAGATCGTCTTCGTTGATATTGAGCATTTTGTGACTCCCGTGGATTTCCAATGCCGCCTCATAGAAGCGGCATCAGTAAATCTGTGGGTCTATCTGAGCCCCGTTACCCGCCACGGTGGCCTTGGCTGAACACCCGAGAAATCCTCGGTAGTTCGATCTCCACCCCGCAGCACTTCCGAGTCCTCTCTCACTGGCGACAGCACATTTCGTGTCCGATGCTTTGCCAGTTTGGCTGCGTGGTTTCGCGTGACCTCATATGGAAGTCACGGCCAGTTCCAGAGCTGGCATGGGATCGACTATTTGTTGCTCGCACTTACCAGATCGGGTCTGGGGTAGTCGGTCGCGAGGATCTTGGCGGTGGTAAAGAGCGGTTCGATCCGCTGGGCCTGTTGAGGGGCTGTTTCGCGTCTCGATGGGTGAAATATAAGCTCACTTATCTTTGTCGTCAATAAGCACGCTTATATTTTTTATCGCGCCCATAAAAAAGCCCGCTCAGTGGCGGGCTGGGTCGAGCTGAACAGGATGTATCGGAATAGGGATCTGTTGTCGGATCAGGCGAGCAGGTGGTTGGGGTAGAGGTAGAATCCTACCAGCGGAACAGTTTTTCGGCGGCGCCCGCTGTAACCGCGATCGCAATCATCAGGGCGAACATTCCTAAGAACAAAGCTATTGATGCGACCCAGGACCAATGCCATGCATAGTGAGCCCCAAGCACACCGATTATGCAGTTCAAAAAATTAATACGGAGGAAGAAAACCAGAATAGTTGCCACTAGAGAGCAGAAGAGCCAGTGCCAGCCTAGCCAGTGCTGAACGCCGCTATAAATAGCCAATATCTGGACCGCTCCTAGCGCGATGTTGAGAGGTAGAAGCAGAAGGCCTATGCCGGTTGCGAATTTGTCCGATGTGCTCATTTACAGACTCCTTGTATGAGAGCCATCATTCTAACATCGCGCCCAACCCAGGCGTAACGAAAAAGCCCGGCGCCGGGCCGGGCTTTCGTAAGGAGCTATGATCAATGGATAAATTTGGCTGCTGTAAAGGCTAAAGTGGCCAGCCCTGTGGCAACGGCGAAGAATTTCCAAGTCTGTTCGTTGATGCTTTTTTGAAAAGAGATCGCTAGATCCTGAATGTCTTTCCCGCTTGCGCGGACATAATCCGCAAGGTCGTCCTTAGAGGCAAGGCTTGCCACGTCAAGCTTTGTAGCCATGCCTGATTCGATATTTTCCAGACGCATCTCGACTCGAACCAGCTTGTCTCTGATTTCCTGAGTCGCAGTTTCCAGTTTACTGACGCGCTGTTCCAATTCGCTTCCTCCTCCGCCCGGTGGGCCGCCCCCCCATGCTTGGTGGCCAGATAATACTCTACCAGAGGAATCTCCTACGATGGGTGCGTTATTCGCCATTGGCCCTCCGATCTTCCGCCTGAAGGATCATTTTAGAAAGTGTGTCGACAAGATCCTTAGCGGTTTCGATGGGCATCGTGACTGCTCCGACGTCTAGCCTGAAGACATCTATTTCACCCGCATCCCTTGTGGTTGTGCCTGCTCCTGTGCGGTAGATAGAGGTTTTCACGTTTATAGAGGTTCGCCCAAACGTGAGGTGTATGGCGTCGGTGTTGTTCCACATAATGGCAAAAGCGTCGAACTGATCGACCTGTTCATCCATGTAGGAGCCAGCCTTGACGTGCCTCATCGTTTGGTCTTGCTGATCGTCCACTTGGATCTCCTTTTAGGCGCAATGCCTATTACAAATCCCCGCCGCGCCATATGGCCCGACGCTCACGCAAATTTCGTCAGCGACCTGACCACCACCCCAATGATCTTGCAGTCATCTGAGCATTGCACAGTGGGGTAGGCCGGGTTCAGCGGCTTCAGGTATCTGACTCCGCCGTCCTCCACCAGCTTCTTGAATGTCGCCTCGTTGCTGCCGGCCATCTTCGCAATCACCAATTTACCCGGTCGCACATCTGCCTGAGTGTCGACAAGTATCTGTGAGCCCTCTGGGATCGAAGGGGCAGTAGTTGCCGTCATCGAGTCGCCTTTTACCACCAGCCAGAACGCCGGACCTTTGGCCTTGTACTCCGAGACCTCGTATTCATCAGCGCCACCGGGTGCGTAGGGCTCAACCGCTTCCGACCATTCGCCTGCGGTCACCCAGCTCAGGACAGGGTAGCGGTACATCCGAGTCGGCTGGTCGACCATTTCGACGTTGGATGGCTCGCCGACCATTTCTCCGGCTCCATCCGCAAGCCATTCAACCCTCACTCGGCAAGCCTTGGCCAGAGCCACAAGATGTACCGAATTCAGAGTTTTCCCACTCTCCATTTGAGATATCGCGGGCTGCTCTACGCCAGCCAATTCCGCGAGCTTTCGCTGAGTGATCTTGGCGTGCGATCGGGCTGTTTTTAGTCTTTCTGCAAGTGTCGTCATGCGTAGCAATTTATAAGGCCCCTTATACGCTTGCAAATAAGCCTTCTTATGAATAGGATATAAGCACGCTTATCAGGAGTTATCGCTATGACCCCCATTGAAAAGCTCGTCGAGTTCTTTGGCGGGCAAGCAAAAACCGCCGCCGCTCTGGGCGTATCTCAAGCCGCTGTCTCGTACTGGTTCAACGGCACGCATGCCATGGGCGCGAACAAAGCATTCCTGGCTGAGGAACTGACTGGCGGAAAAATCACCGCTCGCCAGCTTTGCTCGGCCACAACCAGAAAGTCCGCCGCTTAAACCCATTCATCAGCCACAAGGAGCCCATCAATGGCCTATGACGATCCATCCCACAAACGCAGTGAAGTAATCAAATCCCGGTTCAAGCCGGAAGACGTCCGCTATCTGCGGATGGAGGCAAAGCGCGCAGGCATGCAGCTCGCGACGTATGTGCACGAACTTTCCATGGTTGCGCGCCGCCTTGGCGCAGCGGAGCTGATCCGGGAAATGAACCTTGGTTCCAATGATAAGACGGCCTAAAGGCCCTATGGAGGGCCAATGCCTGAAAGAACCTTCGACATGCTGGAGAAGGGGGCTCAGGACGAGGTTCGGCAGTTAAGCGCCGAGCTTGGATGGAGTCTCGAATACGCGACGCATGAATACCTGGAAGCAGGTAGATCGCTCGCGTTCCAGACCCAGCTGGAGCAGATGAAGCGCAAAGCGCCGCTGCTTTCACTGGTGGAACACAAAAAGGGCCTCGATAGGGGCGATTAGAGGACTTGGAAAATGAGCAATACCGAACTGAGCGTAGCTATAGAAACTCAGCCCGGCTTGAAAGAGCTTGAGGGCCTACTTGCTGCCCTTAAAAAGGTTTCCAAAGTCAGTCTCGATGCTTGCCTTAGCGTCAAGCAACTGCTTCTGGGCGAGGACGGCAGCCTCAAGAAAGGCGTCATCTACTTCGTCTTTTTCCCCGCAGCCGGGGCAGACAATAAAGCCCTTGAGCTTCGCGTCTCTGACCAGTTCCGTGAAGGTGCTGCCGCACTCATCGCAGCTTATCTCAAGTGATAGATCGTCGATTTCATTCATGTCCGGCCTCCAATGGCCTTTTCGTTTGGAAGCAAAAAGCTACCACGGATGCGCCGGACACCAAATCGCAGGCGAAAAAAAACCAGGTTCGCGGCCTGGCTCTTTCAACTGCACACACAAATAAGTTCTGGAGCGAATAATGCCCATTTCCCAACACGTCGTCAACTCCGACCGTCCGCGCCACGAAATTGCACCC
>NZ_LJPW01000082.1 GCF_001400735.1 Pseudomonas caricapapayae
GTATATCAGCGTTCAGGCCACCGACTTGCGTCCACATGCCAAAGGCGCGACCTTCACGCTGGTCACTCAGGCCGAGGACGGCATGGGGCTTCTTTGGGAAGAAGAAAGCACCATGCTCTGCACCGCCGTACACCTGGAAGATGCGCCTGTCATACATCCCGAGCCTGTACCGCTGCCCGTCAGCGAACTGGACAGCTGGAGGGCCTCCGCACAGACCGGGCGCGAGTACGCCAAGGTATCAGGTGACTACAACCCGATTCACCTTAGTGCGCCCACCGCCAGGCTGTTCGGTTTCCCGCGCGCCATCGCCCATGGAATGTGGCTCAAGGCCCGTGTGCTTGCGGCGCTGGGCGAGCATTTGCCGGCCTCGAATGTCGAGATCAGCGTGCAATTCCAGAAGCCGGTGCGCCTGCCTGCCGACGTGACACTGTCCGCCAGCGCTGCCGGTTCTCACGGTCAGTTCCGTGTCGAAGGTCGGGAGGGCATCGTGCATATGGTCGGCAGTTGGCAGCCAGCAGCCGAATAACGCTCTCCCATAAAGACCTGTGACGGGAGCGCTGCTCCCTTCAACGGCTGAACAAACCTCACTGCCCACTTGCCTGGTGCCCTGATTCCCCTGAAGCTATGCGTCTTCAGGAGAGCACGATGAACCTCGACGAGTTGACCCAACGCCTGCACCGCATTCGCGACCAGAATGACTGGAAGCCATTTCACAGCCCGAAAAATCTGGCCATGGCTGCCAGCGTGGAAATGGCCGAGCTGGTGGAGATATTCCAGTGGCTGCGCGAAGACCAGTCCCGCGAACTGCCTGCCGACCAGCTGAAGCACGCAGGTCAGGAAGTCGGCGATATCGTTCTGTATTTGTTACTGCTGTGCAGCGAGCTGGGGCTGGACATGGAAACCGTCGTGCGCGACAAGCTGGCAGACAGCGAGCGGAGATTTGCCAAGTGAGTGATCGTCATTTCGACCAGTTGGCGACTCGCTTTGCAGAAAAAATCTATGGGGGTGCCAAGGGTGCCATTCGCCTGGCAGTGCTGCAGGCCGACCTGACCGAAACCCTGCCCTTGCGACCGCTTCGCGTACTGGATATCGGTGCCGGGCTGGGGCACATGTCGCTGTGGCTGGCCGAACAAGGGCACCAGGTAACACTGGCCGAGCCCGCCGAGCCGATGCTCGAAGGTGCACGTCAGCGCTTTGCCGCTGCCGGACAGACGGCAACCTTCATTCAGGCCCCTTGGCAGGCGCTGCCTGAATTACTGAGCGACACTTATGATCTGGTGCTGTGCCACGCCGTGCTGGAGTGGCTGGCCGAACCGTACGCGATTCTTCCGGTGCTGCGCCGGTTGACCAAAGCTGACGGATGGTTGTCACTGGCGTTTTACAACCGTGATGCGCTGATCTATCGCAACTTGTTGAAGGGTCATTTCCGCAAGATGCGCAAAAATGACATGGCCGGGGAAAAACAGAGCCTGACGCCACAGCAACCACTCGACCCTCGGGCGCTGGCGACGCAACTTGAAGGCCTCTGGCAAGTCGAAACCCGTAGCGGCGTGCGAGTGTTCCACGATTACATGCCGGTCGAGTTCCAGGCTCGGGCCGGGCTGACCGATCTACTGGAAATGGAACTGGCGCATCGGCGCCATCCCGCTTTTGCCGGGCTGGGTCGATACCTGCACTGGATATGCCGTCCGGTCTGACATTCACTGCGGATACCACCATGAAATACCGTGCTGCCTGGTTTGCCATGCTTCTGGGGACAGGTCTGCTGGGGATTAGCGCCTGCCAGAGCGATAATCCGTATGTGGCCAGCTCGCTGCCCATGCCGCCCGCCCCACCGCAAGCGGCAAAGACACTGGACATGAGCGCCTACCCCGCGCCGCCGCGTGACTATGGCCGGTATCGGTCCTGGGGCTGGCTCAACGGCCAGTTGCCGCCCGGTACGGCGTGGGTGGACTCGGCACAGGTGGTCGAAGCGGTCAGCAATGGTCTTGATCAGCGTGGCTTGCGACCTGCTCGCGGCAATCAACCGGCAGACCTCTACGTCAGTGCCACGACCCGCCAGGAAACCCGGCTGCGTCAGGTACGTGAGGATTACGATCCGTACTACGGCGGCGGCATGGGATACGGCCGCTACGATGGTTACCGGCCCGGTTACGGCGGATACGCCAGCGTGCCGGTGGTGCGCACGTACCGGGAAAACGTGATGGTGGTGCAGATCAACCTGATCGACGCGCGCACCGGCCAACCGGTATGGAGCGCCAGCGCAGACGCACGCGCCAGCAATAATCTGGCAGACCGCAGCACCGCATTACGTCAGGCCGTGCAACAGGCCCTGACGGCCTACCCCCCTTCGTGACTTCGGAGAACTGCCATGTTCCGCCGTATTGTTCTGCTGTCCTGTTCCTTGCTGCTGGCTGCCTGTCAGAGCAATTCGATCAATCGCGACTTCGATGCCCAACGCGATTTCGGCGGCTATCGTAACTGGAGCTGGAAAGAACCCGCCGTTCAGTATCAGCCGGACAATGACCCTCGGCTCAAAAGCGATCTGACCGAGCAACGCATTCGCCAATCGATCAGCGAACAGCTCGACCAGCGCGGCCTGCGCATGGCCGCTGCCGGTGCCCGGCCGGATGTGAAGGTTCAAGCCTGGCTGATTGTCGAAAACCGCCAGCAGACCGTCAGCACCAACTATGGTGGCGGCTGGAACCCCTGGGGCGGTTATGGCTACTGGAACGGGCCGATGAGCACCGAAACCCGTAGCGTGGACTACAAGGTCGGTACCCTGCAGATCGATATGTTCGATGGCAAGGACGGCAAGCTGGTCTGGCGTGGCAGCACCGAGCGCATCCTCAACGACAACGCCGGCAACCCGACCGAACGAGAGCAGGCCATTCGAACAACTGTGGCGAAAATTCTGGAACAGTACCCACCGCGCTGACGGGATTTGACGCGACTGCCAGACATAGCTACTTGCCCCCGCGCCAACACTTCAGCGCCCAGCCGCCCCTGGTAGCAGCGCATACGGACGGGGGCGTCCGGAAATGCATTACGTCGACGCACATGGATATGGAAGCAAAAGCCCGGACTCAAGCCTGCAGATCGCCCTGCATTTCATCGAGCAATTCCTGAATCGCATCAAGTCGTTCTTCAGGGTCGTCGATTTCCAGCAGTTCGACTTTGTCCTTCTCGGTGAACGGCAGCAGATAGGCTAGCTGGTTGGACAGTGAATATTGTCCACCGGCAGCCACTCCCATGTTCAGGGACGCCACCATCGGATGTTCGGCCAGCGCCTCCAGCAGGGCGACGAGGTCGGCGTCCTCTTCCTGCAGCGGGCGCTCCAGCGGCTCTTCCAGCCACTCTACCTCGGCCACCAGCAGTTGATCGCGTTGCACTTCAGCGGCGACCACGCGGAAGCGACGCCCCCCGACAACGCGAATACCCAGCAAGCCGTTTTCCTGCTGCTGGAAATCCGTGACCAGTGCTTCGCAGCCGATCAGTGAGTAACCGCCCGGCACTGCGCCCACTTCACTACCTTCGGTGATGCACACCACGCCAAAGCCTTCCCCCTGCTTCATGCAGCGGCCGATCATGTCCAGGTAGCGGGCTTCAAACAACTGCAGATCAAGTACACACCCTGGAAACAGCACAGCGTTCAATGGAAACAGTGGCAACGTCATGGAAAAGCTTCCTTTAAATGGCCAGCGACATCGCCAACGGCAGGAACAGTGCCGTCGCAACGCCCATCAGACTCATTGCCAACGCAGCAAAAGCCCCCGATTCCTCCCCCTCCTGCAATGCCACGGATGTCCCTACCGCATGGGCGGTAAGTCCCAGCGCCATGCCGCGGGCAGCAGGATTATCAACGCCGGCCAGCGACAACAGGCCGGGGCCGAAAATGGCACCGAATACGCCAGTAATCAATACAAAAACCGCCGCCAGGGCTGCAACGCCACCGATCTGCTCGGCGACCAGCATGGCGATGGGCGAAGTCACGGACTTCGGCGCCATGGTCATCAGAATCATATGGTCGGCACCAAACAGCACCCCGAACCCCACGCACAACCCGGTAGCAAACACCCCGCCGACTACCAGCGTAGTCAAGACCGGCCACAACAACTGCCGGATTCGCCGCATATTCAGGTAAAGCGGGACAGCCAGCGCAACAGTCGCAGGCCCCAGCAGCGTGCTCAGAATTTCAGTGCTTTTGCGGTACTCGGTGTACTCAAGGTCACAGAACAGCACAACCCCGATCACCACCACCATCGAAACCAGCACCGGCTGCAGAAACAGCCAGCGCGTCCGCTCGTAAGCAGCCATCGCCAACTGATACGCCCCCAGAGTGATCGCGATGCCAAAAAGCGGATGGTGAATGACCGACATCCATGCACCGTGCCAGTCCATGTTCATGGTGCCTCCTGGCGGCGGGCCTGACGCCTGATGAGGGCCTGCATCAGCCAGCCGACGAAGGTCACGGAAATCATCAGCGACAGCGTCAAGGTGCCGAATATCGCCCAGAAGTCCTCGGCGATGGCCGACGCATAAACCATCACGCCAACGGCAGGCGGCACCAGCAACAGCGGCAGATAGCGCAGCAGGCTGCTGGCGGCCATGCTGATCGGCTCGCTCACTTCACCGCGCAGCATCAGATAAGCCATCAACAGCACAAGCCCGATGATCGGCCCCGGCAATATCGACAGAAACAGATGGTTGAGCGCAGTCCCCAGCAATTGGAACAGCACCAGCCATGTCAAACCCCGTAACAACATGAGGACTCCAGCCTGTAAACGAATCCGGCGAATTATCGGCGTCATTATAAACACGCCACGCCAGAGGTCATGACAGGGTATTCGCATTGAGGCCGTTGCTTGACCAACCGGCAACCCTCTGCTGATCTTGTGGTTCGTCCGCAGGCATTGGCCGACGCGGGCAACGGCAGTGCGATACACAACCCCATCAGACAAGGAGAGCGGCATGCCTTCCGTACCCGTCACAGAGCTCAAGCATTACATCGGCAAGGACGCAGGATGTTCGGACTGGCTGACCATCGATCAGGAGCGCATCAACCTGTTCGCCGAAGCCACAGGGGATTTCCAGTTCATTCATGTCGACCCGGTCAAAGCCGCACAGACCCCGTTCGGTGCGACTATTGCACATGGATTCCTGTCGTTGTCGCTGATTCCCAAGCTCATGGAGGGCATCATGGTATTGCCCGAAGGCTTGAAGATGGCGGTCAACTACGGAATGGACAGCGTGCGCTTTGTGCAACCGGTGCCGGTCAACTCTCGCGTACGTCTGAAGGTCCAACTGACTGAAGTGACCGAGAAAAAACCGGGCCAATGGTTGCTCAAGGCCAACGCCACGCTGGAGATCGAAGGTCAGGAAAAACCCGCTTTTGTCGCCGAACCCTTGACCTTGTGTTTCGTGTAATACGTTTAAAACATGAAACAGTCGTAACAGACTGTTTCATCCCGCTTACTCGCTGCGGCATACTCCCCTGCGGTCGTGACCCATAACATCTGCCCCAGCAGAGCCGGGCTCGCCACTGAATCATTCTTTCGGGATCTCACATGCGCGCGCTCGCTCCATTGGCTTTGACACTCTTGATCGCAGGCTGCGGCGATGGCGAATCGATTTTGCCACCCGACGGCCGCCTGCCCGACGGCGGACGCTATCGCGGCGATCTGGTCAACGGCGTATTACAGGGCCAGGGGCGGATCGACTACCCCAACGGCAGTTGGTACGCAGGCCAGTTCGAAAACGGCCTGCGCCAAGGCCAGGGTGAGTGGCACGCCAGCAATGGCGACGTCTATAAGGGTGGTTTCGAGCAAGGCCTGTTTAACGGCCAGGGCCGGCTGACTACCCGCAATGGCGCGAGTTATGTCGGCAACTTCAAACTCGGGCTGCGCGACGGCGAAGGCACCCAGAAAGACAAGGGCGTGCTTTATCGTGGTCAGTTCAAGGCAGGCCTGTACGACGGTCCCGGCCGACTGGAACTGGAAGACGGCAGCCAGCACCAAGGCATGTTCGCCAATGGCAAGGCCAACGGCGAAGGCTCACGCAGTGACGCCAGCGGCAATCAATACAGCGGTAACTTTGTCGACGGTCAATTGCAGGGCACCGGCAGCTTTACCAGTGCTGACGGCGACCAATATGTGGGCTATTTCCGCAACAGCCAGTTGAACGGCAAAGGTCGCTATGAAAACAGCGACGGCGACGTCTGGAGCGGTGAATTCAAGGACGGTGCCCTGACCGGCAAAGGCGAATTGATCGGTGCTGACGGCAGCCGTTACCAGGGCGACTTCGACAACTGGCGCTTCATGGGCCAGGGTCAGTTGCAACTGCCCGATGGCAGCCGCTATGTCGGTCAGTTTGCCGATGACACCTATGAGGGCGACGGTGTACTGATCTCCCCGGATGGCAAGGAGCAGCGTGGCATCTGGGCCAACGGTCAACGGGTGCGTGACGCAAAAGGCAAGTTGCTGCCGGATGCACTTGAAGCCGGGCTGCTGGTGCAAGGCACCCTTCTGGAAAAAGCGCTGGCCGCAGTGCCTGCGTCGACACCCGCCACCGAGCTGTACACGCTGGTCGTGGGCGGCGATGGCAAGCAAAGCGTGTTCATGCGCGAGGCAGACTACGTCAGCAACCTGCTGAAATCGCGCTTTGGTGCTGTCGGGCAGGTCAGTCTGGTCAATCATCGCGACCACATGGATGACCGGCCAATGGCGACGCGCGAGACCATTACCCGCGCGGTCCAGACACTCGCCCAACGTACCGGGCCTGAAGACCTGATATTCATTTACCTGACCAGCCACGGTACTCAGGACCATGAACTGGTGCTTGACCAGCCACGCCTGTCGCTGGCAGACCTGCCTGCTGACGCCCTGGCTGCAGCCCTTGCGCCGCTGAAGAACCGTGACAAGATCGTGGTGATTTCAGCCTGCTATTCCGGTGGTTTCATTCCCGGTCTGAAAGATGAGCGCACGCTGATCATGACCGCCTCGCGCGCCGACCGTGTGTCGTTCGGGTGCTCGGAAGAGGCCGATTTCACTTATTTCGGCGATGCACTATTCGCCAGGGCATTGGTCGAAACCGATGACCTGCAACATGCTTTCGATGAAGCAAAGGCCTATGTTGCTCAACGTGAGAGTGAAGACAGTTTCGACGCCTCCGAACCGCAGATATGGGCACCGAAAGGAGTTCTGGCGCGCTGGCAACAGTTGCGCAAAAGCCAGGCTGAACGCGCTTTGAATACGGCGTTGAACCGCACGGAAGCGAAGACCTCGACTAGCCGCTAGGCTTAGCAGTATCAAGGAGAACGATATGTACCTGACGCCGCAACACATCCTGCTCGCAGGCGCTACCGGCCTGACCGGCGAGCATTTGCTTGACCGCCTGCTCAACGAGCCGACAGTCAGCCGTGTGCTGGCCCCAACGCGCAAGCCGCTGGCAGAACATCCTCACCTTGAGAACCCGGTCGGCGAACTGAACACCCTGCTGCCGACGCTGGCGGGCCGTGTAGACATCGCGTTCTGCTGCCTGGGCACCACCATCAAGCAGGCAGGATCGCAAGAGGCCTTCAAGGCGGTTGATCTGGAGCTGGTGGTTGCGTTCGCCAAACGTGCCCGTGAGCTGGGCGCACGCCATCTGCTGGTGATCAGTGCGATTGGCGCAGACCCCAAGTCCAGTACCTTCTACAACCGCGTCAAAGGCGAGATGGAGCAGGCGTTGCGTGCGCAAGGCTGGCCGCAATTGACCGTCGCCCGCCCTTCGCTACTGGTGGGCAGCCGCCCCGAAACCCGCTGGGTCGAGCAACTGGCAGCCCCCATCGCCAAACTGATCCCCGGCAAATATGGCGCCATTGAGGCCTGCCAGCTGGCCCGCGCCATGTGGCGCCTGGCGCTGGAAGAGCAGAACGGCGAACGTATTGTCGAGTCGGATGAACTGCGCAAGCTGGGCAAATAGGTGATGACCGCCGGGCCAGACTATGATGATGGTCCCCACGCTCCGCGCTCGTCGCTATACACAAGCCCTGAAAAGTCCGGTGGACGGGGATTTCAAGCTTCTGCCCGCAGGGCGTGGGAGCGGGCTTGTGTATAACGATCACCATCGACTGGTAGCGCTGGTAGTCGCTCTGGTGTCCCTCTAAAGCCCGCCTGTCGCCCGAACGCCCACCCCGGCCGCCGTCAGCAATGAAAGTGGCAGCAGCAGGGTGTCGAGCAGCGCACTGCCCGGCAGGTCCAGGCCCGGGTAGCTCGGCGCTTCTGCACCGAACCGGTCAGCCGCACAGCAACCGCCCTGCAGCGCATACAGGTTCAGCCGGGTGCCGGCATACACCACTGGCGCACCGGGCTTGGCCGCATCCAGCGTGCGCGCAGTGGCACAGCCAGTCAGCGCCAGCACAAGCGAGATCGACAGCAGCTTATTCATCGCCGCCAACATGGTGCTCGCCCCAGCGCGGCAGCATGTCTTGAGGGATATTCAGCAGATTGAGAATGCGCGCAACGACAAAATCCACCAGGTCGTCTATGGTCTGCGGCTGATGATAAAAACCCGGTGAGGCAGGCAGGATAACCGCGCCCATGTTCGACAGCTTGAGCATGTTCTCCAGGTGAATGCTGGAAAAGGGTGCTTCGCGTGGCACCAGAATCAACTGGCGACGCTCTTTCAACGTAACGTCGGCGGCGCGCTCGATCAAATTGTTGCAGGCCCCGGTGGCAATCGCCGACAGCGAACCGGTAGAGCATGGCACCACCACCATTGCACTGGGCGACCCGGAGCCTGAGGCCACCGGCGACATCCAGTCGTCGCGACCATAGACCCGAATCTGCCCGGCAGACGCACCGGTGTACTCGGTCAGAAACGCCTGCATCATCATTGGCTTGGGCGGCAGACGTACATCGGTTTCGGTCGCCATCACCAACTGCGCCGCTTTGGAGATCAGGAAGTGCACTTCCCGGTCTTCACGCACCAGGCAATCCAGCAAACGCAGGCCGTATTGCGCGCCTGAAGCGCCGGTCATCGCCACCGTAACGCGCTCCGGGCCGCTCATCGCAGCGCCTCGGCCAGTTTGCCATGCAGACCGCCAAAGCCGCCGTTACTCATGATGACAATGTGCGTGCCGGGCTGCGCCTGGCTGTGAACCCTGGCGATGATTGCTTCAAGCGAATCACACACCACCGCAGGCACCTTGCCTCCAGCGACCGTAGCGCTCAAGTCCCACCCGAGACTGGGCGGGGCATACCAGACCACCTGATCCGCCTGATTCACGCTGTCCGGCAGGCCGTCGCGGTGCGCGCCGAGCTTCATGGAGTTGGAGCGCGGTTCGATAACAGCGATGATCGGTGCATCGCCGACCTTCTTGCGCAGGCCATCCAGTGTGGTGGCAATGGCCGTCGGGTGATGGGCGAAGTCATCATAAATAGTGATGCCGCGTACCTCGGCGACCTTTTCCATGCGCCGCTTGACGCTCTTGAAGGCGCTAAGTGCCTGCACACCCAGCGACGGCAAGACGCCCACATGGCGCGCAGCCGCCAGCGTCGCCAGCGCGTTGGCCACGTTGTGCTGACCGGTCATGTCCCAGTCGACGGTGCCCTGAAGCTGCCCCTCGAACAGCACCTCGAAACGCGAGCCGTCTTCGCTCGACAGTCGCGCCTGCCATTGACCGTTCTGCCCCGTGGTCTGTACCGGCGTCCAGCACCCCATCTCGATAACCCGCGACAACGCTGGCTCGGTAGTCGGATGAATCACCAGACCTTCACTGGGAATGGTACGCACCAGATGATGAAACTGGCGCTCGATGGCGGGCAGATCCGGGAAGATGTCAGCGTGATCGAATTCGAGGTTGTTGAGGATCGCAGTTCGCGGGCGGTAATGGACGAACTTGGAACGTTTGTCGAAGAAGGCGCTGTCGTATTCATCGGCCTCGACCACAAAGAACGGCGTATCCCCCAGGCGCGCCGACACGGCGAAGTTCTGCGGAATGCCGCCGATCAGAAAGCCGGGGCTCATCCCCGCATGCTCAAGTACCCAGGCCAGCATGCTGCTGGTGGTGGTCTTGCCATGCGTACCGGCCACGGCCAGTACCCAGCGACCTTGCAGCACATGGTCGGCCAGCCATTGCGGCCCGGACACATACGGCAAACCTTTATTCAGGACATATTCAACCGCCGGGTTGCCACGCGAGAGCGCATTGCCGACCACGACCAGATCAGGTGCCGGGTCCAGTTGCGCAGAGTCGTAACCCTGGGTCAGCTCGATGCCCTGGGCTTGCAGTTGGGTGCTCATCGGCGGATAGACATTGGCGTCGGAACCGGTGACCCGGTGCCCCAACTCTTTGGCGAGCACCGCCAGAGACCCCATGAACGTGCCGCAGATACCAAGGATATGAATATGCATGACCAACCTCTCAGAACATCTGCGCAGGTTAACGTAGGGAGGCTGAAATGGCACCCTGAGTTTGTCCGGCACATTGCGTGCGCGGGCCATTTCAATGCCCGGCAGATAAGCCTAAAGTCCTAACCACGGCCGATTGCAAATGGCCTATTCTTGAACGCTTATTGCCAGATACCCGAAAGCAGAATCGACACAGACTCCCTCACAACAAGAACCAGGAGACATATCATGCGTTACGCTCATCCCGGTACCGAAGGCGCTATCGTCAATTTCAAGGAACGCTACGGTAACTATATCGGCGGCGAGTTCGTCGCGCCGGTCAAAGGTCAGTATTTCACCAACACCTCGCCTGTCACTGGCAAGGCTATCGCCGAATTTCCCCGTTCCACTGCCGAAGACATCGACAAGGCCCTGGATGCCGCGCACGCAGCCGCCGCAGCCTGGGGCTCGACCTCGGTGCAGGCTCGCTCGCTGGTCCTGCTGAAGATTGCCGATCGTATCGAAGCCAATCTTGAAGTCCTGGCCATTACCGAAACCTGGGACAACGGCAAGGCGATTCGCGAAACCCTCAACGCCGACATTCCGCTGGCCGCCGATCACTTCCGCTACTTCGCTGGCGTGCTGCGCGCGCAGGAAGGCAGCGCCGCCGAGATCGACGGCAACACCGTGGCTTACCACATTCATGAGCCGCTGGGCGTGGTCGGGCAGATCATTCCGTGGAATTTCCCGATTCTGATGGCGGCCTGGAAACTCGCACCGGCACTGGCTGCCGGCAACTGCATCGTGCTCAAGCCCGCCGAACAGACGCCGCTGGGGATCAGCGTCCTGATCGAGCTGATCGGCGACCTGCTGCCCGCTGGCGTACTGAACATCGTACAGGGTTACGGCCGCGAAGCCGGCGAAGCGCTGGCCAGCAGCAAGCGCATTGCCAAAATCGCCTTCACCGGCTCGACGCCGGTCGGCTCGCATATCATGAAGCTGGCGGCGGACAATATCATCCCGTCCACCGTCGAGTTGGGCGGCAAGTCGCCGAATATCTTCTTCGAAGACATCATGAGCGCCGAACCGGAATTCATCGACAAAGCCGCCGAAGGTCTGGTGCTGGCATTCTTCAATCAGGGCGAAGTCTGCACCTGCCCATCCCGCGCGCTGGTTCAGGAGTCCATCTATCCTCAATTCATGGAAGCGGTGATGCGCAAGGTCGAAAAGATCAAGCGTGGTGACCCGCTGGACACCGACACCATGGTCGGCGCTCAGGCATCCGAGCAACAATTCGACAAGATTCTTTCGTACCTCGACATCGCCAAGGGCGAAGGTGCCGAACTGTTGACCGGTGGCAAGGTGGAGAAACTGGAGGGTAGCCTTTCCACCGGCTATTACATCCAGCCTACGCTGCTCAAAGGCAACAACAAGATGCGCGTGTTTCAAGAAGAAATCTTCGGCCCGGTGGTCAGCGTCACGACCTTCAAGGACGAGGCAGAAGCCGTCGCCATCGCCAACGACACCGAGTTCGGCCTGGGCGCAGGTCTGTGGACCCGCGACATCAACCGCGCCTACCGCGTGGGCCGGGCGATCAAGGCCGGACGCGTCTGGACCAACTGCTACCACCTGTACCCGGCGCATGCTGCATTCGGTGGTTACAAAAAATCCGGCGTCGGCCGCGAAACCCACAAAATCGCCCTGGAGCATTACCAACAGACCAAAAACCTGCTGGTGAGCTACGACACCAACCCGCTGGGGTTTTTCTAGGCAACGGTACCGCAATGATCGTCCCCACGTTATGCGTGGGGACGCATTTCTCGACCCCCTGCGTCCGATCCTGAATGCGCAGTGCGGCGTAGATTTGTGACGCAGAGCGTCACGAACTGCATGCCAACGCGGAGCATTGGCACGATAGCCGTCTCAAGGTCTTTATCGTTCCCATACTCCGCGTGGGAATGCCTTTCTGGACGCTCCGCGTCCGATACTGAATACGCGGTACAACGCAGATTTGTGACGCAGAGCGTCACGAACTGCATGCCAACGCGGAGCATTGGCACGATAGCCGTCTCAAGATCTCTATCGTTCCCATGCTCCGCGTGGGAACGCCTTTCTGGACGCTCCGCGTCCGATCCTGAATGTGCAGCGCGGCGTAGATTTGTGACGCAGAGCGTTACGAACTGCATGCCAATGCGGAGCATTGGCACGATAGCCGTCTCAAGATCTTTATCTTTCCCAGGCTCCGCGTGGGAATGCCTTTCTGGACGCTCCGCGTCCGATACTGAATACGCGGTGCAACGCAGATTTGTGACGCAGAGCGTCACGAACTGCGTACCAACGCGGAGCATTGGCACGATAGCCGTCTCAAGATATTTATCGTTCCCATGCTCCGCGTGGGAATGCCTTTCTGGACGCTCTGCGTCCGATCTCAAATGTGCGGCGCAGCGAAGATTTGGCACGGTAGTCATCTCAAAAGCATCGCGCACCAACTCCGTGCATCGTGCCTTGGTTCACTGCCCTGACGTAATGCATCCCTCCCCCAGAACCTTCTGCCTGTCCTGCAAACTCGCACTCCCGGTCGGGATGGAGTATTAATTGCTTGCATCGCTTCCCACAGTCGTTTGAACCGGGACGTCACCGGTTCGACCGAAAGACTACGTCCGACGCAAGCAGCGCGACGTCATGGAGAATCTGTATGGCGAGCTTTTCCCAATCTGTCGGTGCGCAGACGTACCGCTTCGACAGCCTCAAAGAAGTCATGGCCAAGGCCAGCCCCGCGCGTTCCGGTGATTATCTGGCCGAGGTTGCGGCGCAAAACGATGGTGAGCGTGCCGCGGCGCAGATGGCGCTGGCGAATATCCCGCTCAAGCATTTCCTTGAAGAAGCGCTGATCCCTTATGAACAGGATGAAGTCACCCGGCTGATCATCGATACCCACGACAAACCGGCATTCGCCCCGGTCAGTCATCTGACGGTCGGCGGCTTTCGGGATTGGCTGCTCAGCGAGCAGGCCGATGAATCCAGCTTGCGCGCACTGGCCCCGGGGCTGACGCCGGAAATGGCCGCCGCCGTCTCAAAAATCATGCGCGTGCAGGATCTGGTGCTGGTCGCGCAGAAGATCCGTGTCGTGACGCGCTTTCGCAACACCATGGGCCTGCGCGGTCGGCTATCGACACGCCTGCAACCCAACCACCCCACCGACGACCCGTCAGGCATTGCAGCCAGCGTGCTTGACGGTCTGCTGTACGGCAATGGCGATGCAATGATCGGCATCAACCCGGCGACCGACAGCACCTCGTCCATCGTCGCCTTGCTGGAAATGCTCGACGCGATTGTCCAGCGCTATGAAATCCCGACCCAATCCTGCGTGCTGACCCACGTCACCACGTCCATCGAGGTGATAAACCGTGGCGTACCGGTGGACCTGGTGTTCCAGTCGATTACCGGCACGGAAGCCGCCAATGCAAGCTTCGGTATCAGCCTCAAACTGCTCCAGGAAGGCTACGAAGCGGGCCTGAGCCTGAATCGCGGCACCCTCGGGCAAAACCTGATGTATTTCGAGACCGGACAAGGCAGCGCGCTGTCGGCCAACGCGCATCACGGCGTCGACCAGCAGACCTGCGAAACCCGTGCGTACGCCGTCGCCCGACATTTCAATCCGTTTCTGGTCAACACCGTGGTCGGTTTCATCGGTCCCGAGTACCTGTACAACGGCAAGCAGATCATCCGCGCCGGTCTGGAGGACCACTTCTGCGGCAAGCTGCTGGGCGTGCCGATGGGCTGTGACATCTGCTACACCAACCACGCTGAAGCCGATCAGGACGACATGGACACCCTGCTGACGCTGCTGGGGGTCGCGGGGATCAATTTCATCATGGGCATCCCTGGCTCGGACGACATCATGCTCAATTACCAGACCACCTCGTTCCACGACGCGCTGTACGCCCGACAAAGCCTGGGCTTGCGCCCTGCGCCGGAATACGAGGCCTGGCTGGAGAAAATGGGCATCTTCACCCAGGCCGACGGCCGCGTCCGCTTCGGTGACAGCCTGCCGCCCGCCTTCCGTCAGGCACTGGCGCACCTCGCATGAGTGATCAGCCCATGAACGAAATCCACGACAACGTTGCGCCAGCCAATCCGTGGCTGGAACTACGCCGACTGACCCCGGCGCGCATTGCGCTGGGTCGAACCGGCACCAGCCTGCCGACCTCCGCGCAGCTCGACTTCCAGGCAGCACACGCCCAGGCGCGCGATGCCGTGCATCTGGCCTTCGACCATGCCGCGATCCGTGCGCAACTGAACGAAAAGGGCCGTGAAACCTTGTTGCTGCACAGTGCTGCCGCCGACCGGGACAGCTATCTGCAACGTCCGGACCTGGGCCGTCGCCTGAATGAAGAGTCCGTGCAGACGTTGCGCGAGTACGCGACGGCCCATCCGGGCGGTCTCGATCTGGCGGTCGTGATCGCCGACGGCCTTTCAGCCCTGGCGGTGCATCGACATGCCGTGCCTTTCCTGATTCGTCTGGAAGAGCAGGCCAGCGCCGAAGGCTGGTCCCTGTCGCCGGTAGTCATGGTCGAGCAAGGCCGCGTCGCCGTGGCTGACGAAGTCGGCGAACTGCTCGGCGCGAAGATGGTGGTCATCCTGATCGGCGAGCGCCCCGGTTTGAGCTCACCGGACAGTCTGGGGCTGTACTTCACCTACGCGCCCAAAGTCGGTCTGAACGATGCGCATCGCAACTGTATTTCCAATGTGCGTCTGGAAGGCTTGAGCTACGGCATGGCGGCCCATCGCTTGCTGTACCTGATGCGCGAGGCCTGCAGACGGCAGATTTCAGGGGTCAGCCTGAAGGATGAAGCCGAACTGCAGACCCTGGAATCAGAGGACTCTGCTGATCAATCGGGCAGGCAGAGCGGCAATTTCCTGCTCGACGGCCCGGCTGCTCCACATTAGATTGTGCTTTCTAAAGCCGCCGGGCAGGATCACGTCACCGTCCCGGCGCACTGCATCAGCCCATAGGGAAGTTGAGGCCAACCATGCGGATCATCAAAGCAACTCTCGAACACCTGGACCTGCTCTGCCCGTTGTTCATCAAGTACCGCGAATTCTACGGCGAGTCGCCGTTCCCGGACTCATCGCGAGACTTTCTCGAAAAGCGCCTGCGGCGCGACGAGTCCGTGATTTATCTGGCGCTGGCCAAAGATGACGAGAACCGGTTGCTGGGATTTTGCCAGCTTTATCCCAGCTACTCATCGCTGTCGCTCAAGCGGGTATGGATTCTCAACGACATCTATGTTGCCGAGGACGCTCGCCGCCAACTGGTCGCCGATCACTTGATGAAACAGGCGAAAAAGATGGCCAAGGAAACGCATGCGGTCCGACTGCGCGTTTCTACCAGCAGCAATAACGAAGTTGCGCAAAAGGTCTATGAATCCATCGGATTCAAGGAAGACACGCAGTTCAAAAACTACGTGCTGCCCATCAGCCAGAACTGACCCCCGCTCGCCAGAACGCGGCAGCGAAGCCGCGTCTGCGCACAAAACAGTGCTCCCGTCGTCGCACACTCAACGCCTGGTGCTTATTCCGAAGCCCCTTCTGCGCATTCTGCTTCTATAATGCCGCGCATACCGCACAGTCGTTTCTTCCGCATGCGACCCCGGACAGGGTTCTCGCCTCAGGTGCCTTAATGGAATTCAACCCGCTTGACCTTATTCTGCATCTCGACGTCTACCTTGACCTGCTGGTGACTAACTACGGCACATGGGTTTACGCGATTCTGTTTCTGGTGATTTTCTGCGAGACCGGGTTGGTGATCATGCCCTTCCTGCCGGGCGACTCGCTGTTGTTCATCGCCGGAGCCGTGGCTGCCGGGGGCGGCATGGACCCGGTACTGCTCGCCGGGCTGCTGATGCTGGCGGCGATTCTGGGCGACAGCACCAACTATGTGATCGGCCGCACTGCAGGCGAAAAGCTGTTCAGCAACCCCAAATCGCGCATCTTCCGCCGCGACTATCTCCTGCGAACCCAGGATTTCTATGAGCGCCACGGTGGCAAGACCGTCACCCTGGCGCGCTTTCTGCCGATCATCCGCACGTTTGCGCCCTTCGTGGCCGGCGTCGGCAGAATGTCCTATCCGCGCTTCGCAGGCTTTAGCGTACTGGGCTCGGTGCTGTGGGTCGGCAGTCTGGTGACTCTGGGCTTCTTCTTCGGCAACGTGCCGTTCATCAAGCAGAACCTGACCTTGCTGGTGCTGGCAATCATCCTGCTGTCGCTGGTGCCAATGATTATCGGGGTGGTGCGCAGCCGCAGCGCGCCCCCGGTAGACGCACGCTGAACCATGTGGTCATTCAGCAACTGGCGCAGGCAGCGTACGCTGGCCAGGCATCCGGTTGCCGATGAACTATGGCGGAAAGTGCGTGAACGTCTGCCGATCCTTGATGGCCTGAGCAGCGGGCAGCACGCGCACCTGCGCGACGCCTGCGTGCTGTTCCTCAATGACAAACACCTCAGTGCACTGCCGGGCGTTGACCTGGATGACGAGCAGCGGCTGTTCCTCGCCGCCCAGGCGCAACTGCCACTGTTGGCCCTCGGCGAACTGAACTGGTATCAGGGCTTTCACGAGATCGTGCTGTACCCCGACGACTTTGTCAGCCCGCAACGCCATCGCGATGCGAGCGGCGTGGAGCATGAATGGGAAGGCGAGCACAGTGGCGAAGCGTGGCTGCAAGGCCCGGTAATTCTGGCCTGGCCGGGTGTGCTGAGCAGCGGCGAGTGGGACGGCTACAATCTGGTGATCCACGAACTGGCGCACAAGCTCGACATGCTCAACGGCGATGCCAATGGGCTACCACCCCTGCACAGCGACATGCAGGTGACTGAATGGGCCAGCGTCATGCAACGCGCGTTTGACGACCTCAACCGGCAACTGGACCAGAACCCAGAGGCGCAAACCGCTATCGACCCGTATGCCGCAGAAGACCCCGCCGAATTTTTCGCAGTGACCAGTGAATACTTCTTCAGCGCGCCCGATCTGCTGCACAGCAGTTACCCGGCAGTCTACGCACAACTGAAGGCGTTCTACCGTCAGGACACCCTGGCGCGACTGAACCTGCTGCGCCAGCAAGACACGGCTTACCGGGACAACTGACAGCGCCCAAGGCCATGCGTGGCAACCAAAACAGAATATGCCTATAATCCGGACCACTTTTTGGCGGTTCGCGCCAAAATCTGTCTGGTCAACTATGGGGGCAATGCCCAATGAGCTACAGCAAGATTCCGGCAGGCAAAGACCTTCCGAACGACATCTACGTCGCGATCGAAATCCCGGCCAACCATGCGCCGATCAAGTACGAAATCGACAAAGAAACCGATTGCCTGTTCGTTGACCGTTTCATGGCCACCCCGATGTTCTACCCGGCCAACTACGGTTTCATCCCTAACACGCTGGCTGACGACGGCGACCCGCTGGACGTGCTGGTGGTGACCCCTTACCCGGTGTCCCCGGGTTCGGTCATTCGTGCCCGTCCGGTCGGCATCCTGCACATGACTGACGACGGCGGCGGCGATGCCAAGGTTATCGCAGTACCACACGACAAGCTGTCCCAGCTGTATGTCGACGTGAAAGAGTACACCGACCTGCCAGCCCTGCTGCTTGAGCAGATCAAGCACTTCTTCGAGAACTACAAGGATCTCGAAAAAGGCAAATGGGTGAAAATCGAAGGCTGGGGCAATGCTGAAGCTGCCCGCGCCGAGATCACCAAATCGGTTGCAGCGTTCAAAGGCTGATCATCGATCCGCCGTTTCAGGGCACGCCACGCTTGTGCCCTGAAACGGCGGATC
>NZ_LJPW01000185.1:2500-5411 GCF_001400735.1 Pseudomonas caricapapayae
GCATACGGTGGATGCCTTGGCAGTCAGAGGCGATGAAAGACGTGGTAGCCTGCGAAAAGCTTCGGGGAGTCGGCAAACAGACTGTGATCCGGAGATGTCTGAATGGGGGAACCCACCTAACACAAGTTAGGTATCTTGCGCTGAATACATAGGCGCAAGAAGCGAACCAGGGGAACTGAAACATCTAAGTACCCTGAGGAAAAGAAATCAACCGAGATTCCCTTAGTAGTGGCGAGCGAACGGGGACCAGCCCTTAAGTTGTATTGAGATTAGCGGAACGTTCTGGAAAGGACGGCCATAGTGGGTGATAGCCCTGTACGCGAAAATCCCTTTGCAATGAAATCGAGTAGGACGGGGCACGAGAAACCTTGTCTGAATATGGGGGGACCATCCTCCAAGGCTAAATACTACTGACTGACCGATAGTGAACCAGTACCGTGAGGGAAAGGCGAAAAGAACCGCGGAGAGCGGAGTGAAATAGATCCTGAAACCGTATGCGTACAAGCAGTGGGAGCCCACGTTGTTGGGTGACTGCGTACCTTTTGTATAATGGGTCAGCGACTTATTTTCAGTGGCGAGCTTAACCGAATAGGGGAGGCGTAGCGAAAGCGAGTCTTAATAGGGCGTCTAGTCGCTGGGAATAGACCCGAAACCGGGCGATCTATCCATGGGCAGGTTGAAGGTTGGGTAACACTAACTGGAGGACCGAACCGACTACCGTTGAAAAGTTAGCGGATGACCTGTGGATCGGAGTGAAAGGCTAATCAAGCTCGGAGATAGCTGGTTCTCCTCGAAAGCTATTTAGGTAGCGCCTCATGTATCACTGTAGGGGGTAGAGCACTGTTTCGGCTAGGGGGTCATCCCGACTTACCAAACCGATGCAAACTCCGAATACCTACAAGTGCCGAGCATGGGAGACACACGGCGGGTGCTAACGTCCGTCGTGAAAAGGGAAACAACCCAGACCGTCAGCTAAGGTCCCAAAGTCATGGTTAAGTGGGAAACGATGTGGGAAGGCTTAGACAGCTAGGAGGTTGGCTTAGAAGCAGCCACCCTTTAAAGAAAGCGTAATAGCTCACTAGTCGAGTCGGCCTGCGCGGAAGATGTAACGGGGCTCAAACCATGCACCGAAGCTACGGGTATCATCTCAGGATGATGCGGTAGAGGAGCGTTCTGTAAGCCTGTGAAGGTGAGTTGAGAAGCTTGCTGGAGGTATCAGAAGTGCGAATGCTGACATGAGTAACGACAATGGGTGTGAAAAACACCCACGCCGAAAGACCAAGGTTTCCTGCGCAACGTTAATCGACGCAGGGTTAGTCGGTCCCTAAGGCGAGGCTGAAAAGCGTAGTCGATGGAAAACAGGTTAATATTCCTGTACTTCTGGTTATTGCGATGGAGGGACGGAGAAGGCTAGGCCAGCCTGGCGTTGGTTGTCCAGGTTTAAGGTGGTAGGCTGAAATCTTAGGTAAATCCGGGGTTTCAAGGCCGAGAGCTGATGACGAGTGTTCTTTTAGAACACGAAGTGGTTGATGCCATGCTTCCAAGAAAAGCTTCTAAGCTTCAGGTAACCAGGAACCGTACCCCAAACCGACACAGGTGGTTGGGTAGAGAATACCAAGGCGCTTGAGAGAACTCGGGTGAAGGAACTAGGCAAAATGGCACCGTAACTTCGGGAGAAGGTGCGCCGGTGAGGGTGAAGCATTTACTGCGTAAGCCCACGCCGGTCGAAGATACCAGGCCGCTGCGACTGTTTATTAAAAACACAGCACTCTGCAAACACGAAAGTGGACGTATAGGGTGTGACGCCTGCCCGGTGCCGGAAGGTTAATTGATGGGGTTAGCGCAAGCGAAGCTCTTGATCGAAGCCCCGGTAAACGGCGGCCGTAACTATAACGGTCCTAAGGTAGCGAAATTCCTTGTCGGGTAAGTTCCGACCTGCACGAATGGCGTAACGATGGCGGCGCTGTCTCCACCCGAGACTCAGTGAAATTGAAATCGCTGTGAAGATGCAGTGTATCCGCGGCTAGACGGAAAGACCCCGTGAACCTTTACTATAGCTTTGCACTGGACTTTGAATTTGCTTGTGTAGGATAGGTGGGAGGCTTTGAAGCGTGGACGCCAGTCTGCGTGGAGCCAACCTTGAAATACCACCCTGGCAACTTTGAGGTTCTAACTCAGGTCCGTTATCCGGATCGAGGACAGTGTATGGTGGGTAGTTTGACTGGGGCGGTCTCCTCCTAAAGAGTAACGGAGGAGTACGAAGGTGCGCTCAGACCGGTCGGAAATCGGTCGTA
Source organism: Pseudomonas caricapapayae (assembly GCF_001400735.1). Classification (GTDB taxonomy): domain Bacteria; phylum Pseudomonadota; class Gammaproteobacteria; order Pseudomonadales; family Pseudomonadaceae; genus Aquipseudomonas; species Aquipseudomonas caricapapayae. The sequence continues at coordinate 4,795 of NZ_LJPW01000185.1, forward strand.
GAGTATAAAGGCAAAAGCGCGCTTGACTGCGAGACAGACACGTCGAGCAGGTACGAAAGTAGGTCTTAGTGATCCGGTGGTTCTGTATGGAAGGGCCATCGCTCAACGGATAAAAGGTACTCCGGGGATAACAGGCTGATACCGCCCAAGAGTTCATATCGACGGCGGTGTTTGGCACCTCGATGTCGGCTCATCACATCCTGGGGCTGAAGCCGGTCCCAAGGGTATGGCTGTTCGCCATTTAAAGTGGTACGCGAGCTGGGTTTAGAACGTCGTGAGACAGTTCGGTCCCTATCTGCCGTGGACGTTTGAGATTTGAGAGGGGCTGCTCCTAGTACGAGAGGACCGGAGTGGACGAACCTCTGGTGTTCCGGTTGTCACGCCAGTGGCATTGCCGGGTAGCTATGTTCGGAAAAGATAACCGCTGAAAGCATCTAAGCGGGAAACTTGCCTCAAGATGAGATCTCACTGGAACCTTGAGTTCCCTGAAGGGCCGTCGAAGACTACGACGTTGATAGGTTGGGTGTGTAAGCGCTGTGAGGCGTTGAGCTAACCAATACTAATTGCCCGTGAGGCTTGACCATATAACACCCAAGCAATCTGCGTGAGATGAGCAG
>NZ_LJPW01000185.1:5441-5581 GCF_001400735.1 Pseudomonas caricapapayae
TCGGTACCCGAATTTCTTGACGACCATAGAGCATTGGAACCACCTGATCCCATCCCGAACTCAGTAGTGAAACGATGTATCGCCGATGGTAGTGTGGGGTTTCCCCATGTGAGAGTAGGTCATCGTCAAGATTGAATTCC
>NZ_LJPW01000105.1 GCF_001400735.1 Pseudomonas caricapapayae
TTATCGAGCCGCTACACCTATTGAAGCCACAACTGCAATAAGTTGAGCCAATACCAGTTTCATACGACATTCCTTGTGTCTTTTCGATGCAAAGGTGGTGTTTTTCTACTGACCCAGCCCCGCACGAAGCGAGGCTTGGGGTTACACGGTCGATTTCGGGGAGCCCGCAGAATTCGGACAAAATCGCAATTCTCCTGGATAACTTCGCTGTGGCGGCTTTGCTAGACCACTCGGCGTTGGTGCATCCCCTTGGCCTCCAATACCCGCATCGATTCGACCGAGTACAACGACTCGGGAACCAACAGAAGGCGTTGTAGACCTATGGCCTCGCCAGTCTCCTGACAAAAACCGTAATCGCCCAGAGCGAGAATTTCCAGGGCCTTAAGCACATGGCTCAGCGTCTGTCTGTTCCTTTCTATCATGCTTGCTGCCACTGCTCTGTTTTCCTCATCGGAAGCGAGGTCTGCTTCGTCCGGGTGACGCTCGATCTCGCAACTGGCCGGACTGCTGAGCAAGCGATCACGAAGCTCTGCGGCTTTGACCTCCAATCGATCTTTAAAAAAGGCCAGTTGGTCTAAGTTCATGTACTCGTCGTCAGTTTGATCCAACAGTTGCTCAGTGCTCATCAATGCCATCTTGTGCTCCTGACATGGTTGGTCATTCAATTTTCCTATAGAGCGTCAGGGTCAACCGCGACCCACGCTTTTGCACAGTTGTAGTCATCGCCGCCTTCGGCCCTGAAGTTGTGGTTTAGAAATGGGGCCGTCTGGCGTCAGCAACTGGATCAATCCAGGGGCAGCGTCAACACCCAAAAGTCATCGAGGCGATTGAAGCAGGGCGCAGCTACAGATGGATTGCCCGAGATCTTGGGATTAGCAAGAACACCGTCACAGAAATTGTCCGCAGACATCGCGAAACTGCTTAGCGTGTCGTTTCGCCCCAAGCCTGAACCGACCCCACGTAGGGTGTTTCCCCAGGGAGCGACATTTGCCTCAACACAGTCGTCACAAACCGGCAAAACCGGGTGGTTGGACTAAATCCTCACAACTAGATATCTACTAGACTCCCAATAGGCATCTATCAAATATCTATCGAGAATCCATTAGCTATCTAAAATTTGAAATGAGGTCTATCTGGTTATTCGCCAAATTCTTCGCGATCACGTTTGATCTGCTCAGCTAGGGCATAATTTATATATTTACTACGGTCCATGTGTCGCAGACCAGCGAACTCATCAGCGAGAGGCAGCAGATCCAAACGTACACCCAGTGAGATCTTCTGAGTGGTCTGCCGAGGCCTCCTTGGCTTTCCCCCTATTAGGATGCTAGTAGATGCCTTGTAGGAATCTGCTAGACCGCTTGTAGGTACCGCTGTGCTATCCGGTGAATCGCTACTAGGTGGCTTTGCGTCTGGTGCTGAGTTATAGAAAGCTTCTAAACGGGCTTCGCTAGGGGGCCGCTTCTCTTGTATAGGAGAAGCGGCTGGGGTGATGGACGGACTTGCCATCGGTGGACGACGAGGTCTGCTCATGTCATTCGTCTCCAAATACCAGGCGCAATAGAGTTTTAAGTTCAATGCAGGCTTTATCATGCACCGGCATTGTCTCGAACACGCACATGCCTTGAGCTGACGATAATGGGAAAGCCTTTCGGCGTACTAATGGCGCACGAATAAAAGGCAGATGCGGATAAGGCTTGAGCGCTTTTTCAGCGTCGATGTTGTCGACGCTACTCACTCCAGGATCTGCTGAGTTGAGATGGCATATGACACGCAGCAAATTCTTATCGGCTTCCTCTCGACCGATCTGGACTTCCTCAATCAATTTACTTAAATCATCAAGTGCCCAGGTATCGTAGGGGCGCGGTTGAAAAGGGACTACCACCACATCAGCCAGACCTAGGGCGTAACGTAGAGTCTGCGAGTCGAAACCTCCGCAATCCATGATGACATCGTCATACAGCTTGGCTTGATGCCGCACTTGAGTGCGAAACTCGTGACCGTCGATATAGTGCACACAAGCAATATGTGGCTCGATTTCTGCCGCCATACGCACACTAATAGATTTAATACTGCTAGCTTGCCTATCGCCGTCAGCAAGTAGGACATTGCGTCCTTGCAGCGCTCGAGCTGCTGCCAACTGGACTGCTTCAGTTGATTTCCCTACGCCACCTTTGGTGTTACCCACTAGGACAAGCATGATTCATATCCTACCCAATTCGATTGTGTAGCCATATACTAGCACCCTAGTAGATACCTATCAACACCTAAGTAGATATCTAATAGGGATATTATAGAT
>NZ_LJPW01000007.1 GCF_001400735.1 Pseudomonas caricapapayae
TACTCACACTGCGTGATGCCGAACGGTCTGGTGACCTCGTTCATCGACAGCGTACCCACCACGGGTGAGGACTATCGCATCGGCGGCACCGAGGCGCCGACGGTCAGAATCCTGTTGAAGGGCGACCGCTCGTTTGTGCAGGAAGAGTATGACTACGGCTACATCCCGGCGATGAAGGATGTGCGGCTGAGCTGACACGCCGCGTCAGCGTGATACCTGAAGAACGCCTGTGCGAGCAGGCGTTCTTCGTTCGTTCAGCCCAGCAGTTCGCTCATTGCGATAATCTGCTCGGCCACCTGAATCAGCTTCTGCTGGCGGCTCATTGCCTGCCGCCGCATCAGCGTGTAGGCCTCCTCCTCGTTGCAATCCTTCATCTTCATCAGTAGCCCCTTGGCCAGTTCGATGCGCTTGCGCTCGGCCAATTGCTGGTCGCGGGCATGCAGTTGTGCACGCAACGCCTGATCGCTTTCGAAGCGAGCCATCGCCACATCCAGAATCGGTTGCAGCCGCTGTGCCTGGATACCTTCGACGATGTACGCGCTTACCCCGGACTTGATGGCCTGGCGCATCACCCCCGGATCGTGCTCGTCGGTAAACATCACGATGGGGCGCGGCTGGTCACGGCTGACCAGCACCACTTGCTCCATCACATCGCGTCCGGGTGATTCCGTGTCGATCAGAATGACGTCCGGGCGCACCGCTTCGACGCGGGCGGGCAGGTCGATGGTCAGCCCGGATTCGTCGATCACCTCGAAACCGGCTTCTACCAAGGCAGACTTGAGGCGGCCGACCTTTCGGGGCGTGTCATTGATAAGCAGGATACGCAGCATGGTCACGTTCTCCCTCAGCGACTGGCCATTGCGGGCGCATTGTCGGCCAGCGAGTGGAGCTTGAAGCTACGTGCGTAGCCAGCCGGATCACTGCCGTCCCAGATCCTGCCATCGATCAACTGACTGCTGCGCAGGGTTGTACTCGGGGCGTCGATGCCCAGCGCGCCAGCCGCCTGACGGTACAGGTCCAGCTGCTGGACACGGCTGGCGACGGCCAGATAGTCCGGGTCTTCACGCAGCAGGCCCCAGCGCCGGAACTGTGTCATGAACCACATGCCGTCGGACAGCCAGGGATAATTGACCTGCCCCTGGTCGTGGAAGCTGACGGCGTGGGGGTCCTGCCAGCGGTTGCCAAGGCCGTCGTTGTACTGGCCGAGCAGACGCGGCTCGATGCAGTCCAGCGAGGTGTCCAGGTAATCGGCACCGCTGAGCAATTGTGCGGTGCTGCGCCGGTTATGATCGCTTTGCTCGATGAAACGACTGGCTTCCAGCACCGCCATGATCAGTGCTCTGGCCGTATTGGGGTTCTGCTCGACAAACTCGCGGGTGCAGCCTAACACCTTGCCTGGATGGTCCGGCCAGATCGCCTGGCTGGTCGCCATGGTGAAGCCCAGCTGTTGCTGCACTGCACGGGCTCCCCAGGGTTCGCCGACACAAAAACCGTCGATTCGCCCGGCCCGCAGGTGTTGCGCCATTTGAGTGGGCGGCACCACGACACTGTTCACATCATCAAGTGGATGAATACCCTGGCTGGCGAGCCAGTAGTAGAGCCACATAGCGTGGTTGCCGGTAGGAAAGGTCTGGGCGAAGGTCAGTCTTGAGCCGCTTTGGTGCGCACGTTTGTCCAGTGCCTCAGGAGTGGTCACGCCAGCCTGCTGCAATTCGCGGGACAGATTGATGCACTGGCCGTTCTGGTTAAGGCCCATGAGGATGGCCATGTCGGTCGCCGCGCCGCCGCCGATGCCCAGTTCGACAGCATAGATCAGCCCGTACAGGCTGTGTGCAGCCTGGAGCTGTCCGCTGACCAGTCTGTCGCGCAGTCCGGCCCAGGAGGTCTGACGTTGAAGGTTCAGGCTGAGCCCGTAAGGCTGGGCGAAACCCTGGGTTGCAGCGACCACCAGCGGAGCACAGTCGGTCAGAGCCATGAAGCCCACGTCCAGGCTGTTCATTTCCGGGGCATCGCTACCGGCCACCCAGTCCAGCGCATTGCTGGTTCGTTCAGTCATAGCAGCATTTCATAAAAAGCCCATCCAGAAAAAAGGCGTCGTCCGACCCGATGCCGGTGCGCTCTTCGTTATATACAAGTCTGTTTTGATTCTGGCCGGAGGTCGTACGAGCGAACAAGGCGGATCGCCGCCCCGGTCGCCCCTGCGCCCTTCAGGCAGAAGCGTGAAAAACCCTTTTTCGGGTTTTCTCGGACTTATGTATAACGCTGAGTGCCAGCGCAAGTGTCGAAGCGACGCCATTGTCCATGCACCGCTCCGCCATTGGAGTGAGTGCCGATCGCGGTTTCAAGCAAGGCATATGCCATCGTCGGGGAGGAACGGGCAACAAGTTTGTCGCATGCCTCGCCTGACGGGCCTGCACACGTCTATAATCGCCACCCTGAATTCAGCTGCTCACGAGCCCATCCCGCCATGTATAACCTGGCCCGCCAGTTACTGTTCAAACTTTCCCCGGAAACCTCTCATGACCTGTCGCTGGATCTCATCGGGGCTGGCGGACGGCTGGGCCTCAACGGCCTGCTGAGCAAGTCCCCGGCGAAGTTGCCGGTGAGTGTCATGGGGCTGGACTTTCCCAACCCTGTAGGGCTGGCAGCGGGTCTGGACAAAAATGGTGCGGCCATCGACGGCTTTGCGCAACTGGGCTTCGGCTTCGTCGAGATCGGCACGGTGACGCCACGTCCCCAGCCGGGCAACCCCAAGCCGCGCATTTTCCGTCTGCCGCACGCCGAGGCGATCATCAATCGTATGGGCTTCAACAATCTGGGGGTCGACCATCTGGTGTCCCGCGTCGAAGCTGCAAAGTATCGTGGCATTCTGGGCATCAATATCGGCAAGAACTTCGACACCCCCGTCGAGCGTGCGGTGGACGATTACCTGATCTGTCTGGACAAGGTGTACGCACATGCCAGCTACATCACCGTCAACGTCAGTTCACCCAACACGCCGGGGCTGCGCAGCCTGCAGTTCGGTGATTCGCTCAAAAAACTGCTCGAGGCACTTAGCCTGCGTCAGCAGGAACTGACGCAACGGCATGGCAGGCGCGTGCCGCTGGCGATCAAGATTGCTCCGGACATGAGCGATGAAGAAACCGTGCTGGTGGCGTCTGCATTGATAGAGTCAGGCATGGATGCGGTGATTGCCACCAATACCACGCTCAGCCGCCAGGGCGTGGAAGGATTGCCGCATGGCGACGAAGCGGGAGGGCTATCGGGCGCGCCGGTTCGGGAGAAAAGCACGCATATCGTCAAGGTGCTGGCCGCTGAACTGGCGGGTCGTCTGCCGATCATCGCTGCGGGCGGTATCACAGAAGGCAGGCACGCTGCCGAGAAAATCGCTGCGGGTGCCAGCCTGGTGCAGATCTATTCCGGTTTCATTTACAAGGGCCCTGCGCTGATTCGAGAGTCGGTGGACGCCATTGCGGCAATGCCAGGCAGCGCGTTGAATAAGTAGAAGGTAAAAAAAAGGGGCTCCTCGAGAGAGCCCCTGGGCGTTGGCCCGCCGCCCGGGTCGGGCGTGCATGGTACAGGTGTGAATCAGTCAATCATGTTGATGGCCCGACAGAGGCCTGACAGTCTTTATGTGAATCGCCTCATCCGACCGCGTGAAGTTCGTTGAGTCTGTGGATGCCCGCAGTGCCGGTCATACCGTCCCAGTTGTCGCCGCGTCCTTCGCGCCAGCCATTGATCCATGCCTGGCGTACTGACGGTAGAGTAAAAGGGCAAAGCTCACGGGATTTACCATGAACGCCGTATTGATATCCGCGTAAAAATGCTCTTTCCAACGGATCACGCTTAAGTCTTCTCATAGGGTAATGCCCTCGTCTGTTGACTGTAATATCCCTGAGACCCCGTGGTGAGGTCGGGCAGAGTCTTCTGCCGTTGGGGCCCGTTGCCGGCGTCACGGGCCTTTGATGTCATAACCGTTGCGGAGATGACCTGAGACGATTTCTAACCAAAGCCCAGGTCGGTGTGAATGATCGTTTTGTCATAAGCACGTCACATTCAGGTCTGTCGAGCAATAAGCGTGACTGTACTTCAGAGGCGTTTTTTGCTGCAGCCCCGTTGAGGTGGGGGTTTGCAAGCCAGGTGAGATCGCTTATCAGACTCATATGGTGGCCTAGTGCCTTTGCTGCTTAAGCGACGAAGGGTCGTAACGAATGCAGTGGAAATGTGACTTTTTCAGCACGACTTTTTAATTGCGTCTTTTTATTGCCAACATCGTCCCGGCAGATATCTGTTCTAATACGCCCGAAAACTGCCGCAATGAGATGACAGGATCATGCGGTGGACCGGCACACATATGTGCCACGCAGGCGTTCTCCACGAAAGACGCCTGTTCAAATCTGGCAGGGCAATGCGTTGCCCGCCGCTGACGGCTCAGGCCCTGGAATACACATGTCGGATCGCTACGAACTTTTCCTCACTTGCCCCAAAGGCCTTGAAGGTCTGCTTGCCGAGGAGGCCACGGCGCTGGGTCTGCAAGAGACCCGCGAGCATACTTCGGCCATTCGCGGCTCTGCCGATATGGAGACGGCTTACCGGCTGTGTCTCTGGTCGCGGCTGGCCAATCGCGTGTTGCTGGTACTCAAGCGCTTCCCGATGAAGGACGCCGAAGACCTGTACCACGGCGTGCTCGATGTCGAGTGGCAGGATCATCTCGAATCCGATGGCACCATCGCGGTGGAATTCAGTGGTCATGGTTCGGGTATTGATAACACCCACTTCGGTGCATTGAAGGTCAAGGATGCGATCGTCGACAAGCTGCGTACACCGGATGGCGAGCGCCCGTCGGTAGACAAGATCAACCCCGATCTGCGTGTGCACCTGCGTCTGGATCGAGGCGAGGCCATTCTGTCCCTCGACCTCTCCGGTCACAGCCTGCACCAGCGTGGCTATCGCCTGCAGCAAGGCGCTGCGCCGCTGAAGGAAAACCTCGCCGCTGCGATCCTGATCCGCGCCGGCTGGCCGCGCATTGCCGCCGAGGGCGGTGCGCTGGCCGACCCTATGTGCGGTGTCGGCACGTTTCTGGTGGAGGCGGGCATGATCGCCGCCGACATCGCCCCGAACATCAAGCGCGAACGCTGGGGCTTTTCTGCCTGGCTCGGTCACGTTCCGGCGCTGTGGCGCAAGCTGCACGACGAAGCGCTGGCACGCGCAGAAGCAGGTCTGGCCAAAACGCCTGCATGGATCCGGGGCTACGAAGCCGATCCGCGGCTTATCCAGCCAGGGCGAAACAACATCGAGCGGGCCGGTCTGAGTGACTGGATCAAGGTCTATCAGGGCGAAGTTGCGACCTTCGAACCGCGTCCGGATCAGAACCAGAAAGGTCTGGTGATCTGTAACCCTCCGTACGGTGAGCGTCTGGGGGATGAGGCCAGCCTGCTGTATCTCTACCAGAATCTGGGCGAGCGCCTCCGTCAAGCCTGTCTTAACTGGGAAGCTGCGGTGTTCACTGGCGCGCCAGACCTGGGCAAGCGGATGGGGATTCGCAGTCACAAACAGTATTCATTCTGGAACGGTGCGTTGCCGTGCAAACTGTTGCTGATCAAGGTCACGCCCGACCAGTTCGTGACGGGCGAGCGTCGCACGCCCGAACAGCGTCAGATCGAGCGCGAAAACCCTGTCGAGGTTGAGGTCGTTGAGAGGAAACTCAACAAGAACGGCAACCCGATCAAGCCGGAACCGGTGGTGGTCGAGCAGGCGCGCCTGAGCGAAGGCGGGCAGATGTTTGCCAATCGCCTGCAAAAGAACCTCAAGTTGATGGGCAAGTGGGTACGTCGCGAGGGGATCGATTGCTACCGTGTCTACGACGCCGACATGCCCGAGTATTCGCTGGCGATCGATCTGTATCACGACTGGGTTCATGTTCAGGAATACGCAGCGCCCAAGTCGATTGATCCGGAAAAGGCCTCGGCCCGACTGTTCGATGCGTTGGCGGCCATTCCGCAGGCGCTGAACATCGACAAGAACCGCGTGGTGATCAAGCGTCGCGAGCGGCAGAGCGGCACCAGACAGTACGAGCGCCAAAGCGCCCAGGGCCAGTTTCTGGAAGTCAGCGAAGGCGGCGTCAAGCTGCTGGTCAATCTGACCGATTATCTGGACACTGGTCTGTTTCTCGATCACCGCCCGATGCGCATGCGTCTCCAGCGCGAGGCTTCCGGCAAGCGCTTTCTGAATCTGTTCGCCTACACAGCGACCGCCAGTGTGCATGCCGCGAAGGGCGGCGCGCGCAGCACCACCAGCGTCGACCTGTCCCGCACCTATCTGGACTGGGCGCGTCGCAACCTGTCGCTGAACGGTTTTTCCGACAAGAATCGTCTGGAGCAAGGTGATGTGATGGCCTGGCTGCAGGCCAACCGCGACGAATACGACCTGATTTTCATCGACCCGCCGACGTTCTCCAACTCCAAGCGTATGGAAGGTATTTTTGATGTGCAGCGTGATCAGGTCGAGCTGATCGATCTGGCCATGGCGCGCCTGGCTCCAGGTGGCGTGTTGTACTTCTCCAATAACTTCCGCAAGTTTGTGATGGATGAAAACCTGAGTCAGCGTTATGCGGTCGAGGATATTACTGCACAAACCATCGATCCGGATTTTGCTCGTAACGGCAAGATTCACCGCGCCTGGAAAATAATGGCGCGAGCCTGACCCCTTCATGCGATGGGCGACTTGTAACAGTTTTGTACGGGTTTGCTCATCGCTTACTATGAAAATTACTGGCGAATAGCTATAACAGAAGTCATAGCCAGCTTGACGCTTCAGCATGTTGGCGTCATGGGTTTCTGTGTATGACAGCGAAACGGTTCAGGCTCAGAATTCTGAGTTTCATCAATGGCCAGCTCTCGGCGTGGCCGGTTGCCGTTTTGGCGTTAATGGTCGGAGCGGCACTGACAGTCATGCTGGCGCTGGCTGACAATGAGCTGTACCAGCGGCAACTGCGCCAGCGTTTCGACATGCTTGCAGCGGAGCGCTTCAGCCGCCTCCAGGAACGTCTGGATCGGCAGGTCACGCGACTGGATACCCTGTGCCGTTTCTTTATTTTTTCCCATCAGGTTGAACAGTCGGAGTTCGACGGCTTTGTCGCGCCGTTGCTGATCGGCACCCAGGCGTATGCCTGGAACCCCAAAGTGCTGTCGGCCGACCGGGTTGCTTTCGAAGAGCAGGCACGCACGGAAGGCTCGGCCGGATACGCCATACGCGAGATGGATGAAAACGGTGCCTTGAAAGCCGCCGGTATGCGGAGCGAGTATTTTCCGGTCCGGTTCATTCAGACTCTCAGCAAAATCCCCACACCGTCAGGGTTCGATATTGCCTCGGAGCCGGTGCGCCATGTCGCTCTCGAGCGCGCGCGTTTGCTCAAGCGCATTGTCGCTACGCCTCGTATCAGCCTGCTGGCGCTGGACCCGTCCGACACCTATGGAATTTTGCTGTTAGCGCCGGTGTTCTCGATTGGCGAGTCGCCATCGGAGTTGCGGGGCTACGTCACTGCAGTCATCAGCCTGGCGCAATTGATGAGCATCGGCACAGCGGAACAGGACAATCTTGCCGTGACCATGCTTGACCTCAGCTCGCCGGCAAAGCCTGAGCAGGTTTACCAGTCGCCAGTCGCGGCGATACATAATCAGCTGTATGCCAGCAGCCTGCTGAGCCTGGGCGACAGGGATTATCTGGTCGAGATTCGTCCTACGGAGATCTTCAACCAGAGCAACCAGACCATCATGCTGGGTCGGGTACTGTGGCTTGGCGGGCTTTTGAGCCTGATGCTCAGCGCTTTGCTCTACAGCCTGATCAGCCAGCGTCAGCGAGCCTTGCAGCGTGTGGCGCAGCGTACCCGCGAATTGCGTCAGCGCGAGCAACAGCTGAGAGCCGCACACGGGCAATTGCGCAGCGTGCTGGACGCAGCGACCGAAGTGGCGATTATCGCAACCGATCTGGACGGGCTGATCAAGACGTTCAACGTCGGCGCGCAGAAAATGCTGGGTTATTCGCAGGAAGAAGTACTGGGCAAGTTTCGGCTCATGGACCTTTATCAATCGGCCGAGCTGGAGGCCCGTGCGAGCGTGTTGAGTAAGGAGCGGGGGCAGCCGATTACCGCTTCACGTCTGATGTTTCTCGACGCTGTGCAGGACGGTAATCATCCCTCGCAGGAATGGACCCTTCAGCGCAGTGACGGCAGCACGCTCATGGTGAATATGCTGGTCACCGCCGTTCGGGACGATCAGGGGCTATGGACCGGGTATCTGGCTGTGTGCATCGACGTGACTGAGCACAAGCGTGTCAACGAAGCCCTTGCCGAGCAGGGGCAATTGTTGAAAAAGCTGGGCTCGCAGGTGCCTGGCGGCATTTATCAATACCACTTGGCCTTGGACGGCAGCGCACGTTTCAGATACGCAAGCGCCGGCATGTGCGAGCTCTTCGAAGTAGACGACGCGCAGTTGCTCGGTGATGCCGAGACTGTTCTGCGACGTATCCAGCCGACGGACCTGACACGGGTCAGAAGCTCGATTCTTGCCAGTGCGAAGCATCTGACCCCCTGGAGCGAAGAATACCGGGTGGATTTGCCACGCAAGGGGCAGCGCTGGCTGCGTTCTGCATCCACGCCGGAGCGGCTGGCTGACGGCAGCGTGTTATGGCACGGCTTTGTCTCGGATATCACAGACCTCAAGCGCGTCGAACAGGAGCTGCGTGCACTGTCGGTCACCGATGTGCTGACGGGGGCCTACAATCGTCGCTATTTCCAGGACCGGATGCAGGCTGAACTGAAAAGGATCGATCGGCACGGCGGTAACCTGTCGGTCATCATGCTCGATATCGATCACTTCAAGCGTATCAATGATCGCTTCGGGCACGCCGCGGGCGATCAGGTGCTCAAGGCGATTTCGGAAAAGATCAGTCAGCGTCTGCGCAGCGATGACGTGTTCTGTCGTCTGGGGGGCGAAGAGTTCATGGTGATCTGCCCTGGCGCACGCGGCTCTCAGGCCTATCAACTGGCCTTGAGCCTGCGCGAGGGGCTGCGCAATCAGGTCATCGAGGGCGTCGATCAGGTGGTCACGGCCAGCTTCGGGATCGCCAGCTGGCGAACGGGCGAGGGTATCGACGCAATGCTGTTGCGCGCCGACTCGGGTGTCTATGCCGCCAAGCAGGCCGGCCGCGATCGCGTCGAACCCGAGCAGATCTGATGCAGACAGACCCGCTTTGCAAGCGGGTCTGCCGAGTGTCTGCTTCGGCCCATTATTGCTGGATCGATACCGTAGTGTTGGTCAGTTTCGGCTGTCGATACAGATCGACCAGCACCTCGTCCAGTATCGAGGATGCGCCAAACGGACGCGGGTCATTGAGGATCGCCACGACCGCCCAGGTGTTGCCGTTGCTGTCGCGGCTGAAGCCGGCAATGGCGCGGACGGTATTCAGGGTGCCGGTCTTGATGTGTGCCTCACCCAGCAGCGGGGTGCGCTTCAGGCGTTTGCGCATCGTGCCGTCGAGACCTGCCAGCGGCATCGAACTCATGAATTCGGCAGCATAGGGGCTGCGCCACGCAGCCTGCAGGATTATGGCCATTTCACGGGCACTGACACGTTCTGCACGCGACAGCCCGGAGCCGTTCTCCATGACCAAGTGCGGCGCGGTGATACCTTTTTTCGCCAGCCACTGACGAATGACGCGTTGTGCGGCCTTGCCGTCGTCACCATCAGCCTCGTTGCGAAACTCTTCGCCCAGGCTCAGGAACAGTTGCTGAGCCATGGTGTTATTGCTGAATTTGTTGATGTCGCGAATCACTTCCACCAGGTCCGGCGAGAATGCCTTGGCCAGCAGCTTGGCATTGCCGGGCAGAACGCCCACCCGGTCCTTGCCCTGAATGGTGCCGCCCAGTTCCTGCCAGATGGCCCGCACCGCGCCTGCAGCGTAGGTCGGATGGTCCAGCAGGGAAAGGTAGGTCTGCGAATTGCAACCGTTGCCCAACTGACCGGTCACCGTCACATTGACGCTGCCGTCAGGTTGGGTGACCGGGTTGTAGCGGACATCCCCGGTGCATTGCCTGGAGGCGCTCGCCTTGACCTGGTTGTCAATGCGAATGCTGGCAATCGGCGGTTCGACCGAAACCAGAATCCTGCCATCGTCGTTGCGGGTCACGAAGCGCAAGGCCTTGAGGTTGACCATCAGCGCGTCGGGCTTGACCAGAAACGGCTTGTTATCGTCATTGCCGTCGTCGTTGAACTCCGGCAATTGCGGTTGCACAAAATGGCTGCGGTCCAGTACCAGGTCCCCGGTCACTTGCTGTACCCCGTTGGCGCGCAGATCACGCATCAGCAGCCAGAGCTTTTCCATGTTCAGCTTGGGATCGCCACCGCCCTTGAGGTACAGATTGCCGCGCAGCACGCCGTTGCTCAGGGTACCGTCGGTGAAGAATTCGGTTTTCCATTGGTGGGTAGGGCCGAGCATTTCGAGTGCGGCGTAGGTCGTGATCAGCTTCATGGTGGAGGCCGGATTGACCGACACGTCGGCGTTGAACACGGTCGGTGTGCCTGGACCGTTAAGCGGCAACATGACCAGCGAGAGCGCTTCATCGCCGAGCTTGCTGGCTTTCAGAGCCTGCTGAACCTTGGGGGGCAGTGTGGTGTTGATGACGGCAGCGTAGGAGGGTAGAGCCAGTGGCAAAAGGAGTGACGCGAGCAACAATGGACGTAGCGACTTGATCATTGAATAAAACCCTACTGCAAAGAGGGAAATAAAAAAGAGGGCATGGATGAATTCCCTCGGTAACTATTTCGATGCGATGGTGATAACTATAGTAGTGAATGCGAGGCGGGCTTTTTTGTAACACATGATGCCACGCAGGAAACGATGCGCATTATGCCCCAAGCAGGGCAGGCTTGTGATAGGGGGCAAGCGGGTAAACGGTATTTTTTATCAATCGGGTCCGCATCGCTGCCGCAACACCGGATGTCCATTGCGGACCGTAATTGTCGGGCTTTTAAATCGCCAAGCTGGTAAAGTGCCGCCCGATATTTATTGATGAGGATTGTCCCATGGCCACTAACCGCTCCCGCCGTCTGCGCAAAAAACTATGTGTGGACGAGTTCCAGGAATTGGGTTTCGAACTGAACCTGGACTTCAAGCAAGAGCTGGATGACAAGGCAATCGACGCTTTCCTTGACGCTTTCCTTAAAGAAGCAATGGAAGCCAACGGTCTTGGTTATGTGGGCGGCGACGACTTCGGTCTGGTTTGCCTGAGCAAGCGTGGCTCGGTCAGCGAAGAGCAGCGTGCAGCTGTTGAAGCCTGGCTCAAAGGCCGCAGCGAACTGACAGAAGTCACCGTCAGCCCGCTGATCGACGTCTGGTACCCGGAAAAAGAAATCAACCCGGCCGCCTGATGTAACGGGAAGCGGGCAACGCCTGCTTCCCTGCCTGTCCCCCTCGCTACACCTTCGCCGCAACGCCTTTAGTCATCAGCTTTTGCCTGTTGCAGAATCAGCGCGTCTTCCAGCTCTATCATTGCCAGTTCGACAACCTGTTGGCAGAGACGCAACTGTTCATCCGGCATGCCAGGTTCGCAGGCCTGTTCAAGCGCCTCGCAGGCATCGACCAGCCTCGAAGCACTGATGATGCGCGCTGCACCTTTGATCCTGTGGGCCAGGTCGCGGGTTTTATCGCGATTGTCTTCCGGCGTCAGTCTGGCCAGCAATAACCGGTCCTCGTGGTTGCTCTGGCGTAATTGTGTAAGCAGGCGTTCAACCATTTCCGGCCGGTTACCGGTCAGGTTGCTGACGCTGTCGAGGCTGAACGGAAGGGGCGTGTGCGCCAGGGGTGAAATGGCTGCCAGCCGTTCGCTGAGCATCGAAAGACTGATGGGTTTGAACAGGCAGTCGTCCATGCCCGCTGCACGACAGCGCTCGATTTCGTCAGGCTGCGCATTGGCCGTGAAGCCCCAGACGGGACAGCGTGGCTGGTCGTCGGCGCTCTCGAGGGCGCGGATTGCAGTGGTCATGTCATAGCCATTCATGACCGGCATGTTGCAATCGGGGACACCACGATGATGTAAGTGTTTGATTTTGTTGGCCATAAAATCCTCCCCAAAACTCCCCCAATATATCCCTAAAACGGATCACGCTACGTCAATCCACTCCGACCCGCGACCATCCTTATACATTTCAGTCATCGCTGCGTTGCGGTGACCCAGCAGCTTCTGAGGATCACGGCCTTCTGCCGAATGGAGTCGTGCAGCAAGCGAGCGCATTTCGTGAAAGCTTGGCGGGTTCTCCCCAAGGTCTATTCCGAGAGCTGCGGCACCCTTGTCCCTGGCCTGAGCGAACGCAAGAGTCAACGTGCTCAGCTTTATTGGGCTCCCTGCTTTTGCAACTGCGACCGTCCTCGTGTGGTGGACCAGATGCTTTGACAAAACCCTGTCTCGGCACATTCGCACTACGCTCGACAGATCAAGGTCTATCGCCTCGAGTCTGAGGGCCGTGCTGATCCGCAGACGAGCGCCGGTCTTTGATTGAACGACGTGCAAGAAGCCGTCGTACTCGTCCTTGAACAGCATCGAAGCAATATCATCCCTGCGCTGGCCCGTTAGGAGGGCAAGCTCCATTGCTCTTTTCAGCCAAGGTCTATCGGTAGCCGCATGCGCAGCTTTCCAGAGCTCAAGGCTCAAGCGTGAGCGTTTCACCTTTGAGCGTGCCGCCTTCGTCGCATCAACCGGATTCAGGTCGCACCATCCAGCTGCAATGGCTTCGGTAAAAACATCTCGCAGTAGCGACCGTAAAGCCTTGGACATTGGCGCTTTCCCTGCCTTGGTGAAGGTCGCGAGGAATGTAGCAATATCCATCGTCCGTATGCTGCGCAAGTATCTGCTACCGAATGCATCTTTGAGTGCTTTGAGCCTACTTTTGATACTGCGAGTCGTATGCGAGCTCAATCCTCTTTCTGGGTAGATCAGGTCGTACTCAACAAGCCAATCGGCAAATGTTCGGTCCTGCTCTGCAATAGGCTCGGCAAGACGCTCTCGCAGCGTCGGCTTAAGCACATCGGCATGATTAGCGGCAACAGCCTCCATGATTGCTGCCGCCTTGTCCTTGCCCAGGCCAAACATTCGCCCGGTAACCGGATCTCGGTATGTGTAGTAGGTGTGCCCGTTACGCTTATCGGTTTTACGGTAAAGGTTGGGCGGCAGGTCTTTCGACCCAGCGTTACGCGGCCTTGGGACCATTACGTGCACTCTCTATTCGGCTTATCAGGCTGCCGCCCGTAATACGGACAGCGGGTTTTTCAGGCTCGCTGTATTGCGCCTCGGCTTCGACATAATAGCTGCGGCCATGCTTCACAGGCGCTGGCGCTATCCGGCCTTCGCGGGCCCACTTTCGCAGTGTGTTTAGACTGGGCGGCGTCCGGAACTGGTCTGCCGCCCACTCGTCGAGGGTAACTTTGCTCATGATATTGCTCCGGGCCGCGCTGGGCGGCGGAAGGGGTTAAAGATTGACGGTTAGGCTGCTCGGATCGAACGGCTTGCCTTCGGGGTCTGGCACCAGTACGGGTACGTGCTGACGGATGAAGTCGTCGAAGCATTGAGGGCAGTAAACGGCGCGGGTCGTAATAAGCTGGCCGTGCCCCTTGTAATCGCACTTCGGGCACGTGATCGCGGCAGGGATGATGTAGGCCATTTGCATGGTAGGCATGTGGAGTCCTCGCCCGCCGATCACCGGCAGGCTCTGTAGGGAAGGGTTATTGAGGTGTCTTGCTCAGCACGGCGTCAGCCACTTTCATGGCCGCCTGCGCATCGTTGACGTAGGCGGGATCGAAGCCGCCGCAAAGGTGGATGGTCGCTTGGCATGCCCGCAGGTTTTCGCGGTTGAGCTTGAGTGCTGCAACCAGCTCTTCGCGAAGTTCAGCCTCTGCGCGGCCCAGGTCATAGAAGCGTTGGCCCCAATGGCCGAGAGGTGGCGGATTCGTGCCTTGAAAGCCAAAACCCATCGCGCCGCATGCCGCATCCAGCAGATCGCGTTTGTACGCGTTGTCTCCGTCAATACTCAGGCTGTTTCGGCGGAGTGCATCAAGAGCGTTATCCAGGTTCGCTTCCGGAGAAGGCAGGACCAGGTCGAAGTCGTCACTGCCTGGGCGAACAGCGATCACGAACAGCTCGCAGTCGAGCGGGAGTTGCACGGCAATGTCAGGAAGGGCATTTATGATTGCTTCGCGCAGGTGGTGCTTTGGACTGGTCATAAAAATACCTCGCCCGCCGAAGCGGCAGGCTGTAAAGGGAAAGGGGATATCAGGCAGGTGTTACCGATCACTGCTATCGTCCAAGCAGCCAGCAGGAGCTGGAGTAGCATCAAGGAGATGCATGGTCATGGAATGCACCACAACCACGAACGAGGTTTACGGGCCTTACAACGCCAAGCTGGGTCTGCGCTGTGCGGACGGCAACATCTGGTCGGGCAGGATCCTCATTTTCAGAATCATCGACGACCGGGTCTACTCAATGCACGAGCAGTACCTGGGCCGCCTCAAGTACGGCATGGCGATTACTGACAGGGGAGAGCTGATATTTATGGTGCGGTAGGCACACGCCGCGTCCACCGCATGTATGGGCTATCGCCTGAGTCGAATATGCCAAGCAGGAACCGCTCAGCGCCAGGTGATTTGGGGTTCCACGCAGTGCATGCGGCGTCCTCATCGGTAGCTCACTTTGTGACTGCTGATTCTCGTAAGTTTTTCAGTTTTTTGGGGGATATGTATTAGTTTCCAAAGGATGCATAATCGCCCGCTTAAACACTGGGGGGGATGCGATGAGAATAAGAGGTCAGGTGTTTTGGGCGTGGGCAAACCCGTTCCTTCATTCCCGATCCAGCGACTTCCGTTTGCAGGATCGAGGCACAATCAACGTCCAAGTGAGGACGTCGACCACTGGTTCAGTGGGACTCTTCATCGGTATTTACTGCCCTGATGGAACAATGCTATTTGAAGAGTCCTTTGACTCTCGTCCGGGCCAGACAATGACTCAGGCTTCTGATTGGGGAATGAACTGGGCCAAATCGTGGTTGGACTCTTACTCCTCGCAGCCCACCGGAGATGTTAGGCGCAGCCGCCCAAGGAAGGCAGGCGTCTTTGAGTAGCCGTATTCCTACCGCTAACTGAATTAATTGTGAACTGAGGAGTCTACGCTGCAGGCGTGCATGACAATCCGGAATTCCTGGTGAGGCTCGTCGTTGGGCAAAACGCATGCGCGATTCCGAAGAATATAGATTCAAATGTCACGAACTCCTGCTCCAAGTCGATGCTACTACTGCAACACTGATGATGATGGTGGTTGCAAAAGATGTCTGCGGAACCCGCTGGGATGATGCTGTAAGTGTCCAAATTCGAGCCTTTGAGGCCTGGACCAGCTATCTTCACGCTCCGCACGGCTGATGCATCACTCATGATGTTTCCCCTGTGTATTCACGCCAAGCGACCTTTACGCCGTTGACCAGAAAGCCCCAGTCGCCTTTCCAGTGGCTGGTGATGAAGAGCGTGTAGACGCCGCCGGGCGACACTTCGTCGATGCGATGGTATTCGCCGTGCTTGAGCTGGGCCGTGTCGCCCGGTCGGCGGTCTATGTACTCAGTGGCCTGGAACGGTCCATCGAAGCTTTCGCGCAGCTCAGCAGTCTTGATCAGCGCAGCGATCAGAAGGGGATCGTCGGTGGCCAGCAAGCGCTGCTCCCTGTACCAGCCCCGCAGGATCACCGTGCGCGCATCCCAGGGATGGTCATGTAGATCGCGGTCGGCGTCGGGCCGCATGATGTGGTGCACCCGGATTGACCAGGGGCACCAGAGGATTCGCCCGAGGTGCGTTTCCCTGTCGTAGGCGTTGAATAGCCACCAGCGACCCATGTACACCTCTTGGCCATCAGCTGACCGGATGTGCAGGTATGGAGTGCGCTGGGCGCGGTTGATGAGCCAGGCAGCGATTGCCGGGCGAGCGAGTACCTTGGCGAGCAGTCGCCAGAAGAGGTTGATCATAAAAATGCTCCGGCCAGGCATCTGCCTGATGAGGCCTTCAGGGTGAAAGAGTTAAGCGCTCGCTGACAGGGCAGGGGCATGCTCTGCGCCGCTGGCCAGACCTGCGTGAAGATCGACCTTCTGGCCGGCAAGCATTCCTGCGATTTGAGCATCCAGGTCGAGTTGGCTTTCTCGCGCCTTCCTCGCTTTCCCGACTCGCTTGTCTGCCAGGTATGCCTTGATTAGCGCTTGGTGCTGGGCTTCGACGGCGACCAAACCTTGCCCAACGCCATGCTGCGGGAGGGCGTCGGCTTCCTCTCCGCGTGGAATCAGCTCTCGCAACTTACGGCGCACCTGACCTACCCAGGCAATTGCAAAATGGTCTCCGGCGGTGGGCGCGGAATAGCAACTGCGGTAGCGGCCAGATCGCACTCCCGCGACATATTCATTGCGCGCTTTGGTGAGCTTGGCCAACAGCGTTTCGTATGCATAGAGCGCGATGTGCTGCGCCGGACTGACACCGACGAACGTCGCACGCTCCACCCGCCGTTTTTTGATGCTGCACCAGTGCTGGTAGCGCAACGATTTGCAGTTGAAGACGCTGGCCACAACGGAGCTCAAGTGCTGATCCCACAGCGGACGGCGTTCGGCGCGCGACATGGACGAGTCAACCTCGCCGACATCGCTCAGCTTCATATCTGTCTCTGTGAGCTGGTACTCACGCATCAGCGCCTGCGCCTGGCGCATCGCTGTAGCAGCTTCGTTTTCATTCGAGCTTTGCGACAAGGCCAGACAGTGCTTGATCTTACGGATGGCCCGCTCGAGTTTTTTGGGATCGATCTGATTTTCGGACATGGTTCATCCTCGCCGGGGTGGCGTGAGTCGTTGAAGTGGGGTATTGGTGTGCGATTACTCAGAACGGAAGCTTGCACGTGACAGCCAAGGAAATACTTAATCGCTTCTCAAAAATTGTCCTAAAAACGCTTTGGATATGCACAGTGATCTGCAGTGTTTTTTTTCTAGCTTTTATCGGGTTGGTCCTGGCTTTGAAAGGAGCCACATCAGAAACGGCGGCCTGGGTCCAGGCAGTTGGTTCCATAGCAGCCGTATGGGGGGCATTCATGGTGGTTAATATCCAGCACAAGAGAGCTGTCTCTGATCGTGTGGCGGCTGAACTTCAATCGAAACTTAAAAAAAAGCTACTGGTAGCGCGGCTAGCCCAAGATACTTTTATTCACTTAGGTTTTCTGCAGCATGCGCTGGAACAGTCTTTCGCGGACTATGGAACTCCCTCGCTTTCTAAATATGTGATTGAAGGTAACGATTCAAGGTGGAAGCTTTTATCCGAGACATTAAGGTCGGTAGTTGTAGATGATCTGGAGGGCATCCAGCTAATGTTTCTGATGGATCTTAAGATAGGTTGCGACTTCGCGATAAAACTTTGCTCCGGTCTGGAGCAGTGGAATCCGACAGGGGATGCGGAAAAGCTTCAGGTCATCCAAGTTGCTTACCATCTCGAGCGAGCTGAAACAGCATACAAATTGATGAACCCCTTGAATGGCTAGTTAGCTATTTGGCTCCCCACCGATTCGTGTCCGGTGGTGGCAATTTGGTTTGGGATGGGGTATTACGGGTGACCGGCATGGTGCCGCGAGGAGTGTTGTTATGAGCTACAAGACACGGGTAGTTTTTACGATCAAAGAGTCAGGCGAAGGTGTGCCCTACCTCAATATGGAGTTTCATGACGACATTCCAGGGCTGCCAGACAACCCTCCAGCTTTCGACCTTCCGCCTGGAACTGATATGTTCAAAGCAAGGGAGATCGCATCATATTTGAACAAAAATATAGATGCTTTCAGACCGTTTCCGCATGTGCCTGAGGCGCGGTTTCAGACTGAAGTTAAGTAAGGGCTTGAGCTATTTCGATTGAGCTACATCACTTGCCTCACTATTCACGCCAAAATTACCGCGCCCCTACGTTGAGCTGAGGCGCGGCAACCTAACTTTAAGCAGCAAAACTGCCCAGCGCCAGCTGAGCGGCATCGCCCACCTTCGCTTCAAGCACTGACTTGAACTCTTGCGCAATCTCTTCGCGCTGCACGTCCTCGCCCACCCAGCGCAGTTTCAGCACCGGTTGTGCGCCGCTGGTGATGACCGAGATACGCAGGATGATTTCGCGCTGTTGCAGGCCTTCAAACGGCACTGCCGAGAAGATCAGCGACGTGGGCAATGTTTCTTTGCTGGTCGCCTCGATGGCATCCATTGCGCTGCGGCTGGTGCGTGTTTCGCTGACGGAGTGATCGCTTTCCGAAGATGCCTTGACCGTGATCGTGCGAACGGCGGCGATGGCTTTCGCCAGTGGGATGTTCTGCAGGTCATCACCGACCGCTGACAGGGCGCTGTGCCAGTCTTCAATCCAGTCGCTCATATCCTTCTGCGACATGGCCTTGCCACTGATGGCCTGCACGGCCTGATAGGCGGCAGTTGGCTTGAGCTTCAGCACGGCGCGGTCATCCGCGTGGCCTGGCACTTCCTCGTTGCCCAGGTTGAACAGCACCGAACAGGTCATTTCGTCCTGATTGATGAAGCCTTTTGCGTCGGCGACTGCGCGGTCGGACACGTATTTGGCGAAGTCCGCCAGGGAGTTGGTGGAGAACGTGCCACGGAAGCGGCTACGGCCTGCACCGAATTGCTCAAGGTTCACGATCTTCGCGCCTTCTGGCAGCACGATGGTCGGCGTGACGGTGTTCAGCTCTTTGCCTTCTGCGATCAGCGCGGTGTCGGTGATCAGCTGGATTGCTTCTTTCGTGAGGGACATTTGTCAGCTCTCTTTGGGGAGGAAGGGTTGTTGCGATTGATCAGGTGCGAGGCTTGACCGGTGCTTGGTCGCGTTCGAACAACTGGCCAGGGTGCGGAGCTTCAGCGAACAGCGTTACTTGGCCGCCGGTGCCGACGTTCATCGGGGTATCCAACGCGGTGTTCTCGCTCCGGGTCCCGCGCTTGGTCGGCACCTTGTAGTCGAGCTTGTGTTTGATTTTCACCATGTGGGAATCGCCGATCTGGCTCATGTCCAGGGTGATGACCAGTTTCCCGGCCTTGCCATGCTCGACAACGCCCGAGGCGACTTCGGAAATTGCGTAACCGATCTGGCTGGCGAAGGCCCCGCCATTCAGCTCGTTCAGGAATTCGGTGGTATCGGTAGGTGTGGACATGGTTTTTTCTCCGGGGGCTTGATTCCACTGGATGGGATGTTGATTTGAAGAGGGCGGCGGCGATGGTTGGCGCGGGACTGCATGCGCCTCATTTCGGGCTTGGCCCTTGCAGCGGGTAGTCGATGTTGAATTCACGGATCAGCCGCTTGATCATCGTGTTACTCAGTCCGAGCTCGACGACGGCGGCCTTCTGCGATATGCCGCGATCGCGTGCGGCTTTGATCCGGACCACGTTCAATGCGTCAGCCACCGGATCGTGCTTATACGGTATGAGGTTCGAAGCCGGGCTGAACGCTTTGTATTCGAAGCCATGCACGCGGGCCATTTTCCGAAGCCTGTAGATGCTCAGGCTGGTTTTGCGCATCACATCGGTGATCGTCATCGTCTCGGCAAGCTTGCGGACGACTTCGACCTGCTCGGCCCGGGCGTTGCAGCGGTCTTGAATTACGTCTTGGGGCGCTGCGGCCCGCAATGCTTCTTTCGTTCGCCGACGCGGTACAGGCTGGCGCGCTACCGGCGCACTCATACGGCCGTATTCCTTCGCCTTGGGCTTCAAGGGAAAGCCTTTTTGGGTTTCGATCACGCCGCCGCGCTTGAGGAACGCAGCCACCTCAGCCTCAAGGATGGCGGACCGCTCTTTGTTGCGCTGAATCGTGCTCAGCTCTGGACTGATCATCAGCTGGCACCGTACAGGGCGAACAGCGCCAGGCCGGTGGCGATGGCAGCAGTCCAGCGCAGCATGTGCGATCCGAACGAAAACTTACGCACTGGCTGGGCTTCGAGCTGGGCGGCGACCTTGCAAGCTGCGCTGTGGCCGCGATGCACGCCACGCACATTGCCGGTCGAGCGCTCGACGATGCCGAACTCGTTATTGCCGTTCGGCACGACCGTGAAGCGCGGCAGAGCCGCCGGATTCTTGCGGCCGACCTTGTCGTAAAACTCGGCAGTGGAAAGGTTGCAGCGCTGGCGCAGGCCTTCGAGGATTGCACGGCGCTGGGTGATTGTCTGATGCATAGAAGTCTCCATGACCGCATTGGCCAGATGACAGGCGCGGGTGACCAAACCCAGCCGTGAGACTGGCCTGTCACCTGCCGATGCGGTCGTTTGATTTAGGGGGGGGGGCTGCAGGCTTGAAGCTGCATTGGAATGTCGGGCCGCACCATTTTTCGCAATCGACGTCCGGGCTTCGCCACAATCTGATTGCTCTGGAGACGCTTTTTTCATGTCCCGCCGACATTCCGATGCAGCCTGGCGCTATGACAGGGTTCGGGCAGTTTTCGTCAAGCTGACGCAATTCGATTATATGAGCGCGGTCAGGAGTAACGATCCGCAGCTTTTTGGGTCGCATCACGTTTTGATGATGTGCTTAAAGTTTCCAACTCTGGGTCGATAGCCTGTTGAATATGTCAGCCATCATTGGAAAGCAGGAATCTCACATGCGCCTTAGAAATCTCAACGTAGCTCCACGAGCTGCCCTATTTTTCGCTTTGATAATCGCTTTGGTGTTTGTGCTAGGCGCATTCGCAGTGCTGCAAATGGGCAAGCTGAGGGACTCCGAGAAAGACGTTGAGCTCAATTGGATGGCCAGCATTCGCCAGACCGCTTTGATGAACAACGCAGCCCTTCGCCTCAGGCTGGAAACCCAGCGCGGCCTGGCTGACCCACAATCGATTCAGAAAAACATCGAAAGCTTTGCTGGATATCGCAAGGCGTTCAGCGACGCGGTGGCAGGTTATGACGCCCTCATAGCGAGCGATAAAGAGCGTTCGTTTTACACATCGGTAAAAAACAGTGCCGATGCCTACTCCAAACAGCTGGATATTCTAGAGCCGTTGATGAGGCAGGGGGATATAGCTGCGGCGGTCACTCAGGTGAGTACAACGATCCGCCCTTTGACGAACAACATGGAGCAGCAGATCAAGGACCTGACCTCCTTTAACGATAAGGGCGCAGCGAGCGCAGGACAAACCGCAACTGAGCTCTACGACGACGGTCTTTTGCTGGTAATCGGCCTTATCACGGGCGTGGTCATCTTGACGGTTGGATTGGCATTATTGCTGACGAAAAGTATTACCTCTCCGATTAACGATGCGTTAACTGTGGCAGAGCGTATTGCGGCAAGTGACCTTTCCAAGGAGGTATTGGTCAGCGGAACTGATGAAGCAGGGCGACTGTTGAAGGCGCTTGCGCAAATGCAGACTAACCTCCGCACCACGATAATGGAGATATCCGATTCGTCTACCCAGCTCGCCTCGGCGTCGGAAGAAATGACGGCGGTCACTGAGGAGTCTAGCCGTGGTCTTGTTGCCCAAAATGACGAGGTCAATCAAGCTGCCACAGCGGTTACGGAAATGAGCGCTGCAGTTGATGAGGTAGCCCGTAACGCGGAGTCTGCTTCCGAAGAGTCAAAGCGTACCCAAGGCTATACCGAGGTAGGTCTGGCGCGAGTGGCTCAAACACTGAAGTCTATTCAGAAGCTGAACGGTAACGTTGAAAACACCAGCGAGCAGATTCAGGGTTTGTCAGATCGTGCGCAAAGCATTACCAAGGTTGTCGAGGTTATTCGGGCGATTGCAGAACAAACCAACCTGTTGGCCCTGAACGCAGCTATTGAGGCTGCGCGGGCTGGCGAGCAAGGTCGTGGGTTCGCTGTGGTTGCTGACGAAGTAAGAGCTTTGGCGCATCGCACCCAAGTTTCGACTCAAGAAATTGAGCAGATGATAGGTGCTATACAGAGCGACTCTGACCAGGCGGTGAAAGCGATGAATACGAGCAGGGACCTAGCCACCGAATCGCTGGGCGTCGCTCAAGAGGCCAGCACCTCGCTGGATCAAATATCGACGGCCATTATCCAAATCAATGAACGTAACCTTATGATCGCCACAGCATCTGAAGAGCAGTCACATGTTGCCCGTGAGGTAGACCGGAATCTGGTCAGTATTCGCGAGCTGGCAACTCAGAGTGCTGCGGGTGCCAGCCAGACAGCAAGTGCATGCGGTGAGATGTCAAAACTCGCGGTCAACTTGAATCACCTGGTCAACCGATTCGTAGTGTAACAAAGGCCATTTTTAGGGCGCTTTTAAACGTCCAGTGGAGTCTTAAGGGGCGGCAGCGAATCATGCTCAGCAGATCGCTGTTACTGGCCGGAGCTTGTCCGAGCCCTTACGACTGATCTTCTGTTCGTACCCGCCCCGGCGTGACTCTGGGGCTCTGCGCTCGCGCCTCATCGATTCGTCGCCCAGGACTGCGTGCAGAACGATCACCGACATGAATAACAGGCAGAGCGGGGAAATGATCTGTCGGCGCATGGCCTCGGCGATCATCGCTGTCTGGCGATTCACACCCAGCTTGAACATGGCGACCGACAGCCGCTTAACGACCGTGCCCGGCGCGATGCCGAACGTTCGGGCGATTTCCTTGGCTGTGCAGCCCTGGGCGGCTGACAACAAAAACTGCAACTCTCGCGGCGCAAGACCACGGCCGAGGTGGCCTCTCCATGCCCCACATACGATGGTGGTGTCCATTACGTTTTACTCGGTGGTTGTCATCCCAAAGCACCCGGCAAGCCAGATGCTTTGGTGATGATGTGCACCGCGACCCGCTGCTGGCGTCGGTCGCGGCTTGCGGCGTTAGCGATGTTGGTCAGTTGCCCGCTGTTGATTGCAGGGCTGACCGGTCGTTTTCATAGGTTGGCGGTGAGCTTCCTCCCCAGGGCGTCAATCAACATCTGTATCTATTCGCCGTGGATCACAGGTCCCTACAACATGCACGCTGCAGCTCGTTTGCCCGGTTAGGTGGGCAGGGTGCATGAGGTCCAGCACCCCTCATAGCCGAGGCTCGGGGCGCTAATTCAGTTATCGCTTTGGTGATGCGGTGCAGCAGGTGATTCCGTTCTCTGTAAAGAGCTTCGTCCAGTCGGTCCCGTTATCCGGGGCTGGGAGATCACTTCGCTGATCCCGTGCTATCTGGCGGCTTCACCAGTCTTGTGGTCGCTGCGTTTGATCGCTGCGATGGATGAAATATGAACTACAGGTTCATATTAAGTCAAGTACCAAAAGTACATATTTTTTAGAAATTATTTAGCCGGGGAAAATTGAACTTCATCCCGCAAGGGGATTTACCGCGAACCGCTGGTTCGCTATGCTGTGCAAATACTGGATAAATGTACAGTTGTAGGAGGTCGCATTAGCATGGCGCAGACGAAGGCAAAACTAGCAGTACGTGTTGAGATGTCCGGGGTAGAACGCTTGGGGCTTCGGGTGTCAGACATGATCAACCACCCAATCGCGCAGGTTCAGCGGTGGGTGGGGATTCACCGTCTTGATACGGACGGCGACCGGGAATGGGAAGAGGTGATGGGCGTGCTATCAGCCACGGACGAGCTGGATGTGACTTTCGAGGATGACGGTTCGGTTACGGTGCGATGGGAGCCAATCGCCCTGGACGATTTGCCCGTTGATGCTGTAGATGATCCAGGAGAAGCCCCAGCACCTTTTTGACGCCCACAAAAAGCCCGCTTGGAGGCAGGCTTCAGATCGGTTTGGTTGATTGGCTACTGCACGAATTTGACCTCAGCCGCCAATGCTTCTTTGGCGGCAATGTACTGAGTTTTGGCCCGTATGTCTGGCCTGCTGTAGATACTCATGGTTGAGAGATACGCCGACCATTTGGCGTAAAGGTCTTTTGCCAAGTCAGCCTGTTTTGGGTTGACTTTTGCGGCGTTAAGCACCGCAACCGCGGCATCGCCTTCAGATCTCGCATTGCGATTGCAGTCGAGTAGAGATCGGGTGTACTCAGCGATCCCTTGTGGATTTCTGTATCTAACGGCATAGCTCCCATTGCTTGCTTCCAGGGCGCACTGAAAAGCCGGGATATCAAGCTGTTGGGCGAAATTGGCAGCCGCTGTTCTTCTTTCGTCGTACTTGAACTCAATCGGCTTGAAGGTGTGAGCTTCTCGCGGCACGCTTTGATGCTGATTTTGCTGCGGGCCGGCACAGCCGCCTATGGAGATTGCGATAGACAGCAATACTAATATTTTCGATGTACGCATCTTTCATCCTTCCATAGAGTTGGGCCGAGACCTTACCACGCGAGCCGTCCGCCATCATTGGATGAAGGGCAAAAAAAGCCCGCTCACTGGCGGGCTCGCATTATGCATGAGGGTCAGCTCTGCGATCGAAACAACAGCTCTGCAAAGCACTCGGCAACCATTTCGGAATTTTCCTCTAGCACACCCAGATACTGCTCGACACGTCCGGATACATCCGTCGAGCCTCGCTGATCAATCCATTGACTAATTTCCTCGACGGCACTGGCGATGGCGTTGGAGTTTTCGTTAAGACGGTAGAGAAGGGCAATCATCGGGTCAGATGGCATGGTCATTCCTCCTGCTGGGGCGGAAATCGTAGCAGGCACATCTGTTGCGTGACTCGCAGTTGGTCGGACCGTGACTCGCTCTGCTGAGCGGTCGGCTGTGTGGCGTCTTGTCACCTTAGAAGTGGCCACTTGCTTTGACCGACGGCCAGTCAGCACGTACAGAACGTCAACTCCAGCACTGTCTACCCGTGCCAGATAGTCTGCCTTGGGAATCCTTCGCCCGGCCTCGTAGTTACCTTGGGCATTCAGTTTGACACCGCCAATTTCTGCGAAAGCGTCCTGTGATAGTCCGAATCGCATGCGCTCGCTTTTCAGCCGATCTCCGATTGAGGGCATAGGTTTTTCCAGTATGGGGTAGAGATGACAAAGGCAACCAGGGTGGGCGGCTTGGGCAGATGAAGCCTTAACCGAAACGCTCAGTCAACTTGAATAAAGCGTTTGCCGCTGGACGGGATCGTATTTGCATTTATGCTGAAAAGGGTCGACAGATATTTAGGACATGCAGCCAATGACAGTCCGCATGAACACGCTGGTGGGAGAAGAAATACCTGCTGCCTTGCGCAGACCAGGCCTGGACATAATTTTCACAGTCGAGAGCTCAGATGGCACGGTGCACTATCTGGAGTCTGACATCGAAGCTTTGCAGCTCATGATTGAGATCGATGATGAGGAGAGACGGACAACGCGTTGATCTGATCGCAAATCTCGCTAAGTTGTGTGCCAGGTCAAATCAAAGGGGGGGGCAGTCCAACCGCGGATCAGCAGGTCGATGCGGGATGGGCAGGTCGATGCCTGCGCGGGGTAGGGGGCTCGCCGCGGTTGCCTAGCGGTAGAACGAAAAAGCCCGGCGCTAGGGCCGGGCTTTAGCTACGCTATCTCAGCCGAGGCGGGAATGCCCTCCTTAATGAGGCTCACCATACTTGCTCGATCTTCTTCTGCGCTGATAACGCGAACCTCTGGAAATGCACTCAACTCCGTCGAAACCTCTTTATAAGCCTTAAACAGCTTCGGCTTGCCAGCGATTGGAGGGCCTGCGACAAACAAAGTATCAGGCGGCAGTTGGCCCTTTGCACTCAAACGTCGCATTCTTGATATCCATGCATCACCGTGCTCATAAATTTTTCCGGACTCTTCGTGGCCGAGGTGCAATGGTTTGATTGCCTGCACAGGCTTGCCGCCTTGAATGAGTACAAAGGGAAATTTAACAGGATAATCCGCTGAGCCCAGCTTTCGGTCCACGTAATGTTGTTTCAGATTAACGTCAGCCAAAAGCCTGCCTAACTGCTTCTCGAGAGCTACTTCTTGGTACTCTTTTGTTGCAAAGCTATGCTTCACATAGTGATCAAATAAAGCTTTCAGCGCTTGGTCTGACGTTGCCGCAACAACTGATCCTGGCTCACTGAATCGCATCATCGTTTCCCGTGGATGCACCAGGTGACTGAATGTTGCCGCGAGAGCCTGACGATCGGACCTGTGATTTGTGAAAAATCCACTGAGCCTGGCAAGCTCAGCGTGCACTTCCTTCCGCGCCCTGATAAAAATCTTTGCGTCAAGGCTCGGGAAAAATGTCGTTACGCGCTGGCGCTTTGTCTCTAGAGCGAAACGAAAATCACCATTATTTGCAAATAGAACTATCCCAATATTTACAAACTCACCCGTCTCTGGGTAAGGGAGAAACCTCAAAATCGAGTAGTTACATATGATTCTCATAGGGCCCCCCAGAATCGCTCTTCCTTGAACATCTGCAGAATTTCTAGCCGACTTGCTAGCGTTGGCTCTGTCAGGTCGACGAGGTCTGCATCCCTATAGAGCCAGTCATCCGTCAAAAAGGCGATGATCGTATCCCAGTTCGACAGTGCCTTGCTTAAAATCTCAGTGTATTCCTGACGAACGAGGTAGTCCCTAAAATCTTTGCGACAATCGCAAAATACGTGCTCTTCAAGAAATTCTTTTGGATTGAATGAGTTATGAAAGGCCATATTGTGATCTATGACAGCCAGCTCGCCACGACTGTCCAAAATTAGGTTTACGTTCCCACCCATTGGCCCGAGAATTCGGTCACCGTTTTGCACCCACCAATCAAAGAGCAGAACCTTCCTCGTCAGGTTCCTTGGGGTGGATTTCAGATGAGCTATGCTGAAATCTACAGCGCTTTCGACCGCTTGCGATGCAAAAGCCAATCCTCCTTCTAGATCTGACACGTTCGGAACCACGCTGAAATCGATCAGGTCTTGTGGTACGACCATCTTTTTCCATGGCGGAATGGGCAGCCCGAGAAATTTGCCTAGTTCTGCGCTGAGCAGTTCGGATATGAGCGCCGGACCACCTGATTTGGAAACGCCTTTTACAAAGTATGTTTCCCCATCGTCTGCACGAATAATGAAAGGCTTGATGGATATTCCCTGATGGCTTTGGCGAACAATTTCTACAGCTGTTACTAAGTCCGACATAGCCGCACTGTCCCTGAGATAAATTTAAAGACGAAACCTTCTCAGCCTTGCGGCTGTGTTTGCTTTCGGATAATGATCCCCGCTTTCACCTCATCCACATACCCAGCCAGCTTGTCCTCGCCAGCATGGAAAACCGTGATCATCTTGAATATGGCTTGGGCATCGGCCTCATTGCCCGCAAGGCTCAATCGCTCGGCGATCCGCATCAGCTCCACTGCTGACCATTTGAAATCGGCAGCTAGGCCCTGAAGGTCGCGTGCCAGCTCTTGGTTTGGCTTCGTCATGTCCATCATTGCGTCCTTGCATCATTCAACGTTGACTGTAATTCATCCAGCCTCTTTCGACATTTGGAGCACGTACCTTGCTAGCAGGTGGTTCCCCGCGTAAAACTCCTCGCTCACCCTCTTCAGCATTAGGGCGTCCACTTCACACCCGTCGCTTCTCAACCGTGATGCGATTTCAGAAAGCTCGTCGTGCGACCAGTACTGGTCGCTTCCTTTTTGATACCTACAGATTCCGTCCTGATTTTCCCCCGTCAATAGCTCAAAAACCCTTTGAGCTAGTAGGTCGATAGTCATGGGCGCCTCTAGGATTTACCTATTCTGGCTGATGCTCGGAGCCACTGCCCTCAAGATTTCCGCCGAAGAATTTATGGACAGGGCGTGGTCCTCAAATTACGTGACCTCTCCTTGAAGGCGAGCGTATCGAGCGTACGATGCCGCCTTAGATTGCGCGGCCTACTCATCTCGTTCCCGCGAAATACTTCCCACCTTTACCTCATCCACATACCCTACCAATTTGTCCTCGCCGGCATGGAACACCGTGATCATCTTGAAAATGGCCTGGGCGTCAGTCTCATTGCCCACCAGGCTCAACCGTTCCGCGATCCGCATCAATTCCACGGCTGACCATTTGAAGTCGGCAGCGAGGCCCTGAAGGTTCCGCGCGAGTTGTTGGTTCGGCTTTGTCAATCCCATGACAGGTACTCCTTTCAAAGCCATATCAGCCGGGTGGCCCGCTCACACCAGCTGAGCATTCCACACCAGCAGCACCCGAGCCTGGATGTAGGTCTCGTCCACGCGGATCGTCTCCGGCGGGTGCCTTCTATTGTCAGAAATCATCTTGATCTGGTTATCGCCCATCCATTGCAGGCGCTTGATGTAAAGATGTCCGTCCCACGAAAACATGTAGATCCCATCGCCCGCGAACTCCCGGATGCTGATGTCCACCAAAAGCGGGTCACGATGCTTGATCGTCGGAGCCATCGACTGACCCCAGCCTGTCACCATTTTTAAGTGGAAGTGCTCGGTGAATTCGACGCCCATCTCGCGCAGATGCTTTGGACTGACTCGCACGTCCTGAAGCATCTCTGGGTAGTCGTGAGGTATCTGACCTCCGCCCATCGCGGCGCGAACATCGTAGTGCGCGATCCAAACCTCATCGCCGACAACACCTGGACGGTAGTAGTCAATCTCGATTGCGCCGCCGCCATCTTCGGCACCGGCCGCTGCGAGCAACCGCATACGGGCATCCTCGGAAAGACCCTTACCCTGCTTGGAGAGCATATCGCGAACGATATCGGACGCAGACTGCTTCTCCGTAGTGGCCGGTTTTTCAATGCTGGCCAGCTGCGACAGTGCGGGATCATCACCGACACCATGCTGTAGCCACTCGATCTTTACACCGAGCGCGCTGGCAATGGCCTGCATTTTTGCTGGCCCAGGCAATGATTCGCCATTTAGCCATTTGCTCGAAGCCTTCGGCGTGACCTTAGCTATTTCAGCCAGTCGAGCGCCGGCACCCCACTGGTCAATACCGTGAGCCGAGAGGGACTTCTTGAGGCGGGCCACGAAGGCGGCGCGAATATCTTCGATCTGAACCATAGGTTCAATATCGCATGCTATTGCATGTACTTTCAGTTCCGACATAATATGTACTGTGAGTTCACATTTGACCCGGAGGCCACATGAGCCCGCTAAAGAAATCGATTGACGACGCCGGCGGCGTTCCGGTGGTGGCCTTGGCTTGCGGAAAGACCCCGCGCGCTGTTTACAAATGGCTCACCGCCGAATGCTTGCCGCGCACTGAGTACACAGGAGAAACACATTACGCGGAGCGAATTTCAGCACTTGCTGCGGCCAGGGGTAAGCCTTTTGAGGTTTCTTGGCTTCTTGCCGAAGCGAATCCGAACAAGTCAGCGGCATGACGTGAATTATCCGCTCAGGCGGGAAGGGCAGGTAGTACAGCGGATGGGCTGTTGATTCATCCAGTACACAATCTCGGAGTAAGACATGAACGAAAGCAACAGCCACACCGATGCATCTGAGCAGTGCCGCGAGCAGGCCGAGACCGTCGAGCTCTCTTGTGGAGACCGCGAGGCTGCAGTGAAAGCGATCTGCGATCGAGCAACAGGCACTACAACGCAGGTCGCCGCCCAGATTCTCGCAGGCATCGCTGCGCTTGATGGTCGGCGTCTTCCAATCCTGCTGTGGCCGGAAGATGTCACGCGCGAAGAAAAAGCCGCCTGGCACGATAAAGAGGCTGGCTTCTGGAAAGAGTCAGCCAAACGTTTTTCAGTGGTTATGTCGGCTCGAAATGAGCCGCAAAGTCCAGATATTCCGGAAGGAAGCTTACAGAGTTCTTCACCGGATCAGCCTCTGCCCCATTCAACTTCAGCTGCTCCAGTTCACTGCGAAGCAGAAGAAGAAAATCGCCTTCCTTCTGTATTTGGCGAGCCTGCTCAAGGGTCCAGTGATGCTTGTTAATCAAGTAAAGGTGGAGAATATCTGCTTGAGACGGGTGATCCCAAATCGCAATGTTTCCG
Source organism: Pseudomonas caricapapayae (assembly GCF_001400735.1). Lineage (GTDB taxonomy): Bacteria > Pseudomonadota > Gammaproteobacteria > Pseudomonadales > Pseudomonadaceae > Aquipseudomonas > Aquipseudomonas caricapapayae. The sequence continues at coordinate 29,894 of NZ_LJPW01000007.1, forward strand.
TTTCGAAGACGCTCTGCAAAGCATGCAAGCTTGTAGCTTCCCAGTGCCTGCCAATACTCCTGCCCACTCACTTGTCCGCTAAATCGTCGTTCAGGGTCTTCCTTGAGAGCTTTTTCGAACCTATCTACCTCGTCAGCCCATACCCATTTGTAGTTGATTTTTGGAAATCTCATATGTCCGGTCTCCGTGACCTTGTTGTGTGGAAGCAGAAAGCTACCACGGATGCACCGGACACCTACAG
>NZ_LJPW01000001.1 GCF_001400735.1 Pseudomonas caricapapayae
TGGCCTGAACGCTGATATACAACTGGCTTACGCCGCCGAGCGGACGATGCGTGCGAATGCGGTTGGCCAGGTGAATAAGCCCCAGCAACGGAAACGGAAACTCCTGCGACGTCATCAGCTGCATTTGTAGCGGAAAGGCCAGCACATGTGGATACGTCGGCGGCAGCAGGCTGCTTTCTTCGAACCCACAGACCTTGTTGTACGCGTCAAGTTTGTCGGTATCGACCGCGATCCAGCTTCGCAAGCCCAGATCCGGTAACTGCGAGCCGGTGACCTTGCGCCTGAGCGCTGCCTGGATGAACAGGTTGGACAGGGGCTGCAGGGAATTGAGGTAGCGCCAGTGAGCCGTCATCATCCATCTCCTTGAACTCGGTGCGGGACCTTAGGCCCCGATCACGTTTTGACCACATACACGTAGAACTTGGCCGCTCACCGCGCCGCTGCCCGGCTGACTGAACCACGCCACTGCTTCGGCAACATCCTGGGGTGAGCCGCCCTGACCCAGTGAACTCATGCGCCGCCCGGCCTCGCGCAAGGTGAACGGCATGTGCGCGGTCATTTTCGTTTCGATGAAGCCCGGCGCAACGGCATTGATGCTGATGCCGCGCGACTTGAGTCCGGGAGCCATGGCCCTGGCAAAGCCGATCAGGCCGGCCTTGCTGGTGGTGTAGTTGGTTTGCCCGCGATTACCGGCAATGCCGCTGATCGACGCCATGAGCACAATCCTGGCGTTATCCTTCAAGGCTCCTGCGTCGAGAAGCACCTGAGTCAACACTTGCGGGGCGTTGAGGTTGACCGCCAGCACCGAGTCCCAGAAATCCTCCGGTATGTTGACCAGCGTCTTGTCGCGTGTGATACCGGCGTTGTGCACCAGTATGTCGACGCCGTCGGGCAGGTGCTCAAGCAACTGGGCCGGAGCATCCGCCGAGCATATATCCAGCGCCAGAGCCTGACCGCCGAGCCTTGAGGCCAATGCTTCCAGTTCGTTTCTGGTCTGCGGCACGTCCAGCAGAATGACGTGCGCGCCGTCACGCGTCAGGGTCTCGGCGATCGAAGCCCCGATGCCACGTGCTGCGCCGGTTACCACAGCCTTGCGCCCGGCCAGCGGGCGAGTCCAGTCCTGCACCTTGCTCGGACAGGCACTGAGGTGCACGAACTGACCGGAAATGAATGCAGCCTTGGGCGTCAGGAAAAAGCGCAAGGCACCTTCCAGTTGATCCTGTGCGTCCTCATCCACTTGCAACAGCTTGACCGTTGCGCCATTGCGCACTTCCTTGGCCAGCGAGCGGCTGAAGCCTTCGATGGCCTGCTGAGTGCTGGCCGCCAGCGGATCGGTGAGGGTCTCGGGGGCTCTGCCGAGGATCACCACATGGGCGCAATGGTCAAGGTTACGCAGCAGCGGCTGAAAGAAGTCGCGAAGTTGCCTGAGTTGCTCGGTGCGCAGGATCTGACTGGCATCAAAGACCACGGCTTTCAGGCGAGGCCCCTGATTGGACACCCAGGTGGTCGCACCGGGCATGTCGCTGCCGAAGCTGTAAAGCGAGTCTGTCAGGCGGCTGGCGAACTGCCGGACCTGATCGCCCAGCGGTCCGGCACTGATCAGCAGGGTGCCCTCGACAGGACGAAGACGCCCGGCCTGCCAGCGCTCCAGGTGGGTGGGAGCAGGCAGACCGACGGCGTTCACCAGTCGCCGACCCATGTCGGAATTGGCGAAATCAATATAGCGATCTGACGGCATGGAACACTCTCCTGAAGTCGGGGTTCAAAGGAATGGACCACGGTGGCATGACGTTTGTTCTTGCGATCGACACGGCTCATCCATTCGCTTGAAGAAAGGGAGTTTTCCATGACGCATCCTCGTCGGGTCGCCATCGTCGGCGGTAACCGCATTCCGTTTGCCCGTTCCAACGGCCCTTATGCCACTGCCAGCAATCAGGACATGCTCACCGCTGCTCTGGAGGGGCTGATCGAGCGCTTCAATCTGCACGGGCTGCGCATGGGCGAAGTGGTGACAGGCGCGGTGCTCAAGCACTCCAGAGATTTCAACCTCACCCGCGAATGCGTGCTCGGCTCGCGACTGTCGGCGCAGACCCCGGCGTACGACATTCAGCAAGCGTGCGGAACCGGTCTGGAAGCCGCGTTGCTGGTGGCCAACAAGATCGCGCTGGGGCAGATCGAATGCGGTATCGCCGGGGGCGTGGACACCACGTCCGATGCGCCGATAGGCGTCAACGAGGGGCTGCGCAAGATTTTGCTGCAGGTCAACCGCAGCAAGACGCCGGTCGAAAAAATCAAGGCCCTGATGCAGTTACGCCCGCATCACCTCAAGCCGGAGCTGCCACGCAACGGCGAGCCGCGCACGGGTTTGTCGATGGGCCAGCATTGCGAACTGATGGCGCAGACCTGGGGCATAGAGCGCAGCGCGCAGGATCAACTGGCGCTTGAGAGCCATCTTAAAATGGCCGCAGCCTGCGCCGAGGGCTGGCAGGATGATTTGATGACGCCGTACCGGGGGCTGATCCGCGACAACAACCTGCGCCCTGACCTGACGATCGAGAAGCTGGCCGGCCTCAAACCCGCGTTCGAGCGCAGCGCCAAAGGTACATTGTCGGCCGGCAATTCGACGCCGCTGACTGACGGTGCATCGGTGGTGTTGCTGGCCAGCGAAGAATGGGCTCGCGAGCGCGGCCTGCCGGTGCTGGCTTACTGGCGCGATGGTGAGGCCGCGGCGGTCGACTTCGTCAACGGCGCAGAAGGGCTGCTGATGGCTCCTGTCTACGCGGTCCCTCGCCTGTTGGCACGCAATGGCCTGAGCCTTCAGGACTTCGATTATTACGAAATCCATGAGGCCTTTGCCGCTCAGGTACTGTGCACGCTCAAGGCCTGGGAAGATACCGATTACTGCAAGACCCGGCTTGGGCTGGACGCGCCGTTGGGGTCGATTGACCGCAGCAAACTGAACGTCAAGGGCAGCTCACTGGCCGCCGGTCATCCGTTTGCCGCGACCGGTGGCCGTATCGTCGCCAACCTGGCCAAACTCCTCGATGCAGCAGGCAGCGGACGTGGACTGATTTCTATCTGCGCAGCTGGCGGGCAGGGCGTTACGGCGATTCTGGAGCGTTAGAGTCAGACGATAGTCAGGTTATCGTTCCTACGCTCCAGCGCAGGAATGCATGTCGTGACGCTCTGCGTCAACGATTCGCGCCACGCCGCCTGTTCAAGGAAGGACGCAGAGCGTCCAGAACGGCATGCCGACGCGGAGCGTCGCACGATAGTCATAGTTGAGGTTATCGTTCCTACGCTCCAGCGCAGGAATGCATTTCGTGACGCTCTGCGTCACAATCTGCGCCGCGCTGTATATTCAAGACTGGAAACAGCGTGCAGGATGATCAATCGGCATTATTGGCCTGTAACGTTGAGGTAAGGCATGGGGCTCATTATAGGGGTATCGGTACTTCTGATCCTGATCGGCACCGTGCTCTATCTGTTCGACAAGGGCTCGCGAACCCGCTGGCTGAGACCCTATATCGGGCTTGCGCTGATCGGTTTGCTGATCGGCGGGATGGGCCTGCTGGTGGGGCTGGTTTCCGATGACATCGAAAGCTATTTTCTGCTGGTTGCCAAATGGGTCATCGCCGTGACCGGTATCATGTTCTGCCTGCGCCTGATCATATTGATCGCCAGGCGCTTCATCGTCAGAAATTGAGCGTGCAACCCGCCCATGCGTGACAGGACAACGTGGAAAATCACTTCAAGTTTCTGACCCTGCCCAAGACATCGGGCGAGGTCGCCAACGTTTTCATTCACGGCTATTCGTCAGGGCATGATCTGGACGACCGGCGCATGTTGGCCAACAGCATTCCCGGTGCCTTGCGCCAGAGTGTGAATATCCTGGCGTTCTGGCCCTCCAGCCATTTCACCCAGATGGACAACCGCTCCCGTGGCCTGCTGATGGCCGCTGCACGTGTGCATCCGCTGGCAGGCGCAGCAGCGCTGGCCGGAGACCGGGTCGTGCATTTTGCGCGTATCCGCAACCGTGCCCGCGACATGGGCAAGGTGTTGCTGGCACAACTGGACCGCTATCTGTTCGAGCATCATCCGGGCGTCAAACAGGTCAATCTGATCGGTCATTCATTGGGCGGTCGGCTTTTGGTCAGCGCGCTCAAGAACCTGGAGCACCCGCCCGAGCATGGGCTGGTGGTGGGTGATGTATTGCTGATGGCAGCGGCGGTGCGCATCAATTCTGCCGAGGCAGAAGTGCTTCAGCAGAGAATCAGCGGGCGGCTGATCAATGCGTACTCGACTGAAGACCACGTGCTGTTGCTGAATCTGGGCGAAAAGAGCCTGGGGCGTACGCCAGTCGAGCACTTCGAGAACGTGCGAATGCCGGGTTACCGCCATAACCATTACTGGAGACGTTTGCAGGAGGTGCTGATTGCAACCCGTTTCAGCGGCTGTGAAGGGCTGGAAACCGGCGTTGCCGTTTTGCCGACAATGACCCGCGACCCAGTCCTGCAGGACATCTGGCTGCACAGCGTTCTGGCCCGCTCGCCGGACTATGTGCTGGAGGCGGCCATCAAACATTTGTGCAGCAGTCGATGGACGCGTCTCAAGGCAAATGAAGCGGATCGCACCTACGCATTCGTGCGCGAATTCCAGTTGGTTGCCGGACACTTTCTGATCAATGCCGCCCGGCGTCGAGGCGTACCGTACACGCGAGTGCTGGGCATGCTGGCGCGGCAGTACGGCCTGAGCGACTCGCTGCACCAGTGCGCAACAGTGGTCGAAGTGGAAGAACTGCTGCTCAGGACGTTTTTTCGGCATGCTTTCAACAAGGCGCACCCTTTGGTGCAAATGCCCCGTGCCAGTGTCAGCGCAATGAGCTGGGACGTATATGCCGCGCATGTCGACGCACTGGCCGAGCGCCTGACCGTTGCGGCGTTTTTCAAACCTGCGCAAACCGAGAACGCGCCCGGCGCGATCAAGGGGCTGCTGGGCGCTATTCGCCAGGCACCGGTGCAGCGTCTCCTGACGCACTTTGGCACTGCGCTCAGGCCGGGTTATTCAGCATTGATCCCGACCGTGGCAATCGTCTTTTACGCGCGCGTCACGCTGGACGATGACGCGCTGATGTAGATCTTGATCAGGCGGCCCGAGCATCTGCCAGTGCGGCCTCCGAAAGCTGCTGGCGATGACGACTGGCGTAGCTCTCGGCGATGATCGAGCAGACGATCAGCTGCATCGGGTGATAGATCATGATGGGTAACAGAATAAGCCCCAGGCCCGGATTGCTGCCGAAGATCAAGGCGGCCATCGGTGCGCCTGCGGCAAGGGACTTCTTGGTGGCGCAGAACACCGCCGCGACCTTGTCGGCATGATCGAACTTGAGCGCTCGCGCTGTGCGCGTGGTCATCAACAGAATCACCGCCAGTAACAATGCGGTGCCGATGAACGCCGTCAGGATCACGCTGTTGCCCTGGCTTTGCCACATGCCGGAGATCATCGAATTGCAGAACGCCGCGTAAACCAGCAGCAGGATGACCAGCTTGTCGATCAGGCTGGTGTATTTCTTGTGCCGCGCGAAAAACTTGCCCAGCAGCGGTCGCAGCAACTGGCCCAAGACCAGCGGCAGCAGAAGCATGGCGCACAGGTCAAGCAGCGTGTCGCCCAGATCGATCCCGCCGGCACCTGTCCCGACCAACAGGCTCACCAGCCAAGGCGTGATGAAAATACCGATGACGCTGGACATGCTGGCGTTGAGAATCGCCGCAGGGACATTGCCGCCTGCGCTGCCAGTCAACGCCACCGAGGAGGAAATGGTCGAGGGCAGGGCGCACAGGTAGAAAAAGCCCAGCATAAGCAATGCAGGCACATGTGACCCCAGCAGCTTGTCGCACACCAGCCAGATCAGCGGGAACACCACGAACGTGAACGTCTGGATCATCACGTGTAGACGCCAGTTGGTCAGCCCTCGCTTGATCTGTTCGCTGGACAGGTTCACGCCATGCAGAAAGAACACCACGAACACGCCGATGTTGATCACGTATTCAGCATGCATGCTGCCGCCACTGGCACCAAAGCGTGGAAAGAAGTAGGCGAGCACCGTCGCCATAACCATGCCCCAGAGGAACCAGTCGGTGGCGACGCGCTTGAAGTGTTTGAGTGCTTGCATGGCTAGTCTGAACAACTTTTGTAAATGGAGATGCGCGCAGGCTACTCTGTTGCTCTACAGCCGTCTTGCGACATAAGGCCATAAGATGCCGACTAACGGACAACTCGATCAGCGTCATCCTGCAGGCGAGCGGCACATCCCCGCATTGTCCGGTCTGCCACGGCCACTGTACGCCCGTGCCGAAAGCCTCAGCGCCGGTTCATGGACGCCGCCCCATCGCCACGACTGGGTGCAGTTTTCCTACGCGATAAGCGGAGTTCTGGGAGTGCACACCGCCGAGGGCAGTTTTTTTGCACCGCCGCAATGGGGTGTCTGGGTGCCCGCCGGGCTTGAGCACGAAGTCGTGACCTCCATGCGTGCCGAAATGCGCAGTCTGTACATCCGCACGGCTGACTCCGGCTGGGCCCCGCAGCGTTGCCGGGTGCTGGAAGTCACGCCGCTGGCCCGTGAACTGATCAAAAGCTTCTGTCTGTTGCCCGTGGACTACCCCGAGCAGGACAGCCATGAAGCGCGGTTGGTGCAGGTTCTCCTGGATCAATTGTCGCAACTGCCGGAAGTCGGATTTTCGCTGCCGTTGCCGCGTCATCCGCGTCTGCTTGCGTTATGCAGCGAATTGATAGAAGAGCCGGGCCGGTTGATTACCCTGCACGACTGGGCGACCCGTCTCGGCACATCCGAGAAAACCCTGATGCGCCTGTTTCAGCGCGAAACCGGCTTGAGCTTTCGTGGCTGGCGTCAGCGGGCACGGTTGTTGTCTTCACTATCTGCACTGGAAGAGGGCACCAGTGTCACTCATACCGCGCTGGCGTGTGGTTATGACTCGACGTCGGCGTTTATCGCTGCGTTCAAAGGGTTGTTCGGTCATACCCCCGGTGATTTGTTCAAGTAACGCCGGATTCTATTGCGCACTAACGGATGCATCTAACAAGGCGTTTTCGGGTTTTACACGTTTTGTCCCGGAATATCTTTTATCGGCCGTACGGCACGAAAGGTGCTTTAAACCGGGGGATTGCGTGGTTTTCGCTTAAAAAACCTTTCAATCCACAGGGCTCTACCCCTACTCGCTGGCGGAGGATTGCCGTATAACGGCAACAATCGCGTATCTGGCAACAAAGGACCCACAATAAAAGCTGATGAAAACTCCTAAACGCATTGAACCCCTGATCGAAGACGGTCTGGTCGACGAGGTGCTGCGCCCGCTCATGAGTGGTAAAGAGGCAGCTGTTTATGTGGTGCGCTGTGGCAATGAGCTGCGGTGTGCCAAGGTTTACAAGGAGGCTAACAAACGCAGTTTCCGTCAGGCGGCCGAGTATCAGGAAGGTCGCAAGGTACGCAACAGCCGACAGGCCCGCGCCATGGCCAAGGGCTCGAAGTTCGGGCGCAAGGAAACGGAGGACGCCTGGCAGAACGCCGAAGTGGCTGCCCTGTTTCGTCTGGCCAGCGCGGGTGTGCGGGTTCCCAAGCCGTACGACTTCCTGGAAGGCGTGCTGCTTATGGAGCTGGTGGCGGATGAATATGGCGATGCAGCGCCGCGGCTGAACGACGTGGTGCTGGAGCCTGATCAGGCACGGGAGTATCACACCTTCCTGATCGAACAGATCGTGCTGATGCTGTGTGCCGGCCTGGTGCACGGTGACCTGTCCGAGTTCAACGTGCTGCTGGCACCGTCCGGTCCGGTCATCATCGACCTGCCGCAAGCGGTCGATGCCGCGGGTAACAACCACGCGTTCAGCATGCTGGAGCGCGACGTGGGCAACATGGCACTGTACTTCGGCCGCTTTGCGCCGGAACTCAGGAAGACCAAATACGCCAAGGAAATGTGGTCGTACTACGAGGCGGGCACCCTGTCGCCAGCCACGGTATTGACCGGTGGGTTCGATGAGCCGGAGGACGAAGCCGATGTGGGTGGCGTACTGCGTGAAATCGAAGCTGCCCGTCTCGACGAAGCCCGCCGCCAGGCTGCTCGTGCCGCAGACGACGCACCACCGGGCAAGTCCAGCGAAGAACCACCGCCGCCGTGGATGCAGTAAAACCTGACTGACTCTTGTGCACTGCTCTGCGCCGCCGTGTGACGCAGAGCGTCACGAACTGCACTCCGACGCTGGAGCGTGCGGAACGATAATCTCAACTATCGTGCGACGCTCTGCGTCGCATGCAGTTCTGGACGCTCTGCGTCCGCTCTTGAGCGGCAGGCACCCCCATCAACAACACCCTCCCGATGCCAGGTCCTTGAGGATCGGGCAGTCCGGGCGGTCGTCGCCGTGGCAGTGTTCTACCAGTTCCTGAAGCGTGTCACGCAAACTCACCAGTTCGTCGATCTTGCGGTTCAGCTCGGCGATGTGCTGACGGGCCAGTGCCTTGACGTCGGCACTGGCCCGTTGGCGGTCCTGCCAGAGGGTCAGCAGTTTGCCGACCTCTTCCAGTGAAAACCCCAGGTCTCTAGAGCGCTTGATGAACGCCAGCGTATGCAGATCGTCCGCACTGTACAGGCGATAACCGCTGTCGCTGCGATGAGCCGCCTTGAGCAGGCCGATGGATTCGTAATAGCGGATCATCTTTGCGCTCAAGCCACTGCTTTTCGCTGCCTGACCGATATTCATGGCCTGTCCTCCAGGTCGCTGGGCTTCCAGGTTTTCAACAACAGCGCGTTACTCACTACGCTGACACTGGACAGCGCCATGGCCGCGCCAGCCAATACCGGGTTGAGGTAGCCCAGCGCCGCCAAAGGAATGCCGATCAGGTTGTAGACGAACGCCCAGAACAGGTTCTGACGGATTTTCGCGTAGGTCCGCCGGCTGATGTCCAGCGCGGCCGGAACCAGTCGCGGGTCGCCGCGCATCAGGGTGATACCCGCTGCATGCATCGCGACATCCGTGCCGCCGCCCATTGCAATACCGACATCCGCTGCGGCCAGCGCCGGAGCGTCGTTGATGCCGTCACCGACCATCGCAACCACATGATGGCTTTTCAGCCGGGTGACGGTGGAGGCCTTGTCGGCAGGCAGCACTTCGGCGTGTACGTCATGTATTCCCAGTGCCCTGGCAACCACCTGAGCGCTGCCGCGGTTATCGCCGGTCAGCAAATGGCTGGTGATGCCGCGTGCATTCAATGCTCTGATAGCCTGGTCCGTTCCAGGCTTGAGGGTGTCACCGAAGGCGAACATGCCGATGACCTTCGGCTCCGGGGCCCGCTCGATCAGCCAAGACAATGTTCGCCCTTCGGCTTCCCAGATACGTGCGGATTCGCTCAACTCGTCCATCGCCAGGCCGCTTTCATCCAGCAGGCGTCGATTGCCCAGCGCCAGTTCACGGCCCTGAACGGTGCCTGCGATGCCCCGGCCACTCAGCACATGGCTGTTTTCTGCTGCATCGGGCCTGAGTTGCCATTCATGACACACATCCAGCACCGCCCTGGCCAAGGGGTGCTCACTGCCGCGTTGCAGCGCGCCTGCCAGGAGCAGCAGGTGTTCTTCATTGCCTTGCACGGCACTCATGTTGGTAATGCGCGGCGTGCCGGAAGTCAGTGTTCCAGTCTTGTCGAATACCACGGCATCGACATCGTGGGCGCGCTCCAGTGCTTCTGCATCCTTGATCAGAATGCCGTAACGCGCCGCCACGCCGGTCCCGGCCATGATTGCTGTGGGTGTCGCAAGGCCAAGAGAGCAGGGGCAGGCGATCACCAGCACAGCGACCGCATTGATCAGCGCCACTTCAAGCGAGGCTCCGGCCAGCAGCCAGCCGCCCAGTGTGAAGAAGGCAATCACCAGCACGGCGGGTACGAACACCTGGCTGACTTTATCCACCAGCTTCTGGATCGGAGCCTTGCCCGCCTGGGCGTCTTCGACCAGACGAATGATGCGCGCCAGAACCGTTTCTGCGCCCAGCGCTGTGGTCCGCACGAGCAGTTGGCCTTCGCCATTGATCGCGCCGCCCGTGACCTTGTCACCCGGTTGCTTGGCCACCGGCAGGCTTTCACCGGTGATCAGCGCTTCATCGGCATGACTGCGGCCATCGACCAGCTCGCCATCCACCGGAAACCGCTCGCCGGGCTTGACCAGCACCTGATCGCCCACCTGCAGCGAGCTGATCGCAACGTCCTGTTCAACACCGTCGGCCACGCGCAGCGCACGCTCCGGACGCAGCGCCTCAAGGGCACGAATGGCACTGGCTGTCTGGCGCTTGGCGCGGCTTTCCAGATACTTGCCCAGCAGTACCAGCGCGATGACTACCGCCGACGCTTCAAAATACAGATGCGGTGTCGTGCCGGGTGCAGCCACCAGCCACTGATAGACGCTCAGGCCATAGCCTGCGCTGGTGCCGATGGCGACCAGCAGGTCCATATTGCCTGCGCCTGCGCGTATGGCTTTCCAGGCAGCCACATAAAAACGCGCGCCCAGTACGAACTGCACGGGTGTAGCCAGCGCGAATTGCACCCAGGCAGGCAGCATCCAGTGCACGCCCAGCGGCGTCAGGAGCATCGGCACGATCAGCGGCAGTGCCAGCACGATGGCCAACAGCAAGACCCAACGTTCGTTGTGCAGGTGACGCGCTTTCTGGTCAGCTTCGGCGCGACGGTCCTGAACCAGCGTCGCGCCATAGCCTGCATGGCTGACGGCATCGATCAGGGTTTGCGGATCGGTGTGGGCTGCGGTGTCGACATGGGCGCGTTCATTGGCCAGGTTGACCGTCACGCTGTTGACCCCCGGCACTTTGGCCAGGGCACGCTCGACCCGACCCGCGCAACTGGCGCAGGTCATGCCGCTGATCGGCAGGTCGAAGGTGGTGGTGTCTTGCATGTGAATCACTCCCTGAGGCTGGATACCTGCAAGGATCAACCTTGCCATACGGGCAAGGTCAAGCGCGAATCAATAGTTGAGATCGGCTTTCTTGAGGTACAGCCCGTTCAGGTCGGTGGCGATACGGTACTTGAGGATATCGCCCGAACGTAGCTGGATCTTCGTGCTGCGCGGCGCTTCCATTCCGGGTTCGCAGCCCACAACGTTGCCGCGCAGGGTGCTCAGTCGTACCGATACTTCCCCGGCCGGCAGGTTGAAGGATACCGAGTCCTCCTGAAACAGCCTCCCGGCCAGACGGTCCTGCACATAGATGCCGATCTCGCAGGAGGTCGCGACTTCCAGGCGCTCTCGGGAAATAATCAGGATGCCGTAGTCCTGAGCTGCCTGAGTGGCGGGTGCGATAGCCAAGAAACCGAGAATGCTGAAGAGGCTCACTGCTGACCAGCGCATCGCTGATACTCCTGATGTAAACGTTGATGAGTCAGCTTGGCTCACGATCAGTCCGAATACCAGCCCGGCAGCGATAACAGAAACTTGACCTTGCCATGATGACAAGGTTGAAGATGTTCGCTGTTCATCAATGAGGGGAGTGACACCATGCAGTTATTCAATGTTCAAGGCATGACCTGCGGACACTGCGTTCGCGCAGTGACCCAGGCGATCAGGAACGATGACCCTGCCGCCGATGTTCAGGTTGAACTGGCCAGCAAGCAGGTGAAAGTGCAAAGCACGCTGTCGCCCGAGCAGATCGTCAGGTTGATCAGCGACGAGGGTTATCAGGCGCAGCAGGCGTGACCGGAACCAGGGAGATCGAAGCGGTCTCCCTGTCTGTAAACTCTGAAAAGTTTTGAATTAATTACCCCGTCCTTCGTTCTGTGCAAGGTAAGCCGGTTAGACTAACCCGTTGCCCTGCATCCGTTAATGGACACCCGATGAATCTACGAACGATCCTTATCCTTGGCTCATTGAGCGCCTTCGGCCCTCTGGCCATTGACTTCTATCTTCCTGGCTTTCCGGCCATGGCCTCATATTTCGGGACCGATGAAAAACATATTCAGCTGACCCTGGCGGCCTACTTTCTTGGGCTTTCCCTGGGACAACTGGCTTACGGTCCTGTGGCTGACCGCTTTGGGCGACGTATTCCGTTGCTGTTCGGCGTGACCCTGTTCATGCTCGCATCGGTGGCCTGCGCCTTTGCGCCGAGCCTCGAATGGCTGATCGGTGCGCGTTTCGTTCAGGCATTGGGCGGCTGCGCCGGGATGGTCCTGTCGCGGGCCATCGTCAGTGACAAATGCAATGCTGTCGAGTCGGCCAAGGTGTTTTCGCAACTGATGCTGGTCATGGGGCTGGCACCGATTCTGGCACCGATGCTCGGCGGAGTGCTGGTCAGCACCTTTGGCTGGCAATCGATCTTCGTCAGCCTGGCGCTTTTCAGTGGTGCCTGCCTGGCGGCGGTTGCGCTGGGTCTGCCGGAAAGCATGCCCGCCAGCACACCTCGTCAACCATTACGCGGCGCGTTGCGCCAGTACGTCAATCTGCTCCAGGACCGCGTTTTCATAGGCCATGCCCTGACAGGCGGCATCGCCATGGCCGGCATGTTCGCTTACGTTGCGGGCTCGCCGTTTGTGTTCATCAAACTGTACGGCGTGCCTGCCGAGCATTACGGCTGGCTGTTCGGGATGAATGCGGCGGGCTTCATTCTGGTCGCGCAGATCAACGCGCGTCTGCTGCGCAAGACGGGACCAGCGTTTTTGCTGTCGCGTACGGTGTGGATCTATCTGGCTGCCGGGCTGGTTTTGCTGGCGATCAGCGGTCTGCGCACCGAAGCGCTGTGACCACTGCTGGTGCCGCTGTTCATTTGCGTGGCAAGCCTTGGGTGCATCATCCCCAATGCCTCGGCC
>NZ_LJPW01000146.1 GCF_001400735.1 Pseudomonas caricapapayae
TCAACCGTTAATTTCAAAAACATCGAAATTAACCGCGAAGCCCCTGCAGTCATATAGAAAAGCCGCTTGCGAACGTTTTCTTCTATATAGCTACACAACCCCCAAGTCGCGCAGCAAGGCCATCGCCTCACCATCAATCCCCAAAAGCTCATGCAATACTTGCGCTGTATGCTCTCCCAATAAAGGAGGTGCCCTTTTGTATTCGACTGGCGTTTCCGATAACCGAATCGGGCTGGCGACCTGCGGAACGCGACCACCCAGCGCATGCGGGATCTCTATAGCCAGCCCCCGCGCAACAACCTGTGGATCCGCGAACACCTGAGCAAGGTTATTGACCGGCCCGCACGGCACCCCGGCTGCCTCCAGCTCATCAATCCACTGGGCAGTGGTCTTGAATACCGTAGCCTGGCGAATCAGCGGAATCAGTTCGGCACGATGCGCCACACGCAGCGTGTTCGTCAGGAAGCGTGGATCAACCGCCCATTGCGGCTGCCCCGCCACCTCGGCAAATTTCCTGAACTGACTGTCATTACCTACTGTAAGGATCAGGTCGCCATCGGCAGTGGGAAAGTCCTGATACGGCACTATGTTGGGATGAGCATTTCCCAAGCGCCTGGGCGCGACGCCGGTAGTCAGGTAGTTCATGGCCTGATTGGCCAGGCAGGAAACCTGTACATCGAGCAGTGCCATATCGATGTACTGACCGATATCGCTCTGCTCACGATGAGCCAGGGCAGCGAGAATGGCAGTCGTCGAATACAGACCCGTGAGAATGTCGGTGAGCGCCACGCCGACCTTGACCGGACCAGCACCCTCCTCGCCCTCCGGCAGACCGGTAAGGCTCATCAGACCACCCAGCGCCTGAATCATGAAATCGTAGCCCGGACGCCTCGCGTAAGGCCCGCTTTGCCCGAAGCCCGTAATGGAGCAATAGATCAGCCGGGGATTGACCGCCTTCAGCGACTCGTAATCCAGACCGTAAGCTGCCAGCCCGTCAACCTTGAAGTTTTCAATCACGATGTCGGACTTCGCCGCCAGCTCGCGCACCAACCTTTGCCCTTCAGGGCGCGTAAAGTCGATCGTGACTGACTGCTTGTTACGATTGGCCGACAGATAGTAAGCAGCCTCGGTGGTGTTCTGGCCGGCCGCGTCGCGAAGAAACGGCGGGCCCCACGAGCGCGTGTCATCGCCACATCCCGGTCGCTCCACCTTTATGACGTCAGCCCCGAGGTCGGCAAGTATCTGACCGGCCCAAGGCCCGGCCAGGACTCTCGATAAATCGAGCACCCGGATATGCGAAAGCGCCCCCATGATCAGCCCTCCTTAATAGAAAGCCTGAATGCCGGTCTGCGCACGCCCCAGAATCAATGCATGCACGTCATGCGTGCCTTCGTACGTGTTCACCACCTCCAGGTTGACCAGATGCCTGGCGATGCCGAACTCGTCCGAGATGCCGTTGCCGCCCAGCATGTCGCGAGCCATGCGCGCTATATCCAGCGATTTGCCGCAGGAGTTGCGCTTCATGATCGAAGTAATCTCTACGGCAGCCGTGCCATCATCCTTCATACGCCCCAGGCGCAGACAGCCTTGCAAGGCCAGAGTGATTTCAGTCTGCATGTCCGCGAGTTTTTTCTGAATCAATTGATTGGCGGCCAATGGACGACCGAACTGCTGACGGTCGAGGGTGTATTGCCGTGCGGTGTGCCAGCAGAACTCCGCAGCGCCCAGAGCTCCCCAGGAAATGCCATAACGCGCCGAGTTGAGACAGGTGAAGGGGCCTTTCAAACCGCGCACATCGGGAAAGATGTTCTCTTCAGGCACGAACACGTTATCCATGACAATCTCGCCAGTGATCGATGCGCGCAAACCGACCTTGCCATGAATGGCCGGGGCGCTCAGGCCCGCCCAGCCTTTTTCAAGAACGAACCCGCGAATATCATCGGCATCGTCCTTGGCCCACACCACAAACACATCTGCGATCGGGCTGTTGGTGATCCACATCTTGCTGCCGCTCAGACGATAACCACCCTCCACGCTCCTGGCACGGGTAATCATCGCTCCAGGATCGGAACCATGGTTGGGCTCGGTCAGGCCGAAGCAGCCGATCCATTCGCCCGAGGCCAGTCTGGGCAGATATTTTTCTTTCTGAGCCTGCGTACCAAATTCATTGATAGGCACCATGACCAACGACGACTGCACGCTCATCATTGAGCGGTAGCCCGAATCGATGCGCTCGACTTCACGAGCGATCAATCCATAACAGACGTAGTTCAGGCCGCTACCGCCGAACTCTTCGGGGATCGTTGCCCCCAGCAGACCCACTTCGCCCATCTCGCGAAAAATAGCCGGATCGGTTTTCTCGTGACGGAACGCTTCCAGCACGCGCGGGGCCAGCTTGCTCTGGGCGAACTGCTCGGCAGTATCACGGACCATGCGCTCTTCTTCAGTAAGCTGTTGATCCAGCAGCAATGGGTCAATCCAGTTAAAGCTCGCCTTACCGCTCATACCTGTTCCTCATGTTCAGCTGAAAAATCCTGTAACGATCCTAGCTCTGGTCCAGACCCACGACAAACGAGGTTTTATCAAGTCGGCGTGATAATTTCTCACTCCGAACCAGTAAAAATCGCTATCAGACGAAAACATCAGTGAGCAGAGAGTACATGCGACGAAAAATACCCAGCACCACCGCGCTGGTAAGTTTCGAGGCCGCTGCGCGGCACGAGAGCTTTACCAAGGCCGCTCACGAGCTCTCTCTGACACAAGGTGCCGTATGCCGACAGATCGGCGGGCTGGAAGAGTTCCTCGGCGTCGAGCTGTTCCGACGTTCTCGACGGGGCGTGAAGCTCACAGAGGCCGGCCTTTCCTACAGCCGCCGTGTTGCCCTGCAACTGGACGCGGTCGAGCGCGACACGCTTTCCATCATGGCACCACAGGGTGCCAACGCAATCGAACTGGCCGTGGTGCCTACTTTCGGCACTCAATGGCTGTTGCCGCGCCTGAAGGATTTCCAGCGCAGACACCCCGATGTCACGGTTCACCTGACCAACCGTACACGCCCCTTCCTGTTCGCCGATACCGACTTTGACGCTGCTATCTATTTCGGCGACGCAGACTGGTCCGGCACCCAGTCGCACAGGCTGATGAGCGAGAACTCAATGCCCGTCTGCAGCCCATCGCTCCTAGAGGGCCAGGACAGCCTGAGTGCAAGCGCGCTGGCCGAGCGGCCACTGCTTCAACAGACCACCCGACCCTATGCATGGCGGCAATGGTTCAACGCGCAGGACATGGATGTCGCTCGCGACATGACAGGGCCTCGCTATGAGCTGTTTTCGATGCTGGCGCAGGCGGCCATGCACGATATGGGTGTAGCGCTGATCCCGCCCTTTCTTATTCAGCGCGAACTGCAGGAAAAACGCCTGGTGATTGCCAATACGCGTTCGCTGCCCGGCGGCAAGGCTTACCACCTGATGATTCCCGAGCGCAAAGTGGAGTCGGCGTCATTGAGTGCATTCCGGGACTGGCTGGTCGGGCAGGCCAGGGATTACCAGCTGCCGCAGAATCTGGACTGATCGCTATTCTCTCGTAGTGCTTATCGACAAGCACCTACAGATATAACCTTATGTCGTTTTAAGACAACTCTCTGTGCATTGCAAAAAATCAGGTTATGCCCCTATGTTTGCAGGTGATTTGACCTGATTCGCTCGATTTTTCACGAGTACAGGAGAAAAAGTTTTATCACCTGATTTTTATACGGAATATCGCCACAGCCCCCGCAGGCAAAGAGCTCTGAAGAATGACTGCGACAATAGGTCACAGTATGACTTGTAGTTCATCTATAGTTTCGTTACAGAATGTATTGAAGCCCGCCGACTTCGTCTGCAAAATGCCCCGCCCCTCCTTGAAAGGGGCGTGCTGATTGGCCATGCCAGACGCACCAGCCGTAGTGCACAGGCCTACATACGAACGATAAAAAATCGCGCAGGAGATTTGTCGTGCACATTGGTGTTCCTCTCGAAACGCAAGCGGGCGAAACCCGGGTGGCTGCCACTCCGGAAACCATCAAGAAGCTGATCAGTCAGGGTCACAGGGTGACGGTGCAAAGCGGCGCAGGCATTCATGCCAGTGTTCCGGACAGCGCTTATGAAGCTGCAGGCGCCATCATCGGCAATGCTGACGAAGTGTATGCGGGCGATCTGATCCTCAAGGTCGTCGCACCGGACGACAATGAGCTGAACCTGATCAAGAGCGGTTCGGTGGTCATCGGCATGCTCAACCCCTTCAATAACGAACTTATCGGCAAGATGGCGGCGCGTGGTGTTACTGCATTCGCCCTGGAAGCCGCACCGCGTACGTCCCGCGCGCAGAGCCTTGATGTGTTGTCTTCGCAAGCCAACATTGCAGGCTATAAAGCCGTGCTGCTTGCCGCACATCACTACCCGCGCTTCATGCCCATGCTGATGACCGCTGCCGGCACCGTGAAGGCGGCACGAGTGCTCATCCTCGGCGCAGGTGTTGCGGGTCTGCAGGCCATTGCCACCGCCAAGCGTCTGGGTGCCGTGGTAGAGGCGTCGGACGTACGTCCGGCCGTGAAGGAGCAGATCGAGTCGCTGGGTGCCAAATTCATCGATGTGCCTTACGAGACCGACGAAGAGCGCGAATGCGCCGAAGGCGTTGGCGGTTATGCACGGCCCATGCCTGCCAGCTGGATGCAACGCCAGGCTGCAGCCGTTCATGAGCGCGCCAGGCAGGCGGACATCGTCATCACCACTGCTTTGATTCCAGGCCGCAAGGCACCGGTGCTGCTCAGCGCTGAAACCGTGGCACAGATGAAGCCCGGCTCGGTGGTGATCGACCTGGCTGCCGCACAAGGCGGCAACTGCCCGCTGACCGTGGCCGATCAAGTTGTTGTCGAGCACGGCGTGACCATTGTCGGCCACACCAATCTTCCTGCCTTGGTCGCAGCCGATGCTTCTGCACTCTACGCCCGCAACCTGCTGGACTTCATGAAGCTGCTGTTCGACAAGGACGGCACATTCTCGATCAACCTCGAAGACGACATTGTCACCGCGTGCCTGATGTGCCGCGACGGGCACGTCGTGCGCAAGAACGGCTGAGGACACACCAATGGAAGAGCTGATTTCCCCCGGCATCTACAACCTGATCATTTTTGTGCTGGCAATCTATGTCGGCTACCACGTGGTCTGGAACGTCACGCCTGCGTTGCATACACCACTCATGGCAGTAACCAACGCCATCTCCGCCATCGTCATCGTTGGCGCCATGCTCGCCGCTGCGCTGACCGTAACGCCGCTGGGCAAGACGATGGGCACCCTGGCTGTCGCGCTGGCGGCGGTGAATGTGTTTGGCGGATTCCTGGTTACCCGACGGATGCTGGAGATGTTCAGGAAAAAGGCCCCCAAGGCAAAGGATGAGGCGCCGAAGTCATGAGCATGAATCTGGTAACCCTGCTGTACCTGATCGCATCGATCTGCTTTATCCAGGCACTCAAAGGCTTGTCGCACCCGACCACCTCGCGCCGCGGCAATCTGTTCGGCATGCTCGGCATGGGCCTGGCGGTCGTCACCACAATCGGCCTGGTATTCAAGCTGGCGGCGCTTTCTACCGCTGAAGGCACGCATGCGGGCATTGGTTACATTGTGGTTGGCCTGTTGGTGGGAGGGACCGCCGGGTCAATCATGGCCAAGCGTGTCGAAATGACCAAAATGCCGGAACTGGTTGCGTTCATGCACAGCATGATCGGCCTGGCAGCAGTGTTTATCGCCATCGCCGCCGTCGTCGAGCCTCAGTCACTGGGCATCGTTCGCAACCTCGGTGATGCCATTCCGGCGGGTAACCGTCTGGAGTTATTCCTTGGCGCAGCAATCGGTGCGATCACCTTCTCTGGCTCGGTGATCGCCTTCGGCAAACTGTCGGGCAAATACAAATTCCGGTTGTTTCAGGGCGCACCGGTACAGTTTGCCGGTCAGCACAAGCTCAACCTGGCACTTGGCCTGACGACGCTGTTCTTTGGCCTGACCTTCATGTTCACCGGCAGCCTCACGGCCTTTGCAATCATGCTCGCGCTGGCGTTCGTGATTGGCGTATTGCTGATCATCCCGATCGGTGGTGCCGACATGCCGGTAGTGGTCTCGATGCTTAACAGCTATTCGGGCTGGGCGGCGGCTGGTATCGGCTTTTCGCTGAACAACTCGATGCTGATCATTGCAGGCTCGCTGGTAGGCTCTTCGGGCGCGATCCTGTCTTACATCATGTGCAAGGCGATGAACCGCTCGTTCTTCAACGTGATCGGCGGCGGCTTCGGTGGCGCAACGGATTCCGCAGGGCCTGCCGGCAACAAGGAGGCCCGCCCCGTCAAGTCAGGCTCGGCAGACGATGCAACCTTCCTGCTGACCAACGCCGACACTGTGATCATCGTGCCGGGTTACGGTCTGGCCGTCGCCCGCGCGCAGCACGCGCTCAAGGAACTGACGGAAAAGCTGGTCCACCGTGGCGTTACCGTGAAGTACGCCATCCACCCGGTCGCCGGGCGCATGCCGGGGCACATGAACGTGCTGCTGGCCGAGGCCGAGGTGCCTTACGATCAAGTGTTCGAGATGGACGATATCAATTCCGAGTTCGGTCAGGCGGACGTGGTGCTGGTGCTGGGTGCCAACGACGTGGTCAACCCGGCCGCCAAGAACGATCCGAAATCCCCCATCGCCGGCATGCCGATTCTGGAGGCGTTCAAGGCCAAGACCATCATCGTCAACAAACGCTCGATGGCCAGTGGTTATGCAGGTCTGGACAACGAGCTGTTCTATCTGGATAAAACCATGATGGTGTTCGGAGATGCCAAAAAGGTGATCGAGGACATGGTGAAGGCAGTCGAAAACGCCTAGCCTGACCCTGCCTCACGAAAGCCCCGGCTCGCTTGGCGACCGGGGCTTTTTACATTTCGCGTAACAGTGTTTTACGCTGAAACCCGCCAATTAGAGCGCTCAAATGCGACCTTGGTAGCAGGACGAAGCCCGTCCGACGCTCTAGACTTGTCGCTCGCTTCTATCTACGAGACAGACCCATGTACCGTGACCGTATCCGCCTGCCCTCCCTGATGAGCAAGGTTATGAGCGCAGCCGACGCTGCCGCCCTGATTGAAGACGGCATGACCGTCGGCATGAGTGGCTTCACCCGCGCAGGCGAAGCCAAGGCCGTACCTCATGCGCTGGCCGAGCGCGCCAAAGTGACTCCACTGCAAATCAGCCTGATGACCGGAGCCAGTCTGGGCAACGATCTGGACAAGCAGCTGACCGAGTCCGGCGTACTGTCGCGGCGCATGCCCTTTCAGGTCGACAGCACGCTGCGCAAGGCGATCAACAACGGTACGGTGATGTTCATCGACCAGCACCTGTCCGACACGGTCGAACTGCTGCGCAATCGGCAGATCAAGGCTGTGGACCTGGCGGTGATCGAGTGCGTTGCGATTACCGAAGAAGGCCATCTGGTCCTCAGCACCTCCGTGGGCAACTCGGCCAGCTTCGCCATTCTGGCCAAACAGGTCATTGTCGAGATCAACCTGTCCCAGCCGCTGGAGCTGGAAGGTCTGCATGACATCTATATACCCAGCTACAGACCGACGCGCCTGCCGATTCCGGTGCTGGAGGCAGACTCGCGCATCGGCAGCCATGCAGTGAAGATCGATCCGGCGAAGATAGTCGGCATCGTTATCAGCAACCAGCCTGACTCGCCTTCCACAGTCACGCCACCTGATGCGGATACTCAAGCCATCGCCAATCATCTGGTGGATTTCTTCAAAAAGGAGGTTCGCGAAGACCGTCTGACCGACAAGCTGATGCCGCTGCAGGCGGGCATCGGCAACATCGCCAATGCCGTGATGCATGGCCTGCTGGCGTCGCCTTTCACGGACCTGACCATGTACTCCGAGGTACTGCAGGACTCGACGTTCGACCTGTTCGACGCAGGCAAACTGACCTTTGCCTCGGGCAGCTCCATGACGTTGTCGGCAGCCAAACACGCCGAGGTCTTCGCCGACTTCAATCGCTACAAATCCAGACTGGTGCTGCGCCCTCAGGAAATTTCCAATCACCCCGAGGTGATACGCCGCCTGGGTATCATCGGCATCAACACGGCGCTGGAGTTCGACCTGTACGGCAACGTCAATTCCACCCACATCTGCGGGACGCGAATGATGAACGGCATCGGCGGCTCGGGGGATTTTTCGCGCAATGCGCACCTTGCGATATTCGTCACCAAGTCGATTGCCAAAGGCGGTGCAATCTCCAGCGTTGTGCCTATGGTCAGCCATGTCGATCACACCGAACACGATGTCGACATCCTGGTGACCGAGCAGGGCCTGGCGGATCTGCGCGGCCTCGCACCTCGCGAACGCGCGCGAGTGATCATCGATAACTGCGTACACCCGGACTATCGCAACGCGTTGAACACTTATTTCAGTGCCGCCTGTGCGCTGGGTGGGCATACACCGCATATCCTTCGGGAAGCACTGAGTTGGCACATCAACCTGGAAGAAACCGGGCGCATGCTGCCGGGCTGAACAGGACAGTTGGAAGTGAACAAGACATCTTACGGGTCACTTCCAACCCCTACCTGGCTGCTTCCTGAAAAACTGTACTGCTGTACCGGTCATAAAATCGCCTTAAAACACCGGAATCACCATAATCGACCACAAAATGCACCTATATGGTGCCTACCGGTACAGTTGCCCCATTTATGAACAAAACAGTGCCCGATCACAGTTAACTGAACCCTCACAATACAAGTGAACTGTGTCTATGGAAGCTGTACGCGTACGAGGAAAATGGGCACCAGTCAAGCAACTCACTTATCCCGCCACAAGCGGAAGGAAGTCACACCATGGAACGTACAATCAGTTCCGATCTGTTCAGCGAAAGCACTGTTACCACCGCAAAAGCTTCTTTGCCTCTGCGCGTATTCGCCAACCTGATGCTCTGGCAGCGTCGCCTGTCCAGCCGCCATCAACTGGCTCGTCTGGATGCACGCCTGCTGGCTGACGCCGGTATCAGCGAATCCCAGCGTTACGAAGAGCTGAGCAAGCCGTTCTGGCGCTAAACCAGCGCTCGCTGGTCCAGGCCTGCAGGTCTCTCGCCAGCACACCGAATTGCTTCATACAAAACCCGTCTCGGGCAACCGAGACGGGTTTTGTCGTTTTCGGGTCGGACTTCATCGCTCCTGAGAGAAGCAGTACAGTTGTATATTTTTCAGGTTTATCAGATACAGTTACCAAAATCTTGCAAACCCTGCTACGCAGCATCATCACCCATCATGACAAGCGCGGTATCGGTGGGATAGTCTAGCGCTCTACCTCAGCCGTTTGGCTTCGCAGGCCGTCTGTGCCCCTTCGTCCACAATGGAACTCGATCATGTCTCTGCTACGTAACCTTGGCGCTGCCTTTCTGTTGACTGCCGCAGCAGGTGCCAACGCCTCCAGCTTCATTGTGACCACTGACGCAGTGGTCGATGCCGTCAACGCATCGACGCGTGCCACTTCCAATGTTTCTTCCTCCCTGAAAGACGACAAGATCGTGCTTGCCGCCCGCGACGACGCTGCCAGCTTCGTGGCCAGCTCCGGCGACATCCGTAGCGCTCGACTCGAAGGCGCTTTGCAGCACATCCGCCAGGTCCTGCCTGAACTGCAAGCTACCGACAGCCAGCTGGCTCAGGCCATTCTGGCCATCTGACCGCTGCGCCCCGGCTACGAGCCGGGGTAGCTCTGGCCCGCGCATTGCGCTAGCCTTGGAGCCTGTTTTGCTGGTTCGTGAAAGTCATGCGTTTAGTGCACCTTCTGTATATCGTTCCTTTTGCCAGCCTGATGTACGTCAGCCAGGTTCAAGCGTTCGATACGACCACGCAAGGTCTGGTCAAGACCGGCTATGCCACCAGCCAGGTCTCGACAGGACCGTTCGATAACA
This sequence comes from Pseudomonas caricapapayae, assembly GCF_001400735.1. GTDB lineage: Bacteria > Pseudomonadota > Gammaproteobacteria > Pseudomonadales > Pseudomonadaceae > Aquipseudomonas > Aquipseudomonas caricapapayae. Next base: position 9,969 of record NZ_LJPW01000146.1, read on the forward strand.
AACTGATCATGGCAGCCCGTGACGATGCTGCTGCATTCATCGCCAGCGGCGGAGAGATGCGCGGCGCACGCCTCGAGTCAGCGCTGCACGCTCTGCGTGAGACAAGCGCAAAACTTCGTGCCAGCGACCTTGAACTGGCGCAGGCAATCCTCGTCCAATAGCCACTTTCCCCCTTTTGCGTACTGGAGACGTCACTACATGCGTACCCCGCTGATTGCTGCTTCCCTTGGCCTGCTGTTGCTGGCCGATTTTGCCCAGGCTCAGACCGTTGTAGCCACGAGCAACATCATCGTTCGCGCGTTCGGCCGTACCATCGATTTCACCTCGGACACCACCACCTCGATTCGCGATTCCAAAGTTGTGCTTCAGGCCAAGGATGACGCCGCCAGTTACGTTGCCAGCGGTGGAGACATCCACGGCGCCCAGCTGGATGCAGCCTTCGACACGTTGCGTACTCGCGTGCCTGAAGCACGTGGCGCGAGCGATCAGACTCTGGCTGAAGCAATCCTCGCATTGTGAGGCGGTTTCGCGCCTGGCTGTTTGCTGGCGCGCTGTCGCTGGTCGGGACACATGCCTTTGCCAGCCTGAAGCTGGAACTGCACACCGACGGCCTTGATGCGCCCCAACAGCAAGCCAGCCAGACGCTGCTCGACGAAGCCATGCACGCGCTGCCACCCCGCTTCGTCGAGGCGCTGGACCGAACCGTCGAGGTAAGCTGGTCCGGTGACATGCCGCAAAATGCCTACGGCCAGGCTGCCGGCCCTTATCAGCTGTACCTCAACAGTCACTTGCTGGCCTCGTTGACCGACGGCTCCGCCGCAACAGCCCAGACCGGTCGTCCGCATGGCACGGTACGCCGGGAATTGCTTGCCACTGTCCTGCATGAGCTGACCCACGTCTATGACCGGGCTCGCCTGTGGTCGCCGACCGAGCGAGCGGCTATTTTTCGCTGTGCATCGCGCAACAGCTCAGTGGGCAAGATCGGCCTGCCCGACGACTGCCGGGGTCAGACCGAGCGACGCTTTACCCTCAGTGACGACCCTCGCCTGCTGGATCTGGCGGGCTGGCAGCAATATGTCGGCCGTCGCGGTGAGCGTGAGGAACATAACGGTCAGGTCGCACGCAGCCCCGATATCTACGAAACCACCAGCCCGCTGGAATTCGTAGCCGTGAACATGGAGTATTTCCTCCTCGACCCGGCCTACGCCTGCCGTCGCCCCGCACTGTATGCATATTACAAAGAGCGCTTTGGCTGGGCCCCCGCTGAACGGGATGAATGCCCGACCTACTACCCTTATCTGAACGCCGGTAGCGACTTTGGTCGGGAACCGCTGGGCAAGCTGGACCCGGAACGGGTCTATGCGGTGGATTATCTGCTGGCCGAAGCAAATCAGAACTGGGCGAGCCGCTGGGGCCACAGCATGTTACGCCTGGTGATCTGCAAACCGGGTCGCCCACGTGGCCCGGATTGCCGCCTGGACCTTGACCAGCATCTGGTCCTGTCTTATCGGGCATTCGTCGGCGATGTACAGCTGTCCAGCTGGGACGGCCTGATGGGGGCCTACCCGTCACGGCTGTTCGTCTTGCCGCTGGCGCAGGTCATTGATGAATACACCAAGACCGAACTGCGCAGCCTGGCCTCCGTGCCAATCAAATTATCCCGCCCGGAGATCGAGGGGCTGGTTCAACACGCTGCCGAGATGCATTGGAGCTACGACGGCAACTACTATTTCCTGTCGAACAACTGCGCGGTGGAAAACCTCAAGCTGCTGCGCAGCGGCACCCACAACCCCAAGCTCGTCGGTCTGGACAGCATTTTGCCCAACGGTCTGCTTGAAGTCCTGAAAGGCCGCGGGCTGGCGGACACCAGTGTGCTCGACGACCCCAGGGAAGCATTGCGTCTGGGCTACCGGTTCGACTCTTACCGCGACCGCTATCAGGCCATGTTCGAGGTCCTGAAAAAACACCTGCCTATCAAGCAGAGCACTGTCGAAGAATGGATGACATTGTCGGCCAGCGAACGCAGCCAATGGTTTGAGAAAGCCTACCTGCGCACCAGTGCTGCCATGCTGTTGCTGGAACAGGCGAGCCTGCGCCGACAATTGCTTTTGGCGCAGGACGAGGTCAAACAACGTTACCTCGGCGCACGGCAATCTAACGACGGCAGGGTCTCCAAAGCCACTGCGACGCTGCAGGAGATCCTCGCCAGTAGCGGGTTCCTCAGCCGGCCGGCCGAGCTGCTGGGTAGCGGCGGGTACGGTTTGCCACAGGCAGGTGAATGGCAGCGGCTTGAAGCAGAAAGCAGTCAGCGTCAGAAACAGCTCAAGCGCTTGACCGGTGATCTCGACAAGGAAGTGCGCGCGTTGCTGGGGCCTGAGCGCGCCCGGGAAATTGCGGCCAACGAAGCCAATCTCAAACAGATGTCCGAGCACCTTCGAGCGCTGCACAAGGCTGCAGGCGGGCTGCAACTGCCATGATCAGGCGGCTTTCTTTTTCGGTTTGAGGTATTTGACCAGGCCCTGGAACCAGATCACCAGGGCCGGGTTTCCCTTGATCTGAATGTCCTTGTCCTGAATGCCCTTCATGAAGGCCAGCTGCTTGTTTTTCGCCTGAAGGGTGGCAAAACCAAACGCGGCATCACGAAACGAGATGGCGAAGGCTGGCTCTGCAACAAGACCGCTGGCACTGCGAATGCGCTGATCGTGCACCACGAAGTGACGCGCGATCTTGCCATCTGCGGTCTGCAACTGAAATGTAAGGTCCTTGCCAGCCAACTGCTGCTGGAAGGCGGGGTTGTTTCGACTGGCACGGGCCATCAGCAGACCCAGCATCCACAATAGAAAACGAAATTTCATACACGGCCTCTGAACGCACTGGATCCGGTGATCGGGATCGGCGGAGCAGTGTAGCCGGTTATCCGCCCAAAACCTGTAGGACAAGATGGATTTCGAGGGAGATCGGTACAAAACACCTGTTGAATGCGAGGATGCTGCTCCGCGTGGAAAGCAGCATCCCGATTGCATCAACGAATGCTGTTGATGCTGCCTTTGCTGCCGGTAACCTTTACATCCACTTTCTTGAAGATGAAGTAGTCCTTGATGCTGACCTCATAACGCGGTGCCACGATCAAATCGGCACCGGAGGACTTGACTGCCTTGTAGGCCGCTGCAGCCTTGGTCGTCGACACAGGATCAGGCAACGCCAGACCCAGGCCGCCACCGCCGCTCGCGCCACCATAGGTCACGCCATCGGCGAACTGGTTATCGCCACCGAAACTCAGGAAATTGAACAACACATTGGTGGAGGACTCGCCGCTGATAGTGCCGCCTACCTTGACGTCTGCCTTCAGATCGGTTTTGACCGTGCCTTCCAGCGGTACGCTTGGCTGGCTGACGTTATAGCTCACACAGCCGCTGGTAGCCGCGATCAGAGCTGCAACAGCAGCAAACTTCCAAAGCTTTTTCATTCGAGATTTCCCAAGAGTCATTGAAGGGGTGCAGCAGGGGCGGAACTCTAAGGGAATCAGCAACGAGAAGAAGTCAGGCAAAGCTGGAGCTTGGGAAGGCAATCATACGGAAAGGAGTAGGACAATTCTCAACCGGAGCGTGACGCATCATCGGCGACAGACGACATCAACAAAAAGCGGGCATCCAGACTACCTGGTATGCCCGCCTGCGAGTTGCCCGCCTCCCGCCGAGGCGCACAACAGGGTGTCAAGGGTTGACGCTGTCTTTCAGGGCTTTCCCCGGTTTGAAGGCAACCGTGTTGCTTGCCTTGATTTTAACCGGCTCCCCGGTCTGTGGGTTCTTGCCGGTCCGGGCGCCGCGATGGCGTTGCAGGAATGTACCGAAGCCTACCAGCGTGACACTGTCCTTGCGGTGCAGTGCGCCAGTAATCTCTTCAAGGATGGCATTGAGAACGCGATTGGATTGCTCTTTGGTGAGATCCGCCTTTTCAGCAATGGCGGCTGCAACTTCTGGTTTACGCATATGAAGCCTCTTTACGGTTTTTGTTTTTATGTCCCGCGCCGCTTTTGTGAAAACGGCAACAAGGTGCCGCGACGGCTCTACGTAGCGGCAGACAAGACCGAGGATGGCATGCCGAATCGACCCGCGCCAGTGCGCGGGCGAGGTTTATTGGCAAAAATACGTGGTCTATCCGACAAAATGACGCGAATTCATGCCAATAACGCAGGTAAAACCTTGTTCAGTGCGAGCTTTTCCATAACCGCAGTGCCGGTCAGCGCATAGCCCAACAGATTGCCATCCGCGTCATGACACAGCGCCTTGATATCAGAGCCCTGCCCTTCGACACTCCAGTGGCCATCAGTCCCACGCGGTGGTGGTGAAACCACCAGCGGACACGCCGGTGTTTTTACCGTGATCGGCATGGGCCCATATTTTACGGCGGTCGGCGTTCCAGACAGCGTCTGCGCCAACGCCCGAGCGCAGCTCATCAATGGCATGACGTAGAGCAGGTTGAGGCCGTCCACTTCAGCGCAGTCGCCCAACGCGTGGATATTGGCGTGAGAGGTCTGTAGCTGGCGATCCACCAGAATGCCGCGCCCGGTCTGCAAACCGGCAGCTGCGGCCAGATCGATGCGTGGGCGCAGCCCAATGGCCGAAACCACCACGTCGCAGTCAATCACCTGCCCGTCCGACAACTGCGCTTGCAGCCCCTTATCGATGCGATTCAGGCGCGTCATCACAGGCCCCAGATGGAAACGTGCACCCAGGCTTTCAAGGCCGGACTTCACTGCCGCCGCAGCGGCTGGAGGCAGCAAGGTCGGCATGACCTGCTCGCACGGCGCAACCAGATCCACTTCGTAGCCGCCAAGGATCAGGTCGTTGGCGAATTCGCAGCCAATAAGCCCTGCACCGAGGATCAGAACCCGCTTTTTGCCCGCCGCCGCCGCCCGAAAACGGGCGTAATCCTGAAGATCGTTGATCGGGAAAATAGCATCGCCTGCGTCACCTTTCACCGGTACGCGAATGGTTTCGGCACCCCAGGCCAGCACCAGATCGCGGTAATCAACCGCCTCTTCGCCGATCCACAAGCGTTTGTGCCCGGGATCAATCCCGCTGATCCGCGTATGCGTACGGATTTCGGCCTTGAGCTGATCGGCCATGGCACCCGGTTCCGCCATGCTCAGGCCGTCGGCTTCCTTGTTTTTGCCAAACCCGGTGGACAGCATCGGTTTGGAATAGGAGCGGCCATCGTCGGCCGTGATCAATAGCAACGGCGTCTCCGCGTCCAGCTTGCGAAACTCCCGGGCGAGGTTGTAACCCGCAAGGCCGGTGCCGATGATGACGACAGGTGCGCTCATTGTTCTTCCCTATTCAGTGTGTTTTCTGCCCGTTGTTGCCAGCTTCGTCGGCGGGCAGCAATCAGGCGATTTCGATCATTTCGAAGTCCATTTTGCCCACGCCGCAATCCGGGCAGAGCCAGTCTTCCGGCACGTCCTGCCAGAGCGTGCCAGGCGCAATACCGTCATCCGGCCAACCGTCCGCTTCGTTGTAGATCAGGCCACAGACGATGCATTGCCACTTCTTCATGTTCGGTTCTCTCGTTTATCAGGCTGGATAGCATACGACGGTCGATTGCCGTCTGAACGGGCGTTGTACTGATCGGCAGGCCCGGATGCAAGCCCGATTCTATAACCTGAGGTTCTGCCGGCCATCGGTCGAGGCGTTCAATCATGCTAAGCTCGCGGCCTCGTTGGCTGCCGGAACTGGCTTACCGTGACCCAGCAATCCCCCGCATTCATTAGCCCGATCTGGCTCAGGCGCGAGCAGTTGATCGATGCGCCCGAACCGCTGTTGCTCGAGTGGTTATTCAATCAGGACTCCCTCACACGCCGACTGAACCGTTTGTCCGACGGCGGCTTCAGCGTACTCCCGCAGTTCGAAGGCTGGCAGGCGTTGCGCCGTGATGAATGTCTGGCGCTTGACCTGCCGGCGACCAGCGAAGGCTGGGTGCGTGAGGCTTACTTGCGTGGCAATGACAGCCATTGGGTGTTCGCCCGCAGTGTCGCCGCTCGCAGTGCCTTGCAGGACGGTGGTCTGAATATGGATGAGCTGGGCACTCGCTCGCTCGGTGAGTTGTTGTTCAGCGATCCCGCGTTCGTGCGCGGCCCGCTTGAAGTGTGTCATTACCCTGAGGCCTGGCTGCCTGCTGCCGATGCAGCGCGCGGACTGTGGGCACGCCGCTCGCGATTCAGCCGCGGTGCGTTGAGTGTACTGGTCGCCGAAGTTTTCCTGCCCGCGCTGTGCAATGCGATCCATGACAAGGACCACGCCTGATGTACCTGTCCCTTCTCAAATCCCTCAATCGTCTGAGCCCACGCGCCTGGGATTTCATCCAGCTGACGCGTATCGACAAGCCCATAGGCGTTTACCTGCTGTTATGGCCAACCCTGTGGGCGGTCTGGATTGCAGGCAAGGGATCGCCATCGCTGAAGACTGTGTTCATTTTTATCCTCGGCGTCTTTCTGATGCGCGCAGCAGGCTGCGTGATCAATGACTTCGCCGACCGCAAGGTGGATGGCCACGTCAAACGCACCGAGCAGCGTCCTCTGGTCAGCGGCAAAGTCAGTTCACGGGAAGCGCTGGTGCTGTTTGCGGTGCTGGTCGGACTGAGCTTTGTGCTGGTGCTGTTCACCAACGCGACAACGATCTGGCTATCGTTCGGCGGTCTGGCGCTGGCCGCCTGCTATCCGTTCATGAAGCGCTACACCTATTACCCGCAAGTGGTGCTGGGTGCCGCGTTTTCGTGGGGCATGCCGATGGCGTTCACTGCAGAAACCGGTGACCTGCCAGCGGCGGCATGGCTGCTGTATATCGCCAACCTGCTATGGACCGTGGGCTATGACACCTATTACGCCATGGTCGATCGCGACGATGACCTGAAAATCGGCGTGAAATCCACGGCGGTACTGTTCGGTGACGCTGACCGGGTGATTATTCTGACGCTGCAAGGCCTGGCGCTCGGTTGCCTGATGCTGGCCGGTGCGCGGTTTGAATTGGGTGCATGCTTCTACACTGGCCTGCTCGCCGCAGCAGGATGCTTCGTCTGGGAGTTCTGGAGCACCCGTCAGCGCGAGCGGGACGCCTGCTTCAAAGCCTTTTTGCACAACCACTGGGCCGGGCTGGCGATATTTCTCGGTATCGTCGCCGACTACGCAGTGCGCTGAAGACGGCCTCTGCCACCCGCCTTCCGATTGAAATAAATGCAGGATCGCGAGGCCCACGGGCCTGCGCGGCCTATCGGCGTGCTAGCCTCATCCCTGCCTGTCACACGACTGCAATAATTCCGTTATCTAATGCGCCCCAAGACAGTTAAATGACAAGAGGTTCGAGCATGGCTGGCAGGAGCATCCTGATCGTTGACGACGAAGCGCCTATTCGTGAAATGATCGCCGTTGCGTTGGAAATGGCTGGATACGACTGTATTGAAGCCGAAAACTCTCAGCAGGCCCACGCGATCATTGTCGACCGCAAGCCCGACCTGATTCTGCTCGACTGGATGCTGCCAGGCACATCCGGCATCGAGCTGGCCCGCCGCCTCAAGCGTGATGAGCTGACCGGGGATATCCCGATCATCATGCTGACCGCCAAAGGTGAAGAGGACAACAAGATTCAGGGACTGGAAGTCGGCGCTGACGATTACATCACCAAGCCCTTCTCGCCTCGCGAGCTGGTTGCACGCCTCAAGGCCGTGCTTCGTCGAGCGGGTCCGACTGACGGCGAAGCGCCTATCGAAGTCGGCGGTCTGCTGCTCGACCCGATCAGCCACCGCGTCACCATCGATGGCAAACCGGCTGAAATGGGCCCGACCGAATACCGTCTGCTGCAGTTTTTCATGACCCACCAGGAGCGCGCCTACACCCGTGGCCAACTGCTCGATCAGGTCTGGGGCGGCAACGTCTACGTCGAAGAGCGCACGGTGGACGTTCATATTCGCCGCCTGCGCAAGGCCTTGGGCGATGCGTATGAAAATCTGGTACAAACCGTGCGCGGCACTGGCTACCGGTTCTCTACAAAGAGCTGACAGGCGTTGCGTCGATGCAGGGCGACAGCCAGTGCAGACCAGACAAGGATTTACCCCTAATTGAATCAAAATTGGCACGGCACCCTGATACGTCACATGTTGTTGCTGGTCACCGCCTGCCTGTTGGTCGGCCTGATCAGTGGGCAGTATGGCTGGAGCCTGGCCACCGGCCTGGGCCTGTATCTGGCCTGGACCCTCAAGCAACTGTTGCGCCTGCATGACTGGCTGAGCAGCCACAAGGCTGATGAGCCTCCCCCGGACGGTTACGGACTGTGGGGCGAAGTCTTCGACAGTATCTACCACCTGCAACGCCGTGATCAGCGTGTCCGCGGTCGCCTGCAGGCCGTCATCGACCGGGTACAGGAATCCACAGCCGCCTTGCGCGATGCCGTGATCATGCTCGACAGCGAGGGCAATCTGGAGTGGTGGAACCGGGCCGCTGAAACCCTGCTGGGCCTCAAGACGCCACAGGACAGTGGCCAGCCTGTGACCAATCTGGTGCGACATCCGCGCTTCAAGGAGTACTTTGCACTGGGCGACTACAGCGAGCCGCTGGAGATCCCCTCGCCGACCAGCGACCGCGTACGCATCCAGCTGCTGATTACCCGCTACGGCAACAATGAGCACCTGATGCTGGTGCGCGACGTGACGCGCATCCATCAGCTGGAACAGATGCGCAAAGACTTCGTCGCCAACGTATCTCATGAGCTGCGGACGCCGTTGACGGTGATCTTCGGCTATCTGGAAACCCTGCTCGACAACGTGGACGAGGTCAATCCGCGCTGGGTGCGGGCATTGCAGCAGATGCATCAGCAAGGCGGGCGCATGCAGACGCTGCTCAACGACCTGTTGCTGCTGGCCAAGCTTGAAGCGACTGATTACCCCTCCGACAATCATCCGGTAATGGTCAATACCTTGCTCAAGACCATCACCGCCGATGCCAACGCATTGTCGGGCAGCAAAAATCAGCAGATCCACCTCAGCCTGGAAAGCGATATGCGCCTCAAGGGCAGCGAAAGCGAATTGCGCAGCGCGTTTTCCAACCTGATCTTCAATGCCGTCAAATACACCCCGGCAGAGGGTGTGATCCGTATTCGCTGGTGGGCCGACGAACGGGGCGCACACCTGAGCGTGCAGGACTCGGGGATCGGCATCGAGACCAAACACCTGCCGCGCCTGACAGAACGGTTCTATCGGGTGGACACCAGCCGCGCATCGAATACCGGTGGCACGGGGCTGGGCCTGGCCATCGTCAAACATGTGCTGCTGCGCCATCGCGGCCATCTTGAAATCAACAGTGTTCCGGGCAAGGGCAGTGTTTTTACCTGTCACTTTGCCAGCGGCCAGTTGTCCAAACCCGCGAGCGACGATTCAGACTACTAGGCAATCATGCTTCGAGCCGCTACATTGCCGGGTTCATAGCGTCCTCTGCGGCGTGACATTATTCTCTTTCTGTTAATACGGACCCTGCAAAACCCCATCATGGACCCTTCCCCTAGTTTTAACCTGTCTTCACTCTTTGCCGATTTCGGCATGATTCTTTTTGCTTTGTTCCTGGTCCTGCTCAACGGCTTTTTCGTTGCGGCAGAGTTCGCCATGGTCAAGCTGCGCTCGACCAAGGTTGAAGCCATCGCCGACAAGAACGGCTGGCGCGGGCACATTCTGCGCAAGGTCCACGGCCAGCTGGATGCCTACCTGTCGGCCTGCCAGCTAGGGATCACCCTCGCCTCTCTGGGCCTGGGCTGGGTCGGCGAACCGGCATTTGCGCATCTGCTGGAGCCGTTGCTCGCGGCAATCGGCGTCGATACTCCGGAGCTGATCAAAGGCATATCGTTCTTTACTGCATTCTTCATCATTTCCTATCTGCACATCGTCATCGGCGAGCTGGCCCCAAAATCATGGGCGATCCGCAAACCGGAACTGCTGTCGCTGTGGACAGCGGCGCCGTTGTACTTCTTCTATTGGTTGATGTACCCGGCGATTTACCTGCTCAATGCCAGCGCCAACGCCATTTTGCGTATCGCTGGCCAGGGCGAACCCGGCCCGCACCACGAACACAGCTACAGCCGCGATGAGCTGAAGCTGATTCTGCACTCCAGCCGTGGCCAGGACCCGAGCGATCAGGGGATGCGCGTGCTGGCGTCTGCTGTCGAGATGGGCGAGCTGGAAGTGGTCGACTGGGCCAACTCCCGCGAAGACATGGTTTCGCTGGATTTCAATGCGCCGCTCAAGGAAATCCTCGCCTTGTTCCGCCGCCACAAATTCAGCCGTTACCCGCTGTATGACGCTGAGCGTGGCGAGTTTGTCGGCCTGTTGCACATCAAGGACCTGTTGCTGGAGCTGGCGGCGCTGGACCACATCCCGGAGTCGTTCAACCTGGCTGAACTGACCCGGCCGCTGGAGCGCGTTTCCCGGCACATGCCGCTGTCGCAGTTGCTGGAGCAGTTCCGCAAGGGTGGCGCACATTTCGCCGTGGTCGAAGAGGCCGACGGCAAGATCGTTGGCTATCTGACCATGGAAGATGTGCTGGAAGTGCTGGTGGGCGACATCCAGGACGAACATCGCAAGGTAGAGCGCGGCATTCTTGCGTATCAGCCGGGCAAGCTGCTGGTGCGCGGCGATACGCCCTTGTTCAAGATCGAGCGCCTGCTGGGCATCGATCTGGATCATATCGAAGCCGAGACACTGGCCGGCCTGATCTACGACACGCTCAAGCGCGTACCGGAAGAAGAAGAGCAAATGGAAGTCGAAGGCCTACGCATCATCATCAAGAAGATGAAAGGCCCGAAGATCGTCCTGGCCAAGGTGCTGAAGCTGGATTGACCCGATCAGCGCCGCCTGTTCAAAACCGGACGCAGAGCGTGGAGCCATGAATGGCCCCTGCTCAATTCCCGCCAACGGCGAAATTGGGCAGGCTCTGCACCGGTCTGGCGAACTCGTAGGGTATCGAGACCAGCTCGTTACCCGAATTGCGTTGCACGACAAAGTGCAGATGCGGGCCGGTGCTGTTGCCGGTGTTGCCCGAGCGCGCCAGCGGAGTGCCGACGCTGACCCGCTGACCTTCCCTGACACTCACCGAACCGCGCATCAGGTGCAGATAGACGCCCATCGTGCCGTCTTCATGCAGAATGCGCACAAAGTTGCCTGACGCATTCGAACCCCGGCCTGACTGGCTGTTTTCGATCTTGACCACCGTGCCGCCTCGCGCTGCGATGATCGGCGTGCCTTCAGGCATGGCAATGTCCATGGCGTAACGCCCCTTCACGCCGAAATGGCTGTATTTGCCATTCGGTCCCTGAGTCAGACGAAACGGACCGCCAATCCAGGGCAACGGGTATTTATAAGCCTGCACCGAGCCTCGTGGATCGCCCAGGGTTGAAGTCAGCACCGAAGCGTAGTTCATCGGCTTGCTGGCGACCTTGGGGCTCAAGACCACCACGCGCTCGTTACTGCGCGCAGGGATCGTGCGGCGCAATGTTGCTGACGAGCCAGAGACACCCAGCACGTTGGTCACACTGGACAGCCTGAGTTCGACCTCGACCGGGGCGTACAGGTCATTGCGCACATACAGGCTGTGTACGCCCTTCTCGCGCCTGACACTCAAGTGCACCTGGCCGTCGATACGCTCGACCATCCGGTCCCGAAATACCATCACCGACGCGCCCGGCGTAGGGCGGTCCGAGAAGGACACCACGCCATCAGCATCGGTGAATTTATAGATCGTGACCGCCCCGGCCGACTGTACAGTCAACATCAGGGCACACAGGATAAGCAGGCGTTCAAGCATCAGGGACGTTCGGACTCAAGGGCACTGGGTGCCAAGCCTAGCAGCCTTGCAGGCAGAAGAGGACTCAACGGTATCAATCGGACATGCATAAGGCGTCAAGGAAGGCACGCCAGAATGCGCGATACGCGGTGTTTTGGAACACCGCGCCGGGCTGTGGGCAGCGGATCGTGGAGCGAGGATGTCACGCGGAGCGTCGGCAACGATCCGCGCGCGGATCAGGCACCCGGAATGAAGTGTTTCTGGGCCGTGCCACGCGCGATCAGACGGGACAGATAGTCGAGCTTTTGTGCATCCTGATCGACAAAGCGGAAAGTCACTTGCAGCCATTCGCTGTCAGGCTTCTGCTCGAACGCAGCAACGGAGTGCAGGTAACCGTTCAGGCGTGCAATCTCGTTGCTCTCGCCTTGCTCAAGATCCAGAACCGCGCTGTCGAGTACCTGCGGCAGATTTTCGCTGACGCGTATGACCAGTGTCGCGTCCTTCAGCGTCAGGGCCTTGATCACACAGGACTGAATACCGTTGGGCAGACGCAATTGCCCCTGGCCACGACCGGAAGGCTCGGCCGATCTGGCAGCCGCTGGCGGGGCTTTGGTGAGGCCGGCAGGCGCAGCGGCTGGCGCGGCGCGAACCACCTCGGCCTTGCCACCGGTCAACGCACTGAGGGAGTCATTGAGCGGCGAGTTCATGCGCGCAGGGGCCGTGGACATGACGGCATCAAGCTTGCCGACTTTCGCCAGCGCCTTCTTGACCTTGGTCAGCAACTGCTCGTTGGTGAACGGCTTGCCGACAAAATCGGTCACGCCGGCCTGAATAGCCTGCACAACGTTTTCCTTGTCACCGCGGCTGGTCACCATGATGAACGGGACGGTTCTCAGGTAATTGTCTTGCTCGCGGCACCATGTCAACAGCTCGAGGCCGGACATTTCCGGCATTTCCCAGTCGCACAGAATCAGATCGAATGATTCTTTGCCCAGCAACGTCTGAGCCTTGCGACCATTGACTGCGTCCTCGGTATGAATCCCGGGAAAATAATTGCGCAGCCCTTTCTTGACCAAGTCGCGAATGAAAGTCGCGTCATCCACCACCAATACACTGACCTTACTCATCGACGCTCCTGCGGGCGTGTTCACCTGGAGGCGAACTGCGTTATGCCAACACGCCCTTTGTTTCGGCAAGCATAGCGTTGACCGGTGGCCAACTGCCATATTGATTGACTGCGCCGCGACATTTAATCCGCAGGCGACGGGAATACTCGTCTGCGCAACGAAAAACGCCCGGCACATGCCGGGCGTTTTTCTCGCAGGCAATCTTACTTATCGTCAGCGTCGTCCGGAACATTAGCGGTTTCGCTAGATATACCCTGCACTTCTTCCTTCATGCGCTTGAGACCCATGTGCCGTACGTCCGTACCGCGCACCAGGTAGATCACCAGCTCGGAAATGTTGCGTGCGTGGTCGCCGATGCGCTCCAGAGAGCGCAGCACCCATATGACGTCCAGCACTCGGGAGATCGAGCGTGGATCTTCCATCATGTAGGTCGCCAGCTCGCGCAGGGCGGTCTTGTACTCGCGGTCGATGGTCTTGTCGTACTGCGCAACCGACAAGGCCAGTTCGGCGTCGAAGCGCGCGAACGAGTCCAGGGCATCGCGCACCATGTTGCGCACCTGATCGCCGATATGACGTACCTCGACGTAACCGCGCGGTGCCTCACCTTCCTCGCAGAGCTTGATGGCGCGGCGGGCAATCTTGGTGGCTTCATCACCAATGCGCTCCAGGTCGATTACCGACTTGGAAATACTGATGATCAGACGCAGATCGGACGCCGCAGGCTGACGACGAGCCAGAATGCGCAAACATTCTTCGTCGATGCTGCGCTCCATCTGATTGATCCGGTCGTCGACCTCGCGAACACGCTGGGCAAGACCGGAGTCGGCCTCGATCAGTGCCGTGACCGAATCGTTCACCTGTTTCTCGACCAGGCCACCCATTTCGAGCAAATGGCTGCGAACGTCTTCGAGTTCAGCGTTGAACTGTTGGGAAATGTGATGCGTATGGCTGTCTTTGTGGATCATGCTGGGTGTCCTTGGAACGTCCGGTTAATTGCGAAAACGCAGCGGTGGTTCAGGTCTGACGAAGCACGTCCTAGCCGTAACGACCGGTGATGTAGTCTTCTGTCTGTTTTTTTGCCGGGTTGGTGAACAACGTATCCGTATCACCGAACTCGACGAGTTTGCCCATGTACATAAACGCGGTGTAATCCGACACCCGAGCCGCCTGCTGCATGTTGTGCGTAACGATCACAATGGTGTATTTGGATTTCAGTTCGTAGATCAGTTCTTCGACTTTAAGGGTCGAAATCGGATCAAGTGCCGAACAGGGTTCGTCGAGCAGCAGGACCTCCGGCTCCACGGCGATTGTTCGGGCAATGACCAGACGCTGTTGCTGCCCCCCGGATAAACCCAACGCCGACTCATGCAGCCGATCCTTGACTTCATCCCAGAGCGCAGCGGCTTTCAACGCCCACTCGACGGCTTCATCGAGTACGCGCTTCTTGTTGATCCCCTGAATGCGCAGCCCGTAGACCACGTTTTCATAAATCGTCTTGGGGAACGGGTTCGGTTTCTGAAACACCATACCGACGCGCCGACGCAACTCTGCGACTTCCTCGCCCTTGGTATAGATGTTGTGACCGTACAGGTTGATCGCGCCTTCAACGCGGCAACCATCGACCAGGTCGTTCATCCGATTGAAACAGCGCAACAACGTTGACTTGCCGCACCCGGACGGCCCGATGAACGAGGTCACCTTCTGCTTCGGAATGTTCAGGGCGATATCGAACAGCGCCTGTTTGTCGCCATAGAACAGGTTCAGACCCGGCACTTCGATGGCCACGGCCTCGTCAGCCAGATCCAGGCTTTGCTTGTGACGCCTCAGGGCCGACATGTTCATGCCATTGGTCGGGCTTTCATGCTGCATGGATTGCTCCTGTGCGAACGATTCGCTTCATCGAACTGCCGCGTTTGCCAAAGGGCGAATTCGGGATCAATTGTCGAGCGCCTTGTATTTTTCCCGCAGATGGTTACGGATGCTCACTGCCGACAGGTTGAGCAAGGCGATAACCAGCACCAGCAACAGCGCGGTGGCGTAGACCAGCGGGCGCGCGGCCTCGACATTGGGGCTCTGAAAGCCCACGTCGTAAATGTGGAACCCCAGGTGCATGATCTTCTGATCGAGATGCAGATAAGGATAGTTACCGTCCAGCGGCAGCGACGGGGCCAGTTTGACGACACCCACCAGCATCAATGGCGCAACTTCACCGGCAGCGCGGGCCACAGCCAGGATCAGACCGGTCATCATCGCCGGACTGGCCATCGGCAGGATGATCTTCCACAGCGTCTCGGCCTTGGTCGCCCCCAATGCCAGCGAGCCGTCACGCAGGGTCAACGGAATGCGCGCCAGGCCTTCCTCCGTTGCCACGATCACTACCGGAACGGCGAGCAGCGCCAGCGTCAGCGATGCCCACAACAGGCCGGGCGTGCCGAATGTCGGGGCTGGCAGCGCTTCAGGAAAGAACAGCCGATCCACCGAACCGCCAAGCACATAGACGAAAAAGCCCAGCCCGAAGACGCCATACACAATCGCAGGCACACCGGCGAGGTTGTTCACGGCAATGCGGATGAGCCGGGTGACCGGCCCCTGACGCGCGTATTCACGCAGGTAAACCGCCGCCAGCACGCCGAACGGCGTTACGATCACCGCCATGATCAGGGTCATCATCACCGTGCCGAAAATCGCCGGGAAAATACCGCCTTCCGTGTTGGCTTCGCGTGGATCGGCGCTGAGAAATTCCCACAACTTCTGGAAGTAGAAACCCAGCTTGGTGAGCATGCTCATCGCGTTGGGCTGATAAGCACGCACCACCTTGCCCAGACTGAGTTCGATCTCTTTACCGTTGGCATCGCGTGCCGTCAGGCTGTCTCGGTCAAAGGCCTGATGCAGCCCGTCAAGACGCGCTTCGATGACCTTGTAGCGTGCGTCCAGCTCGGCGCGTTCTGCCGCCATGTCAGCTTGCGCTGCTGCGTCGAGCCGGCCATTGAGTTCCAGCTTGCGGGCCTGCAGGCGCAGACGCTCAATGCCGTGATTGATGGCACCGATGTCTTTCTTTTCCAGGGTATAAAGCTCGTCAGCCAGCTTTTCGACGCGTTGGATGCGTTCTTGCAGGATCGGCCAGGCAGCCTCGCCTTCGGCAACGATCCGGCCGCCTTCCTTGACGTTGACCAGATAGCCATAAAAGTTACCCCACTCCCGACGCTCCAGCGTCATCAGCTCGGCAGGACGGCTCTGCGCGGTCAGCCAATCGCCCACGACCCAGGTGAAATCGCTGGGATTGAGATCGCGGTTGCCGACCTTGAACAGCTCACGGGTCATGAACTCCGGTCCTTGATCAGGCACCGGCAGACCTGCGCTTTTCAGGCGCGCACGCGGCACCTGTTCCTGCTCGACCCGCTCACCGACCAGAACACCCGATTCCTGATTGGGCACCGCGTAATGCGCAGATACCAGATCGGCAGGCCAGAAATGCCCCAGGCCACGCACGGCGATCACCGCCAACAGGCCGATGGTCATGATCACAGCGATGGATACGGCACCCGCACTCATCCAGACGCCGGGGGCACCGCTTTTGAACCAGTTCTTGAGGGAGTTCCGCTTCACCAACGCCTACCTTCCTTACAACGCCGAGTATTGCTTGCGAAGACGCTGACGAATCAGCTCCGCAAGGGTGTTCATCACAAAGGTGAACATCAACAGCACCAACGCCGCCAGAAACAGCACCCTGTAATGGCTGCCGCCCACTTCCGACTCGGGCATTTCCACCGCGACGTTGGCCGCCAGCGTGCGCATGCCTTCAAACAGGTTCATGTCCATGATTGGCGTGTTACCGGTCGCCATCAGCACAATCATGGTTTCCCCCACCGCGCGGCCCATGCCAATCATCAAGGCGGAGAAAATGCCGGGGCTGGCAGTCAGAATCACCACCCGCGTCAAGGTCTGCCACGGTGTCGCGCCCAGAGCCAGAGAGCCCAGCGTCAGGCTGCGCGGTACGCTGAACACCGCGTCTTCGGCAATCGAGTAAATGTTGGGGATCACCGCAAAACCCATAGCGATGCCGACCACCAGCGCGTTGCGCTGATCATAGGTAATACCCAGTCGGTCGCGGATCCACGTACTCATGTCGCCACCGAAGAACCAGCTCTCCAGATGCGGGCTCATGCTCAGCGAAAACCAGCCCACCAACAGCACGACGGGGATCAGGATTGCGCCTTCCCAGCCATCGGGCACGCGCAGGCGAAGCGAATCAGGCAGACGCGTCCAGAAAAAGCCCGCCAGCAAAATGCCGATCGGCGTGAGCAGCAACAGACTGAAGATGCCGGGAAGATGACCTTCAAGGTAAGGTGCCAGAAACAGTCCGGCAAAGAAGCCGAGAATCACCGTCGGCATCGCCTCCATCAACTCGATCACCGGCTTGACCTTGCGGCGCATGCCAGGTGCCATGAAGTAGGCGGTATAGATCGCGGCAGCCACGGCCAGCGGCGCTGCCAGCAACATGGCGTAGAAAGCAGCTTTCAACGTGCCGTAGGTCAACGGTGCCAGGCTCAGCTTGGGCTCGAAGTCCGAGTTGGACGCCGTAGACTGCCAGACGTACTTGGGCTCATCGTAGTTTTCGTACCAGACCTTGCCCCACAGCGAACTCCAGGAGACTTCCGGGTGCGGGTTGTCCAGCGTCAGCGGCAGCAGTTTGCCACCGCTTTCGATCAGAATCCGGTTGGCGCGCGGTGATAACGCCAGGATGCCTGGACCATCGGCAACCTTGTCGATCAGCAACGTACGGTGCGCGGTACTGTGGAAGACACCCAGCCTGCCCGAGGTGTCCAGGGCAATGAAGCCCTTGCGACGCTGTTCAGCCTTGATCTGCTCGATGGGCGCGCTGCCCAGCCTGAAATCGCGGATGCGCATCAGGCGCTGCTCGCCGTCAGTGTCCCGGGCCATGAACCACTGCGACATGCTGCCCTTGGAGTTGCCGATGATCAGCGAAATACCGCCGACCAACTGGGCGCTTGCCGTGATCTCGGCGTTACCGTCTTCCAGCAATTTGTAGCGGCCATTGAGGCTGCGATCGCGCAGGCTGAACACATCTGCCTGCGCGCGGCCATTGATGACATACAGCCATTGCTGGCGCGGGTCGATGTAGATCGCCTTGACGGCAGCCGACATCTGCGGCAAATCGATGCGCGTCTGCTCGCGCGTCATCTCGCCGGTCATCATGTTTTCTTTCTGCTCAAGCGAGATGACGTGCAACTGAGTGCCGGTAGAGCCTGCCAGCTTGAGGCTTTCGCCATCGGCACTGACGGTCACATGCTCGACGGCGCGACCGGCTTCATCCAGCACCAGAGGTGCTTCGCCATAGGGCCAGGCCACGCTCGGGGTGATGGTTTTCTGGTCGTTCGGGTAGGTCGTCAGGTACGAGTGCCTGAACACCAGCACCTGACCGTTGGACAGGCCCAGGGCTATCAAGGGAGCGCCCGGCTGATCCTTGCCGATGGACGCAACGGAGACGCCTGCGGGCAGCGGCAAGGTAATCCGGTGCAGCTCTGCGCCATCCTTGATGTTGAAAAAGATTACTTCGCCCTTGTCGGAAATACGCATTCCGATCTGGTTCTGCTCCTCGATTGCAATCATCAGCGGCGTACCCGCTTCCTGCATCCAGGCGGTATTCAGCGCAGGTTCGGACGTCAGGCTTGCGCCTTTGAAGAGGGGCGCAACGACATAGGCCAGGTAGAAAAAGATCAGCGTGATGGCAGCCAGTACGGCGAGGCCGCCAATGGCCACGTACCAGTGCGTGAGACGATCCTTGAACGCACGGACACGACGCTTTCGCACCATCGCAGGCGTATTGAAATCAATGCGCGCGGGAGGCGAATCCTGGTCCATCGTAGATTTGAACAGCTCATTCATGCGCACACACCGTAGACGCCTTGTATGACAGAAACATTACAGCAAGGTGACGCAAGAAAGCCCGCTGCCCACGAAACCGGCAGCGGACTGTTCAATTTGTAGGCAGGCCAGTCCATTAAGCCTCGCTTGCAAGCTATGCGTGATTACTTTACCGCTGCACCGCTCGCGCCTTGCAGGCCGAGATCGGCCAGTGTCTTTTCCACCACACGGGCAGGCAGCGGAATATAACCGTCTTTCATCACCACTTCCTGGCCCTGCCTGGACAGCACCAGTTTCACGAACTCGGCTTCCAGCGGCGCCAAAGGCTGATTAGGTGCCTTGTTCACATAGACATAAAGAAAGCGCGACAGCGGGTAACTGCCGTTAAGGGTGTTGGCTTCGCTGTCTTCGACAAACTCGCCGCCCTCCTTCTTCGCCAGCGGGACCGTCCGCACATTGGACGTCTTGTAGCCAATGCCCGAGTAGCCGATACCGTTGAGCGAATTGCTGATGGCGCTGACCACCGAGGCCGAGCCGGGCTGTTCGTTGACGTTGGCCTTGAAGTCGCCTTTGCACAGCGCTTCTTCCTTGAAGTAACCGTACGTACCCGACACCGAGTTGCGGCCGAACAACTGGATCGGCTTGCCTGCCAGATCGCCGCTCACCCCGACATCACCCCAGGTCTTCGCATCCGCCTTGGCACCGCAAAGTCGGGTCGCAGAGAAGATTGCGTCGACTTGCTGCAGGGTCAGACCCTTGATCGGATTGTCCTTATGGACAAAAACAGCCAATGCATCCACAGCGACCGGGATAGCCGTTGGCTTGTAGCCGTGCTTCTGCTCGAAGGCCGATAGTTCGCCATCCTTCATCCTGCGGCTCATGGGTCCCAGATTGGCAGTGCCCTCGGTCAGCGCAGGTGGCGCTGTGGAAGAGCCGGCCGCTTGAATCTGGATATTCACGCTGGGGTATTCTTTCTTGTACGCCTCGGCCCATAAGGTCATGAGATTTGCCAGGGTATCGGAACCGACACTGGAGAGATTGCCCGACACGCCGGAGGTTCTGGTGTAGGCCTTGATGGCAGGATCGACGGCCGCTACCGCATTGGCTGCCGTCACTGCGGCGGTCATCAATGTCAGTGCAGCCATCAAACGCTTGAGTGTCATCCTTGCGCTCCTGGCAGGGTATGTAGGTGTTCACAAGCCTTCGCGGCCAGTCTTGTGACTACTCTATGAATTGATTATGACAATAAGATGAAAAGGCTATCGCCCTGCGCAGGGAGATAGCCTTTCGCTTTAACGGATGCCTTGAACGATTTCCCGTCGGGCGATGTTCAACGCTTTCTGGTCAGCAAAAACACGCCGATTGCCATGCCCAGGCCGCAGAGAATCGCGACGTACCAGGCCGGGCCCATCGGACTGCTCTTGAGCATGAACGTCACCACCATCGGCGTCAGCCCGCCGAAAATGGCGTACGCCAGGTTGTAGGAGAACGACAGTCCCGAGAAGCGCACCACCGGCGGGAACGCCTTGACCATGACATAGGGAACGGCACCGATAGTACCGACGAACAGCCCGGTCACGGCATACAGCGGGAACAGCATCTCCGGGTGGCTGCCGAGGACGTGGTAGAACGTCCAGGAACTGACCAGCAAACCTGCGCTGCCCAACAGGAACACCCAGCCTGCGCCGAAACGATCGGCCAGAGTACCCGACGCGATGCAACCCAGACTGAGAAACACGATAGCCAGGCTATTGGCCTTCAGCGCCGTGGCTGCCGGGAAGCCATAGATGGTCTGCAGGATGGTCGGGGTCATCAGGATCACGACAATGATGCCGGCCGACAACAACCAGGTCATCAGCATCGACAGCGCAACCGCACCACGATGATCACGCAATACCGCCTTAAGCGGCACCTCTTCGGCCAGCGCCTTGCGCTGTTGCAGCTCGGCGAACACAGGCGTTTCGTGCAGCAGGCGGCGCAGATAGACCGACATCAGACCAAACACGCCACCCAGCAGGAAAGGAATCCGCCATGCGTAATCGGACACTTCGACCGGGGTATAAATGCTGTTGATTGCCGTGGCGACCAGCGAGCCCAGCAGGATGCCTGCTGTCAGCCCGGCAGTCAGGGTGCCGCAGGCATACCCGACACGACGTGCAGGCACATGTTCGGACACGAATACCCAGGCACCCGGCACCTCGCCGCCAATGGCTGCACCCTGAATGACGCGCATCAGCAGCAGCAGAATCGGCGCCCACAGCCCGATCTGAGCGTAGGTCGGCAACAAACCCATGATCAGGGTCGGCACCGCCATCATGAAAATGCTCAGCGTGAACATTTTCTTGCGCCCCAGCAAATCGCCGAAGTGCGCCATGATAATGCCGCCCAGGGGTCTCGCCAGATAACCGGCGGCGAAAATACCAAATGTCTGCATCATGCGCAGCCAGTCAGGCATGTCCACCGGGAAAAACAGCTTGCCGACTACCGCCGCGAAAAACACGAAGATGATGAAGTCGTAAAACTCCAGCGCACCACCCAGGGCAGAAAGCGAAAGGGTTTTGTAATCGCTGCGAGTCAAAGGCCGCGCAGGCTGCGTGGAACTTGAAGGGACAGATGACATGACAAGGCTTCTCTTTACTTGTTCTTTAAAAAGGGGCAAGTGACTGCAACGCTGGCTGCTGCGGGGTGCCGTGCATAAGCGATTGTCGGGAGCAACGGTGCAGGTAGGCACCAAAATTGCGTGTACAGGCAGTCTTGTCACCTGTAGAGGTCCAGCAAGATAGCAAATTGTTTCAAAAAACACATGACAAGAACTGCCACGGGCACAAAATGAAGACCGGGCGGTCGTTCTATGACGCAACGCCCGATATACTCGCAAGCCGTCAGCAGCCGTGGGAAGTTGTGCGAAAACGTCTGAATCAGCGGGTTTCGCAGAGTTTCCCTATGGGCCACGCCAGTGCAGAACACATAATGTTCATGCTAATGGTCTTGAATGGCACCTGTTAACCGCTGCATACAATAATGAGAGTCATGGGTCAGAGGCACCCTAGGCATGATCGAGCTCGAACAAGAAGATCCAACCCCGCAAGGCGACCTTGCACTGCAAATTACCGCCCTTCCCCGCGAAACCAATGGCTTTGGCGACATCTTCGGCGGCTGGCTGGTGTCCCAGATGGACCTGGCAGGTACAGCGATGGCCAGTAAAGTGGCGGGTGGCCGGGTGGCGACCGTGGCGATTGATCGCATGGCGTTTCTGGTCCCGGTGGCTGTCGGCGAGCAGCTGTCCTTTTACACTCGCACCCTGGAAGTCGGACGTACCTCGATCAAGATGATGGTCGAAGTGTGGAGCGATGACCCGGTCACCAGCGAATGGCGCAAGGTCACAGAGGCCGCATTCGTATTCGTGGCCATTGATTCCAGCGGCCGGACACGCTCGGTTCCTGCGCGGCGGTAAATTGTCGCTCGGTCATGGATTGGCTGCACGGGTAAACTCACCGAGCGTGAAGCGGTCTATTTTCGTCACGGTCATTGAGTGAGAACTTTGCATGCCAACATCCCCGGTTGAACCTACCGTTGAATCCGTCCAGTACGATGAACTGAACTGCTGGCGTATCCGCCACGGCGAAGCAGAGCTGTTGGTCGCACAACAGGGCGCACACATCCTCAGTTATCAAGTGGCCGGACAGCAGCCACTGGTGTGGCTGAATGAAGAAGCCGTTTTCAAGCAGGGCAAACCCATTCGTGCAGGCATGCCCATCTGCTGGCCGTGGTTCGGCAACCTGGAACGCAACCCTCAAAGCGTGCAGGCAATGCGCGACAGCAGCGAGCCGGCCAAGGCCCACGGTGAGGTTCGGGCGCTGGACTGGCAATTGCTGGGCATCGGTGAAGACGGCGACGCACTGCTGGTGGAGTTCGTCCTTCCAGAGGCGGAAGGCCATTTACCAGGCTGGCCACACAACGTTGCCCTGAAACTGAGCATCCGCCTGGACCACGCCCTGAACGTCAGCCTGGTCAGCTATAACGGCGGCACAGAACCGGTGACCATCAGCCAGGCACTGCACACCTATTTCGCCATCAGCGATGTGCGCCAGATCAGCATCGAAGGGCTGGACGGCCTGCGCTATATCGAAACCCTGGAAAACTGGGAAGAACGCGAACAAAGCGGCGACCTGACGTTCGCGGGCGAAACCGACCGCATTTACAAGAACACACCGGGTGTACTCAGCATCGTTGACCCAGAATGGCAACGACGCATCCACATCCGCAGCACAGGCTCCAGGTCGGCCATCCTGTGGAACCCGTGGATCGAGAAAACCGGCAAATTCACCGATATGGCAGCGGACGGCTGGCAGCGCATGGTCTGCGTCGAAACCGCCAACGTGCTCGACGACGTGGTGACGCTGGCACCCGATCAGATGCATGTTCTGGGTGTGAGTATCTGGAGCGAAGGGCTCTGATTCAAATTCGATCAGAGATCAAAGGTCCGATTCCACCACCACACGGACCTTTGATGCATCCATCGCGTAGGCCGCGTCAGCCAGATCGTTACTGACCTTCTCGATTTTCAGGGTGCCTTCTACCCACAGGGGTGTGTAGATATCATCCAGTTTCAGGCCTTTCGGGTAACGCACCAGCACCAACTGGTTGGGTGGCGGCGGCGGAACATGGATGCAGGCACCTGGATAAGGCACGATGAAAAACAGCGTGCTATGGCCCTTGGCATCGGTTTCGAGAGGCACCGGGTAACCGCCAAGCCGAATGGTCTTGCCATTCATCGCGGGGACGGTTTTGGTCGAGTACATGACCGCTGGCAAACCCTTGCTTTGTTTCAACCCGCCCTTGCTGTCGAACGTGCCCATCGCTTCCGGAGAGTTATGATCAATCTCGGGCATGGCTTCGAGGGCTTTTTGATCGGACTTGGGCATCAGCTCGAGCCAGTCGGTTTCCGGCAACTGAGCGTGTGCAACGCCGGAAAGCCCGGATAACAGCAGAAGAGTCATCAACAGAAAGCGACGCATGGTAGAACTCGGCAAAGGGGTGGAAAGTTGCCGAGCATTCTAGCCCTCTGCGCACTGTAAAACAGAGGGCTGACGCATTAGCGTTATTTCTTTTTGATCATGCCGTAGATAACCAGCAGGATGATTGCACCGACCAGCGCGCCGAGGAAACCTGCGCCTTCGCCAGCCTGATAGATACCCAGCGCCTGACCGCCATAAGTGGCCGCGAGCGAACCGGCGATACCCAGCACGATGGTCATGATCCAGCCCATGCTGTCGTCGCCCGGCTTCAGAAAGCGAGCCAGCAGACCAACGATCAGGCCGATAAAGATGGTTCCAATGATACCCATGCCATTTCCCTCTGTATTAAGTGAATACGCCCGGGCTAATAGCAGCCCCGGCCTACGCTATCTGAGAACGGCGGTCGGGAATGGTTCCGGCGCAATGGCAAGTTTGGATCGAGGTGGAAAATTCTTCATGAATGGCAATTCTCGTTTCCCACGCCCCAGCGTGGCAACGCAATGCCCGACGCTGCGCGCCGTAACGGGACGAAGCGTACTGAATGGCATGCCAGCGCAGGGCACTGGCACCAGACTCAAACCTGTGATCAACCCTTGATCAGCGCTTCAACCAGTTTCACCTGACGGTCCAGCGTGGCACGGTCGGCGCTGCGCAGAGTGGCATGACCCACTTTACGTCCGGCCTTGAACGCCTTGCCGTAATGGTGCAGGTGGCAATCTTCGACGGCGACGACCTTGTCCACTGCCGGCACTTCACCGATGAAGTTGAGCATGGCGCTCTCGCCGACCTTGGCTGTGGAGCCCAGCGGCAGACCGGCAACCGCTCGCAGGTGGTTTTCGAACTGACTGCATTCGGCCCCTTCGGTAGTCCAGTGACCGGAGTTGTGCACGCGCGGCGCAATCTCGTTGGCTTTCAGAACTCCATCGACCTCAAAGAACTCGAATGCCAGCACACCCACGTAATCAAGTTGCTTCAGGACGCGCCCGGCGTAGTCTTCGGCCAGTGTCTGCAAAGGATGATCGGTGCTGGCGATGGACAGGCGCAGAATGCCGCTGTCATGTGTGTTGTGCACCAGCGGGTAGAACCGGGTCTCGCCATCACGCGCGCGAACGGCGATCAACGACACTTCGCCGGTGAACGGCACGAAGCCCTCCAGCAGGCAGGGCACGCTGCCCAGCTCGGCGAATGTATCGACGACATCGGCCGCCGAACGCAGAACCTTCTGGCCCTTGCCGTCATAACCCAGGGTGCGGGTTTTCAGGACGGCTGGCAGACCGATGCTGGCAACGGCAGCATCCAGGTCGGCCTGCGACTGGATATCGGCGAATGCCGGCGTCGGAATGCCCAGATCCTTGAACATGCTTTTTTCAAACCAGCGGTCACGCGCAACGCGCAACGCCTCGGCGCTCGGATAGACCGGTACGAACTGCGACAGAAACGCCACGGTCTCGGCCGGAACGCTTTCAAACTCGAAGGTCACCAGATCGACTTCGTCTGCCAACTGACGCAGATGATCCAGATCGCCGTAATCGGCACGCAGGTGCTCGCCAAGTGCAGCGGCACAGGCATCCGGCGCGGGATCGAGAAAGGCGAAGTTCATGCCCAGCGGCGTACCTGCCAATGCCAACATACGGCCCAGCTGGCCGCCACCGATTACACCGATCTTCATGGAAAAACCTCAGGCGTGGCGCGGGTCTGGATTGTCCAGGACGCTGTCTGTCTGCTCAGCACGGAATTTCTTCAGCGCTGCGTGGAATTGAGGGTGTTTTGCCCCGAGGATACTGGCTGAAAGCAGCGCTGCGTTGATCGCCCCTGCCTTGCCGATAGCCAGGGTCGCCACCGGAATGCCGGCAGGCATCTGCACGATCGACAGCAGGGAGTCGACACCCGACAGCATCGACGACTGCACCGGAACGCCCAGCACAGGCAGGTGTGTCTTGGCAGCGCACATACCCGGCAAGTGAGCGGCACCACCGGCACCGGCGATGATCACTTCAATGCCACGGCCCTCGGCTTCGTCGGCGTACTGGAACAGCAGGTCCGGCGTGCGGTGAGCTGACACTACCTTGACTTCATAAGGGATGCCGAGCTTTTCCAGCATGTCGGCAGTGTGGCTAAGGGTGGACCAATCGGACTTGGAGCCCATGATCACGCCAACCAGTGCGCTCATCGTCGTGCCTCTCATCGGGCGCCCGCAGGCGCGTCTGAAAACAACAAGCCACGCGGGGGAACCGGCGTGGCTTGTTGTACGAATAATGACCGATTTAACCGGCCAAAGGCCGCGCAGTATACCGCAAAGCTTCAGGATGGCAGCCCCCTTGGATGATCAACCGTTCAAGGTTTTTACGAGCTCGGGGAAGCCCGTCACTCTTCCTGCACTTTGGTACAGGTAACGGCTACATCGACAGCTGCCAATCCTGATTTAACCGACGCCGCAATTTCTATTAATTGTAGCCATGACCTGCTTCCGGTCGTGCCCCCCCTATTCACTGCTCACGGACGAGTAAATATGTTCAAGACAATCGCAAGATCCCTGCTGTTGATCGCCACATTCACACTGTGCCAGGCCGCTTTGGCCGATCAATCGAAACGACCGCTGTTTTTCTTCCTGTTCATTCACGATGACGTCAAGGAAACCAGCGACGCGCGCCTGGCCCAGGACTACTTTGCCTGGCTCATCAAGGACCTGGAAAGCTTCACGGGTCGTCGCGTCCATTTACAGTTCGCTCGCAACATTCCTGACGTGACGGACTTTCAGTACAAGAACGAAAACACGGACCAGACCTATGGCGCATGGAGGAGTGAAATCAAACAGTATCTGACGGAGCAAAACCTGCCGATCAATGGCACCAGCAAATACCTGTTGGTGACCCAAAGCAGGATGAATTCAACCACGGCTGGTTTCGCCACCATCGGTGGGAATACCGGCATAGCCTCGCTGGAAACGTTTACCGCACCTGCACATGAGCTTGGCCATATGCTCGGCGGTACTCACGAACTCGCAGAGGTCATTTACAAAGGTGGCTGGTGGTGCGAAACCAATCTGGTAGCGACCCGCCAATCCGTACGTGCCAACTGCTACTTCTACAGCGACAAAAACAAGCAAAAAATCGTCGCAAACCTGAGTGAGTACCCCTGAATGAAGCGCGGCCGCTTGCCACAAGCGGCCCGCCTTACAATGACTCTGGTGGTGCCGCGCTTTCAAGCTTGCGCCATAACAGACGCACATTGGCCTTGCGCACCAATGCGCAACGGTATAGACGAATCTCCAGCGGAACGTGCCATTGCGGCCCGCCACACACCACCAATTCACCGCGCGCCAGTTCGGCGCGCACACTCAGCTGCGGTACCCAGGCTATCCCCAAGCCTTCCAGCGCCATGCTTTTCAGACTGTCTGCCATGGCCGTCTCGTAGACCGTCGTGAAGCGCAGATTGCGCTGACGCAGCAGCAGATTCACCGAACGTCCCAGAAAAGCCCCGGCGCTATAGGCAAGCAACGGCACACTGCCCTCGCCTTCCATATCAAACAACGGCTGCCCATCGGCATCGGCAGCGCAGACCGGCAACATCTCGGTATGCCCCAGATGCAGGGAGGGAAATATTTCGGCATCCATCTGCAGCGCTGCATCAGGGTCGTAGAACGCTAGCATCAGATCACAGCCACCTTCACGCAACGCATGTACCGCATCGCCGACATTGGTGGCCACCAGCCGGGTCGCAATGTTCAGCCCTTCGTTGCGCAACTGGGCGATCCAGCGCGGAAAAAATCCCAGCGCCAGGGAGTGTGCCGCGGCAACCTGCATCACCTCGCCCTGCCCACCTTCCAGATGATGCAGATGGCGCACCACTTCGCCCAGTTGCTCGACCACCGTACGCGCGGTGACGAGAAACAGCTGCCCCGCCGCCGTCAGCTCGATGGGCGTGCGCGAGCGATTGACCAGGGTCAGCCCCAATGCCGACTCGAGACTGCGGATACGCCGGCTGAACGCGGGCTGAGTCACGAAACGACGCTCGGCCGCCTGAGAAAAGCTGCGAGTGGCCGCCAGGGCGCTGAAATCCTCCAGCCATTTGCTTTCCAGATTCATCAGGTCCTCCCGGACAATGGATGGCTGCTTCGACGGGCAACTGCGCAGCCCTGCAAGCACCCGGTTTGAAGCGACCCAGGTGGGACGACCGGCAACGCGGCGCGGATACATGACCGGACGGCTCCATTTGAGAGGAGCGGAGAACCGTCGGGGTGCGACATTTTGCCCCCTTTACGCACTGAACGGAATCCGGGTCACACCCTGATTATGCCGTTATTGCATAGGCCAGCGTTTAACAGCATTGGTCAAGCCGAGGCGGCAAGCCCACTATTCGTGGCGTTCCGGCATTGTCCGTGCCTTTTTGAGACTTTTTTTATCATGTCCTCGCCTGCATCATCGCGCATCGAAAAAGACCTTCTTGGTGTTCTCGAAATACCTGCCAACGCTTATTACGGCATCCAGACCCTGCGAGCGGTGAACAATTTTCACCTCTCCGGCGTGCCGCTTTCGCACTACCCTAAACTGGTTGTGGCCCTGGCCATGGTCAAGCAGGCGGCAGCTGATGCAAACCACCAGCTCGGACACCTCAACGATACCAAGCATGCGGCCATCAGCGAGGCCTGCGCCCGCTTGATCCGCGGCGACTTCCACGATCAGTTCGTGGTCGACATGATTCAGGGCGGCGCCGGCACGTCCACTAACATGAATGCCAACGAAGTCATCGCCAACATCGCTCTGGAAACCATGGGTTTCGAGAAAGGTGAATACAAACACCTGCATCCCAACAACGATGTAAACATGGCGCAGTCGACCAACGACGCCTACCCGACCGCGATCCGTCTGGGCCTGCTGCTGGGTCATGACGCCCTGCTTGCCAGCCTCTCCAGCCTGATCCAGTCGTTCGCCGCCAAGGGTGAAGAATTCAACCATGTTCTGAAAATGGGCCGCACTCAGTTGCAGGACGCCGTTCCAATGACTCTGGGTCAGGAATTCCGCGCCTTTGCCACCACCCTGACAGAAGACCTCAACCGCCTGCGCAGCCTGGCACCGGAGTTGTTGACCGAAGTGAACCTGGGCGGAACGGCCATTGGCACCGGCATCAACGCCGACCCAGGCTATCAGAAGCTTGCCGTCGACCGTCTGGCGCTGATCAGCGGCCAGCCGCTGGTGCCGGCAGCGGACCTGATCGAAGCGACCTCGGACATGGGCGCATTCGTACTGTTCTCGGGCATGCTCAAGCGTACGGCGGTCAAGCTGTCGAAAATCTGCAACGACTTGCGCCTGCTGTCCAGCGGCCCGCGCACCGGGATCAACGAAATCAATCTGCCGGCGCGCCAGCCAGGCAGCTCGATCATGCCCGGCAAGGTCAACCCGGTGATCCCGGAAGCCGTCAACCAGGTCGCCTTCGAGATCATCGGCAACGATCTGTCGCTGACCATGGCTGCCGAAGGCGGGCAATTGCAGCTCAACGTGATGGAGCCATTGATCGCCTACAAGATCTTCGACTCGATCCGCCTGCTGCAGCGCGCCATGGACATGCTGCGCGAGCACTGCATCGTCGGCATCACGGCCAACGAACAACGCTGCCGCGAGCTGGTCGAGCATTCGATTGGCCTGGTCACCGCACTCAACCCTTACATCGGTTACGAAAACTCCACCCGTATCGCCCGCATCGCGCTGGAAACCGGCCGCGGTGTGCTTGAACTGGTGCGTGAGGAAGGTCTGCTCGACGATGCCATGCTCGACGACATCCTGCGCCCGGAAAACATGATCGCTCCCCGTCTGGCCCCCTTGAAGGCCTGACAGGAGTGACCTGCGCAACCTGCTCACCAGATTGAGGGCCTAGACACCCCTCAATTTTTTGAGGGTCTGGGAGTGATTCTCCAGACCCTTTTTTTTGCCTGCAGCAAAGGGCTCCGACACTGGACCCAGAGCCTCCGGCACCTCACTTCGGCGGAGTAATCCGAGGAAGTATTCATTCATCGTCGCGAATGAAGAATCAGCCGTCCAAGAAAGCGACTACAGACGTAAAAACTTTGCACCGGTATAGTGCGCCCCCTCAAAAGTAGCGAGGAATAACAAAAATGCTGGAAATGATTAACGACTTTCTCTCCGGTAAGGTACTGATCGTACTTATCGTTGGCCTGGGTAGTTACTTCACGATCCGCTCGCGTTTCGTTCAGTTTCGACACTTTTTCCACATGTTCTCGGTTTTTCGCGACAGCTTGCGCAGCAGCGCGGGTCAGTTGAGTTCGTTTCAGGCACTGATGCTCAGCCTTGCGGGCCGCGTCGGTGCCGGCAACATCGCAGGCGTCGGCATCGCCGTAACGCTCGGCGGTCCGGGTGCCGTTTTCTGGATGTGGGTAACCGCACTGGTCGGCATGTCCAGCAGCTTCATCGAGTGCTCCCTTGCTCAACTCTATAAGCGCAAGGATTCCGAAGGTCAGTTCCGCGGCGGTCCGGCGTTCTATATCCAGCACGGTCTGGGCAAGCGCTGGCTGGGCATGGTCATGGCCGTACTGCTGCTGGTGACCTTCGGTTTTGCCTTCAACGGCCTGCAATCCCATGCCGTGACCGACTCGCTGAAAAGCGCGTTCAACATCGACACCAGAACCACCGGTATCTGTCTGGTGGTGCTGCTGGGCCTGGCCTTCGTCGGCGGCATCAAGCGCATTGCGGCGATTTCCGACCTGCTGGTTCCTGTCAAGACCCTGATTTACATCGCGGTCACCATCTATGTCATCGTCCTGCAGATCGACCACGTTCCCGGCATGCTGATGACCATCGTCAGAAGCGCCTTCGGTCTTGATTCGGTATTCGGCGGCCTGATCGGCAGCGCTATCGTGATGGGCGTCAAGCGTGGTGTCTTCGCCAACGAAGCCGGCCTGGGCAGTGCGCCCAACGTTGCTGCCGTGGCACATGTCGAGCACCCGGTGGCACAAGGCGTGGTTCAGGCGTTCAGCGTGTTCCTCGATACCTTCGTGATCTGCACCTGCACCGCCTTGCTGATCCTGCTGTCCGGCATCTACGACATCGGCTACGACGGCAACGGTATCGTGCTGGCGCAGAACTCGCTGGCTGCAGTGGTCGGTGACTGGGGCAGAATCTTCATCAGCGTGGCGCTGGCGCTGTTTGTCTTCACCTCGATTCTCTACAACTACTACCTGGGCGAAAACAGCCTGCGGTTCCTGTTTGGCGAAAAGATCCAGACCATCATCATCTACCGTATCGCGGTACTGGTCCTGATCATGTGGGGTGCCGTCGTCGACCTCAAGGATGTATTGGCATTCGCCGACATCACCATGACCATGCTGGCATTCGTCAACCTGATCGCCCTCGCAATGCTGTTCAAAGTCGTCAAGCGCATTTTGAACGACTACGATGCGCAGCGTCGGGCAGGCATCAAGACACCGGTGTTCGATTCCAGCCAGTTCCCTGATCTGGATCTGGACCGCAACGCATGGCCAGCCAATCCGACCCGTCAGTCGACACAGGATGCCGAAGCGGCAGCCAGACCCGTACCAGAAGCACGATAACCACTGCGACACTACGCCGGAGAAGAGCCATGACTCATGACGCACAACAACCCGCACAACGCGTGATGGTTCTTTACACCGGCGGCACCATTGGCATGCAGGCCAGCGCCAACGGTCTGGCACCGGCTTCGGGTTTCGAGGCACGAATGGCCGGACAG
Source organism: Pseudomonas caricapapayae (assembly GCF_001400735.1). Lineage (GTDB taxonomy): Bacteria > Pseudomonadota > Gammaproteobacteria > Pseudomonadales > Pseudomonadaceae > Aquipseudomonas > Aquipseudomonas caricapapayae. Next base: position 41,534 of record NZ_LJPW01000146.1, read on the forward strand.
CTGGCCGAGCACCCGGAGCTGCTGGTACCACAGTGGCACTTTCGCGAGATGTCGCCACTGATCGACAGCGCCAACATGACCCCGTCCTACTGGCTGCGCCTGCGCGACGCGGTGATCGAAGCGGTTGAGGTCGACGGCTGCGATGCGGTGCTGGTCCTGCATGGCACTGACACCCTGGCCTACAGCGCAGCGGCGATGCGCTTCCAATTGTTGGGTTTCAGCGCGCCGGTGCTGTTCACCGGCTCGATGCTGCCTGCGGGCGTGCAGGACAGCGATGCCTGGGAAAACGTCAACGGTGCCCTGCTCGCTCTGGGTTCAGGCCTGGTTTCGGGCGTCCAGTTGTATTTCCACGGGCAACTGATGACGCCTGTTCGCTGCGCGAAAATTCGCAGCTTCGGTCGTCAACCGTTTGCACCATTGCAACGCTCACGTGGTGGTCACGCCGTGGTTTCGCTGCCTGACGCACTCGATTACCGTCAGGCGAAGACGCTGGCAGAGGTTGCAGTATTACCCCTGTTTCCCGGCATCGGCGCTGCTCAGCTCGACGGTCTGATCAACAGCGGCATTCAGGGGCTGGTAATCGAATGCTTCGGCAACGGCACTGGCCCCAGTGACGATCCGCAGTTCCTGGCCAGTCTGGAAAACGCGCGGGCGCTTGGTATCTGCGTGGTTGCGATCACCCAGTGTCACGAGGGCGGTGTCGAGCTGGACGTCTACGAGGCGGGCAGCCGTCTGCGTGCTGCAGGCGTGCTTTCCGGTGGCGGCATGACCCGCGAAGCAGCGCTTGGCAAACTGCATGCGCTGCTGGGTGCAAACCTGACGACCGAGGAAGTGCGACGGCTGGTCGAGCTGGATCTGTGTGGTGAGCTGCGTTAGGCAGCTGCAACTCCCGCGTTATCCGAGGCGCTCGGCACACGCTGAACGCCTCACCCTCCTTACGAAGCCTTGCATTCTTCCTGTGCGCCCCTGAGCATCGAATCCAGATTGCGTTCGATGTTTTCGCACAATGCCGTCATCTGAATCTCATGCTCGCTGGCACGGAACGGGCTCTGCAAGTCAGTGCCGATCTTTTCGATGGCCAACAGCATGAAGCCCACTACGGTCGAAGCCAGCGGCGTGAACCAGCCCAGGGTTTCCACCAGACCGATCGGGACGATCAGACAGAACAGCGTGATGAACAAGCGCGGAAAGGCGACGTACGGATAAGGCAGCGGCGTGTTGGCAATACGCTCCATACCGCCCTGGCAATTGGAGATATCCACCATGGTCGACTCCAGGCGCGCCAGACGAATGCTGTCCAGCCGGCCCGACTGATACTCCTTGGCCAACAGCGCTGCCGAAGTGTTGAGCAGGTCGTTGGGGAAATTATTGGTGTCGTGGCGGCGCTCGAATTCCTCGCGGGGAATCAGCATCTGAATCTCGTCGCCACATTTGGCACCCTTCAGGTGCGCAGACAGACACTTCACATAGGCGACATGGCGACGCAACAGCGTGGCCTTGACCGGGTTGATCCCGTCGTCATCCTCAACCAGAGTCAGCACCTGACGAGCGAAGCTGCGCGAGCTGTTGACCAGTGCGCCCCACAGCGTGCGGGCCTCCCACCAGCGGTTGTAGGCACTGGAATTACGAAAGCTGGTGAGAACTACAAGCGCCGAGCCCAGCAGGGTCAGCGGCATGGAAGGCAATGTGATCTTGCGCTCCAGATACAGCATGAAGTCAACCGTGACAATCACGTCCCAGATCAACAACCAGAAAAGCGACCAACCTACGTAACCGATGGTCTTGCCGAGAAAACGGATTTTCGAAATGATCGTTTGCTGCAAAGGAACTACCCCATCGAAAATTAAGCGAATCGCAGGCGGACAGCTGCTGCATGGCCTTTGAATGCCAATCCGGCAGATGGTTCGCAAACGGCCCGCTTAATCTCGGGGTTTCAACCTGGTTCAGCAGCCAGTCAGCGCCACCTGCGGACGTTCACCGGCGAAGAAAATCGGCCGCAGACGCACACCGGCCACGTTTCCGGTGTAAGCGGCGATCAGCCACAACCAGCCGTGCAGGCTGCCGGAAGCGATACCGCTGAAGTACGCACCGATGTTGCAGCCATAGGCCAGACGCGAGCCGTAGCCCAGCAACAACCCGCCAATCACCGCAGCAACCAGCGAACGTGCGGGAATGTCCAGACTGGGCGCAAAACGTCCCGCCAGCCCTGCTGCCAGCAGGGCACCGAGCATGATGCCGATGTCCATCACACTGGTGATGTCCTCCCATACAGGCGCTGCCAGCGCCTTGGCGTTTGCAGCGCTCTGCCAGAACACCCAACTGCCGACGTCCACGCCCAGCCCGCTGGCGACCTTCGCCCCCCATAGCGCAAATGCCGACGTGATGCCCCATGGGCGGCCCGCCAATGCCAGCGTCGCGTAATTGAGAAGCGCCAGCGCGACAGCGCCCCAGACCAGAATCCACGGCCCGCGCAAGACACGGCTCAGACCGCGACGGTCAGTGCTCTGCGGCGCTTCAAGCTGACCGTGGCGACGCTTTTCGAGCTTCACGGTCACCAGGGCGATCAAGGCGAACAGCGCAAGGTTCATGAGCAGCGCAGGCACCACGCCGAAGGTGTTGACTACGGAAACAGCCGGAAACGAAGGCAGGGCGAACCACCAGTCGACATGATGGGTGGCAATCAGTGAACCGAGGATGAAAAACAGCAGCGTTACCAGCATTCGCGCATTGCCGCCACCTGCGGTGAACAATGTGCCCGACGCGCAGCCACCACCCAGTTGCATGCCGATACCGAAGATGAACGCACCCACCACGACCGAAATTCCGACCGGCGCGACCAGCCCGGTAACCGGCTGTCCAAACAGCGTGCCTGCACCCAGCGCAGGAAAAAACAGCACCACGGCAACCGCCAGCATCACCATCTGCGCCCGCAGACCCGCACCACGTCGTTCACGGATGAACACCCGCCACGCCGAGGTGAAACCGAATGCCGCGTGATACAGCGTTACGCCCAGCGCTGCGCCGACGATCCACAGCATGACCTGGCGGGTGCCGACACTCAGCAGCAGAAACTGGGCGCCCATCAGCAGCAGGAACAGCGCAGCCAGCGGCGCGCCGAACTTGCGTCCGGGTGTTGCAACAAGAGAGTTATTCATGGGTATCTCAAGAACAGGTAACAGAAAGTGCAGATTATACGCCTGCCAACGGGACTACTCGGACCAGGCCTCGCGCAGCCTGTTCAATGCATCGGCAATCTCGATCTCGGGCACTGCTGCAAAACCCAGAACCAGCCCGGCGCGGTTATCCACAGGCTCACGGGTGTCAGGCAACCAGTAATCACTCAAGGCATTCATCTCGACACCGACGCTGTCGGCTTTGGCAATCAGCGCCCGTTCACGCGCGACGCTGTCTACCTTCACCATGACATGCAGCCCTGCCACCACTCTGGGCATTGCAGCGCATCCGGGAATATCCACGGGCCAGTTGTCCAGCAGCGCATTGCGACGACTCAGCGCCGCGCGCCGCATACGACGGATGTGTCGCTGGAAATGCCCCTGCGCGATGAATTGCGCCATGACCGCCTGCACGCCAATCTCGGTATGGCGCATGTCTATTGCCTTGCGCTGGCTGAACGGTCGCACCAGTTGCCGAGGCAGCACCAGATACCCGAGGCGTAGCGCCGGAAAGGCGATTTTGCCGAAGGTCCCGACGTAGAGCACTCGACCGCCCTGGTCGAGCGCAGCCAAGGGGGCCAATGGCGAACCGCTGTACCGGTACTCACCGTCGTAATCGTCTTCGACAATCCAGCCCTGATGTCTCTCGGCCCAGGCCAGCAATTCCAGCCGCCGTGCCAGGCTCATGACCACGCCAGTCGGGTATTGGTGCGAAGGTGTCACGTACGCCAGCCTGCACTCTGCATGCTCCAGGTCAGCGCATCGCATGCCTTCGTTATCCACAGCCACACCGTGCAGATGCGCACCCGCCAGCGCAAATGCATGACCTGCCGCCCGGTAGCCAGGGTTTTCCACGGCAACGCCCTCACCCGGCGTCAAAAGCAACTGTGCACAAAGGCTGATCGCATGCTGAGCGCCACTGGTGATCACAATTTGCTCAGCTGTGCAGTGCAGCCCACGTGATGAACGAAGATAAACAGCGATCAATTCGTGCAACCGCGAATCTCCCGCCGCAGCCCCATAACCGAGCTGAGCGAGGTCTGGCTTGCGCCAGAAAGCCGCATACAGCTTGCCCCACAAGGCAAAAGGAAAAAGATCGAACGCCGGAACCCCTACTCGAAAGGCCCGTGGCGGTCCCGTTGGCGGCTCGGGCAGGTGATGCTTTTCAAGCAGTGCGGATGTCGGATTGTGGATAACTTCAGCGGATGAACCCGGTGTCATTTCAGCCGCGATTGTGGATAAACCTGTGCGTAACCTTGTGGATACGTCTGTGGACAAGTTGGTGGATAGTTTTTCTCCACTTGCATGCCGGGTTGGCGAGTTGTTTGCCGAGAGCCGGGCGACATAAGTGCCGTCACCCGTGCGCCCCTCTGTGAAACCTTCAGCGTAAAGCTGGTCGTAGGCGCGCATCACACTGTTGCGGGAAATGCCCAATGACTTTGCCAGATCACGACTGGCCGGCAGGCGCGTGCCACCACTCAAGCGCCCATCGAGCACCCGCTGGCGCAAAATCTCATAAAGCTGCTTGCTCAAGCCCTGATTCGGGTCGAGCACGATACCGGTAAGCGTGGACGGGAACGCTACGGGAACGACAGGCATGAATTGGACCTATGAAATCTGTCAAAAATGGATCTTACATAAGGCCAATACCTTGCCTACGATCAGCTCATCAGCCAAGGAAAATCTCCATGTACATACCTGCTGCCTTCAAGGAAAACGACACGTTCAGCCTGCACGAACAGATCGATCAAACGCGCCTGGCAATTCTTGTCACTGATGGCGATGACGGTTTACAGGCGACCCACCTGCCGCTGTTGTTGCGCCGCGACGAGGGACCGTATGGCACGCTTTACGGGCACTTGGCCAAGGCCAATCCGCAGTGGCTGCAGTTGAACTCAGGCGCTGAAGCGCTGGTGGTTTTCCCGGGCGCGGATGCCTACGTGAGCCCGTCCTTCTATCCTGGCAAGGCAGAACACGGCAAGGTTGTCCCAACCTGGAATTACCTGGCCGTGCATGCCTATGGGCACGCTGAGGTATTTACCGATGCAGCGCAACTGCACCAACTGCTGGCTGATCTGACCCATCGCCATGAATCCAGCCGTATACAGCCCTGGTCCATCGACGATGCGCCCGCGGACTATATTGCAAAAATGCTCGGGGCAATTGCAGGGTTTGCCCTTCCCGTACAGCGGCTGCAAGGCAAACGCAAACTCAGCCAGAACCGCAGCGCTTCAGACATGGCCGGTGTACGCGACGGCCTCGCAGCAAGCGCAGATGCACATGACCAGCAAGTCGCTCGCTTGATGAGCTGATGGAGAACCTCATGACCGATGTCCGTATTCGCCCCGTTACCGTCGACGACCATTATGCCTGGCGGCCTCTGTGGCAGGCCTATCTGCGCTTCTACAATACTGAGCTGGCCGAAGGGGTCAGTGATGTCACCTGGCAACGGCTGGTGGACTCGAACGAACCCACCCACTCGGCGCTGGCCTGGCTGGACGGCGAGGCGGTCGGCATGGTGAATTTCATCTATCACCGCTCCAACTGGAGCATCAACAATGCGTGCTACCTGCAGGATCTGATCGTTGCACCCGAGCAACGCGGAACAGGCATCGGCAGGCAACTGATCGAGTTCGTCTACGCCACCGCCAAAGCAGACGGTTGCGACAAGGTGCACTGGCTGACCCAGGAAACCAACACCACGGCCATTCAGTTATACGAGCGAATGGCCGAGCGACCCGGCCTCATACAATTTCGTAAAGCACTCTGAACCAGGAAGTGACTGATGCCCGACACTCTGCTGGACTGGCAAGCTGCTGCATTGCCTGCAACCGACACACTGACAGGCCGCTTTATTCGCCTGGAAAAACTCGACGCCGCACGTCACGCCGACGATCTGTGGGTTGCATTTCAAGGCCCGAATGCCGACCCCGAACTGTGGAATTACCTGCCTTACGGGCCCTTCACCGAGCGGAGCACCTTCAATGCCTGGCTAGCCGGGCATGAGGCAGCCTCCGACCCCTGGTTTTACACGGTCGTCGATCAGCAGACCGATAAAGCCGAAGGCGTCATCAGCCTGATGTCGATCGTCGCTGCACACGGACGGATCGAAATAGGGCATGTCACCTTCAGCTCAGCGATGCAACGTACACCCAAAGGCACCGAGGCCATTTACCTGCTGGCCAGAGAGTCTTTCGCACGGGGCTACCGCCGCCTGGAATGGAAGTGCAACGCCAACAACGCCCGCTCCAAACGTGCGGCCGAACGATTCGGCTTCAGCTACGAAGGCACCTTTCGCCAGCACATGGTCGTCAAAGGCCAGAGCCGGGACACAGCGTGGTATTCGATACTCGACAGTGAATGGCCCGAACGGCAAATGGCCTTTGAACGCTGGCTGGCTGTGGATAACTTTACTGACGGCCGACAGATCAAGGGGCTTGAGGCGTTTCGGTGACCTGAGGACGCAGAGCGTCCAGAATTGCATTTCCACGCCGGAGCGTGCGTAACGATAGTTGTGAACAGCGGCCCCACCTGCACGGAATAAAAAAAGGGAAGCCACGAGTGCTTCCCTGAGGTAAACCTTTGGAGGATGCGCTGGTATCAGCTCACCCTTCGATCTCGACCAATACCTCGCCAGGGTTGACACGGTCCCCCTTGGCAACGTGAATCGCCACGACCTTGCCTGCCACCGATGCCTGAACTTCGGTCTCCATCTTCATGGCTTCAGTGATCAATACCGCCTGCCCGGCCTTGACCATATCGCCCTCCTTGACCAGCACATCGACGATGTTGCCAGGCATGGTGGTGCTGACGTGGCCCGGTGCGTGGGCTTGCTTGCGTTTGCTGGCACCACCGCCGACGAATTCGTTCAGCGGTTCGAAAACCACCTCTTCAGGCATGCCGTCGATGGACAGGTAGAAATGGCGCTTGCCCTCCGCCTTGACGCCCACGCCAGTGATGTCGACCCGATAGGTTTCGCCGTGCACATCAATAACGAACTCCGTCGGCACGCCCTCACCACCCGCCCTTGCCACGCTTCCAGCTTCAGGAATCGGCAACAGCACTTCCGGCATCAGGGTCCCGGCGGCCCGCTCTTCAAGAAACTTTCGGCCGATGTCCGGGAACATGGCGAAGGTCAGCACGTCCTCTTCGGAGTTGGCCAGTGCGCCGATATCGGCACGCAATTTGGTCATCTCCGGTCTGAGCAGATCGGCCGGACGAACGTCGATCAACTCTTCATTGCCGATGGCCTGACGGCGCAGCTTTTCGTCCACCTGCCCAGGAGCCTTGCCATAGCCGCCTTGCAAATAAAGCTTCACTTCATTGGTGATGGTCTTGTAACGCTCCCCGGCCAGCACGTTGAAGAACGCTTGAGTACCGACAATCTGTGAGGTCGGCGTTACCAGCGGTGGATAGCCGAGGTCTTTGCGCACCCGCGGAATTTCAGCCAGCACTTCGCTCATGCGATTGAGTGCGCCCTGCTCCTTGAGCTGATTGGCGAGGTTGGAAATCATCCCGCCTGGCACCTGGTTGACCTGCACCCGTGTATCGACCGCCGTGAATTCGCTCTCGAACTGGTGGTATTTCTTACGCACTGCGTAGAAGTACAGACCGATTTCCTGCAGCAGCTCCAGGTCCAGCCCCGTGTCGAACTCGCTGCCCTTGAGCGCAGCAACCATCGACTCGGTGCCCGGATGGCTGGTGCCCCAGGCGAAGCTGGAAATCGCCGTATCGATGTGGTCAGCGCCGCTTTCAATGGCCTTGAGCTGGCACATGGCAGCCAGGCCTGCGGTGTCGTGAGAATGAATGAACACCGGCAACGACTGCTCGGCCTTCAATGCCTTGACCAGTTCACCCGTGGCATAGGGCGTCAACAGACCTGCCATGTCCTTGATGGCCACCGAATCGCAGCCCATCGCTTCCATCTGTCGGGCCTGCGCCACGAATGCGTCGATGGTATGAACCGGGCTGGTGGTGTAAGCGATGGTGCCCTGAGCATGCTTGCCCGCTGCTTTCACGGCCTCAATCGCAACACGCAGGTTACGTACGTCGTTCATGGCATCAAAAATACGGAACACGTCAATGCCGTTGACCGCCGCCTTGGCCACGAATGCCTTGACCACGTCATCGCTGTAATGCCGGTAACCCAGCAGATTCTGGCCACGCAGGAGCATTTGCAGACGGGTATTGGGCAAAGCCGCTCGCAACTGTCGCAAGCGCTCCCACGGATCTTCCTTCAGAAAGCGTACGCAGGCATCGAACGTGGCACCGCCCCAGACTTCCAGCGACCAGTAACCGACCTTGTCGAGCTTGTCGCAGATCGGCAGCATGTCCTCGGTACGCATGCGGGTCGCCAGCAACGATTGATGGGCGTCACGCAGGATGGTGTCGGTTACGAAAATCTTCTTGGGCATTTCACTGTTCCTTACAGACCGGCGTGTGCGGCAATGGCGGCGGCGATGGCCAGCGCCAGTTCTTCGGGTTTGCGCTTGATCGAGTAATTGGTCAGCTCGGGGTGGCTCTCGACAAAGCTTGTGTTGAACTCACCGCTGCGAAACTCCGGATTGCGCAGGATTTCCTGGTAATAGGCTGCAGTGATCTTCACTCCTTGCAGCCGCATGTCATCCAGCGCACGCAGACCGCGATCCATCGCCTCTTCCCAGGTCAGCGCCCAGACGATCAGCTTCAGGCACATCGAGTCGTAGAACGGCGGAATGGTGTAGCCGGTATAAATCGCCGTATCGGTGCGAACACCTGGCCCGCCGGGTGCGTAATAACGAGTGATCTTGCCGAAGCTGGGCAGAAAGTTGTTCTTCGGGTCCTCGGCGTTGATCCGAAATTGCAGGGCAAAACCGCGATGGATGATGTCTTCCTGCTTGACCGACAACGGCAGACCGGACGCGATACGGATCTGCTCGCGAACAATATCAATCCCGGTGATTTCTTCGGTAATGGTGTGCTCGACCTGCACCCGAGTGTTCATTTCCATGAAGTACACCTCACCCTCGGCGAGCAGAAACTCCACGGTGCCTGCGTTCTCGTAACCGACGGCCTTGGCCGCACGCACCGACAGATCACCGATATAGGCGCGCTGCTCGGGAGTCAGTTGCGGGCTGGGAGCGATTTCGATGAGCTTCTGGTTACGCCGCTGAATCGAGCAGTCGCGCTCGAACAAGTGCACCACGTTGCCGAAACTGTCGCCCAGAATCTGCGCTTCAATGTGCTTGGGATTGACGATGCATTTTTCGAGAAAGACTTCCGCCGAACCAAAGGCCTTGGTCGCTTCGGAAATCACCCGCGGGAAGGCCTGTTCGAGTTCTTCGCGACTGTTGCAGCGACGAATACCGCGGCCACCGCCGCCGGAAGTGGCCTTGAGCATGACCGGATAGCCGATGCGCTCGCCTTCGGCCAGCGCCTCGTCGATGTCCGCCACGTTGCCTTCGGTGCCGGGCGTCACCGGCACACCGGCCTTGATCATGCTGCGACGGGCCTCGGTCTTGTCACCCATGCGGCGAATCACCTCCGCTGACGGACCAATGAACCTGACCCCTCGTTCTGCACAGATATCAGCCAGCTCAGCGTTCTCAGAGAGAAAGCCGTAGCCGGGGTGCAGCGCATCACAACCGGTCTCAACCGCCAGATTCACCAGTTTGCGCGGGTTCAGGTAACCCGCCAGCGGCTCGGCACCGATGCTATAGGCCTCGTCAGCGCGTTTGACATGCAATGCATGCCGATCAGCATCGGAAAAGATCGCAACCGAGCGAATGCCCATCTCGGCGCAGGCGCGCACGATGCGAACGGCAATCTCCCCGCGGTTAGCGATCAGAATTTTTGTTATCACTGGCGTTTCCCTCGACCCGTTTATGTAACAGGGCATGTGACTGAATGTCGCAGGAACACCCTATGCCGAATCAAGGATTAACAAAAATGAGTAAAAGTTGGGTAGTGCATAAGTAAAAGCTTATAGTTGAGTCTTGCCCGTCATCCGGAAATATCTATAGATGCGTAAGTCATTGATGCGCATGACATTGCGCCAGCTGCGCATTTTCAACGAAGTGTGTGATCTACGCTCATACAGCCGGGCGGCTGAAGAGATGTCGCTGACACAGCCCGCTGTCAGTCTGCAGATTCGCCAGCTCGAAGAGCTGATCGGTCAGCCTCTGTTCGAATACGTCGGTAAAAAACTCTACCTGACCGAGGCGGCTCAAGCGCTGCAACTGGCCAGCCGGGATATTTTCGGGCGTCTGGAAAGTCTGGACATGCAGCTTTCGGATATGCAGGGCTCATTGCAAGGCCAGTTGAAACTGGCAATCGAGTCAAGCTGCAAGTATTTCGTTCCTCACCTGTTCGCCGCTTTCAAACGCCAGCATCCGGAAGTCAGCCTGAGCCTGATGGTAGTCAATCGTGCACAGATCATAAGGCGATTGTCGGATAACCGTGATGATCTTGTAGTGATGTCGGCAGTGCCACTGGATATGGGCCTGGAGTTTTTGCCGTTCCTCAATAACCCGATTGTCGCCGTGGCACCGCCCGATCACCCGCTCAGCAGCCATACGGCACTGAACCTGAAAGACCTTGAGCCATGGCCACTGCTTACTCGCGAAGCCGGTTCGGGCACACGGAGGGCCTGCGAGGAGTACTTCAAAGAGAAGCGCGTGCACTTCACTCAGACACTGGAGGTGTCCTCCAGCGAGGCGCAACGTGAATGTGTGGTTGCCGGGCTGGGCCTGGCGATACTGACGCGGCATGCGGTCTGTCAGGAACTCGCCACCGGCGCTCTCGTGGAGCTGCCCGTGGCGGAGCTGCCGCTGTATCGAAGCTGGTGCGTGGCTCAGGCCAGAGACAAACGGCTCTCACCGGTGGCACATGCCTTTCTTGCGTTCATCCGCACCGAGCGCACGCAGATCACCCAGCTTGTCGAGCGTTTCGACGGTCGACCGCGGGCAACTTGATGGTCTGCCATACGGCGTTGTCCATGCCATCCATGTAGTCACACAACTCCTGATTGAGCTGACGCGCTTCACTGTAGCTTTCGATAGCCCGACGAAACTCCATGCGACGCTGGTCTTCCTGCTGACGGCGGGTTTTCACGGTGCTGGTAGGTAAATCATCGTAGTGCCGAGCCATATCCTGTCTCCCAATACGTTTTGTGGGAGCACCAGCATGAAGCCCTGGAGTGACAGTCAGGCGGCGGACACATGACAGCTTGGTTAAATTTTGAAACGTGATAGACAGCCCGGACATGCAAAAAATATATATTTACCGCATTCCGGTACCCCGAACCTTAGAAACTGGCCCTGCAGGACGCAACTTACTCATTAATCAAGTTATAGCAAGGAGCTAAACAATGACTATCGAAAACAAAAACTGGCAGGCACGTGATGACAGGATGCCAGGCGTCAACACCTTGAAAGTTTCCGGCATCGTGACCGCCCCTCAGGCAAACGCGGTTCCGGTACTGGTCAAGAGCGCCAAACCAGCCGCTTTCAGCCACCTGAGTCTGGATCTGACGTTTGAAGCCCAAGGCATCGGTGCCCAGGTGCTTACCGAGAAAGAAGTTGTCTATACCCAGCCAAGTGGTGCCGATATCACGGCTGTCAGTGTTTACTACAAAGGCGAGCTGCTGGCGTCCATCAATGCAGTAGAAGTGACGCATTGATCAACGCAAAATAGCACCTCTAACACAGGCTCCCGCCAATGACCTCAGGTCATTGGCGGGAGTTTTTACATCGTTTGCGAATTGAAAACGATGTCAATCTTCATGAGCCTTGATCGATTTCGGCGACAGGCGCAAGCCGCGCAGACTGCGTTTGACACTCTTGAGATGGTTGACCAGACCAGGGCCGCGGGCCATCGCAACCCCCATCGCCAGCACGTCAATCACGACCAGGTGTGCGATGCGGGACGTCAGCGGCGTATAGATTTCGGTATCTTCGTGCACGTCGATAGCCAGATTGACCGAAGACAGCTCGGCCAGCGGCGTCTGACTCGGACACAGGGTAATCAGCGTCGCGCCGCTCTCACGGACCAGATTGGCGGTGATCAGCAAATCCTTCGAACGGCCCGACTGGGAAATGCACACGGCCACATCGGTCGGTTTTAGCGTGACGGCTGACATCGCCTGCATGTGCGGATCGGAATATGCTGCAGCGGTCAGCAGCAAGCGAAAGAATTTGTGCTGTGCGTCGGCCGCCACTGCGCCGGACGCGCCAAACCCGTAGAACTCGACCCGGTTTGCCCCGGCCATTGCCGTGACTGCCAGCTGCAACGCATGGGGATCGAGGTTTTCGCGCACTTCCATGAGCGTGTGCAGCGTGGTGTCGAAAATCTTCAGGCTGTAGTCGGCGACCGAATCATCTTCGTGAATCGCAAACTGGCCGAAACTTGCGCCCGCCGCGAGGCTTTGCGCCAGCTTGAGCTTGAGGTCCTGAAACCCGCTGCAGCCAATGGCGCGGCAGAAACGCACGATGGTCGGCTCGCTGATACCGACGCTGTGCGCCAGATCCGCCATGGAACTGTGCATCACGGCCGCAGGGTCAAGCAGCACATGATCGGCTACCTTGAGCTCCGATTTGCGCAGCAAATTACGTGACTGGGCGATGTGTTGCAGCAGATTCAAGGGGCAGACTCGGCAAAAGGAAGATGGGCTGGGTTGTAGCTTTCTTGTAGTTATACTACATGACCTGCCAGCCGCCCAGTTAAACGAAGCTGGAACGTACCGTGCGGGCGTTATCGGCGGCAATTGTGGGAATAATCCTACATTAGGCCAAATCGCCTGTCAGACTCTGACTGCTCGCAAGTAACGGTAGTCCGAACGCAATCGCTCCCGGTGGCAGGCGACGACCGGTCGTCAGCGCTCGACCATTTTTATGGCCGGACGCAAAGCATGGTTTGCCCGGCATGACGCAGCACCCTAGAATGCGCGGATGCGCGATGATCTCTCTCTGCTTCTGAATTCCCTCAACGATGCCCAACGTCAGGCCGTAGCCGCCTCACTGGGTCGTCAGTTGGTCCTGGCTGGTGCTGGCTCCGGCAAAACCCGTGTGCTGGTGCATCGCATCGCATGGCTGATGCAGGTCGAGCAAGCCTCCCCGCATTCGGTCCTGTCGGTGACGTTCACCAACAAGGCTGCCGCCGAAATGCGTCACCGCATCGAGCAGCTCATGGGCATCAGCCCCGCAGGCATGTGGGTCGGCACCTTCCACGGCCTGGCCCACCGCCTGCTGCGGGCGCACTGGCAGGAAGCCGGACTGGTGCAGACCTTCCAGATTCTCGACAGCGACGACCAGCAACGCCTGGTGAAGCGCGTAATGCGCGAGCTGGGTCTGGACGAGCAACGCTGGCCTGCACGTCAGGCCCAGTGGTTCATCAATGGCCAGAAAGACGAAGGCCTGCGCCCGAAACATATTCAGGCCAGCGGCGACCTGTTCCTGACCACCATGAAAAGCGTTTACGAAGCCTACGAAGTCGCCTGCCAGCGGGCTGGCGTCATCGACTTCTCCGAACTGCTGCTGCGCGCACTCGATCTGTGGCGCGATCATCCAGGTTTGCTGGCGCATTATCAGCGGCGCTTCCGTCATGTGTTGGTGGACGAGTTCCAGGACACCAACGCCGTGCAATACGCATGGCTGCGCCTGCTCGCCCAAGGTGGCGATAGCCTGATGGTGGTCGGCGACGACGATCAGTCCATCTATGGCTGGCGTGGCGCGAAGATCGAGAATATTCATCAGTATTCCTCCGACTTCCCGGACACCGAAGTCATCCGTCTGGAGCAGAATTACCGCTCTACAGCGAGCATCCTCAAAGCCGCCAACGGTTTGATCGTCAATAACAGCGGTCGCCTGGGCAAGGAATTGTGGACCGATGTCGGCGATGGCGAGCTGATCAACCTGTATGCCGCGTTCAATGAACACGATGAAGCGCGCTATGTGGTCGAAACCATCGAAAGCGCACTGAAAACCGGAATCTCGCGCAACGATATCGCCATCCTTTACCGCTCCAACGCCCAGTCCCGGGTGCTGGAAGAAGCCCTGCTGCGCGAGCGTATTCCGTACCGCATCTATGGCGGACAGCGCTTCTTCGAACGCGCCGAAATCAAGAACGCCATGGCCTACATGCGCCTGCTGGAAGGCCGTGGCAACGATGCGGCACTGGAGCGGGTGATCAACGTTCCGGCGCGCGGCATCGGTGAAAAAACCGTTGAAGCGATTCGCGAACATGCCCGCCATGCCGACGTATCCATGTGGGAAGCCATGCGCCTGCTGGTCGCCAACAAGGGCCTCACTGGCCGCGCTGCCACGGCTTTGGGCGGGTTTATCGAGCTGATCGAAAACCTAGCGGCCAAGGTCATGGAGATGCCGCTGCACCTGATGACGCAGACGGTGATCGAGCAGTCCGGGCTGATCACCTACCACGAGCAGGAAAAAGGCGAGAAAGGCCAGGCTCGGGTAGAAAACCTTGAAGAACTGGTCAGCGCCGCACGTGCTTTCGAAAATCACGAGAGCGACGAGGAACTGACGCCGCTGGCAGCGTTCCTGGGGCATGCCTCGCTGGAGGCTGGCGACACCCAGGCGCAAGAACATGAAGACAGCATTCAACTGATGACCCTGCACAGCGCCAAGGGGCTGGAGTTTCCGCACGTCTTCCTGGTCGGCATGGAAGAAGGGCTGTTCCCGCACAAGATGAGTCTCGAGGAACCGGGACGGCTGGAAGAGGAGCGGCGACTGGCCTATGTCGGCATCACTCGCGCCATGAAACAGCTGGTGATGACCTACGCAGAAACGCGCCGCCTGTACGGGAGCGAAACCTACAACAAGGTCTCGCGTTTCGTCCGCGAGATCCCGCCCGCGCTGATCCAGGAAGTCCGCCTTTCCAACAGCGTCAACCGTCCGTTTGGCGGCACCCCGAAGTTCAACAGCAGCAGCCTGTTCAACGGCACCGGCATTCCGGAAACCGAGTTCACCATGGGCCAGCGCGTCCAGCATGCGGTATTTGGCGAAGGCGTGATCCTCAACTTCGAGGGCGCTGGCGCTCAGGCGCGGGTGCAGGTCAACTTCTCCGAAGGCAGCAAGTGGCTGATGATGGGCTACGCGAAGCTGGTACCGTTGTAGGGTTTCGAGGTCGGGAAGCGGCGCTCGGACCACAACTGCTCTCGTCCCAGCGCCCAGCTTCATGCACAAGTCCGCTCTTGATTGTGGCCGGGGCCCTAATTAAAAGCGGACTTGTGTATAACCTTTCCGCGTGCAATTAGTCACAAGCCCTACGAAGCGCGTAGAAAAGTCCTACGCTGTTTATGTAAAAGTCCGAAACACTAACGCGCTGGTCATGAGGCCATACGCTGTGCAACATGGCGCGCGTGCAATCACAAAACGGGAATACCCTTATGCAACGTTTTCTAAGCATCGCGATGGCGCTGTGCATCGGGCTCACCATGAGCCTGGATGTGAACGCCGCGCGCTTCGGTGGCGGCAAGAGCATGGGCTCAGCGCCTACGCATCAGGCTCGCCAGACCGCGCCTTCCTCCCCCGCGGCTGCGCCTAACGCCGGTCGCCCTGCACCTGCCGCAAGCGGTGCGTCGCGCTGGCTGGGCCCATTGGCCGGTATCGCTGCCGGTGGTCTGCTCGCGTCGATGTTCATGGGTGACGGCTTCAACGGCCTGCAACTGTTCGACATTCTGATCATGGGCCTCATCGCCTTTCTGATCTTCCGCTTCATTGCACGCCGTCGTCAGCAGCAACAGCCAAAAATGGCCGCTGCCGGTGCACCGTACCAGCGTGAAAGCAGCCAGCCTGCGCAGAATCCGATCTTCGGCAGTTCTTCGTCAGCCTCCGCGGCACCGGTGATCAATGCGCCGGCCTGGTTCAATGAGGAGCGTTTTCTGGAAGCGGCTCGCGGGCATTTCCAGTCGCTGCAGCAGCATTGGGACGCCAACGAGATGGACAAGATTGCCGAGTTCGTCATCCCGCAAATGCTGCAGTTCCTGAAAAAGGAACGCGCGGACCTGGGCGACGGCTTCCAGTCGACCTACATCGACAACCTTCAGGTTCAACTGGACGGCGTGGACGATCGTGCCGACAAGACCATCGCCACCCTGACCTTCTCGGGCGTGTCCAAGACATCGCGTTTCGACCAGGGCGAAGTGTTCAGCGAAAGCTGGAACATGGAACGTCCGCAAGGCGATAACCAGCCTTGGCTGGTAGCAGGAATTCGCCAGAACGGTTGAACCAGATTCCTTTCTCGCGTTCAGAACCCCGGACATGTCCGGGGTTTTTTGTTTATCCGTTCGGATAGTTATTTTGAGAAAGGCTTTACGCTACTGTATAACCCGCGCCATCAAGTGAGAGGATCTGTGTCGTGGAAGAAGTCATCGAACAACTGCGTGAAGCGAACGAACCGGTCCCGGTTCCGCTTGAGCTGCCAGACGAAGACCAACTGGTCGAAATCGAAGAACAACTGTTCATCAATATTCCATTCGTCTTCAAAGAGTTTCTCCTGACAGTCAGCGATGTGGTGTACGGCAGCCTTGAGCCCGTCACCGTCACCGATCCGCAGTCGCACACCTATTTGCCGGACGTGGCTGCCACGGCCTGGGATCTGGGCGTGCCACGCGAGCTGATTCCGATCTGCCAGGACGGCGACGATTACTACTGCGTCGAAGAAGACGGCACGGTAGTGCTGTGGTCCGCCGAAGAAGAACTGGTCACTGAAGAAAGCTGGGAGTCGGTCTGGCACTGGGCCAGGGATGTCTGGCTGGAAAGCTGAGACGCCCTTGTGCCGCAGGCCGTGAGGATCTCCGGGCTCAGTGCCCGGATGATTCCTGATTGTTACCCAGCGTCTCCAGCAGCGCGATCTGCATCCGCGTATGTACACGGATCAACCAGCGCCAGAGCAATGCCGCAACCAGCGCGGCAATCAGGGCAATGACCAGCAGCAGTTCGTTGGCCGGTAGAATGCTTGCAGACAACGCCGCCAGCATCACGAAGATCACCACCAATGACAACAGCGGAATCACCTCCGCCACCACCTTGCGGACACGTACGGTATGGCGACCCGCCATCTCGGGTTTCACGCCCATCTCCGCCAGTAACATCGACAACGCCTTGAGCTTGCGATACGCAGCAATCAAAAACGGCAGTGACAGCAGCAGCGCCGCACCGCAGATCCAGGCCTTCTGATGGCTGACATCCACCACCCACTCGTCCATGTACCCGCCAAGATGCTCGGCGAAGTAGGCCCCGCTGAAGAAAATGGCCATCACCAGCGCCAGATTGACGCCGACCTGCAAAAGAATCCGCCGGATCATTCCGGCAAGCACCGCGCTCTGTCCTTGCGGCTGGATGCTGCGCAGCCACTCGCCGTACATGCCGAACACCCGCGCAATTCGCCGGGGCATTATCGACGCCAGCTTGAGTGACAACGGATCGGCACCGCGAATAAGGTACGGTGTCAGCAAAGTCGTAATGGCTGATACCGCTACAGCCACTGGATAGAGAAAATCGCTGGTCACCTGCAGGGTCATGCCCAGTGCCGCGATGATGAAGGAAAACTCGCCAATCTGTGACAGCCCCATCCCCACGCGCAGTGAAGTACGACCATCATTGCCCGCGATAAAAGCCCCCAGGCCACAGGACAACATCTTGCCCAGCACAACGGCCACAGTGATCACAGCAATCGGCCAGGCATATTCGAGCAGGATTTTCGGGTCGATCATCAAGCCGATGGCGACGAAAAAGATAGCGCTGAACATGTCGCGAACCGGCTCGATCAATCGTTCGATCTTCAGCAGTTCACGCGACTCGGCCATGATTGCGCCGATCAGGAAGGCCCCCAGCACCATGCTGTATTCCAGCTTGACCACCAGCAAACAGAAACCGAAACACAGGCCCAGCACGGTAATCAGCAACATTTCATTGCTTTCGAACCTGGCGACGTAGGACAGCAATCGAGGTACCAGCAGAATACCGACCACCAACGCAACGATCATGAACAGCGACAGTTTGCCGACCGTGGAAAACACTTCCCCCGAACTGACCGAGCCGCTGACTGCGATGCCCGACAACAACGCAATAATGCCGATACCGAGAATGTCTTCCACGATCAGCACACCGAAAATAAGCTGTGCGAAGTGCTGGTTCTTCATCTTCAGGTCGTTGAGCGCCTTGACGATGATGGTGGTGGAAGAAATCGCCAGAATAGCGCCGAGGAACAGCGAATCCATGGTTTTCCAGCCGAAGAACTGCCCGATCTCATAGCCAATCCAGATCATCAGGGCAATTTCCAGAAAGGCCGCGATGAACGCCGTTGCGCCGACCTTGAACAATTTGCGCAGGCTGAACTCCAGCCCGAGGCAGAACATCAGGAAGATGACCCCCAGTTCGGCCAGGATCTTGATGGTTTCCTCGTCGTGAATCAGGCTGACCGGTGGCGTATGCGGACCGATGATGAAACCGGCCACGATATAACCCAGCACTACCGGCTGCCTGAGACGATGAAAGAGAATGGTCACCACGCCAGCCACCAGCATGATCACTGCCAGGTCCTGAATGAAATTGATGGCATGCATGGGGGTACGGCTCCTTGTGGGTGATGACTCCTCGAACTGCTGGCGCTGTTCATGAAACGGCGTCGGCTGGCAGTCGCGCCATCAAATTCTGATGAAAGCGTGGGAAAATTCCCGATCCACGGGTTTTTGCAGGTTAACACCGCCCCCTTCGACATAAAGCCGGTGCAATATATGGAAACAGATAGTTATGACGCGTGACGGCCGCTTGCAGGCCAGCGTCCCGATAACTGTCGCAAGCCCCTTGAACGCCAGCATAGGCGTCCCTTGAACACCTTGACCGTGTGAGTACGCTATGGAACCCGGAAACGCCCAGCTGTCGATGACTGTATTGATGACCCCGGACATGGCCAACTTCTCTGGCAATGTCCACGGCGGTACGTTGCTCAAGTATCTGGACGAAGTGGCCTACGCGTGTGCCAGCCGCTACGCCGGGCGCTATGTGGTGACGCTGTCGGTGGACCAGGTGATTTTTCGCGAGCCGGTGCATGTCGGCGAACTGGTGACCTTCCTTGCGTCGGTCAATTACACCGGCAATACCTCCATGGAGGTGGGCATAAAGGTGGTCACCGAAAACATCCGCGAACGCTCGGTACGCCATTCCAACAGCTGCTTCTTCACCATGGTCGCCGTGGACGATAACCGCAAACCCGCCAGCGTTCCGCCTCTTGAACCGGAAACCCCGGAAGGCAAACGTCGTTTTATCCAGGCGCAACAACGTCGCCAGATTCGTCAGGAACTGGAAAAACGTTATCAGGACATCAAGGAAGAGGCGCTGTAATGAGCGGGCTCAGGCACCAATGCCTGAGCCCGTTCAGGTTAAAGACGCACAGCGTCGAACTTCACCCGCGGGTGCGCGATACGATCCTGGGCGCGCACCAGTTCCAGCTCATAGCTGCCGCAGGCCTGGGTCTCCAGCAGCACTTCGTGGACGGCTGCCGCGGCGAACTCGAATGCTGCGACCAGGTCGTCGCCCAATAGCACCCGTGACAGAAACAACCCGGACGTCAGATCACCCACACCGACTGGCTGACGCGGAAAAGCCAGTAACGGGCGACGCAGGTGCCAGCTTGCCTGCGCCGTCACCAGCAGCATTTCAAACACGTCGGCAGCCTTGCCGGGGTAATCGAGGTGTTTGACGACCACCGCTTTGGGCCCACGTGCCAGCAAGGCCCGCGCCATCGCCACGCAGTCGGAGAGTGATTCGGGCTTGCGGCCCGAGAAGCTGTCCAGCTCCAGCTGGTTGGGGCACATGAAGTCCGCCATGGCCGCGGCCTCTTCCAGCAGGAAGTCGCTGACTTCTGGCGCAACGATGCAGCCTTTTTCAGGGTGGCCCATCACCGGATCGCACAGGTACAGCGCCTTCGGGTTGGCCGTCTTGATGCGCGCCACACCGGTCAGGATCGCCCTGCCCTGCGCCGCACTGCCCAGATACCCGGAAAGCACGGCGTCGCAGTTGCCCAGCTCGCCGATGGCGGCAATCCCGTCGATCAGTGCCGGAATCTGCTGCGGGGCCAGCACTTCGCCTGTCCACTGCTTGTATTGCGTGTGGTTGGAGAACTGCACGGTATTGAGCGGCCAGACATTGACCCCGATACGCTGCATCGGGAACACCGCTGCGCTGTTGCCGGCGTGGCCGAACACCACATGGGACTGGATAGCGAGCAAGTGAGGCGTACGTTTCATGGGGGGCGGAATCCTGAACACGATGCAAATGCAATAATGAGAAATATAAGTTGCACAGTATGGCTGTAAATCACTCAGGACAGTTAAGCTGGTGACTCCTACGCTGGAGCACTCTGTCATGCTGACCCTGGGAAACATTTTCGTGCTGATGCTGTTCGCGAGCGCTGCGGCCTGGTGGTGGCATGCCCATGGTCTGCGAGAAAAAGCGCTGGCCAGGGTCAAGCAGCATTGCGCACGCCTTGAACTGCAACTGCTGGACGACGCGGTTGCCCTGCGCCGTCTGACCTTTGCTCTGGACGCTCAGGGCCGCAAGCGTCTGGCACGCGTCTATGGTTTCGAGTTCACGGTAACCGGCGAGCAACGTCATCCCGGCACAATCACCATGTTTGGCGCACACACTGCGCAAATCGAACTGGCACCCTACCCGTTTGAAATCAAAACGCCACCACCTAGCGCCGAGATTATTCAAATGAGCGAGTGGCGGCAATCTCATCAGAAGTGGAAGCAGTAAGCGCGCACGATGCTCGTTGCCGCGATTCAGCGCTGATGTCCACGCGTAAACCCGACTGACTATCGTGCCAATGCTCCGCGTTGGCATGCCGTTCCGCACGCTCCGCGTCCTGCCCTCAGCAAGCCACTAACACCCGTCACACCAGACACTCCGCCATCTGCGCCTGTAACTCATCCACATCCTGCGCCACGGAAAAGATCAATTCCAGACGTGAATCCTGACGCCACTCGCTGCTCTGCCACGCCAGCGGAGCACCCTCCACGACGTTGCCGGAATACCAACCGCCCTCGCTGTGGATGACCATCTTGGCTCGTCGCCACTCAAGGCCTTCCAGCCAGTGCAACACGCGCTGCAGGTCGAAGCGCTGCGAAGGATGCCAACGCCAACCGATGCTCCAGCCGTCGTTGCTGACCTGACTCAGACAGATCGGCACCTTTGGATCAGCCCATAGCGCCGGCAATTGGCCGACGCCGCCAGGCAGCGTCAGTTTATCCACAGCCTGGTTATCCACAGCCGACACACTGCCGAAGCCAGGCAGGCGGTCCAGCGGCAATTCTCCATGGCGGGTCCAGATCAAGGCATGCGGCGTCATTTGCTCAGTCAATGTCTGGCGAGAGATTTCATCCAGTTGCTCGGACTTGTTCATGACCAGCAGGCCTGCACCGGCCAGCGCTTCCTGCTGAGTGATCGGCAGTGGCTGCCCGGCAAGCATTGCCTTTGCGTCCAGCACCATCACGCCGGGCTGAACCTCCAGTACGCCGCGCCAGGGTGCCTCGCGCAGTTGTTTCATCAGTTGCGCAGGATGGCCGAGCCCCGAGGGTTCGATCAGCAGGCGATCAGGCCGGGCTTTGCGCAACAAACGTCCCAGGCCGATCTGGAAAGGCACGCCGTTGACGCAACACAGGCAGCCGCCAGCCACTTCGCCAAGTGCGATACCATCGGCATCCGTGGTCAGCAACGCAGCATCCAGGCCAATCTGGCCGAACTCATTGATCAACACGGCCCAGCGTTCATGAGCGGGTTTCTGCGCCAGCAGGCGCTTGATCAGGCTGGTCTTGCCGGCGCCCAGAGGGCCACCGATGACATGCGTCGGTATGTTTTGCAGCATGGGATCACTTTTGACGAATGCGTGGGTCATTGAAGAGCAAGGAAGGGTAACGATGCAAGTGATGTGGCAGTCTGCCCGCCTGGCACTGATGCTGCTGGCAGTGTGTTCAGGTACGGCGTGGGCCGAGGCCTGTCTGGTTCACAGCCAGGCCGAAAGGCTTGATGTAAAAGTCTGCCAGGAAAATATCAATATTCCGGCAAACCTGTTCCACGACAGTTTCTGCAAGCCACAGCTGGCCGGGCAGAAGACCGAAACAACCTACTCGCAACAGTGCCCGGCAGGCGCTTTCGGCGTCTGCCGCAATGCGCAGGTCGCCAATCTGCCGTATCGCGAGCACATTCACTACTACGGCGTCGCTGGCGACGCGCTGTACCTCAAGCCTTTCTGTGAAGGCCAGAGCAAGGGGCAATGGATAACACCTGAATAAATTCAGGCAAGCCAGTCCAAAGTCAGAATCAACCTGCGCTCGTTACGCAGCAGTTGCGGCGAGCGGTGGATCAAACCGAAGCCTTCATTGCCATGCCAGCGTTCGCCCTTGAGCAGTGCCACTTCTCCGCTGTTGATTTGCCGGATGTCGGCAGCGCTGGTGGGCTCGGCGTCCAGTTGACCGAGGTGTTTGCGGTCCATCACTCCTTCGTGCAGCCATTGGCTGCCAACGCCGCCATATGTGGTGATAAGGCGCACCGGCACATGATCGACATGAAAGCGCGGGCACATGGCCTTGTCGAGTACCCGCAGGCGCAGGCCAACGCACTCTGCGCCCAACAGACAGGCGTAGGCACTGACCAGCCAGGAAACATCGGCAATGAAGCCCTGATAACCCTGCAGATCGGAATATCCTCGCGCCAGCGCACTCAGGTCAGGCTCGACTTCGCCCCCTTTCACTTCCAGAGTCATGGACTCGGCAAGAGGCTCGCCCATCGACAGCAGCAAGGCACCGAAATCTTCTATGTGCGCTGGTAGTTGACGCTGCCAGACCGCGAGGTTGACGCCATCCTGCAGAATCTCGCTCAATACTTCAGGCGCGCTGCCCTGCGCCTGACGAACGGCTGCTCTCGGCTCCAAACGATAGGCCAGCATCAGGCAGCCACCTCTTCTTCGTACCAGTCGCCGAAAGGATCGGCCAGCGTGCGCCAGCGCTCGACACCCTCCGCCAGCTCGGCATCCGTGAGCAGACACTGGTCAAGCTCGGCCGTCAGCAAGGCAAAGTCGATGTTCTGGCCGATGAACACCAGTTCCTGGCGACAGTCGCCGGTTTCAGTTGACCAGTTCTCCAGGATGGACCTGACACTTTCCCTGTCCTCGGGCCAGCCGTCGCGCGTCACGAAACGCCACCAGCGTCCGGCAAAGCCGTGGCGCATCAAGCCGCCCGCCTGTGACCAGCTGCCCGCATCCTTGTACTTGTTGGCCAGCCAGAAGAAGCCCTTGGAGCGCAGCAACTTGCCATTGGTCCACGGACGATTGATGAAATTGAAAAAGCGCTCCGGGTGGAACGGGCGACGAGCGCGATAGGCCGTTGATGCGATGCCGTACTCTTCGGTTTCCGGAACATGTTCGCCGCGCATTTCCTTGAGCCAGCCGGGTGCCCGGGAAGCGCGTTCAAAGTCGAAGCGTCCGGTGTTGAGAATCCTCGCCAGTGGAACCTGGCCCATCACCATCGGCACGATTTCAGCTTCGGGGTTCAGGCGTTTCAAAATGGCCATCAGCTCCTCGCGCTCGCTGGAACTGATCAGGTCAATCTTACTGAGCAGAATGACGTCGGCAAATTCGATCTGCTCGATCAGCAGGTCGGTGATCGAACGGTCATCGTCGTCACCCAGGCTTTCCCCACGCGTGGATAAACCGTCTGCCGCCTCGTAATCAAGCATGAAGTTCACGCCATCCACGACGGTGACCATCGTGTCCAGGCGGGCCAGATCCATCAGGCTTTTGCCAGCCTCATCACGGAAGGTGAAGGTCTCGGCCACTGGCAACGGTTCGGAGATCCCAGTGGACTCAATCAACAGGTAGTCAAAACGGCCATCCTGCGCGAGGCGGCTGACCTCTTCGAGCAAGTCTTCACGCAAGGTGCAGCAGATGCAGCCATTGCTCATCTCGATCAGCTTTTCTTCGGCGCGATTCAGGCTGACATCGCGCTGAACTTCACTGCCATCGATATTGATCTCACTCATGTCGTTGACGATCACGGCAACCCGCAGGTTTTCACGATTGCGCAGCACGTAATTGAGTAAAGTGCTTTTACCGGCGCCAAGAAAACCGGACAGGACGGTAACGGGTAGAAGATTGGCCATCAGGATTCTCCAGGCAGCTGCAAGGCTTTGGCCTTGTTCATGTCGACTGCAACGAATCCCTCAGGCAGCCGACGCTAATCACATCGAGATGTTATAGTATAACAAGTCAAAATAGCTACGGCTTTGGTGAAGGGATCTTCATGAAACGGGTTTCAACAGGCTTGATCGCGCTGCTCATCAGCACGCATTTGATGGCGTCACCACCCAGACCTTCTGCCGATCTCGCCACCTGTACCCGCAGCGCAACGGTGCTTGCCTGCAAAGATGCATCAGGCAACAGCTACAGCGTGGCCACTGCAGGATCAACGACCTGGCTAAAGGGTTACGAGAAGCTCGATAAGCGTCGCTGGGCGCAAACCAACAGTCGCTACGGTCAACTGACGTTTTTTACCGGGCTGGCGTCCAATGGCGAAACCTGGATAGGCACCGTCCAGCGCGTAGGCTGGACGACCATTACGCGGGTATCCAGCTCAAGCGGCACACGCAGCAAGATCATCTGCAGCCGACTGAACGGCTGCCGCTGATTTGGTCAGACTTGCTGCTCTTGTTTCTGCGCCTGTAACCAGGCCATGTGCGAGTCCACCGGCGGGTTACGCTGGAAGTAGCGCTGCAAGCCATCGAACAAACCATCTGCAACCGCCTGCTGGTGGCGCGCGGTGACCAGACGCTGACTGTCGCGACTGTTGGAGATAAATCCGGTTTCGACCAGAATCGACGGCACATCCGGAGATTTGAGAACGGCGAACCCGGCCTGCTCCACGCGCTTCTGATGCAGCGTGGTGATCCCTTCCAGACTGCCTAGCACGGTGTGGCCCAGTTGCAGACTGGCGGCAATGGTGGCGTTCATCGACATGTCGAGAATCACCCCGGCGAGCATCGGATCCTTGTCCTTCAGGTTGAGCAGCGACGTCGCACCCAACAAGTCTGCACCGTTTTCCCGTTGAGCCATGAAGCGTGCCGTTGCCGAGGTTGCTCCGCCTTCTGAAAGGGCAAATACCGAAGCACCAGACGCCGTCAGACGAGGCGCAGCATCAGCGTGAACAGAGATGAACATGTCGGCGTTGGACTTGTGCGCGAACTCGACGCGCTTGCGCAGCGGTACGAAGAAGTCATCGTTGCGCACCAGTCGTACGTCGAAGCCCTTCTCGCGCTTCAAGCGCCTGGCCAGCAACTGGGCGATGGAAAGCACCACATCTTTCTCGCGCTCGCCCCGTGAACCCACGGCACCCGGGTCCTTGCCGCCGTGACCGGCATCGACCACCACCATGATGTCGCGTCCGGTGTGGGCCTTGCTCTGGATAGGTACAGGCACCGGCGGCGGTAGCTCAGCCATCTGCACCGGGGCACGAGCCGTAGAACTCATGTCCAGTACCAGCCGATGCCCCTGCCCGCCTTCCGGCCCGAGCAGGAAACTGTTGAGTTGTACCGGCGCGGTAAGGTCCAGCACGATACGTGTATCGTCACCCTGGCCGTAGTGCCCGGAGCGAATTGATTTGATAACCGTACGGTCCAGTGCCAGCTGGCTGAAGTCACCGGTCAGACGTGATCCGCTGACATCAATGATCAGACGGTCAGGTGCAGTAAGCGTGAAGGTTTTGTATTGAACCGGGCCGCTCAGATCAAGGACCAGCCGAAGTTTGTCGTTGGTACGCCACAGCCGGGCGTTACGAATCTGTGTGGCGTACGCACCCAACGGCAACGTCAGAGCCGCGCTGGCCAGCAGCATGTTGAGCAACACTTGGCGTCGGTGCATGGAACGTCTCAAAGAGCAAATTGAGCATCCCGGCTCACGAAGGGTTCATCCACATCATTAGTAACAATATAACATGCAGTTACGGACGAAAGATGAAGCCCTTCATGAAGATTCCGTCATCTGGCACCGCTGCAGCAGCGACAAAAAGTCATCACCTCAAGACAGCGTGTTCCACGTGGAACATAAGTCTCTGAATTTGATCAGGTACGCGGAGCCACATTGCCACACTGCGGGCCCAGCCACACGGCACGAGTATCCATGCTTCCGTTCTGTTGCTGACCAGTGGCGTTGAAAGTACCCACCACGTTCGTGGTGAATTCACGATCACTCAGGAATTTCGCCTGCCCGGTACCTTGAGCTTTCGGGCAACTGAACTGGAAGTTCCAGGTCTTGCCGTTTCTTGCAGTAATCTTTTGCGTGCATCCGGAAGCCGGATCAGTGAGCGGGATATCGTCCGACTGTACTTGGGCCTGTGTCAGGCAGGCTCTCACGCCTTTGCCGCCGAGCGTGACGCCTTGCTTCTTCATCATCTGTTCCATCATGGCGCGCTGCTCAGGCGGCAGGTTCTGCAATTGCCCCAGCATCAACTGCATGTCCGGCAGTTGTTGTCCGTCCACCTTCATATTGCTCGACGTCAGCTCCCACAACCCCGGCTGCAGCATTTGAGCTTGAGCCAGAGGGGTAGCCAGGCAAAACATCCAGGCCAACATACGTTTGTTCATTTCAAGATTCCTGATGGACGATTGCAGATGTAAACGCGGCCAGAGTGATCCAGCCGAAAGATAAGCCTTAGACGGCACAGGGACCGCCCAGTTGCACCGGGAATAAAATAGCGACATTCGGGTCCAGCTGTGGTCTGTTAGGCAGCAAAGGCGAGGAGCATTGTTCCACATGGATTATCACGACCCGTACTTTTTCGGTTATGTCCTCGGTTTCATTCATTTGCTCGGCACAGGTGCAGCCATTCACGCATTGCTGACCGTGCGCACCTCTCAAGGGGCGATTGCCTGGGCGATGCCGCTGCTGTTCATCCCCTACTTCACCCTGCTGCCTTATCTGGTGTTCGGCAGAAGCTCGTTCGACGCCTATATCAAGGCACGTCGCCAAGCCAACCAGGAAATGCGAATTGCGATTGGCAGCCTGAACTGGCGGCCCTGGATCGAGGAGGCTGTAGCAGCACGCCGCTCGGATGCCTATGCGGCACTGCGTGCAATGCCCAAACTGGGGAACATGCCTGCACTGGCCAACAATAAGGTCAGGCTGTTGATTAACGGCGAAGAAACTTTCGGGGCAATTTTTAAAGCCATCGGCGAGGCTAAAAAAACCATTCTGATTCAGTTCTTCATCATTCATGACGACAAG
Source organism: Pseudomonas caricapapayae (assembly GCF_001400735.1). Lineage (GTDB taxonomy): Bacteria > Pseudomonadota > Gammaproteobacteria > Pseudomonadales > Pseudomonadaceae > Aquipseudomonas > Aquipseudomonas caricapapayae. Next base: position 68,977 of record NZ_LJPW01000146.1, read on the forward strand.
CTGGGTCGTCAGTTGCAAACCCTGCTGCTGGAAAAAGCTGCCGAGGGCGTAGCGATTTTCGTGCTTTACGACCGGATCGGCAGTCACGCCTTGCCAGGCAGCTATATCGACACCTTACGCGACGGTGGCGTGCAGATAAAAGCCTTTGCCACGCGTGGCGGCTGGCTCAATCGCTTTCAGATCAACTTCCGCAACCACCGCAAGATCGTCGTTGTCGATGGCCTGAAGGGCTATATGGGCGGGCATAACGTCGGTGATGAATACATGGGGCTGAAGCCACCGCTGGCACCGTGGCGCGATACCCATGTAGAAGTCATCGGCCCGGTAGTCGCCTGTCTGCAGGAGTCGTTCGCCGAAGACTGGTTCTGGGCCACTCGCGAACTGCCACCGCTGAGTCTGCCTGACGAATTTCCCGAAGACGGTGTGCTCTGTCAGTTGCTGACCAGTGGTCCGGCCGATGCACAGGAAACCTGCTCGCTGTTCTTCGTCGAAGCCATCCATGCTGCCGAAGAGCGAGTGTGGATCACCAGTCCTTATTTCATCCCGGACGAAGCTGTGAGCGCCGCTCTGACCCTGGCTGTGTTACGCGGGGTGGATGTGCGCCTGCTGCTGCCCTCGCGCCCCGATCATTACGTGGTGTACGCAGCCTCCAGCCTGTACGCCTTCGATGCGGTGCGTGCCGGCGTGCGGGTATTCCGATACGAACCGGGCTTTCTGCACCAGAAGGTCGTGCTGGTCGATAACGAAATCACCGCAATAGGCAGCGCAAACCTCGACAACCGCTCGTTCCGCCTCAACTTCGAACTGATGCTGCTAACCGTCGACAGCGACTTTTCCCGTCAGGTCGAAGCCATGCTCACTGCCGATTTTGCCCTCGCGCGAGAAATATCCATCCAGGAAAGCCACGAGACACGGCGCCTTCATCAGTTAGGCATGCGCGTTGCGAGGCTGATCTCGCCGATTTTGTGAGGACAGCCCATTGCGATAGTCAGTGCGCTGTGAACATTGGATAAACAGCTAATATTCTCTAAAATCTTGATCAACACCGGCATGGACATTGGCATTGATAGACTTACTGGACTCAGCATGAAGACGTCACTGCAGCAGGTATTACAGGCTGAGCAAATCGACGATCTGAAGAGGCTCGGTACATTCATCGACGTGAAAAAATGCATCGAGGCTCAGTTGATGTTGAAACTTGGCGTTAACGGCTGGATGGCATTGTGCTCAAAGCTTGAAGCCCTCCGCGCAGCGCTACGCGCGAATAACGCCTCTGTGCAATTGGCTGCCCGTGAGAAAACCTTCAAAGACGCCAGACGCAGACTCTCAGAAAGCCTTGGTTTTAAGATAACGGCAAAAAATCAGACAGAGCTCGACCGGGTCATTCAAACGTGCTCGATGTATAGGTTTAATCACGCCACTGATCCGCACAAACGCTTTGAACAAAATAAACGCAGAAATTTTATAAACAGTTCGAAACTGGAAGGCATTCATCTACACTTCACTGACGAAGAAACGTCGTTGGAGATGATACTGGCTAAACACAGAAGATGATCAATGGACCGATACGATGCCTCTCATGACCACTATTGCTATCCCGACTCGTCGGTATTAAAAAACAGGTTGAACATTCAAGGCATGGATGACCTTGAGGCGGCAGAAAGGGAAATTACCGCAATCACCGTTAATCGCATCAAATACGTGGCACCTCCTTACAGTCTCGACACCCTAAAACGTCTGCATCACCAACTGTTTTCTGACCTCTATGCGTGGGCAGGAAAAGTCAGGAGCGTAGACATATCAAAAGGTGGAACCCGCTTTTGTACATCCGCGCGAATTGAAGCCGAGGCGTTGAAAATCTTTGCCGGCCTCAAAAAGATCAATTGGTTAAAAGAATTGGAAAAAGACGCCTTCTGTGGACACTTGGCAGAGTATTACTGTGAGCTCAATATGATCCACCCCTTCCGCGAAGGCAACGGCAGGGTTCAGCGCATCCTCTTTGAACACCTTGCGTTGTCTGCCGATTATGAACTCGATTGGGAAAGCATCAGCCAGGACGAATGGGTTAAAGCCAATATCGATGGTGTCGACGTAAATTACGGCCCCATGAAAGACATCTTTAACCGCATCGTAACGCCCTGATGAGCCTGCCTTGCACGAAGACCGTCTTGCGTGAAGCCAGGCTCTGCAAACTCCCAGAGCCTCGGCATTGGTCACCACCGTTCACCGGTAAATATCCTCCCGCGTCAGCGGCAGCCCGGTCTTGCCGTCGGCAAAGGGTTTGACCGCAAGTATCTGGTGCAGATTGATCCAGCCCTTGGCAAATCCATAGGCACAGCCTGCCAGATACAGGCGCCATATCCGCAGGGTATGTTCGGGCACGATGCGGGCCGCTTCATCGAGCCGGGCTTCAAGCCGTGCGCTCCAGTGTTCGAGGGTTCTGGCGTAGTGCGGACGCAGGCTCTCCACGTCGACCACTTCCAGCCCGGCTTCGCTGATATGGGCGCTGATCATTGCCAGATGCGGCAGCTCGCCATTGGGAAATACATAGCGGTCGATGAACTCACCGGCACCGCGCCCGACAGGACGACCGTCTGTATGCCGCGCGGTAATACCGTGGTTCATCACCAGCCCGCCCTCCTTTACTGCCCCGAACAGACACTGTGCGTACAACGGCAGGTTGGCGTGCCCTACATGCTCGAACATACCGACACTGACCACCTTGTCGAAGCGTGCATCCTGCGGCAGGTCGCGGTAGTCGAGCAATTGCAGATCGACCTTGTCTTCCAGGCCTTCGGCTTTCACCCGCTCACGGGCCAGCGCCAATTGTTGCTGGCTCAGTGTGATGCCGAAGACCTTGACGCCGTATTCGCTAGCGGCAAACCGTGCCAGGCCGCCCCATCCACACCCTACGTCCAACAGGTATTCACCCGGTTTGAGCCGCAGCTTGCGACACAGGTGATGGAATTTATCCTGCTGCGCCTGTTCCAGCGATTCGTCACCGGTCCTGAAATATGCGCATGAGTAGACCATCTCTCTGTCGAGCCAGAGCTGGTAGAACTCGTTGGATACATCGTAGTGGTAGGCAATCGACGCCGCGTCGGTGTCCTTGTCATGCTGAACGCGGGCCGGGTTTTCGGCACTGTCATCATCGTCCAGCAGCGCATGAGTCAGTTCATCGCACACCCGGACAACTTCGCTGATCGAACCTTCCAGCTCCAGCCGCCCCTCAACGAACGCACTGCCGAGCAAGCCCAGGCTGGGATGGTTGAAGTCGGAGACCAGTTGCGGATCCTTGACGACTATCGTGACGCTGGGCGCAGGCCCAAGGTCCATCTGATGTCCGTCCCAGAGCTTGAGCCGTAGCGGCAGGTGCAGGTTCTGCAGGGTCGTTGGAAGTTGTGTAAGCATTCAAAATCACCCCCTTATCCAGAAACTCAAAAAGAGAAATCCAGCAAGGACCCCGCAACAGGGCCCGCAAAGGCTATTGGCGACGGCAAAACTGCAATGAATCAACTTCGGGGAACAGCCCTGTGCCCACTGATTCGAGCCGAAAGACAGCCTGAATTTGGATCACACACTGAAACACAGCGCTTAATCTGTAACAGAATTCGTCAAAGCTCAAGCCGTTTTAAAGCGCTGATTATCGCTGCCGGCTCGAGCCCTGATACGGTGTATGGAACGTCTGGAGCTTGAGCAATGGCTCCTGAAAGCGCAGCAAACGTCCGGCATTGCCCAGTACCAACAAGGTGCTCAGATTGTGCAGGATAGCCGCGACCATCGCACCGGCAGCGCCGAGCAGACCGAAGGCGGCCAGGGCCACAATGGCCAGCGTCCAGCCCAGACCGATGATCACGTTGACCTGCAACGTCTGACGACACTGACGGCTGAGCCTCACGCATGTACCCAGGCGGCGCAGATCGCTGCCGATCAGCACGATATCGGCGGAAGCCAGCGCGATGTCCGCGCCACCCGCACCCATGGCAACGCCGACCACTCCCGCCTTCAGAGCAAGCGAATCGTTGACGCCGTCGCCCACCACCATTGGCCGGAAACCATTGGCGATCTCGCCCATGACCCGGCTCAGCTTGTCCTCAGGCAAGGCCTGCGCCTGAACGTCTGTAATACCAATATCGTGCGCCAGGGTATCGGCCACACTTTGCCGGTCACCGGTCAACAACAACTGCCGCCCCATGCCCAGTTCACGCAATTCAAACAGCGCTGCCTGCGCTTCCGGCTTGACGCTGTCGGCCAGCAGCAGCCAGGCCAGAAAAACACCATCCAGCGACAGCCCGGCCAGCGGACCGTCGTGTACAGGAACGGCAGGCGTGACAATGCCCAACTGTTCGAACAGCTCCGGGCGACCCAACGCAGCCTCACCCTGCCCGGTCGACGCCACCACACCCAGCCCCTGACGCTCACGGGTGTCCAGCAACGGCAGCAAGCAGGCGTTATCCACAAGACCGGCCAAGGCCCGACTGACCGGGTGGCTGCTGGCCGACCCCAGACTGGCGGCCAGCTCCAGCAATTGCGGGTGCTGCGGCCCGTCAGCCTGCACCGACTGCAAGCGCAAGCGTCCGTAGGTCAGCGTGCCGGTTTTATCCACAACCAGTGAGTTGAGGTCCGCCAGCTCTTCAAGAAACGCCGAGCTGCGAATCAGAATCCCGTGCCGCGCCGCAACCGCGATACCTGCGATGGCGGTGGCCGGGGCCGAGAGCACCAGCGCGCAGGGGCAGGCAGCCACCAGCACTGCCAGCATCGCCTGGGCATCCTGAGTGATAAACCAGGTCAGCGCCGCAATCAGCAGCACCAAGACCATATAGCTGCCTGCGTAGCGTTCCAGCAGGCGGGTAATCGGCGGCTTGGAACGTTCGGCGCTCTGCATCAGCGCGATGACCTTGCCCAGCGTGGACTGGTCGCCGATGCGGGTCACTTCAATACGCAGCAGTCCGTCCAGGTTGATCGCCCCGCCAAACACTTCGATCCCGACCGTGGCTTCCTGCGGCACCGACTCACCGGTGATCGACGAGGTGTCCAGACTGGCCTGGCCGGAAAGCACCCGACCATCCGCCGGGACACGGTCACCCGCACGCACTTCGACCCGATCGCCGGCTTTGAGCGTCGCGTTGTCGACCTCGCGAATACTGCCATCGGTCCCCAGCAAACGAGCCTGGCTGCGGGTCAGGCGACCCAGCGCTTCAATAGCCTCCTGCGAACCGATCACGCTGCGCTCTTCCAGCACATGACCAAAGATCATGATGATCGGCAGCAAGGCCGCGGTCATCAAATCACCAGTGGCCCAGGCACCGAGCATCGCCAGCGCGATCAACTGGTCAGTGATGCCGTGCAGGCTCGGATGCCTCAGGCTGTGCCAGCCGGCGCTGATCACCGGTATTGCCACCAACAGTGACGCAGCGCCCAACAACAACTGACTGACACCTTCCTGCTGCGGGGCGAAAAATCGCCAGACCAGCCCCAGTAGCAACACGCCGAGCGCCAGCATCGCAAGGGTCAGTTGCCGGGCTGCACTGCGCTGTTCTGCATTGCTCAGCAGGCTGCCAACCGCGTCGGGTGTGGCGGCGTCATGGGTGTGAACGGCTTCGCCACTCATTGTGGTGCTCCCTGGATGATCAGGCGGGAATCGTCTTTAGGGTCGACGGTGGTCACCGAACCGGCCTGATGCAGGATGGCCGGCACGCGTTCACGGTAGAGACGCTGCATCAGGCCGGGATCGCTGTGGTTGTCAGCAGACTGCGTCAGGCTGGTGACCGTTGCGGTGGCCGCTTGTGCCTTGGCCAGTCGCTCGGACGCCTGTGCGTGCGCCACTTGCAGGGTTCGGTCAGCCTGTTGATTGGCTGTCTGGGTCAGCTTTTCGGCATCGGTGCGCGCATTGGCCACCGCCTGATCGGCCTGCTGACTGGCCGTCAGCACGGCGTTGAATGCGTTGACTGCCGACGTCGGCAGACTCGACTGCACATCCACCCGAGCCACTTCGACACCGATGCCCATCCCGGTGGCGTCGAGCTCCGCCAGACGCTGATTGATGCCGCGCACCAGATCGCCGCGCAGCCGTTCACGGCGCTCTGCGGCCTGGCTGTCAGGGCCGATCAGCTCGGGACGGGCAACCAGAATGGTGTCCAGGTCCCGCGCTGCGGTGAGCGCCACGGCACTGCGATTGACCAGGCGGTCAAGCGCGGGTAACACATGATCGCCCTGTAACACGAAGGCGTCGGGATCAGTCACTTTGTAGAACACGGTCACGTCCAGTTGCACAACCCCGGCATCGCCGGTCAGCAGAAAGCCGGAACCTGCCAGGGCGTCGCTCATGGGGGCCGACAGGGTCGCAATTTCGTCCGCTTTCAGTGCAGCGGGCGAACGCAGCAAGGTTTCCACACGTCGCTCGATTACCCGATCAGCCGAGGGCAACAGCACCACCTGCTCGAACGGCTGCGGCCAGGCGGTCAGCAGTCCTGCGTTCTGAACCCGCTCGATGGCGCCGAAACGCATGACCACTGCACGGTTCTGCGGATCAATCTGGCGAACGTTGGAGGTGGCCCAGGCGAGCGCTGCCAGCAGAGTGACGCCATACAACCCAAGGAACGCCAGACGGCTCGCCTGCAACCAGGGACTGTTGGCAGGCGGCCGTTGCGTCACAGGCTCGTCGACCGGCTGGCTCATGGTTGCGTTCCGCTTTTGCCGTCCAGCGTCGGCGGGCCATCTACCAGCACACGGAAGGGTGCGGCATCGGTGCGCAGTATCAGACGAGTGCCTGGCGTCACGATGGTGCCCAGAGTGTCCAGCGAGCGCAGCAGGTTATACAACTGCGGCGACCCGGCGTAGGCGCGGCCATAGATCTGCGCGGCTTCAACGCGGGACTGCGCTTTGATATCGGCAGCCTTGACCGTGGCATCGGCCTCGACGATGCGCGCATCGCGCTCGGCGGCCGAACGAATCTGCGCGGCTTCGCGTTTGCCCACTGCGGTGCGTTCGGTGGCGATGGTCTCGCGTTCGGCTCGCATGCGGTCCACGGTGGCGTTGAGGGTTACCGACGGCAGAGTCAGTCGTTCGACACCGACCTGCAGAACGCGAACGCCATAGGTTGCCAGCAATTGCTGATCGATCTGCTGGCGCAATTGATTTTCGAACGCGGTGATATTCACCTTGCTGGCGTCGGTATTCACCAGGCTGGACAGGTCGAAACTGCTCGCTGTGGTCTCCAGCGCAGAGCCGACAAAGGTCCGAATCTGCCGGGCCGCCTCGTCAGGCTGGTTCTGTACCGCGCGCATGAAGCGCTGCACGTTGTCGGCATCGCCCTGCACCTGCCACGCCACATAGGCCTGAACGATGATACGCAAGCCGTCGCGGGTGCCGACATCCTGCAAACCGCTGGAGGTGGTACGCAGGCGCAGATCCACCGGAATGGTCGCCTCGAACGGTGCGGGCCAGCGCCAGTTGAGGCCAGGCTCCAGCAAAACGCGGGAGGGATTGCCGAAGCGGGTGACGACTGTCGCTTCCCCGGAACGCACCTGCACCAGACTCGCCGCGGCAATCGCAAAGGCGATCAGCACGGCAGCCAGGCTTGCACGACGCCAGGGGAAAGCGGCAGGACCGGACGCGCCGTGATGGTGGTGATGATGGCCGTGACCTCCATGCCCGTGACTGTCATGGTTATGGTCGGCGTGATCGTGATGATGATGGAACAGACTCAAGGGACGACTCCTTACTGAACGGCTTTACGCGGCGCCGTTGGGTCTGCCGGTGGGATGAAGGTACGCAGGTCGATGGTCGGCGGGTTGTCGCCGCCCAGACGGTGGTCGAGAATCAGCAACTTCGCATTGCCCAGGCCCTCGGTCAGTTGGGCCAGGTATTGCTCCAGCAAAAACGCCTGCCCCGCCTTGGCGTAGGCTTGGCGCTCCGCACTGAAGCGCAGGTCCGCGCCTTGCGCCGTGGCCAATACCTCGCGCGCAGCGGCGCTGGCCTGATCGCGAGCAACGCTGGCATTGAGCCAGGCCTGATTGGCCTTGTCACTGGCCGCGCCGCGCTCGCGGGAGATCAATGCCTGCGCGCCGATCTGCGCCGCCTGCACGGCATGATAGGCATTGGCGGCACCAGCGGGCGGGTGGATGGCTTCGACCACCGTGGCGAGCAGTTCGACGCCGCTGTCCAGGCGCTGCAAGTCAGCCTGTACGGCCTTGCCGATGTCATTGGCCAGCCCGCTGCGCTGTTCGCCGAGCAGTTCATCCAGCGTACGCGAGGCGAAGTCATGCACCAGCACGCGGCTGGCCGTGCTGCGAATCAGGGCCGGAACATCGGCGCTGTTATAGGTCGACGCCATCGCTGCGGCATCTGTCAGGCCGATGCGGTAGACGAACCGCACATCCATATTGACGATCTGAAAGCTCTGCTTGTCGCCTGCACTGCTGGCAATAACCTGGGATTTCTCGTTGATATGGCTGGCATCCCACAGTCGGTTGGCGCTGCCCGGCGGTGGTCCTTCAGCCGGGTCAAGCGTCTGCTCGGCAGCATCGGCTGCAGAAACACTGGTCGCCAGCTCATGAACCACACCGTTTTCAACCGCCAGAACACGGCCAAACGGCCAAGGCAAGCCTGCATGCAGACCAGGCCCGAACACCTCGACGGGCTTGCCGAACCGCTCATAAATGCCTCGCCCCTGCATCGGAATTTCATGCACGCCGCTCAGCGCCCAGCCCAGCGCTGCCACCGCCGCCAGCACCGGCAAAAAGGCACGGCGCATGTAGGTAAAAGCCCAGATCTGGCGCAGATCAATGCCGAAGCGGTTGTGCAGTTCATGCTGTAAGGCGAGCAGAGGGCGTGGTGGCCAACGCAACAGGTCAGCCATGAAACTGGCAGCCAGCAGACGTGGCTCGATGCGCGGCGTGCGCGGGCTGAAGACCGATAACGCAGCCCTCGACAGAAATTCGAGCGCCACGCCCAGCGGCAGCAGGCCGATCAACACGGCCAGTCGTGCAGGCCAGGCGCGATCTGCACTGGAGAAGAACAGGCACAGCGCGCCGATCAGCATAACGATGAGCGTCATGCGCACCAGTTGCGCCAGCGCTCCGGCTTCCGGCGACTGGCCGTCGGGCTCACTGCTCAGTTGCCGTTCGATGACCAGAAGCCCGAACGCCAACAGCAACAGGATGCTGCCGGCCAGATTGCCTGCCGTCGAAAGGTCGGAGCCAGACAACGTCAGATTCCAGAAGGCTCGAACAATGATCAACGCCAGTAACGCCCACCCGGCAAGCCACAGGGTGGAGCTGCCGATGTGCCTGACCAGCGACTCGCCTGAATGACTCAGCCGGGAGAGAAAACGCTCGTACCAGCCGGTCTCATCGAGCATGTCTGCCGTTTCAGGAAACGCTTCTGCGACAGGTACTGCCAACGCGCGGGCGCGCCACATCGCCACGTGCCTGGCCGACTGCAAGCCTGCGGTGAGCAGCACCAGCGCCGCCGCGGCATTGCCCAGCACGGCCATCCACAATGAGCCGGGGGAAAACAGATCGATGGACAACGCCAGCAGCAGCCCTAACGCCGCTGCTCCACCGGTCACATACATCAATCGTCCGAGACGCCGAACCTGTTGCGCCGCCATTTGAAAACGCGGCAGGCCTTCGAGGCCTTCGTGCTCACCCAAATCAACCCGCATCGCTACCCCGGTACCCGCTGATCATTGCTGTAGAGAGCCCCGTATCGGCATCCATTAATGCAGTTGCATCATAGCGTTACGATATAACACGCAGAGTGAAACTTTCGTCAGGACTGTTAGCTGAACGAATGCGAGATAGCGGCGCTGCCTGACGGGCAAATCGACCTGAAGTCGGGCAGAGGGCGGGACCGCCCGCCAGCAAAATGATTGCTGAATATTGCCTGGCAAAAAATTTTTTTGTGTCGGTCGAAGGCCCCGGGTTGTTCAGCGCGTCTTGCCTCCATCGGCTGGAAGCCTTGCGCCAAGCGGCGATGCGCTTAATCGATTAGTCTGCAGCGGCGCAAAAATCAGCGTCACAGCGGTCAACACGCCGGGTTCATTACCCATGATCGGCGTTTTTTTTTGGCCGATTTCCGAACGGGATCTCGTCTTTGTTATCTGTTGTGGGTAGTTTGCGTTCGGCAAGGAGTCGTTGGCGCGCCATTTTTTGTGCAGGACGCACAGAATTACTCAGAGGCTTCACCTTTATGAATCGCAGAAATCTCCTGAAAGCGTCCATGGCGTTGGCCGCCTACGGCAGCGTATCGGCCTCGGGGCTTTTTGCTGCGCGGGCACTGGCCGCCGCAGCCGATGGCGAGATCGAACACTTCGATTTTGCAGAGTTGCAGGCGCATGCCAAGAAGCTTGCGAGCAAAGGTTATGTGAGCAACAAGCAGGTGCTGCCACCGGTACTTGCGAACATGACGCCGCAGCAATTCAATGCCATCCGCTACGATCCGAATCATTCGCTGTGGAAAGACGTCCACGGCCAGCTCGACGTGCATTTCTTCCACGTCGGCATGGGCTTCAAGACCCCCGTGCGCATGTACAGCGTCGACCCGCAGAGCAAGCAGGCGCGGGAAGTGCATTTCCGCCATGACCTGTTCAACTACGAGAACAGCGGGATCGACAAGAACCTGGTCAAGGGCGATCTGGGCTTTGCCGGTTTCAAACTGTTCAAGGCGCCTGAAATCGCCATCAACGACGTCGTTTCGTTCCTCGGTGCCAGCTACTTCCGGGCCGTGGACAGCAACAAGCAATATGGTTTGTCCGCCCGTGGCCTGGCCATCGACAGCTATGCCAAACGTCAGGAAGAATTCCCCGACTTCACCAAGTTCTGGTTTGAAACGCCGGACAAGAACGCAACGCGCTTTGTGGTGTACGCGCTGCTCGACTCGCCAAGTGCAACCGGCGCCTACCGCTTCGACATCGACTGTCAGGCCGGTCAGGTGGTCATGGAAATCGACGCGCACATCAATGCCCGTACCGATATCCAGCAACTGGGCATTTCACCGATGACCAGCATGTTCAGTTGCGGTACTCACGAACGGCGCATGTGCGACACCATCCATCCGCAAATTCACGACTCGGATCGCCTGTCCATGTGGCGCGGCAATGGTGAGTGGATCTGCCGTCCGCTGAACAACCCGGCCAAACCACAGTTCAGCGCCTTCGCCGACACCGATCCGAAAGGTTTCGGGCTGGTGCAGAGCGATCACGAGTTCTCCAGCTATCAGGACACTGTGGTCTGGTACAGCCGCCGCCCGAGCCTGTGGGTCGAGCCGATCACGGCGTGGGGCGAAGGCGAGGTCAGCCTGCTGGAGCTGCCCACCACTGGCGAGACAATGGACAACATCGTGGTGTTCTGGACACCGAAGACGCCGGTCAAGGCCGGAGACTCGATGAACTATGGCTACAAGCTGTTCTGGAGCCCGTTGCCACCGGTGAGCACGCCACTGGCGCAAGTCCACGCCACACGTTCAGGCATGGGCGGTTTTCTTGAAGGCTGGGCGCCGGGCGAGCACTACCCGAAAACCTGGGCACGCCGCTTTGCGGTGGACTTCAACGGCGGCGGCCTGGATCGCTTGCCGGAAGGTACCGGGATCGAACCCATCGTCACCGTCACTCATGGCAAGGTGCAGGACTTCAACATCCTCGTGCTGCCGGACATCAAGGGCTACCGTGTCACCTTCGACTGGGTGCCGGACAGCGACTCGGTCGAGCCGGTTGAAATGCGCATGTTCATCCGCACCGGCGACCGTACGCTGAGCGAAACGTGGATGTACCAGTACTTCCCGCCAGCACCGGACAAGCGCAAGTACCCTTGATACGCAGCTGTGTGACGCAGGGCATTTCCACGCGGAGTGAGGAACGATAGGTATCTGCAGGAACGCCAGCGCGAGGAGCGCAAGGTCTCTGCAGGACCACTATCGTGCCCATACTCCAGCGTGGGCATGTCGTTCCGGACGCTCCGCGTCCGGCTCTGACAAGCCGCGTTCCAGCTCCGCGTTGAAGCAGTGCAACCGATCTGAAGCTTAGACCGGTAAGCAGCCCGAATCGTATGCCTTCATTGAAGGCACATCTTCCTACGCATCGATATGAAGACATGAAGCCTCCCTCCACATAGCACCAGCTTGATGCTTTCCGAGGGAAATTTTCGGGGATTCCGGCGTACACCCCCTTATTCAGACATAATTGTTTACGATAGCGTCTCTAGCATTCAGGTAGCTTTCAAGGTAAGAAAGCGGCACGCTGTTGAAAGCCGACTCCCTCCCGGATGGATCCCGATAGACGGTGTGCAGGTTTTGCGTCCCTGCCACTTGATCGAACATGACCGGCTTGTTTTCTCGAATTACCGATTGTGCGTAAAAAGCGCCGCTGGAGCTTGAATACGACTTCGCTCTTATTTCAGCATCCACCCTGTCGTTGGAAACGGGCTTGAGGGCAAATGCAGCTTTAAGCTTGGCAGACCGTATAGGACCGCCTTCAGAAGCGGTCTCGGTGACAACAGGCGTCGTGGTAACGCTTCTCTCACCATATGTATGAACTTTTTTCAGCCCCTGCCAAGGATCCACTACTACCGCATGGTCGCCAGTGTTGCGGTCTCGCCAGTCGCCGACAATCACAAGGCTGTGCTGATATGACTCCAGCACTTTAAGCACAGGCACGTTCCTCTGATTGCGCTGGAGCTCGGCAAATACCGTTTTCGCGTACTCACCGCAATTGCCGCCACCGGTCTCCATTATGCCTTTGATCTGCTGGTCCTGGCTCGCTCGTTCGTCAACACGACTGCGGCACATTTCCTTGCGCATCCAGCTTCGTCCGCCACTCATCCACACGTTGGCTTCTTGATTCCCCGGGCCGTCCGGAAAAGTTTCATGGGCGGTCTTCAGCAAGATATTATGCGCCAGAGACATTGTGTCGAAGGTCGCCGCAGACACCTGGATTATCTGACCATTGCGCCTTCCCGCAGACAATGACTCAAGGCGCGAGTCATGAGCGTCTGATAAGGAAACATAGTGATTGGTCGAGTGGGTCGGGCTGCTACCGCTTGGTCCAGCAAAGCAACGAAACATTACAGCGCCTCACAATTTAATCGATGGATGCAGCCCGTGTGATGCAGGCGCTCTCGCAAATGATACAGACCGATTGCCGAGCGGAGATTTCAGCCACTCCCCCAGTGCCTGAGCATGTTCGATGACACTATCGACCAGCCTGAATATTCCGGCAGAGTCCAGTTCCGACAAGGGTTGCCGCGTAGAAAGTAGTACTTCTCTGGTTTCCGGAGCGACGCCCACGCTCAGCACTGGATGCTCAAGGCCGAAAAGATTTTCCGACAGTAAAGCCATATAAGCGTCATCACCAACCTCTTCTGAAAGTCTTCCCGCTTTACAGGCAATACTCAGATAACCTCGTAGATTGCCCATAAGATAAATGTCCAGGTTTTCAATGGACACAATAAAAACGTCCCGACCCTGAGTATCTGCTGGGGAAACATTGATTTGATATTTTTTCAGCAGATCAGCGATGACGCTCTGAAATACAGGATCTATCACAGTGGCTGAGTCTCGGCTAACCATTGCACACCCTCCCAAAAACCTCCGCACTTTCGGTTGCACCGAAAGGATCAGCACTCTATTTATGAAAAAAAGCTCACACTAAGTGGCGCTGACAAAAAATGAGTTCCGTGAAAGACCAAGTAATTGGCATCAATCCGCACCAGTACTGGCTTCCCGCCCATGACGGAAATTTCGGCGGTTCCGGCTTACAACCCCTATCAGCAGGAAACACTGAGCCAGGCCAACATGCTGCGCCGGGTGTATGAGGCGCTAAGCATGGAAAGGCGTGGCAAAGCGCAAACACTGTATTTTGCGCAGATGAGCAAAGCGTTCTTGCCTCGGGATCCGTTCAGCTGCGTGCTGTGCGGAGCGCGGATGGTGTACACCGCAGCCATCGCCGGCCTGACAGTGCAGGGCCTGGTCAACAATGCCCAAAGCATCGCGAAATTGAGGTATGTACGGGACTGATGCGGGGAAGGTGCGCCTGACATTCACGAAACACGGCAAAACGCGTTTCCCCAGAATCGACGCCACGTCGGCATCACGCCGAGAGAACCTTTTTCGGCGAATTACCTTGTATAGGAATTATTGAAATTCCTATACAAGAACTGTAGCGCGTCGCAGATTTGTGACGCAGAGCGTCACGCAAGGCATTCCCACGCGGAGCGTGAGGAACGATAGGTGTCTGGGCTGGAGCGTGTGGAGCGCAAGGTGTCCAGGCCGAAGCGTGAGGAACGACAGGTGTGTTTATGGGCATGTCGTTCCGGGCAGGATGTGCAGCACATAACCCTTAATCCCGATTAATTAATTGACAGTTGCCCAAACTGCGACTGATATACGTGTTGTCATGCCGTTGCGAGCATTCGCTCCAGACCCTTTATCTCCCAAAGCCTTCCTGTATCGACGCGAGCCTCGTGATCGTCGTGCGGTAGCTTTGTCCGCGCAATTCCCTCGACGCATATCAGAAGGCAGCCAGCATGGCGTTGACTACTGCGAACAGCGCCGACGCCAGGTCGTCGCTGATGTCCTTTGACAAGTCCACAGTGATGGTATGGGTCGCGATCAGCCTGATACTGGTCGAAACCTTTTCCGGAGCCTTGCGTTTCTACTTCGATCAGGCAGGCATCAGCCCCCTGCTCTACCTGCCCAAAGCCGCCTGCATCCTGCTGTTTACGCTTGAACTGCGCACGTTCAGAGCCGGAAGGTTGTTCTGGACGTTCATGATCCTCTGGCTGATTTCAGGGCTGCTGGCCATGTTGCATCGCGCCAGTGTCTACAACCTCGCGTTCAGTCTGTTTGCACTGAGCCCGTTGGTGTTTGGCCTGGTCTGTGGCAAGCACCTGCTGTATCGCCGCAAACTGTTGTACCGGGCCATCGGCTTTTGCCTGCTGGCCTCACTGCTGGGCATCGCTCTGGACAAGTTCACCTCGGTGCCCTGGAAGGGCTACAGCTACAGCGTGGGTGAAACCGAATTGAGCGCCAACACCACATGGAGCGCGGACGAGGTGGACCGCATTGCCGGCTTCGCCAGAGTGTCCAATGTGCTGTCGATCATGATCGCCTTCTACACGCTGTACCTGCTCATGTTCCTGCGCTCGCGCCTGATGATGCTGTTGCTGAGCGCCACGGCGCTTTACGCCATCGTGCTGACCACCAGCAAAGCACCGGCGGCCGCGTTTGCCTTAACCATCGTTCTGCTGTCGATGCGGCGGATGAACTGGACTTGCCGGGCGCTCTGTACCGTAGTGGTGGGCATCGGGTTGCTGCTGCCGACTCTGGGGCTGATTGCCAGTCCTGATGCCTACGTGGTCAGCAGCGGCGGCCCTCTGGCGTCGCTGTATGACCGGCTGATCAATACCTGGCCCGGCCTGATCAGTGCCATGAGCCGCGAAGGCTGGATGATCAGTGGCGCGGGCTTCGGCATGGTCGGTAGCACGATGGGGTTGTTTCCGGTGGCCGGTGGCGGAGTCTTTCTCGGCATGGACAGCTCGGCCCTGTATCTGTGGGCAATGCTGGGCGTGCTCGGGCTGTTGCTGTATGCGCTGCAGATACCGCTGCTGTTCAGGCTGATCGACGACCAGACCCGTGTCGGTCACATGCTGTTGGCCATCAGCTTCTGCTGGTGCCTGATCAGCTGGACCACTGACATGTTCGAGGTGGCTGTTGCCAACCTGTTTATAGGCCTGGCAATTGGTCATGTGATTGGCGCACGACATTCCGCTACGGGCCAGGCATTCGGCCTGACGTCGACTGCCCGCTAAATACCGACAATCCTGTTGGCAACGGTCGTTTTCGGCTGATCCGTAGCCCCTTTCGCACGATCATCCACTGGATGGCTTTCTCAAATGGACTTTAGAAAAGACATTAACGGACTGCGCGCCATCGCGGTGATCGCAGTGCTGCTCTTTCACTTCCAGCCTGCCTGGCTGCCTGGCGGTTTTGCCGGTGTGGACGTGTTTTTCGTGATTTCGGGGTATCTGATTACCGGGATCATTCTGCGGGGCCTGAGGAGCGGCAAATTCAGGCTGGCGGCGTTCTATGCGTCGCGGGCCAGACGCATTGTCCCGGCCCTTGCCACGCTGTGTCTTGCCTTGCTGGTGCTGGGCTGGGTTTCTCTGTTGCCGCTGGACTACAGCGCATTGGGCACGCAGGTGGCCAGCAGCCTGGGGTTCGTCTCCAATTTTGTCTATTGGCGCGAGGCCGGTTACTTCACCGCCGGTGCTCATGAAAAATGGCTGCTGCACACCTGGTCGCTGTCGGTGGAATGGCAGTTTTACCTGCTGTACCCGATTGCGCTGTTGTTACTCGCTCGCTTCGTCGCGCTGCACAACCTGCGCTGGTGGGTGCTGGGTGCATGCCTGGGGGGCTTTGTGCTGTGTGTGCTTGCCTCGTCCCAATGGCCGGAGGCTGCTTTCTACCTGCTGCCGACCCGCGCCTGGGAGCTGCTGGCGGGTGGCGTGGCATGCCTGTTCCCGCTGCAACTCAAGGCCATGCAGCAACGCGTTCTGGAGCAGGTCGGAATGGGGCTGATCGTGGCCGGTTTCTGCCTGTTGTCAGTGCAGGACACATGGCCAGGGCACTTGGTATTGATGCCGGTGCTGGGGACTTTCGCGGTGATCGCGGCGGCACGCAATGACTCGCTGCTGACCTGCAACCCGCTGTTTCAGTGGACAGGCAAACTGTCGTACTCGTTGTACCTGTGGCACTGGCCAGTGGTGGTGTGGATGAACTACGCCGGTTTGCTGAACGAGACTCGCACGGTGCTGCCGGGCATTGGTATCGCGGTGATACTGGGGCTGATTTCATCGCGGCTGATCGAGCAGTCCGCCAGTGCCCATCAGCCTGACCCGCGCCGCAGGTTTACCACGCTGGGTACGCTGGTCGTGTTGGTGTTCATGGGTGGCGCGCTGGTGAGTGCAACGCAAGGGGTGGTATCGCCACTTCGCCCGATCAGCGTTTCGGACAGGGCGCATTTCATTCAGGAATACGTTGATCGCCAGCACAACCTGTACGAGCCTTATTGGCTGAAATGTGATGCCTTTTCCGCCCTCACCCAGCGTGGCCAATCGGGCATCGACGAGGCCTGTACTCGCAAACAGGGGCCAGGGGGCGTGTTCTTGTGGGGTGACTCTCACGCACAGGCGCTGTCGCTCGGGCTACGAACCCTGCTGACTCGCAATACGCCCTTCTACCAGGTGGCATCGGCCAGCTGTCTGCCCGGCCTGAGCGACCATGCGGGCCGTACCTCGGCAACCAGCAAAGCCTGCGATTACTCCAACAGGACTGCCCTGCAAAGTATCGAAAGGCTACGTCCGGACATCGTGGTCATTGCGCAAAAAGATGGCCATGACAAAACCGACTGGCAGCGGATCGCGACCCGACTCAAAGGCTTTGGCGTGAAGCACATTGTGCTGATCGGCCCGGTACCGTCGTGGAATCCATCGCTGCCCAGCGTCATAGTCAACCGTCATTGGGGACTGAGCGAGTCGCATATCCGCGATCCGGCACTGGATCAGAGCGTCATGCTGGTGGACCAGGCAACCCGCAGGCTGGCCGCATCCGCAGGCATCCGGTTTGTGTCGCTGATCGACAAACTGTGCATCGCCGATGCCTGTCTGGTACGTGTGGAAGACAGCCGCTCATTGCTGCAGATCGACTCGGGGCATCTGAGCGTAGAAGGCTCGCTGTACGTCGTGCGCAACTACGTGCTGCCGCAGCTGGTGAATGAGTGAGCACGCCGTTTTGCGATGCAAGGCGGAACCCAGCGTATCCCCACAATCCGTACACGAGAGAACGCCACCGTACCTGAGCCCCCGCCGGTATTTGCGGACGTTCTGCGTCCGATCCTGACGCTTGATCAGTGAAGCTCTTTGAGCCGCTCGGCAAACTTGACGAGGTCGGCCAGAGAGTCGGCTTCCATCTTGCGCATGACCGAACCACGCCGGACCTTGACGGTGATTTCACTCACATTCAGGCGGGCTGCAATCTGCTTGTTGAGCAAGCCACTGACGACCAGTTCCATCACCTGCTGCTCGCCCGGATTGAGGCTGGCATGACGACGCTGTAACTCGGCTTCGATGGCGGCGTTGCGCCGACGGCCACGGTCGCGCTCAAGCCCAGCCTGAAGTGCGTCCAGCAGGTCCTGTTCACGAAAGGGCTTGGTCAGAAACTCTACCGCACCGGCCTTCATTGCCCGCACGGACATGGGAATGTCGCCATGCCCGGTGATGAAAATGACCGGCAGAAAAATCCCCGACCTGGCCATATGCTCCTGAAAGTCCAGGCCGCTCATGCCCGGCATGCGGATGTCCAGGATCAGGCAGCCCGGCGCGTCAGGACGAGGGGTGTCCATGAACTCGCGGGTCGAGCCGAACAGCATGCTGCGCAATCCGACCGATGCCAGCAGGTCTTCCAGAGACGAGCGCACCGAAAGGTCGTCATCAATGACAAAGATGATCGGCTCTTCGGCCTGCGGAGCGGTGGTGATTGTGTTCATCAGCTTTCCATCTTTCCAGTGGGCAGAGTGAAATGAAACATAGCCCCGGTTGACGGGTTGGGCGTCATCCAGATCCGGCCGCCATGAGCTTCGATGATAGACCGGCTGATCGCCAGGCCAATCCCCATACCCTCCTCCTTGGTGGTATAGAAAGCGTCGAAAAGCCGGTCGGCTTCTTCCGGCTGAACCCCTATGCCGCTGTCGCTGACAGTGAACTCGATTTCCATGCCCCCACGCCACTCGACCCGTACATTCAACTGCGCCTGTTCGGGTTCGACTTTCCTCATCGCGTCCATGCCATTGAGCATCAGGTTCAGCAACACCTGCTGGATCTGCACCCGGTCAGCCAGCAATGGTGGCATGCCCTCAGGTACGTCAACCGACAGTGTCACGCCCTGCCCGTCCAGCTCGCTGTGCGCCAGCGCGACGATCTCGGCCACCGTGTCTGCCACGCTGATCCACTCTTTGTGCGTCGACGAGCGCTTCGCCAGGGCGCGGACTCGCACGATGATATCCCCGGCGCGGTTGGCGTCACCGATCATGCGCTCGACGGCCTGGCGGGCCTTTTCCAGATTGGCAGGCTCGGTGGCCAGCCAGCGCTGGCAGGCGTTACCGCTGATGACAATCGCGGACAGCGGTTGATTCACCTCATGGGCAATGGACGCAGCAAGCTCGCCCAACTGGTTGACCCGGGCGATGTGCGCCAGCTGCGAACGCGCTTCATGGACCGTGCGGATGGCCCGCGCCATGCGCAACGCCAGCCAGGTAGTTATGGCGATGGCGGCCAGACTGATGACGCAGTTGATCAGCCCGGACGCCTCACTGCCTCTGGAGGTGGTCATCTCGTAACTGACCACCGTGAGCAACATGCACACCAATGCCACGACAATCACGCCCCTGGCCGGCAAAAACCAGACTGCCAGCAACACCACAGCGATCTGGAACACCCCCACGGCGATCTCCAGATCGGTAAGGGTATCGGCCACCGCGATCACCAGCGCCAGCGCCAGCAAAGCGACCCACCTGACTGCCATCGCAGCCCTGCTACAG
The DNA here is from genome assembly GCF_001400735.1 of Pseudomonas caricapapayae. GTDB lineage: Bacteria > Pseudomonadota > Gammaproteobacteria > Pseudomonadales > Pseudomonadaceae > Aquipseudomonas > Aquipseudomonas caricapapayae. The sequence continues at coordinate 88,568 of NZ_LJPW01000146.1, forward strand.
GATTCTGGCTCGTGCATCGGCACCCTCTCGCTCTTCAAACGCCCGCAGAGTATGTCTTACACATCTCAGGACGGGTTATCCAGACTGAACTGATCGGCCAGTTCATCGTACGCGAACAGCTCGGCGTAGCGCCCCCATTGTGTGACGACATTCAGGGTCTGCATGGCATCGCTTTCGGACATGAAGTCTTCCAGTTGGTCGCGAAATCGCCGCGCCGGGGCTGTGTGCGTGGGGCGATCATCCAGCACCCGCCGAATGTGCGCCACCAGCGGCACGAAGCTCAACAGGTGTTGGGCAAACAGTTGCTTGCGTTCATCCACATCCGCCAGCGCATAGCGATTTGCGGCAGGCAGCAGGCGAATGTCACCGCCCTTCAGTTCAGCGAAGCGCAACAGTTGCAGAACCTCGGCAATCGGGAACAGCTCGTCCGCATTGTAGTGAAGTGCACTGGCCAGCTCCGGCAGGTCCGCTTTGAGGCTGTAGGGCGGCGCATGAATGGCTTCGATCAGCCCTGCCAGCGCATTGGTGGACACCTGTGGCAACACCATGCCCAGCCCGGTGCCAGGAAATACGCCCTGACGAATCTCGCCGGCATCGTTGTCCTGGGTCATCAGCACGTAGATTTCTTCCACCAGCGCGCGGAAAATCGGGTCCTGACGATTGCGCGGTTGGGGCAGATCGACCTTGATCTCACTGATCACCCGGCCCGGATTGGAGGAGAACAGCAGGATCCGATCGCACATCAGCACCGCCTCGGCAATGTTGTGCGTCACCATCAGGATCGACTTGATGGGCATGCGCCCTTCGCTCCACATGTCCAGCAGGTCGGTGCGCAGGGTTTCAGCCGTCAGCACATCGAGTGCGGAAAAGGGTTCGTCCATCAGCAGCACATCAGGGTCGATCACCAGCGCTCGCGCCATGCCCACGCGTTGGCGCATGCCGCCGGAAAGCTCCTTGGGATAGGCGCTTTCGAAACCGTCCAGGCCAATCAGGTCGATGGCCGCCAGCGCCCTCTTGCGGCGTACCGCTGCCGGCACGCGCTGCGCCTCGAGCCCGACTTCGACGTTTTCCAGCACCGTCAGCCACGGAAACAGGGCAAAGCTCTGAAACACCATGCCCACCGACATCGCTCGCCCCTGTGCACGACGAGGAAAGCTCACCTCGCCTTCGGTGGGCGCCACCAGGCCCGCGATGGAGCGCAACAACGTGGACTTGCCCGAGCCGGAGCGGCCCAGCAGGCCGACTATTTCGTTCTCGTTGAGCTTCAGTGTCACGTCATCCAGCACCAGGCGCTCTTTGCTGCCTTTGCCGTACACATGTCGGACTTTCTGAACATCTACCAGGCAACGCGTTTCGACAGCCATCATCATGGCGCCCTCCCTTACAAAAATTCACACAAGACTCAGGCGGCGCTCGGCAAACCCGTACAGCGGACGCCACAGCAACCGGTTGAACCCGATCACGAAGACCGACATGACGACAATGCCCAACGCGACGCGTGGAAAGTCTCCCGCCTGGGTCGCGTTGGCGATGTAAGCACCGAGCCCCGCCGCTTCCAGGTGCTGATCGCCCCAGGACACCGCTTCGGCGACAATGCTGGCGTTCCACGAACCACCCGATGCAGTCAGCGCTCCGGTGACGTAGTAAGGGAACACGCCCGGCAAGGCCACTCGCCGCCACCACTGCCAGCCGCGCATGTTGAACATGGTCGCCGCTTCGCGCAGATCGGTAGGCAAGGCGCTTGCCCCGGCGATCACGTTGAACAGGATGTACCACTGTGTGCCGAGCACCATCAACGGCGAGAGCCAGACGTCCGGGTTCAGGTGCAGACCGACAATCGCGATCACGGCAAAAGGGAACAGCACGTTGGCGGGAAAGGCTGCCATGAACTGCGCGATGGGCTGCAACCGCTCGGCCCAGACCGGACGCAAGCCGATCCATACACCGACAGGCACCCAGATCAGGCTTGCGATGACGATCAATACGATCACCCGTACCATCGTGGCCAGCCCCAGACCCAACGCAGTGGCCAGATCGCTCAGGCCCAGCGATGTCTCGATGAACCTGAACAGGTAGACACTCCCGGCCAGGCAGGCGGCCATGACCAGCCCCAGCCACAGACAGTCGAGCAACCGGACAACGCCAGGCGAGAGCTTTACGTTCCAGAGCCGGGATGCCACGCGCCAGTCGATCAGCATCAGGCATTTCCACGGCGCAGCCAGGATCGAACCGAGCATGGGCGCCACTCGGGAACGGCCCAGCAGGCTGTACATCCAGGAGCGCGGACGCTTGGACGAGGCGGTTTGCTCGAAGCGGAACTTGTCCGCCCACGCCACGATAGGCCTGAACAGCAGTTGGTCATAGGCCAGAATCACCAGCGCCATTGCGCCCACCGCCCAGGCAATCGCGCCAAGGTTTTTCTGCTCGATGGCCAGCGCCAGCCATGACCCGATGCCAGGCAGATTGACCGTGGTATCACCCACTGAAATAGCTTCGCAGGCGACCACGAAAAACCAGCCGCCGGACATCGACATCATCATGTTCCATACCAGCCCCGGTATGGCGAACGGCAACTCAAGGCGGGTAAAACGCAGCACTGGGGACAGCCCGAACTGGCGTGTGACTTCATTCAGGTCGCTTGGCACGGTGCGCATTGACTGATAGAAACTGAACGCGAGATTCCATGCCTGGCTGGTGAAGATGGCAAAAATAGCTGCGCATTCAACGCCCATCTGCCGACCGGGAAACAGCCCCATGAAGAACGTCACTGTGAACGTCAGAAACCCCAGTACCGGAACCGACTGAAGAATATCCAGCGCCGGGATAATCACGTGTTCGGCCTTGCGACTTTTTGCCGCCAGGGTGGCCACGACAAACGTGAAGATCAGGGAGGCCGCCAGTGCGATGAACATGCGCAGTGTGGTGCGCAATGCATACTCGGGCAGGCGCGCCGGGTCCAGGCTCATCGGGCTTGAGTTCAACGCGGCAAGTGGCTGCATCATCTGGCTTGTGCCATACAGCACCAGTGCAATAAACACGGCAATAATGACCAGGCAGAGGCCATCGGCCCAGTACGGAGTGCGCGCGCCGGGTTTTACAAAACGGGGCGTGCGCAGGCTTTTACCGAATTCAAATATAGAATGCATTGCTCACCTCGCATCGGCTGTGCAGGCGCAGACACGCCGGCTCTATGAGCAGACGGGCTGTCAGCGATTAGACATAAAAGGCATTAATGGCTGCCGGATAATGAGGTAAAGCTTATCGAGGTTTGAACAATAGATATAACCTGCAAAAGTAGGTCATGTTTATCTGTCAGTATGGGTTATATATACCAACGTATAGTGCGCTGACGCTCCTGCCCATCGTGTGATGAACGATCACCTCAACTGATTAAGTTATCGTGCGACTTTGAATGCGCGGCGCAGAGCGTCACGCAAGGCATTCCGACGCTGGCGCGTGCGCAACGATAATCTCAACTGCTTCAACTATCGTGCGGCGCTCCGCGTCGGCATGCAGCCCTCATTACACCCGAAAGTGGCTGACCATCATCTGCAACTGGCCTCCCAGACGTGCCAGCTCAACGCTGGAGGCTGCGGTTTCTTCGCTGGCTTCGGCGGTCTGTTCGGATACATCGCGAACGTTGACGATACTGCGGCTGATTTCGTCGGCCACCGAGCTTTGTTGCTCTGCAGCGGCGGCAATCTGCTGGTTCATCGCTTGAATGTTCGACACAGTCCGGGTGATGCTTTCCAGTGACGTCCCGGCCCTGCGCGTCAGCTCGACGCTGCTGTCAGTCAGCGTGCGACTGCCCAGCATGATGCCCGACACCTGACGAGTGCCGTTCTGCAATGCAGCGACCAGGCCCTCGATTTCTTCGGTGGACTGCTGGGTTCGTTGTGCCAGACCACGAACCTCGTCGGCCACCACGGCAAAACCGCGACCGGCTTCCCCGGCACGCGCAGCCTCAATGGCCGCGTTGAGTGCCAGCAGATTGGTCTGCTCGGCGACGGCCTTGATCACATCCATGACCTTGCCGATCTTGTCGCTTTCCTGCTCCAGCACGTTCATCGCGTCGGATGAGCGCACCACCTCGGCGGCCAGCCTCTCGATCTGCTGGATGGCTTTGCCTACGACCTTGTCGCCTTCACGGGCCTGGTTGTCGGCATCGGAAGCGGCAACCGAAGCCTGCTCGGCGTTGCGCGCTACCTCATGCACTGTGGCTGACATTTCATGCATGGCAGTCGCCACCTGATCAGTCTCGACCTTCTGACTGTTGACGCCCGCGCTGGTCTGCTCGGTGACCGCCGACAGTTCTTCGGCAGCGCTGGCAATCTGCGTAACGCCGTCGCGAATACCGGAAATCAGCTCGCGCAAGGTTGCGCCCATGCGCTGGATGCCCTGCTGCAATACGCCCAGTTCGTCACGCCGGGTGACTGCCTGCGTATGAGTCAGGTCGCCAGCGGCGATACGTTCCACAATGGCCAGCGTGTCGTGCAACGGTCGGGTGATCTGACGGGTAATGACGATGGCTGCAAGAATGCCCAGCAACATGACCAACAACACGCAACCGATCTGCAGATTACGCGCCTGAGCGGTATCTTCCTTGCCCATCTGCATCTGAATGCCGTACAGCTCTTCGCCCAGCTTGACGATGGCGGCGCCCTGGGAGGTCAGGTCCTTGCGCACGCTGGCAGCCGTCTGAGTGGTAGCCTTGAACGCGTCGACCGAACTGCGGTAATTGCGCAGAGCGGTTTCAAACTGGGTAATCTGATCGCGACTGGCAGCGCCAAACGTGGTTTTAAGTGCGTCCAGATGACTGATCGCTGCATCAAGCTGCTGGAAGGCGGCGGCCTCTGCCTTGTCATTCGGATTGCCGGTATAACCCCGTACCTCGTAGCGAACCAGAATAAGGTCTTGCCTGGCGGTAGCCGCCACTCGGGCTTGATCGAAACGCGCCGGGTCAGAAGGATCCATCTGCATGACAGCATCGTTCAATGAGTCGACAGCCCGCATGGCGAGCATGGCATTGGTGGTCATCTCGCTACGCACTCTGGCTCCGGCCTGGTACGCAGCACGCATGCTGTTCAAGGACATTTCATAGTTGCGAGTGACGTCGGCGAGCTCACGCAGAGGCTTCAGGTTGACCGGATTGTTGAAGCTGATGAGCAGTGATTGCTGCTGGGCTTTGAAGACATCCAGTTTGCTCTGCATATTTTGTGCGGCGGTTTCATCGCCGTCAGTCAGCATGTATTGCAGGCGCGCGATCCGCAGGTTGGTGAGATTGTCACTCAGCTCAGTGATATCGCCGATTCGGTCAGTGCGATTGATGAGTTTATCGAGGCTGGTCCAGCCGACGAGTGCGAGGATGGCAGTGAAGAAGAGAACGATCCCAAAGCCCAATGCCAACTTCATGTTGACGCTGATGTTCGCAAAACTGCTGTTCATAAAATCTCCTGAATATGCTTTTTGTGCGCAACGAAAGAGCTGAAGATTTGTTTTTATGGACAGCAAACCCGCGCGCCAGAGCTATCGGCCGCAGAAGAGCAAAACTTGATCAAAAAAAGGCAATCAGCGCCCGGGCGCTGACTGAAGAAGGGTGAACCGGGAGGCTGCAAGCCCCCCGATCCGGTCAGGCAACCAGCTTGAAACGCGCTACGACATTGCGCATGTCGGTAGCGACCCGTGCCAACTCTTCGGCAGTGACCGCGTTGTTGTCGATGCCCAGCATCAACGTCCCGGAGCTGTTGCGAATCTCCATGACATTACGGTTAATGTCCTCGGACACCGCATGCTGTTGCACCGCAGCGCTGGCAATCTGAGTATTCATCTCGACAATACGCTCGACGCCCTGGCTGATACTCGACAGGCTGCCGGAGGCGTCACTCGCGGCACTGATGCACGCTTGAGCCTTTTGCTGGCCAGCCTGCATTTGCTGCACGGCAGCATCGGTAGCACTTTGCAGTTGCTGAATGATGTTGCGGATTTCTTCGGTCGACGCTTGAGTGCGCGAAGCCAGCGTGCGCACTTCATCAGCGACCACGGCAAACCCGCGTCCCTGCTCGCCCGCCCGTGCCGCTTCGATCGCGGCGTTAAGAGCCAGCAGGTTGGTCTGATCGGCAATCGTACTGATGACCTGAATGACGCCACCAATCGACTGGCTGTGCAGGGCCAGCGCCTGGACTTTCTGGGCACTGACCTCCACTTCTTCCGCCAGGGCCTGAATGGTCGAGTGGGCCTGATGCATGATGCGCAGCCCGTTACGCGACGCCGTGTTCGCTTCATCGGCAGCCAGCGCGGCGCCCTCGGTGTTCTGCGCCACATCGGCCACGCTTGTGGTCATCTCGTTGATAGCGGTCGCCACTTGCTCGGTTTCAGCTTGCTGCGCGTTCATCGACTGCTTGGCCAGGCCGATGGATGTGCCCAGCCGGGCAGCCACATCAGAAAGCTCGTAGGAAGTGCGGTCCATGTGCGAGATGGAACTGGCAAATGCTTCCGCCATCAGGTTCAGGCCGTTGGCGATATCCGCCACTTCATCCTTGCTGCTGACCTGTACGCGGGCGCTCAGATCACCTTCTGCCAAGCGGCGAGTGACGCCCAGCAGGCCGTCGATGGTCAGGCGCAGAGCGCGGTAGATACTGAAGAACGCATAGAGCAGCAATAAACCCATGATTACGCACATGGCGATGACGACCTCGCGTTGCAGCAGAAGCGCGTCGTAACGCGCATCCAGTTCCTGCTGAAGCGCAGCCTGTATCTCGTCCTGAGCCTTGTAAAGACCCGCTACCACGACATTACCGCGAGCACTTAACGCCTGTCCCTGCTGTGCAGAGAACTCTGTACCCCTGACGTACGCATACATGTCGTTGCGAAAGCTGTCCATTGCCGAAGTTGCCGTAGCGATAGGGTCGCCAATGCGTGCAGCAAGCTCTGGAGCACGGCGCTTGAGCAGTCGAATGCTTTGCTCCAGCTCCGCGCGAAATTGCAGCTCGATCTTCAGCAGGCTTTCGAGCGAACCGCGCATGGGTACGCTAAGCCCCTGACCGGTACTCAAGCCCGCCGTGATACCGCGGATCTGGCCGGCCACGTTGATTTCTCTGGGCATGCGGATGGTGCTCAGGTCGATCAGAAACAGTGAGGCGTAATCCTCGTCCAGCACCATGCCCGAGGTAGCCGAGACGTAATAGATAAAGTTGAGTGTCTGGGCCAGCTGTTCATTCCACTGGGCAAACACCTCATCTTGCGAAAGGCCGGGCTTGACGCTTTCCATCAGAGAACGGGCGCCTTCACGAAGACGCTGCACACGATTCTCCGTTTCCAGCACACGTCCCTGGCGAGCATCCATGTCCGCGAGGTTATTGAGAGCAGTCTCAAGCTGAGTGCGATTGCTGGCCAGATCCTGAGCGGCAGACGCATCACCGGCGAGCAAACGGTTGGTTGTCGCACGTTGCAGCATGGAGAGTCGCAGAACCGGCGTCATGACATGCAGGTATTCACGACCGATACGTTCTTGCGCAACGGTGTCGATACTCGCATTCAGGCTGTTGAAGACGCGAAGGCCCAGAACGATCAGCGGGATGACAATAATGATGGCTAAAACGGCAAACTTGGCAGGGAACCGCAGGCGATTGGTAAGGTAAATACCAGGCGAAAGGATGTTCATAGTGTTCTCTTTTTAATTAGAGTGCCCGATCCGGCTGAAAAATCTCCTTTCTTTGCATCACGGCAGGTGCAAGGTCAGTTATGCGACGTTGAAGGACTTCATCCATCCAAGTGAAGGCATAGTGACATCATCTCAGAGCGATGCCCCATCGAGAAGTTCAATGGGGGCCATAGCCTGACACCGGACTATCGGCAAGGCCACGTGGAACGTGAGGTTGTGGGGTTGGCAAGTGACAGGCGGAAGCGACGCGGGGGGCTATGAAGCCAGTGGTGAGTAATGATCCAGATGAGGGGGTTTCAGACCAATTCGGGGGGAAAGACCTCTGTCCGGCCGATCTGCCGATCGCAGAATTTTCAGCGCATACACCGTCGCGCGTCATCGTGACGCACGACGGTGAGAGCCGTATTGAGGTGAACGAGGACTTTCAAGCCTGCGTCCACTCCACGTTCGACAACCCGAGCTTTTCAGCCTGAGGCTTGCTCAATTTGGGGACCGGGTCGGAGCGGTATTTGGGAATTGCACCGAATCCCGCATCCACCGACGCCCAATGCCAGGCTTCTTTATTGTCCATGACAACCGCTCTTATGTAGAACGTCTTGTAACTGCCATGCAGCAGGTAATCGATACGGTAGTGTTTTTCATCAGCCATTGTGTTGCTCCTGCTTTGTCGACTCGCAAAACAGATCGCAGCCATTTCAAAAAATTCAAAATATTAATGCCGTCATGTAAATGATATCATATAGCCATATCATGGCGCGCTTTTATACCTGAACCCCACGGTCTGCTTAATGATAGAGTTTGTTTATAACTGAACTTTTTCAGTGTTTTTCCGCTGTAATTACTGGCCAGCCTCTGGCCATTGATAATAGGCGCGCTAACTAATTTTAATCGATACACGGCGAGGTTAAGGGAATAATAAAATTCTATTGAACCGGACGTTTAACGCCGCCCGTCCCCTTTAAAAAAGTTAGTCGTAACGATGCACTGCCTCAGTCTCTCATACCCTGTGACTGCGTTGAATGAAGCCCATCCAAATGGGTTGACGCTTACCAAGAGACCACGCCTGAGGACACGACATGTTTATTCATAACAAGCGACTTCAATATACCGTCCGGGTAGCGCGACCCAACCCTGGACTGACCAACCTTCTACTCGAACAGTTCGGCGGAGCCCAAGGCGAGTTGGCCGCAGCAGGACGTTATTTCACTCAAGGGTTGAGCGAAGAAGATCCAGGTCGCAAGGACCTGCTGATGGATATCGCCACCGAAGAGCTGAGCCACCTCGAAATAGTCGGCTCGATCATCGTCATGCTCAATAAAGGTGCCAAAGGCCAGCTCGCTGAAGGCATTGAAAAGGAAGGCGAGCTCTACCGCGCCATCAACGGCAATGGCAACGACTCACATATCACCAGCCTGCTGTACGGGGCCGGTGCCCCGTTGACCAACTCTGCCGGTGTACCGTTCACGGCGGCATATATCGATACCATTGGCGAGCCCACTGCTGACTTCCGCTCCAATATTGCGGCGGAATCCAGAGCCAAGATCGTTTATGAGCGCTTGATGAACGTCACGGATGATCCAGGCGTGAAAGAAGCGCTGGGCTTTCTGATGACACGGGAGATCGCTCACCAATTGTCGTTCGAAAAAGCCCTGCACGCCATCCAGCCCAACTTCCCCCAGGGCAAATTGCCCGGCATGCCGGAATTCACCAACACGTACTTCAACATGTCCGGCGAACCCAATGTACGCGGTCCGTGGAACCAGGGCGGTGACTGGAAGTATGTGGAATCACCACAACCGGCAGTCGACGGTGGTGATGGCAGTGCATCCGTCACGCTGGATGCCAAAGATGCCGAGGTGCTGGAAATGATGAAGGAGCGGACCCAGTCCGATCCAAGCGCAAACCCGATTACCGGGGCGGATATGGGCTCAGGCTTCGTACAGGGCAAAGACGCCTGACACGGGTTCAAGACTGTCTCGTCAAGGAGAATGGAATCATGAAAAAACTTCGCTCCCGAAAACCTCGATCGTCTTCGGTCGAGTTCGATACGGCGTTGACAGACACCGTATTCGTAAACGGGCTTCGCTCTTTCGAAGCCCAGGCGCTGCTTGCACGTCGTGGCTTTCAAGTGGTGATGGCCGCCAGAGTCTTCGGGGTTGGAACATTGCTGGACAACAACTTGCCGACACGCTGATGGCTTGATCATCACTGCAGCGATGCAATCCCTATGATCCGCAGGCGGGCCTGAGACAAGCCTGTCAGCGGATTTTTTGATTGAAAGACCGAAACGGCCTATTCACGAACGTTTGGCTCCTCTGTTATCAACAGAACATCCAGAATCCGCGCCAGGCACTGTTCAATCGAGAGGTGCCGTGTGTCGAGCTGCAACGCGGGATTGACGGGCGGCTCATAAGGCGCACTGATGCCGGTGAAGTCTTTCAACTCCCCCGCCACCGCCCGGCGATAAAGCCCTTTGGGATCACGCTGAATGCAGGTTTCCAGGGGGGTGCTGACAAACACCTCAATGAAACGTTCGTGACCGATGATAGCGCGGGCGGCTTCCCGGTCCGCCTCATAGGGCGAAATGAATGATGAGATAACGACCAACCCTGCGTCATTCATCAACCGGGCGACTTCAGCGATACGTCTGATGTTCTCCGAACGATCGGCGGCAGAGAAACCCAGGTCCCGGCATAAACCCTGACGCAGGTTGTCGCCATCCAGGGTATACGCAAGTTTGCCAAGGTCCATCAGCGCGCGCTCCAGTGCAAACGCAATGGTGGACTTTCCAGAACCGCTGAATCCGGTCAGCCAGATTGTTTTCGGCGCTTGCTTCAAATACTTCTCACGGTCTGTCGAAGACACTTGGCTGGTTTGCCAGACAAGATTCTTTACCTGATGTGAGTTGTCCATGATCGCCTGTTCCTGATGTGCGTACCGAACGAGGATACATTTTTTCCACCCGGCATCAGCGCTCATGGAATAACCATAATCGCCACCTATCGGTCCTCGGAAAAATACGCTGAATTTCCCCGTACCGCGACACTCACTTATCTACGTTGCATAGAAAAACAGAAAGTCTCGAATGACCGCGTCAATCGTGATGTTCAACTGCCGAGGTACGATTTTCATGACGTCTCTTCAAGTGATGACCGGCACTGCCGTCGTCAAAACCGTGGTTGAAGAAGCCTGTTCAAAAACCGTCTATCAATCATGGATGAGTGAACGTGCTCCAGAACATCAACACGATGCGGCCATGTTTCTGAATCACTGCCTGGCTCAGGCCGAGCGGGAAAACTGCGACCTTCCGGCTCAGCCTGAAACGCTTGAACACTGGATGGAACAGAATGTAGGGGTCGTGGCCGATCAGTATGCGCTCTACCTTGAACAACGTCGTAACGGGCAACCGAGACGGTTTTTCAGGACCAAGGCGCAGGCCATGTATTTCATTCAGCAGGTCGCGCCAACCAAGCTGGTCGACGGTGCGTGGTTGTATGGCTTGCTGCCGCACTGGGCGGACTACCGTTTTCACGGCCTGATTCGTACTTACCTTGAGGAACTGGGCGACGGCGAACAGGCACAGAATCATGTCTCTCTGTACCGCAAGTTGCTGGCGGATCTGGACTGCGATACCAGCGCCCCGCTCACTGATGACGCTTACCTACAAGGTGCCATTCAGTTGTCGCTGGGGCAACTGAGCGAGCACTACCTTCCCGAGGTCATTGGTTACAACCTGGGGTACGAGCAGTTGCCGCTGCATTTGCTCATCACCTCGTTCGAGCTGAATGAGCTGGGTATCGACCCTTATTACTTCACACTGCATGTCACGATCGACAACGCCAGTACCGGCCATGCGCGCAAGGCTGCGCAGAGCGTTCTGGAGCTGCTGCCTGTAGGTCAGGAACGCGACGAGTTCTATCGCCGTGTCGCCAATGGCTACAGGCTGAACGAGCTGGGCATGGGCTCTACCCAGGTGATCCAGTCGTTCGATCTTGAGCAGGAAGTGATCGCCATGCTCGAGCGCAAACGCACCTTCGGCCAGCACATGCATTCCGACTACTGCCGTCTCGATGGCAAGACGGTCAACGAGTGGCTGGCCGAACCCGACCAGATCCCGGAATTTCTTGCCGTGCTGCAAAACCGGGGCTGGATCAAACGTCATGAAGATCCCCTGCACAGCCGTTTCTGGAAGCTGTTCGAAGGCGTCGGCGCTCCCATGTTCGGCGTGTTCAATGGCTACGAAAAGCAGCTCATGCATGACTGGATCGCCGGCGACTGGCTGTCCGATGGCAGCGCTCAGCCAACTGTCGGCAAGCGGCTTCCGGAAGCATTCCGCTCCCGCTTTCGCAACCTGCAAGGCAGCGCTCAGCCTTCGCCGGCTTTGGCCACGGCCGCATCGGCCGACGCTGATCCGGATGTACGCGAACTGCACATGAAACTCGAATCGGCGGCGGCGTCCGAGAAGATGTCCACGCTGATCGAAAGCATGTCGCCAGCAAGGCATGCCACCGCCGCCGGACTGCACGCGACTCGCCTGTTTGTCAGCAGCATGGCCGAGCGAGTGACGGGAGCTTGCGTATGAATAACTCACTGCCGGACAGCGCCGCGCTGATCGCGCTGGCACAGCGCCTCAAGACCAGTGGGTATCGGTTTGTCACACCCACTCCGTTGACTCATAAGCATGTCAATCAACGTCCGGAAAACCGTGTCGCTGCGTCGCTAAGAGACGTATTCGGCTGGAGCCGTTCGATACCGGAATCCATGCTGCCGGTGGCCGAGGCGCAAGGCTTGCTGGAAGCCGGTATTCTTCAACGCAGCGAAGACGGCTTGAAGAGCCGGGTCAGATTTTCCAGCCTGGATGACTTGCTGCTGGTGCACTCCGCGTTTCCAACTGCCGATGAAGACTCGGTATTTTTCGGCCCGGACACCTACCGCTTTGCGCACTCCATCCATCGCCATTTGCAAAGTACTTCGCAGCCGATCAACCGCGCGGTCGATATCGGCTGCGGTACCGGCGCTGGTGCCATGCTGGTTGCAGTTGCACGTCCGCAGGCGCAGGTTCACGCGGTCGACATCAACCCCAAGGCCCTGCATTTCGCTCAGACCAACGCCATGATAGCCGGGCTGGAAAACATGGAGTGCTGCCACAGCGATATCCTCTCGGGCCTGGCCGGTAACTTCGACCTTATTGTCGCCAACCCGCCCTACATGAAGGACGCCAAACGCCGGGCTTACCGCCATGGCGGCGATGCATTGGGCGCAGACCTGTCAGTACGCATCGTGCGTGAGGCACTGGATCGCCTTGCCCAGGGCGGCTCGCTGGTGCTCTACACCGGCGTGGCTATGGTGGGTGAGCATGACCCGTTTTTCGAAGCTGTGCGTGACGATATCGATCATGTAGCGCTGGCATGGACCTACCGCGAGCTGGACCCGGATGTGTTCGGCGAAGAGCTGCTTGAAGAGGGCTACGAGGATGTGGACCGTATTGCCGCAGTAGAGCTGGTAGTGACACGACGGGCCTGAAACCCCTGCACGAGCGGCTGTCATCCCTTCGATAGTTCAGGCTTATAGCGCACATAAGAACCAAGCATTGGTCAGTCTGCCAGCCCCCCGGTAACACTTGCCCCAAGCCCTTGATCAACAGAACGCTGTTGATCGAGAAGACTTGGCGCGAAACGCAAGGGATGACGACAGATGCTACGACTGAACAAGATTATCGAAACGGCGCTCTATGTGGATAACCTTGCGAAGGCCAGGGATTTCTATTCAGACACCCTTGAACTGGAGGTCATGTTTGAAAGCCCGACATTGGTGGCCTTCAATGTGGCCGGGGTGAGCACGTTGCTGTTGTTCAAGCGCGGCGCTTCACTGCAGACGCAGTACCTGAGCGGGGGAGAAATACCGCCGCATGATGCACAAGGGCAAATTCATGTGTGCTTTGCCATCAACGCCGACCAGATGCAACCGTGGGCCGACCGCCTTGCTGAGGCCAGAGTGGCCATCGAAGGCAGAACCGAGTGGCCGAAGGGCGGATCAAGCATTTATTTCCGCGACCCCGATGAAAATCTTGTTGAGCTGCTGACCCCAGGGTGCTGGGCCATTTATTGACTGGTCAAAGGATACGGGGGCAGACAGAGGCACATTTTGAAGATTGACGAAGGCGTATGTCGACTGACAAATGTTATGTTATAACAATTACGAGTTATCAAACGCAGTCCTTCAAAGCGACCCTTGTCCCCATGATCAGCCCTTTTTTCCAGCCTCGCCCTGTGGTTACAACGCTCTGCCTGCTGTTCAGCGGCGCAAATTACGTGAGCGCTTCCGAGCAGGTCGAGCTTGCTTCGTCCACCATAAAAGCCACAGCCCAGCCTCAAGATGGAGAGCATCTCGACTCCGTTGGCAATGCCGGTTCTCGCCTGCCGATGACGGCCTTGCAGACCCCGGCCAGCACCAGCGCTCTCGATGGAAACGAAGTGCGCCGGCGCGGTGACGCAAACGTGCAGCAGGCCGTTGCCCGCAGCCCCGGCATCACGGCCATAGGGACGCCCGGTGATGGCGGCACCGCCTTGTCCGCGCGTGGTTTCACAGGTCAGGGATCAGTGATGCAGTTGTATGACGGCAGCCGCATGTACAGCGCAATGGGCACTGTCACCCTGCCGGTCGACACCTGGGCAATCGACCGTATTGAAGTCCTGCGCGGTCCGGCCTCGGTACTCTATGGCGAAGGTGCCACTGGAGCGGTGGTCAATGTGATCCCCAAAAAGCCTTTCGAAGGGGACATCGAAAACCACCTGCGCCTTGGCTACGGCTCTTACGACAGCCAGCAGACAGCGCTCGACAGTGGCGGCTCGTTGACCGACCGGTTGAGTTACCGCTTGAACCTCAACCAACTGCGCAGTAATGGCTGGATCGATGACGGCGAATCGCGCAGCACGTTTTTCAGTGGTGGCCTGCGCTGGCAGGCCAGTGACAGCCTGTCTTTCACCCTCGCCCACGACGGCGGCAATCAGCGCCCGATGAACGACTTCGGCGTGCCGATGATCAACGGCCGCTACCACGAGGGGCTGCGAGACAAGAACTACAACATCGAGAACGACAAGCAACATTACGACGATCAATGGACACGGCTGACCACAGACTGGCAGATAGCCGATCAGGTGACTTCATCCAACGAGCTCTACTACCTGACCTCGCAGCGACGCTGGCAGAACGCCGAAAACTACAACTGGGACGCTGCCACGCAGCAGCTGTCGCGCAGCGGCTATTTAAGCATCAAGCACAATCAGGAACAGGCAGGGGATCGCCAGACGTTTACCTTCAAACACAGCCTGGGCGGGCTGGACAGCCAGAGCGTGCTGGGAATGGACGTCAACCGCATCCGTTTCAAGCTGACCAACAACTCGCCCTACAACGATGTAAATCCGACGGGAGACCCCATAGACATCGAACACCCCGAACCGGGCCGGTTTCAGAGTGCATCACCGTATTCGGAGCTGTTCAAAAGCACCACTCGTCAACTGTCGGTCTTCGGCGAAAACCGTACCCGGCTGAACGATAAACTCTCGGTGATCACAGGCGTACGGCGTGACTACGTAGATATCGAACGCAATGCCCTGCGCGATGACAGCCGCACCGAAAAAGACCTGATCGGCAACAACTGGAAGGTCGGACTGGTTTACGCACTGACGCCGGACAGCTCCGCCTACGCGCAATACTCAACCAGCACCGACGGCGTTGGCAGTCTTGTCTCGCTCAACCCCAACCAGCAACAATTCGACCTTGCCACCGCCAGGCAGTCAGAAGTGGGTTTCAAGCAGGCCCTGTGGAACCAGCGCCTGGAATGGACGCTGGCGGCTTACCACATCGTCAAGAAGAAGCTGCTGACCACTGACGCCGGCAATCCTGACCTCACCCAACAGGTGGGGCAGCAGTCTTCCGACGGGCTTGAGGCCAGCATGAAGCTGCAACTGCCGCAGGACTGGGCCCTGACAGCCAATGCGGCCATCGTGCGTGCCCGTTATGATCAATTTGATCAGAGCGTATCGGGCATAGCCGTCTCGCGTGACGGCAATACGCCCGTCGATGTGCCAAGGCGCACAGCCAACCTGTGGCTCGATAAACAGCTTGGCAGTTCTGTGCAGATCGGCGGCGGGCTGCGCTATGTCGACCGCCGATACGCCGATATCGCCAACACTCACCAGCTGCCCGCCTACACCGTGGCCGACGCCAGCCTGTCATGGAAAGCGCTGCGCAATACCACGCTTGGCTTGCAGGCACGCAATCTGTTTGATCGCCAGTACGCAGCGAGTCAGTACAACGAGGGTCAGCAATGGATTCTGGGAGAGCCCCGCTCGCTGTACGTGACTGCGGACCTGAGTTTCTGATGCTTGCGCTGGAGCGTCTCGCGTGGGCCCCGGAACAGACGTCAGTCTGCGCCCACGAACATTTCGCCCTCAAGGATATCGACCTGCGGATCGCTGACGGCGAGTTCGTCGGCCTGATCGGTCCCAACGGCAGCGGCAAGACCAGCCTGCTGCGTTGCGCGTTCCGTTACAGCCGTCCGCACAGCGGCAAGGTCGTAATCAGCGCTCACGACATCTGGTCTCGCAGCCCGCGCTGGTGCGCCCGGCATGTTGCGGTGGTTGCGCAGGAATTTCCCGATGCGTTCGGCCTGACGCTACTGGACGTGACGAACATGGGCCGCGCCCCTCATCAGGGATTCTTTGCGGCGGACAGCGCCCACGACCGTGCCATTGTGCACAACGCTCTGAACGCTGTCGGGCTGACAGGCTATGAACAGCATCGTTTCGACACGCTCTCCGGCGGCGAGAAACAGCGTTGCCTGCTGGCGCGCGCTCTGGTGCAAGAGCCTCGGTTGATGGTGCTGGACGAGCCGACCAATCACCTGGACCCGCGCCATCAGCTGGAACTGCTGGCGCTGGTCAAACAACTTGGCGTGGCGACGCTGGCGAGTATCCATGACCTCAACCTTGCCGCGGCATTCTGTGACCGCCTGTGCGTCATCCATCATGGCCGGCTGATCGCTCAAGGCACGCCACAAGAGGTACTGACCCCGGAAATGCTGCTCAACGTGTTCGGCGCCAAAGCGCTGGTCGATAGCCATCCTCTGCGCGACTACCCGCGCGTTACCTGGATACCGTGAAATGAACTGCCTGTACGCCCGTCTGACTTTGGTCACGTTGTTATGCAGCCCGATGGCGCACGCCGCCTACCCCGTCACCGTGCAAAGCTGCGACCGGTCGGTAACCTTCACTGCTGCGCCCCAGCGTGCCGTCAGCAACGATGTGAGCCTCACCAAAATGATGGTTGCCCTGGGTTTGCAGTCGCACATGGTCGGCTACAGCGGCATCACTGGCTGGAATAAACCTGATCAGGGTTTGTTGCACGACCTGGGCAATCTGCCCGAGCTGGCCAGCAAGTACCCGTCGCTGGAAACACTGCTCAATACCAACGCCGACTTCTATTTTGCCGGGTGGAACTATGGCATGCGGGTAGGTGGCGACGTCACGCCGCAGAGTCTGGCACCGTTGGGTATCCAGGCTTATGAACTGACCGAATCCTGCGCGCAGATAATGCCTCGCGCCGAAGCAACGCTGGAGGATGTCTATAACGACCTGCTGAATCTGGGCCGGATATTCAACGTGCAGACCCGGGCTGAAATGCTGGTTGCGCAGATGCGCCGCAGCGTGAGCGAGGTTCAGGAAAATGTGGCAGGCAAAGCGCCGCCCAGGGTTTTTCTGTACGACAGCGGTGAAGACCGACCCATGACCGCCGGGCGTCTGGCCATACCTCAGGCACTGATCAGCGCCGCTGGTGGCCTTAACGTCATGGGTGATGTCGCCGCCAGCTGGACGCACGTCAACTGGGAGTCGGTCGTGCAAAGCAACCCGGAGGTTATCGTGATCGTCGACTACGGCGAAATCAGCGCTGCGCAGAAAGAGCACTTTCTTGAAAGCCATCCGGCGCTGCAATCCATCGACGCAATCCGCAACCGACGCTATGTCGTGCTGCCTTACGTAGCGGTTACGCCGGGGCTCGATAACGTCACGGCCATCGAGACGCTTGCAGCGGCATTTCATGACATGAAGCGATGACCCTCGCCCAGTGGCTGACCGAGCGGCCTGGCCGTTACACGGCTTTGCTGATCACGCTGACACTCGTGCTGCTGATGTCATGTCTTATGTGCATCACCTTCGGCGCGGCACCGGTGCCATTGAGCCAGGTGATGGATATCCTGATGTCCAAGCTGTTCGGTGCCAGCGATGCCCCGCACCTCTGGACAGCAGGACAGGAAACCATCGTCTGGCTGATACGCACGCCACGGGTATTGCTGGGCGTGCTGGCCGGTGCGGGTCTGGCGCTGATTGGCAGCGTCCTGCAGGCAGCGACCCGTAATCCTCTGGCCGACCCACACCTGTTGGGGGCAACCTCGGGTGCGACGCTGGGCGCGGTTATCGTGGTCATGCACGTAGGAGAAGTCGCTGGCATGCTGACGTTGCCGCTGGCCGCCTTTGCCGGCTCGCTGGTCAGTCTGTGCCTGGTGCTGTGGCTGGCGAGCGACAAAGACCGCCTGGACAGCCAGCGCCTGCTGCTCGGCGGAGTCGCGGTGTCCTTTGTGATGATGGCGATCGCCAACCTGTCGTTGTTTCTGGGCGACCACCGCGCCAGTTCCTCAGTGCTGTTCTGGATGCTCGGCGGGCTTGGGCTTGCCCGCTGGGACTTGCTTGTAGTGCCCTTGATTACGGTTTCGTCGGGCTGGATTCTGCTCCAGGGGCTGGGCCGCTCGTTGAACGCCTTGATGGGCGGCGATCAGACCGCCACCAGCCTTGGCCTGCAAGTACGCAATGTGCGTCTGCTGGTTTTTCTGATTGCCTCACTGATGACCGGCGTGCTGGTCGCCTTGTGCGGCTCCATAGGGTTTGTCGGCCTGATGGTGCCGCACATCGCCAGACGTCTGGTGGGCTCGGAGCATCGACGCCTGCTGCCCGTCGCTACGTTGCTGGGTGCCTTGTTGATGATCTGGGTGGATGTCATCTCCCGTACGCTGATTGCGCCAGAGGATCTGCCGATAGGGATTGCGACGGCGTTACTGGGCGGGGTGTTTTTTATTTTCATGATGAAGCGGGGTCGGCGTTTTTAGCGAGGTGTTTCAGAAACACCACCAGAGGATTCAAGCGCAGCGGCTAAGATGCTTGAGCGAAGCCTTGGCCACAGGCCTGCTTCCGTCCCAATGAGACCTCAAGGAGATGAGTGCAATGTCGCGTAAAGTTTTTGTGGCCGGCGCATCCGGCGTAATCGGCAAAGCCCTGCTCAAGCTCCTGGTGGCTGCGGACTACAGCGTGTATGGCGCTACCCGTCGCGTCGAAAAAGTGAAGGACATTGAGGCCACAGGTGCCAAGGCAGTGGTGGTAGATGTCTATGACGCCGAGCGTTTAAACGAAGAGTTGGTCCGCATACAGCCATGGGCTGTTATTCATCAGCTGACAGATCTGCCTCGTGGCCTGAGTCCCGAATTGATGGCAAAAGCGATCGAGAGCAACGCACGTATCCGTACAGAAGGAACGCGTAATCTAATAGCCGCCGCTCGGGCCGCTGGCGCTACACGCCTGATAGCTCAAAGCATCGCCTGGGCCTATCGCCCAGGTGACACCCCTTATCTGGAAACCTGTCTGCTGGACGTGGAGGCACAAGGCAGCCGTGGCATCAGCGTGGGGGGTGTCGCAGCCTTGGAACAGCAAGTGCTGAGCGCGCCAGCATTGAACGGCACCGTCTTGCGGTATGGCCAGTTATACGGACCCGACACTGGCACTGACGAGCCGACCGGCACCAGCCCAGTGCACGTACAAGCCGCTGCGCGCGCAGCATTGCTGGCGTTGCAAAAGGAGCAAAGTGGTATTTTCAATATCACTCAGGACAGCCAGACCGTCAGCAACGAGAAAGCCAAGCGCATATTGGGGTGGTCTTCTACCGTGGAGGCTTGACGCCACAATGCAGCTACTCCGTAAGAAGGCAGGCTTTCTATTTCCAGTCGCTTGCCTGCCAAGGTCAATAGATGGCAACTTTCAGGAAGGATAGTGTGATGAAACCACTGGACGATGTTTTTCATGAGTTACACAAGAATGGTCTTTTGATACTGGCCAATGTCAGCGATGCAGGCGGCGCAAAAGTCGTGGAGTCGTTGGGTGCCACCGCAATCGCCACCAGCAGTGCGGGCATGGCGTGGACGCACGGTTACGCCGATGGCAACCAGCTTCCCCTTACGCGGCTGGCAGCCAGCGTTGAATCTATAACCCGAATACTGCGCGTCCCCCTGACCGTAGACATTGAGGCCGGTTACTCCGACGATCTCCAACATGTCGCCAGTGTTGTCGAAGCGGTCGTCGCCGCAGGTGCCGTGGGTATCAACATCGAAGACGGTACCGCACCACCTGAGGTACTTGTGCGCAAAATCGAAGTTGCCCGAGAAGTCGCAAACAAGCATGGCATTAATCTTTTCATCAATGCGCGCAGTGATGTCTATCTGAAAAGCCTGGTGCCCACCGTCCAGCGTCTGGATGAAATCATCCGGCGTGCAGCGCTTTATGCACAAGCAGGAGCCAACGGCCTGTTCGCCGCCGGTATGGTCACGCCTGCCGAGATTTCCATATTGTGCAACACCTCCACGCTACCGGTGAATCTACTTGCCCGCGACGGGCTGTCGGCACCCGACGAGCTGGAGCGCTTAGGGGTGAGACGCCTGAGTGCCGGTTCCAGTATTGCGGAGTTCCTGTACGGAGCGATGGAAGGGCTGGCCCGCTCTTTCATTGAGCGCGGGCAGTTGGATACGCAAGCGCTTGCGGGTTTTACGTATGGGAAATTGAATGGGTTAATGGGAGAGCGTGGATAAGCGAAAGGCCTATAGGCAAAGTTCGCGGTCCGTGATGTTTTCGGCGGCCTCCCTACGTAGGTGACACGGGCAGCTCGGTATTATGGGCATAGCCCAGGTGTGCTCGGGAAGTACCTGCTGGCTTGGCAAGGTCCCGAAGCACACTACCGGTTCATGACCGAACGCTTCAACGGCGCTAGCCCGGATCTAAAAAGCAGCGCCGACTGCATGTCGCACTAGCCGAAGTAGCACTCAGCAGCCTTGCTGATCGACTGTTTGCGGCTGGAACCA
Organism: Pseudomonas caricapapayae; assembly: GCF_001400735.1. Taxonomy (GTDB): domain Bacteria; phylum Pseudomonadota; class Gammaproteobacteria; order Pseudomonadales; family Pseudomonadaceae; genus Aquipseudomonas; species Aquipseudomonas caricapapayae. The sequence goes on from NZ_LJPW01000146.1 coordinate 109,405, forward strand.
AAAAGAACCGCATAAGCTATGGGGCGAATTTTTATGGAAATCTGCGACAGTTTTAATTCACATGCCAACATTTTAATTCCCAAAGATCACCTATAGCCCGCCCCTGTGGATAACTCACTCCACCGTCACCGACTTCGCCAGATTCCTTGGCTGATCAACATCGGTCCCTTTCAACACCGCCACATAATACGAAAGCAGCTGCAACGGAATGGTATAGAGGATTGGTGCAAGGGCATCGATGATGTGCGGCATGGCGATGACATGGGTGCCTTCACCGTTCTTGAGGCCGGCCAGCTCATCCGCGAAGACGATCAGCTCGCCACCGCGTGCGCGTACTTCCTGCAGGTTTGATTTGAGTTTTTCCAGCAGTTCGTTGTTCGGTGCGACGGTGACTACCGGCATGTCGGCATCCACCAGCGCCAGCGGGCCATGTTTGAGTTCGCCTGCCGGGTAGGCTTCGGCGTGGATGTAGGAGATCTCTTTGAGCTTCAGTGCGCCTTCCATTGCTACCGGGAATTGCGCGCCGCGGCCCAGAAACAGGGTGTGGTGCTTCTCTGCGAACAGCTCGGCGACTTTTTCGATGGTGCCGTCCATTGCCAGGGCTTCGCCCAAACGGGTAGGCAGGCGACGCAGTTCTTCGACCAATTGCGCTTCGACACCCTCCTCCAATGAGCCTTTGACCTGGCCGAGCGATAGGGTCAGCAGCAGCAAGGCAACCAGTTGAGTGGTGAAGGCTTTTGTCGATGCCACGCCGATTTCCGGACCGGCCTGAGTCAGCAGGGTCAGATCGGATTCGCGTACCAGTGAGCTGATGCCGACGTTGCAGATCGCCAGGCTGGCAAGAAAGCCCAGTTCTTTGGCGTTGCGCAGTGCTGCCAGGGTGTCGGCGGTTTCACCGGATTGCGAGATCGACACGAACAGGGTGTCTGGCTGAACCACGACCTTGCGATAGCGGAACTCGCTGGCCACTTCCACCTGACAAGGAATGCCGGCCAGACCTTCAAGCCAATAACGCGCGACCATGCCTGCGTGGTAACTGGTGCCGCAGGCAACGATCTGCACGTTGCGTACTTTGCCGAACAGTTCGGCAGCCTGTGGACCAAATGCGTGGACCAGCACTTGCTGCTGTCCTAAACGACCTTCGAGCGTGCGCTGCACAACCTTGGGTTGCTCGTGGATTTCCTTGAGCATGAAGTGACGATATTCGCCTTTGTCAGCGGCTTCGGCACCTTCGTGGTATTGCACCACTTCACGCTCGACCGCCACGCCGTCGACATTCCAGATCTGCACGCTGTCGCGACGGATCTCGGCAATATCGCCTTCTTCCAGGTACATGAAACGGTCGGTGACCTGGCGCAGTGCCAGTTGATCCGAAGCCAGGAAGTTTTCACCCAGACCCATGCCGATCACCAGCGGGCTGCCGCTACGGGCGGCCAACAGGCGGTCCGGTTGCGCGGCATTGATCACAGCAAGACCATAGGCACCGTGGAGCTCTTTCACCGCAGCCTTCAGGGCAATTGCCAGATCAGGCGTGTCCTTGAGCTTGTGGTGCAGCAGGTGAACAATGACCTCAGTGTCGGTCTCGGATGCGAACACATAACCCAGGCCTTTGAGCTGTTCACGCAGCGCTTCATGGTTCTCGATGATGCCGTTGTGGACAACTGCCAGCGTGTTAGCCGAGAAGTGTGGATGAGCGTTGCGTTCACACGGCGCACCGTGGGTGGCCCAACGGGTGTGGGCAATACCCAGACGACCCGTCAGCGGCTCGCCTGTCAGTGCCTGTTCCAGTTCACTGACCTTGCCGGAGCGACGACGGCGCTCAAGAATGCCTTCGTTGGTGAAAACGGCCACGCCTGCGCTGTCATAGCCGCGGTATTCAAGGCGTTTGAGACCTTCGAGCAAAATGGCCGTGATATTACGTTCAGCAACGGCGCCGACGATTCCACACATGGTTCTCTCCTAGCTGACAGCGGCACAAATCAGATTGATGCCGCGGGCTTGTATCTGATCGCGGGCCTCGCTGGACAGGCGATCATCAGTAATAAGGGTATGGATACTGCTCCAAGGCAGCTCCAGATTGGGTATCTTGCGGCCTACCTTGTCGGCTTCGACCATGACGACGACTTCCCGGGCGACTTCCGCCATGACCCGGCTCAAGCCCAGCAGCTCGTTGAAGGTGGTGGTACCACGAATCAGATCGATGCCGTCGGCACCGATAAACAGCTGATCAAAGTCGTAGGAGCGCAGTACTTGCTCCGCGACCTGTCCCTGAAAAGACTCCGAGTGCGGATCCCACGTTCCGCCGGTCATCAACAAGACCGGTTCGTGCTCCAGTTCGGTGAGGGCTCGCGCTACATGCAGGGAGTTGGTCATGACGACCAGACCGGGCTGCTGGCCCAGCTCCGGGATCAACGCAGCCGTGGTGCTGCCGCTGTCGACAATGATTCTGGCGTGCTCGCGAATTCTGCGAACTGCCGCGCGGGCGATGGCCTGTTTGTAGCGGGAAACAGGCTGACTGCTATCACTTATAAGCTCGTGAGGGAGCGGCACTGCGCCCCCGTAACGGCGTAGCAGCAAGCCATTGGCTTCAAGGGCAGCCAGATCCTTTCGAATCGTAACTTCGGAGGTTTCAAAGCGTTTGGCCAAATCATCGACACTGACTTCACCCTGCTCATTGAGCAACGCAAGAATGTTGTGGCGGCGTTGAGGCGTATTGCGCTTCGACATGACGGCCCTAAGTTTCGTTTCGAAAGATAACGAAGGCAATCAAAACCTATTTTTTGGGTTTGGTCAATGCCCGAGGGTTTGGCAGGACGCTTTTATGGGCTCAGTGCCGCTACTTTGTGTGCGCAGCAATTGTGAAGCAGAGCGTCATGCAAGGCACTCCCTTGGAGCATGAGGAACGAGAATCTTGTAACTCTCGTTTCAGTGCTCCGTTCTCAGAGGTATGCATAGGCCAGTTGGACCAGACAGGAATGCATTTCGTGGGAGCGGACTTGTCCGCGAAAGCTATTCACAAAGATTCCAGGACGGAGGATGGCTTTCGCGGACGAGTCCGCTCCCACAGGACATCATTTTTTCCGGGCTGTGGATAACTCAGTCTTTCCTGATTTTCACCGGCCGCTTCCAGCCTTCGATGTTACGTTGGCGGGCGCGGGCCACGCCGAGTTGTTCAGCGGGCACGTTCTGCGTGATGGTCGAACCCGCTGCTGTCGTCGCACCGTCCAAGATATCCACAGGCGCAACCAGAGAGTTGTTCGAGCCAATGAAGACGTCTGCACCCAACGTGGTCTTGTGCTTGTTGGCACCATCGTAATTACAGGTGATGGTACCGGCGCCGATATTGGTGCGTGCGCCAACCTCGGCGTCGCCCAGGTAAGTCAGATGGCCAACCTTGGCACCCTCTCCCAGCTTCGCATTCTTGAGTTCCACAAAGTTACCCACATGCGCCTTGGCCCCCAGCACGCTGCCTGGTCGCAAACGTGCGAACGGACCGGCATCGCTGCCCTCACCCAGTATTGCGCCTTCGATGTGGCTGTTGGCTTTGACAACGACACCCTTGCGCAACGTGCTGTCCTTGATCACGCAGTTAGGACCGATCACCACATCGTCTTCGATCACTACCTTGCCTTCGAGGATGACGTTGATGTCGATCAGCACATCCCGCCCGACGCTGACGTCGCCGCGTACATCGAATCGCGCAGGGTCGCGCAGGGTCACACCACCTGCCATCAGGCGACGAGCTTCGCGCAACTGGTAATGACGCTCCAGCTCGGAGAGCTGTCTGCGATCATTGGCACCCTGTACTTCCATAGCGTCGTGGGGCTGCTCTGTCGCGACGACCAGTCCGTCATTGACAGCCATGGCGATGACGTCAGTCAGGTAATACTCGCCCTGGGCATTGTTGTTGGAGAGCCGCCCCAGCCAGTCAGCAAGATGTCTGGCGGGCACCGCAAGAATTCCGGTATTGCCTTCGGTGATAGCTTTCTGCACATCGCTGGCGTCCTTGTGCTCGACAATGGCGCAGACACGATTCTGCTCATCGCGAACGATACGGCCGTAGCCTGTAGGGTCATCCAGCGTAACGGTCAACAGACCCAGCTGCTGCGGGGTGACGAGTTTGAGCAGGCGCGCAAGCGTATCCACTTCGATCAGCGGTACATCGCCATAAAGAATCAACACGGTTTCGGCCGTCAGCGCCGGCAGCGCCTGAGCAACGGCATGACCTGTGCCGAGTTGCTTGTCCTGCATCACGAAATTCAGATCATCTGCCGCCAGCTGTTCACGTACAGCATCCGCGCCGTGGCCGATCACCACATGTATTCCACTTGGGGATAACTGACGTGCGCTGTGGATAACATGACCGAGCATGGAATTGCCCGCCACCGGGTGCAGGACCTTGGGCAGGGCCGAGCGCATCCGGGTACCTTGGCCAGCAGCGAGAATAACGATATCGAGAGACATGATAGGACTACCAACTGAGCGGCAACCGGGCCGAAGACGGGCTGACCTGAAAGAGGAAATCTGAAAAAAAGAAAAAGGGTAGCCGAGGCTACGCTTTTTCTCAATCGCATCGAATCCAGCGGGGTTAGCCGCCGAACTTCTTGCGAATTTGCTGAACGGTGCGCAGCTGAGCTGCAGCCTCGGCCAGACGAGCAGTTGCAGATCCGTAGTCGAAATCTGCGCCCTTCTCGTTCAGGGCCTTCTCGGCAGCCAGTACGGCTGCCTGAGCAGAAGCTTCATCCAGGTCGGCAGCACGTTGCACAGTATCGGCAAGCACCTTGACCATGTTCGGCTGAACCTCAAGGAAACCACCGGAGATGTAGAACACCTCGGCTTCCCCACCCTGCTTGATCAAGCGGATCGGGCCCGGCTTCAGATCAGTGATCAGCGGCGCGTGGCCTGGAGCGATACCGATATCACCCAGGTTGCCGTGCGCAATCACCATCTCGACCAGACCGGAGAAGATTTCCCCTTCCGCGCTGACGATGTCGCAATGGACTGTCATAGCCATTTGCTTGCCTCAACCTAATAGCGCCCGTTGCCAGGCGCCGGGATTACAGTTTCTTGGCTTTCTCGATCGCTTCTTCGATGCCGCCGACCATGTAGAACGCTTGTTCTGGCAGGTGGTCGTAGTCACCGTTGAGGATGCCTTTGAAGCCAGCAATGGTGTCTTTCAGGGAAACGTATTTACCCGAAGCACCGGTGAAGACTTCTGCCACGAAGAAAGGCTGGGACAGGAAGCGCTGGATCTTACGAGCACGGTTAACCAACTGCTTGTCGGTCTCCGACAGCTCGTCCATACCCAGAATCGCGATGATGTCTTTCAGCTCTTTGTAGCGCTGCAACACGTACTGAACGCCGCGAGCGGTGTCGTAGTGTTCCTGGCCAATGACGTTCGGGTCCAGCTGGCGCGATGTCGAGTCCAGTGGATCTACCGCCGGGTAGATACCCAGGGATGCGATGTCACGGGACAGTACGACGGTGGCGTCCAGGTGGGCAAACGTGGTCGCTGGCGACGGGTCAGTCAAGTCGTCCGCGGGTACGTATACGGCCTGGATCGAGGTGATCGAACCATTCTTGGTGGAAGTGATGCGCTCTTGCAGAGTGCCCATCTCTTCAGCCAGGGTCGGCTGGTAACCTACTGCGGAAGGCATACGGCCCAGCAGTGCGGATACTTCAGTACCGGCCAGGGTGTAACGATAGATGTTGTCGACGAACAGCAGAACGTCGTTACCTTCGTCACGGAACTTCTCGGCCATGGTCAGGCCGGTCAGTGCTACGCGCAGACGGTTACCCGGCGGCTCGTTCATCTGACCGTAAACCAGTGCCACTTTGTCCAGAACGTTGGAGTCCTTCATCTCGTGGTAGAAGTCGTTACCCTCACGAGTACGCTCACCCACACCGGCGAACACGGAATAACCGCTGTGCTCGATGGCGATGTTACGGATCAGTTCCATCATGTTTACGGTCTTGCCGACACCGGCACCACCGAACAGACCGACTTTACCACCCTTGGCAAACGGGCAGACCAGGTCGATAACCTTGATGCCGGTTTCCAGAAGGTCGTTGCCGCCTGCCTGCTCAGCGAAGGACGGTGCAGGACGGTGAATGCCCCAGCGCTCTTCGGTGGCAATCGGACCCGCTTCGTCGATCGGGTTGCCCAGCACGTCCATGATCCGGCCCAGAGTCGCTTTACCGACCGGTACGGAAATGGCTGCGCCAGAGTCTGTTACTTCCAGACCACGCTTCAGACCCTCGGTGGAGCCCATCGCAATGGTACGAACCACGCCGTCGCCCAGCTGCTGCTGAACTTCCAGAGTGGTTCCTGCCGCGCTTTGAACTTCCAGCGCGTTGTAGATGCTCGGTACGCTATCGCGTGGGAATTCCACGTCGATCACGGCGCCGATGATTTGAACGATACGTCCGCTACTCATTAGCTGGTTCCTCTAATATTTGAACCGTTAAACCGCGGCAGCGCCGCCGACGATTTCCGAGATCTCTTGGGTGATCGCTGCCTGACGCGCCTTGTTGTAGATCAGCTGCAAATCGCTGATCAAATCACCGGCGTTGTCTGTGGCGTTCTTCATCGCGATCATCCGCGCTGCTTGTTCAGCTGCGTTGTTCTCGACCACCGCCTGGTACACCTGCGATTCCACGTAGCGAACCATAAGGCCGTCTAGCAGCTCTTTGGCATCGGGTTCGTAGAGATAGTCCCAGTGGTGCTTGAGCCCTTGATCCGGGGTTGCCACCAGTGGAATCAATTGCTCCACAGTGGGTTGCTGGGTCATGGTATTGATGAACTTGTTGGATACCACGGACAGGCGATCAATACGGCCATCCAGGTAAGCATCCAGCATCACCTTGACGCTGCCGATCAAGTCGTTGATCGACGGCTCTTCGCCCAGGTGGCTGATCGCAGCGACGACGTTACCGCCGAAGTTGCGGAAAAATGCCGCACCTTTGCTGCCGACCACGCACAGATCGATCTCTACACCGTTTTCACGGTTCACCGCCATGTCCTTGACCAGAGTCTTGAACAGGTTGGTATTCAAGCCACCACACAGACCACGGTCACCGCTCACTACGACATAACCGACGCGCTTAACAGGGCGTTCGATCATGAACGGGTGGCGGTACTCCGGGTTGGCGTTTGCCAGATGACCAATCACCTGACGAATGCGCTCCGCGTAAGGACGGCTAGCAGCCATGCGCATTTGAGCCTTGCGCATTTTGCTGACCGCCACTTTTTCCATGGCGCTGGTGATCTTTTGCGTGCTTTTGATGCTCGCAATCTTGCTGCGAATCTCTTTTGCGCCTGCCATGTAACACCTATCAGGTTAGCAAGCGGGAGCCTTGCGGCCCCCGCTGCGGCTTACCAGGTTTGGGTGGCCTTGAACTTCTCGATGCCGGCTTTCATGCCAGAATCGATTTCGTCATTGAAGTCACCCTTCACGTTGATCTTCGCCATCAAATCGGCGTGATCGCGGTTGAAGTAAGCAATCAGCGCTTGTTCAAAGCTGCCAATCTTGGCGATTTCGACGTCAGTCAGGAACCCACGCTCAGCGGCATACAGCGACAGCGCCATGTCAGCGATCGACATTGGTGCGTATTGCTTCTGCTTCATCAGCTCGGTAACGCGCTGACCATGCTCAAGTTGCTTGCGGGTCGCCTCGTCCAGGTCAGAAGCGAACTGAGCAAATGCTGCCAGTTCACGGTACTGAGCCAGAGCGGTACGGATACCACCGGACAGCTTCTTGATGATCTTGGTCTGAGCGGCACCACCCACACGGGATACCGAAACACCGGCGTTCACAGCCGGACGGATGCCGGAGTTGAACATGGCCGATTCCAGGAAGATCTGACCGTCGGTGATGGAAATCACGTTGGTCGGAACGAACGCGGAAACGTCGCCAGCCTGGGTTTCGATGATCGGCAATGCGGTCAGGGAACCGGTTTTGCCGGTCACTGCGCCGTTGGTGAACTTCTCTACGTACTCTTCGGAAACACGCGATGCGCGCTCCAGCAGACGGGAGTGGAGATAGAACACATCGCCTGGGTAAGCTTCACGGCCTGGTGGACGGCGCAGCAGCAGGGAGATCTGGCGGTAGGCCACTGCTTGCTTGGACAGATCGTCATATACGATCAGCGCATCTTCACCGCGGTCGCGGAAGAATTCACCCATGGTGCAACCCGAGTACGGTGCAAGGAATTGCAGCGCAGCGGATTCGGAAGCACTTGCAGCCACGACGATGGTGTTAGCCAGTGCGCCGTTTTCTTCGAGCTTGCGAACGACGTTGGCAATGGTCGATTGCTTCTGACCGATCGCTACGTATACGCAGAAGATGCCGCTGTTCTTCTGGTTGATGATTGCGTCGATGGCCAGAGCGGTTTTACCGATCTGACGGTCACCGATGATCAGCTCACGCTGGCCACGGCCGACAGGAATCATGGCATCGACAGCCTTGTAGCCAGTCTGTACAGGCTGGTCTACCGACTTACGCCAGATCACGCCTGGAGCAACTTTCTCGACCGCATCGGTCTCGGTGTTGTTCAGCGGACCTTTGCCGTCAACTGGGTTACCCAGTGCATCGACAACGCGACCCAGCAGTTCCTTACCTACCGGAACCTCGAGGATGCGGCCAGTGCACTTGGCGCTCATGCCTTCAGCCAGAGTCGTATAGGCACCCAGTACAACGGCACCCACAGAGTCTTGCTCAAGGTTCAGCGCCATACCGTAGACGCCGCCCGGAAACTCGATCATCTCGCCGTACATTACGTCGGCCAGACCGTGAATCCGCACGATACCGTCAGACACGCTGACGACTGTGCCTTCGTTACGGGCTTGGGAGGTTACATCGAGCTTGTCGATGCGACCCTTGATGATTTCACTTATTTCGGAAGGATTGAGTTGCTGCATTGCTCTGCTGCCCCTTCAAACTCAAGATTTCAATGCTTCGGCTAGTTTCGCGATCTTGCCACGAACTGAGCCATCGATAACCAGGTCGCCGGCGCGGATTACGACACCCCCTATCAGAGAGGCATCCTCCGCAGCATGCAGGCGCACTTCCCGGCCGAGCCGTGCACTGAGAACCTTGGCGAGTTTGTCTTGCTGTTCTTGGTTCAATGCGAAAGCACTGGTGACATCCACATCGACCGATTTTTCCTGCTCGGCCTTGTACAGGTCGAACAGTTCGGCGATCTCCGGCAGAAGCGGGAGGCGGTCGTTTTCAGCAACGACGTGGATGAAATTCTGTGCCTTGGCATCGAACTTTTCGCCACACACTTCAATAAAAGTGGTGGCCTTTTGTGCGCTCGTCAGTCGCGGGGCCTTGAGCATGCGCTGCATGGTGTCGTCTTGCGACACCGCAGCAGCCAGGCCGAGCATGGCTGACCAATTGGCCAGCTGCTGGTGGGCCTGCGCGTGCTCGAAGGCCGCCTTTGCGTAAGGTCGGGCCAACGTGGTCAGTTCTGCCATGATCGCCCTCGCTTAAATTTCAGCAGCCAGTTTGTTAACCAGCTCCGCGTGCGCGTTTTGATCGATTGTGGCACCCAGGATCTTCTCTGCACCATTGACTGCCAGGCTACCCAACTGGGCGCGCAAGGCGTCTTTGACACCGTTCAGTTCCTGCTCGATCTCGGCCTGAGCCTGAGCCTTCACACGGTCAGCTTCAACGCGGGCCGTTTCACGGGCTTCGTCGACAATCTGAGTACCGCGTTTCTTGGCTTGCTCAATGATCTCGGCTGCTTGAGCTTTAGCTTCGCGCAGTTGTTGACCCGCTTTTTCTTGGGCCAGCTCCAGGTCGCGAGCTGCTCGGGAAGCAGCGTCCAGTCCATCCGCGATCTTCTTCTGACGTTCGTGCAAAGCCGCGATGACCGGAGGCCACACGAACTTCATGCAGAACAGCACAAAAATGAAGAACGCAACGGACTGGCCAATCAGGGTTGCATTAATGTTCACGCCAACACCTCGCTCGTTCGTTGTCCATCACACCAATCAACTCGAAAATTCGAGTGATCAGCCAGCGAGTTGACCAACGAAGGGGTTCGCAAAGGTGAAGAACAGAGCGATACCAACACCGATCATGGTCACGGCGTCGAGCAGGCCCGCAACGATGAACATTTTAACTTGCAGCATTGGAACCATTTCCGGCTGACGCGCAGCGCCTTCCAGGAATTTGCCGCCCAACAGGCCGAAACCGATTGCAGTACCCAGTGCGCCCAGGCCGATCAACAGTGCAACAGCGATAGCGGTTAGACCAACTACAGTTTCCATCTTTCCTCCCGACTTTTACGTCGTATTGGTTAGGTTTTTTTAATTGAAGCGGTAAAACAAAATCGTTTCTACATCAGCCCTTGCGGGCACCGCCTCGCCAGTGGCGAAGCGGTCATCAGACGCGTCCTGAGACGAATCTCAATGGTTATCTTCGTGAGCCATCGACAGGTAGACGATGGTCAGCATCATGAAGATGAACGCTTGCAGGGTGATGATCAGGATGTGGAACACAGCCCACGCCCACTGCAGCACTACACCCAGACCGCTGAGCCACAACAGACCGCTGCCGAACATCACGGCGATCAGAATGAAGACCAGCTCGCCAGCATACATGTTGCCGAACAGACGCAGAGCCAGGGAAATAGGCTTGGCGATCAGCGTCACGAATTCCAGCAGGAAGTTGACCGGGATCAACAGCGCCTGCACGAACAGGTTCTTGCTGCCGAACGGGTGAAGGGTCAGTTCGCCGATGAAACCGCCGATGCCCTTGACCTTGATGCTGTAGAAAATGATCAGTGCGAACACGGACAGGGCCATGCCCAATGTGGCATTCGGGTCAGTGGTCGGAACGGCACGGAACGGAATGTGCTCGTCGCCCGAAATCAGCATGGCCAGCTGTGGAATCCAGTCCACCGGCACCAGGTCGACCGCGTTCATCAGGAAAACCCAGACGAAGATGGTCAGCGCCAGTGGTGCGATAACCGCACTGCGCCCGTGGAAGCTGTCTTTCACACTGCCGTCGACGAAGTCGACCAGAACTTCAACGAAGTTCTGCAGCGCGCCGGGCTGACCGGAAGTTGCCTTCTTGGCCGCCATGCGGAAGATCAGAACGAAAATCAGACCCAACGCAACCGACCAGCCGAGGGTATCGACGTGGAAAGCCCAGAAACCCATTTCCTTGGCTTCTGCTGCGGTGTGGGCAAAGCCCCATTCGCCATTGGGCAGGTGCCCGAATGTAAGGTTCTGCAAGTGGTGCTGGATATAGCCCGAAGCTGTTTGCTCTGCCATGGTTGCCTCAAACGCCCTAAGGTCTCGAAAGTCTTGTTCTCGTAAGCAGGGGAGCGAACCAGTTGACCACCTGGATCAACATGAACACGCCGAATACAGCCAGCGGCGCCAATGGCTTCACACCTGCAAACGTCAATGCAAAAAGCACTGCCGTGAAAATCAGTTTGCCTGCCTCGCCGGCGTAGAACGACCGCACGATGGCTTGCGCTGCTCTGGCCCCGGAAAACCGGAATGCCTTGTGAGCAAAGTATAAATTGGGTAGCCAGGCTATCAGGCCTCCACAGAGTCCCGAATATCCTGCAACGACTCCTTGCCACTGCCACAGCACCAGTGCGGCCATGAGCAGCACGATCAATTGAGCCAGCAATAGCGGAAAAACCGCCAGGCGATAGAACGGCAAGCGGTCTGGCATGCGGGATTCCATCGCAACTGCTCCTTTGATGTCGGTCGCCATAATCAATAACTTGGCATAATTTGTGCCGACAAAATGCGCGCAGAGTATAGGGGCGGTTCAGCCCCTATTCAACAGTCGGGTAGTGATTTCCGACTATACGCTACAGAGCAATTGTTTCAGCGGATGTGGGCAAGCACTCCCTGAAGCTCGTCAAGGGAGTTGTAACGGATGACCAATTGCCCTTTGCCCTTCTGCCCGTGACGAATCTGCACCGCAGAGCCTAAACGCTCGGCCAGACGCTGCTCGAGGCGACTGATATCGGGGTCGGTCCTGACCGGTTCGGCAGCCTCCGGCTTGCCGCTCAGCCATTGCCTGACCAGTGCCTCAGTCTGGCGCACGGTAAGCCCGCGTGCGACAACATGTCGCGCACCTTCGACCTGCCGGTCCTCACTGAGACCGAGCAACGCGCGCGCGTGACCCATTTCCAGGTCGCCATGCGACAGCATGGTCTTGATGGCCTCAGGCAAGGCAATCAGGCGCAACAGGTTGGCCACACTGACCCGAGACTTGCCGACGGCATCCGCCACCTGCTGCTGGGTCAGTTGAAACTCCTGCTGCAAGCGCTGCAGCGCCATGGCTTCTTCGATGGGATTGAGGTCTTCGCGCTGGATGTTTTCGATTAGCGCCATCGCAATCGCGGTTTCGTCCGGCACATCACGAACCATCGCCGGGATCGTCTCGACACCGGCCTGCTGGCTCGCGCGCCAGCGACGCTCGCCAGCGATGATTTCAAACCGGTTGTCACCGATCGGACGCACCACGATCGGCTGCATCACGCCTTGCGATTTGATCGACTGGGCCAGTTCTTCCAGCGCCTGCGGGTCCATGTCACGGCGCGGCTGATACTTGCCGCGCTGGATCAGGTCCAGCGGCACATGCTGCAACTCACTTGGCGGGGCCTTCACGGCCTGCTCTTCCAGCGAACTGACGGTTGGACTGCTCAGAAGTGCGTCCAACCCACGTCCGAGACCTCGTTTCTTGACGGCCATGGGAATTCCTTAGGTTGGCTGAGCGGTTTTTGCGCCGCGACGTTGACGACGGACCAGTTCACTTGCCAGGGCCAGGTAGGCCAGTGCACCGCGAGATGACTTGTCATACGCCAGCACAGGCATGCCGAAACTCGGTGCTTCGGCCAGGCGAATGTTTCTCGGGATCACGGTGTCGTACAGCTGCTCGCCAAAGTGTTCCTTGAGCTGCGCGGAAACATCATTGATCAGGCTCAGCCGCGGATCATACATCGTGCGCAGCAGACCTTCGATCTTCAACTGCGGATTGAGCAATTCACCGATGCGCTTGATGTTATCCACAAGGTCGCTAAGACCTTCGAGCGCAAAGTATTCACACTGCATGGGGATAATTACACCGTCCGCCGCAACCAGTGCGTTCAGGGTCAGCATCGACAAAGAGGGCGGGCAGTCGATCAGAATGTAATCGTAATTCTCGCGGATAGGTGCCAGCGCATTGCGCAGACGACTCTCTTTCATCTGCATTTCCAACAGAACCACCTCGCCCGCCGTCAAATCACGGTTGGCCGGAAGCAGTTGGTAACCACCGTGCTCGGAAAACTGCATGGCCTGACCCAGATCGCATTCACCGATCAACAGGTCGTAGACCGAGTTTTCCAGATTGTGTTTATCGACACCGCTGCCCATGGTCGCATTGCCCTGGGGATCAAGGTCGATCAACAGCACACGGCGCTTGGTTGCGACCAGTGACGCGGCGAGGTTGATACATGTGGTGGTCTTGCCTACCCCACCTTTTTGGTTCGCTATCGCGAATACCTTAGCCATTCTTGCTTGTGTTCCCCGTCATGCCGTGCGGCGCAGTATCAGCAGATGGCGTTGGCCTTGGCAACCCGGAACGGTCAAGGCGTGTGCGCTATCGAGGTGAAAATCCGAGGGCAATGCTACCAGCTCATCGTCAGGATGCAGCCCTTTCATTGCCAGCCAGCGTGTATTCACGTCGCCCATGTGGCGGGTCCAGCCCGTGAAGTCTTCCAGGCTGCTGAATGCACGGGAGATGATCCCGTCGAACGGCACATCGGGCTGATAACTTTCTGCACGGCTGTGGATAACTTCAAGATTATCCAGTTTCAGCTCCAGTTTGACCTGGGTCTGAAAGCGGGTCTTCTTGCCGTTGCTGTCCAGCAGCGCCACTTTGCGCTGCGGAAACAGGATGGCCATGGGAATGCCGGGCATCCCACCGCCGCTGCCGACGTCGATCCAGCGTGTCCCGTCGATGAACGGCACTACGCTGAGACTGTCGAGCAGGTGCCTCGATACCATTTCGTCCGGATTGCGCACCGCGGTCAGGTTGTAGGCCTTGTTCCACTTGATCAACAGCGCCAGATACGCCAGCAGTTGCTCGTGCTGGAGCGGGGTGAGGTCAATCCCCAACTCCCGGGCACCGGTGGATAACTCTTGGGCGTGTTGCGGGGTGACCATAGAACTCAAGCGCTTTGCTCCAACTGACGGCCCGCGCCGCGTTTTTTCAAATGAATCATCAACAGGGAAATCGCTGCGGGTGTGACGCCGGGTATGCGCGAAGCCTGCCCGAGTGTTTCCGGACGAGTTATCCCCAGCTTGCTCTGGATTTCCTTGGACAGACCGGAAATGCCGGCGTAATCGATATCTTCTGGCAAACGCGTGTCTTCGCTGGCCCGAAGCCGGGCAATTTCATCTTGCTGACGGTCGATGTAACCGGCGTATTTTGTCTTGATCTCGACCTGCTCGGCCACCTGTGGATCGGTGCAGCCCTGACCGGTAACGGCAATCAGGCTCGCATAGTCGATTTCCGGGCGGGTCAGCAGATTGAGCAGGTTGTATTCATGGGTCAGTGGCGTGCCGAAGTGTGCGGCAATTGCATCGCCCTGTTCGGTACCGGGACGCACCCAGGTACTTTTCAAGCGCTGTTCTTCCAGCGCGATGCTTTCGCGTTTGGTACAGAACGCAGCCCAGCGGGCGTCATCGACCAAGCCCAGTTCACGGCCTTTTTCGGTAAGTCGCAGGTCCGCGTTGTCTTCACGCAGGATCAAACGGTATTCGGCCCTGGACGTGAACATCCGGTAAGGCTCTTGCGTACCGAGCGTGATCAGGTCATCGACCAGAACGCCGATGTACGCTTCATCGCGACGCGGGCACCAGCTGTCTCGACCTTGTGCACGCAGTGCGGCGTTGGTCCCGGCCAGCAAACCCTGGGCACCGGCCTCTTCGTAGCCGGTTGTACCGTTGATCTGACCAGCAAAGAACAGACCGCCGATGACTTTGGTTTCCAGGCTGTATTTCAAATCACGCGGATCGAAATAGTCGTATTCGATGGCGTAACCAGGGCGAACGATGTGTGCGTTTTCCATACCGCGAATCGACCGGACGATCTGCAGTTGCACATCGAATGGCAACGAGGTGGAAATCCCGTTCGGGTACAGCTCGTGGGTAGTCAGTCCTTCAGGCTCGATGAAGACCTGGTGGCTTTCCTTGTCGGCAAACCGGTGGATCTTGTCTTCGATCGATGGGCAATAGCGCGGACCAATGCCCTCGATCACGCCTGAATACATCGGCGACCGATCAAGGTTGGAGGCAATGATTTCGTGAGTACGGGCGTTGGTGTGGGTAATCCAGCAGCTCACCTGCGGCGGATGTTGTTCCTTGGAGCCCAGGAACGACATGACCGGAATCGGCGTGTCGCCCGGTTGCTCGGTCATCACCGAGAAATCGACAGAACGCCCGTCAATGCGCGGCGGGGTACCGGTTTTCAGTCGGCCTACGCGCAGTGGCAGTTCGCGTAACCGGTGAGCAAGTGCGATCGAGGGAGGATCACCTGCGCGGCCACCTGAATAGTTCTGCATACCAATGTGGATAAGTCCGCCAAGGAACGTACCTGTGGTCAACACCACGGAATCGGCAAATATGCGCATACCCATCTGGGTCACCACGCCGCGGACCTGATCCTGTTCGACGATCAGGTCATCGCAGGCCTGTTGAAATATCCACAGGTTGGGCTGATTTTCGAGAGTCTCGCGGATAGCTGCCTTGTACAGCACGCGATCGGCTTGCGCACGGGTTGCACGTACGGCCGGCCCCTTGCGGCTGTTCAGCACGCGAAACTGGATGCCGCCCCTGTCGGTAGCCATGGCCATGGCACCGCCCAAGGCGTCGATTTCCTTGACCAGGTGGCTTTTACCGATACCACCGATGGCAGGGTTGCAACTCATCTGGCCGAGTGTTTCCACGTTGTGGGTCAGCAACAGGGTTTTGACACCCATGCGTGCCGACGCCAGTGCGGCCTCGGTACCGGCATGACCGCCACCGATGACGATCACTTCAAAACGGGAAGGGAAATCCACCACGCACCTCGTGCCTGTTGTCGATGAGAAATTGGGATAGCTGACAAGTATAGGGACTTACCCCACCTGAATGAAACCCGTTGGACAAAATTTAACCAGCTGTGGAAAACTCACGAATAAAGAAAATAAAAAGGAAAGAAAGTTTATAAAGCCTTGTTTTTATGTTTATTCTTACTGAGCCACCATTCTGTGGATAGATCGCCACAGGCCTTTATTTTCAGTGTGTACAGAGATTCAAAAGTCTGTGTTCATGTGGGTATGAGGGGGTTGGATAACCGTCCTGAGCCTGTTGATAAGATAACCACTTGTCCACAGGGCGATTTATCTTCAGGTTTGCACCCTGCTTACCCACCGAGCTAAGGGGCGGTTATTCACAGGGCTTAATCCACAAAAAAAGGCTCTTCAGCAAAAATCGGGCGCGGAAAATCCCTCTCTCGGGCATTTCTACTCGTCAGATTCAGGTGTTGAGGCAAAGTAAAGGAGGACAATGGCGGAGCATGTGGATAACGCTGCAGCAGAAAGGGGCGTCTTGTGCTGCTTGAAGGCATGACCCAGGATGGGCCATGCCGGGAGGTTTATTTGCCGATGCAGAAGCTGGAGAAGATTCTGCCAAGCAGATCATCGGAGCTGAATGCACCGGTAATTTCGCCAAGCGCTTGCTGTGCCTGACGCAGGTCTTCGGCCAGCAGCTCTCCAGCGCCCGCCAGGGTGAGTTGAGCCCTGCCGTGCTCCAGCGAGTCACTGGCATGGCGCAGCGCCTCAAGGTGGCGTCGACGTGCGCTGAAGCTGCTTTCCGATGTTTGCTCATAGCCCATGCAGGCTTTGAGATGCTCGCGCAGCAGTTCAAGCCCTTCGCCACCCGACCTGGCGCTCAGGCTGATGGTGACGTGGCCATCAACGCTGGTTTGCAGATCGACAGGGTCTCCACTCAGATCTGCCTTGTTGCGTATCAGCGTGACTTTCGACGGGTCCGGGCGCTGCTCGAGGAATTCGGGCCACAATGCAAACGGGTCTGCTGCCTCCGGCGCGGTCGCATCCACCACCAGCAGAATCCGGTCTGCTTCACCGATGGCCTTGAGTGCGCGCTGCACGCCGATCATTTCCACCTGATCTTGAGTATCCCGCAGCCCAGCGGTATCGACGACATGCAAGGGCATTCCGTCTATGTGGATATGTTCACGCAATACATCACGGGTGGTGCCGGCAATCTCGGTGACGATTGCCGCCTCTCTACCTGCCAGAGCGTTCAACAAGCTTGATTTACCGGCATTCGGACGTCCGGCGATCACGACGGTCATCCCATCGCGCAATAAAGCCCCCTGACCTGCCTCACGCAGAACTGTGGATAACTCCATACGCACGTCATCGAGCATGCTCAGGACATGGCCATCGGCAAGGAAGTCGATTTCCTCTTCGGGAAAGTCGATTGCAGCCTCTACATAGATGCGCAGGCTGATCAATTTCTCGGTCAAGTTATCCACACGCCGGGAGAAAGCGCCCTGCAATGAGCGCAGTGCATTGCGCGCCGCCTGTGCAGAACTTGCCTCGATCAAATCCGCAATGGCTTCAGCCTGAGCAAGATCGAGCTTGTCATTGAGAAACGCACGCTCGCTGAATTCTCCCGGACGAGCGAGACGGCTGCCCAGTTGCAGGCAGCGCTGCAGCAGCATATCCAGAACGATTGGGCCGCCGTGGCCCTGAAGTTCCAGCACGTCCTCGCCGGTGAACGAGTTGGGTCCGGGAAAATACAGCGCGATCCCCTCATCGAGTACATGTCCGGCTTCGTCGACAAAAGGCCCGTAATGGGCGAATCGTGGCTTCGGCGTGCGGCCGATGATGGCTTCAGCCGTCTTGCCGGCCAGAGGACCTGATACACGGACGATACCGACACCGCCTCGCCCTTGGGCTGTAGCGATGGCGACGATGGTTTCACGAGGAACGTTCATGGTCCGGCTCCAGGACAAATGACGGATAGCAAAACGCCCCACTAGGGGGCGTCTTGTACAACCTGTTCACAGGTTAGATCAGGCAGCTGCTTTCTTGGTAGCCGCTTCGATCTTGCGAGTGATGTAAGCCTGCTGTGCAATCGACAGGGTGTTGTTCACAACCCAGTACAGAACCAGACCGGCAGGGAACCACAGGAAGAAGAACGTGAAAATGATCGGCATCATTTTCATGACCTTGGCCTGCATCGGGTCCGGCGGAGTCGGGTTCAGACGCTGCTGGATGAACATGGTTGCGCCCATGATGATCGGCAGGATAAAGAACGGGTCCTTGATCGACAGGTCAGTTATCCACAGGATCCACGGTGCCTGACGCATTTCCACGCTTTCCAGGAGTACCCAGTACAGTGAAAGGAAAACCGGCATTTGTACAAGAATCGGCAAGCATCCACCCAGTGGGTTGATCTTCTCTTTCTTGTACAGCTCCATCATGGCCTGGGACATCTTCTGACGGTCGTCGCCATGCTGCTCCTTCAGCAATGCAAGCTTCGGAGCCACGGCGCGCATGCGTGCCATCGACTTGTAGCTGGCTGCGGACAGCGGGAAGAACAGACCTTTGATCAGCATGGTCAGGACGATGATCGACCAGCCCCAGTTACCGAGAATGGCGTGGATATGCTGCAGCAACCAGAAGATAGGCTGGGCAATGAACCACAGGAAACCGTAGTCGACTGTCAGTTCCAGACCTGGGGATAACTCTTTGAGTACTGCCTGGCTTTTCGGACCTGCGTACAGCGTGGCGCTGGTTTCGCCCTGTGCACCAGGTGCAACCGACAGCGTCGGGCTGGTGAAACCGATGATGTAATTGCCTTGGCTGTCTTTGCGGGTCTGAACGGCGTTGGTGGCGTTGTGATCAGGAATCCACGCGGTCACGAAGTAGTGTTGCAGCCATGCAACCCAGCCGCCCTGAACGGTTTCCTTGACCTGACCCTTGTCGATATCTTTCATCGACACTTTTTTGTACGGCTCGGCCGCAGTCCACAGTGCTGCACCCAGATAGGTGGCTGTACCGGTGGCAGTGGTCGACGAAGGATCGGAGCTGGCGTCACGCTTCAGTTGCGCGAACAGATTACCGGACCAGGGTTGCGCGCTCTGGTTATCCACAACATAGGTCATGACCAGATCGTACAGGCCGCGCTTGAAAGTGAAGCGCTTGATGTAATTGACGCCGTTTTCCGAGAATTTCAGCTCCACGACCATCGTGTCCTGGCCGTCAGCCAGTTGATAAGTCTTTTGCGTGGAGGAATAAACCGGACGACCGGCGGCGCGTGCATCAGGACCGTTCGTTCCAGTCAGGCCGCTTTGCGCCAGAAAAGTACGTTCGCCGCCATTGTCGAACAGCTGAAACGGAACATCAGGACGATCCTGACGACGCGGATACAGAGGCAGGCGAAGCTGAACAACGTCGCCACCCACCGGATCGATCGCCAGATCGAGCACATCGGTCTTGACGTGGATAAGGTCTTTGCTGGCTACGGCCGGAGTTTCAAGAGGTGCTGCGGCAGTGTTGGCAGTAGCGCTTGGAACGTCGGCACTTGCAGAACCATTAGTACCAGCGGCCGTATCCGGAATACCCGGTGCGGTGGTGCTGGCTGCAACATTCTGGGTCGGCATGGCAGCCTGGCCATAGTCTTGGTTCCATTTCAGAACCCCGACGTAGGTCACGATTGCCAGGGCGACGATCAGGATCGTGCGTTTAATATCCATGATTACTCGGCCATCGAAGAAGAACGGGAGGTGGGGACAGCTGGAACCGGGTCATAACCACCGGGATTCCACGGGTGACAGCGACCCAGGCGACGAATTGACAGCCAGCCACCGCGCAAAAGGCCATGATTCTCGATGGCTTCATACGCGTAGCAGGAGCAACTGGGGTAGAAACGACAGTGACTGGCCATCAGCGGGCTAATGGCATAGCGATAAAACTGGATCGGAACGAGTGCCAGTTTACGCATCTGGACTGTCTACCCCTGCAGTTTCGGATTTTTCTTCCGGAATGGGTCGGCTACGCGCCAGACGTTTCCAGAGCTTGCCGAAATGCTGAATCAGTTCAGGGTTTTCTACGTCACCCAAACCTTTACGCGCGACGATAACGATATCCCAACCGACCAAATTGTCTTGGTGTTGGCGAAATGATTCGCGCATCAGGCGTTTCAAACGATTGCGCTCGACGGAGAGCTTCACGCTCTTTTTACCTATCACCAGCCCCAGCCGGGGATGATCAAGGTCGTTGTTGCGCGCAAGGAGCAGGAGATTTTTCCCCGGAACCTTGCCGGTAGGGGAGTCAAAGACTGCCTTGAAATGCCGGGGGGTCAGCAAACGCTTCTCCCGACTGAAGTCTCGACTCACCTCCTGTGCCGATTTATCAAACTGCCAGACGCTTACGGCCTTTGGCACGACGACGCGAAAGGACTGCGCGGCCGTTCTTGGTGGCCATGCGTGCACGGAAACCGTGGGTGCGGGCGCGCTTGATAGTGCTGGGTTGGAAAGTACGTTTCATGGCGTGTTACCTGGTTCGTCCACTACGGGCCGGAATGGCCCCCGTTTTAAGAGACCGGGGATTCTAGAGAAAGCAGGCCCGCAGGTCAATTTCCAACCAGCTTTTCTTCATATACACCTTTTATAGACATTCTTCTGTCGGGTAGCCGTTTCAATGCACCCGGCCTCCTGTCAGTTATAGAAATAAAAAGAAGAGAGTATTTAAAGCTTCTTTATAAAGCTTATAACTCTTACGCAGCCATTTTCTGTGGATAACATCCTGAAGGCCTTTAAAATCAACATGTACAGCGTTTCAAAAGGTTGTCCAGAAGCCGTGCCTTGCCTGTGCCGCACTGTCGGAAAAGCTGTGCATGGAATGCCGTTTTATCCACAGGCGAGTTATACACAGAGTTCACGCCCGAGTTATGCAATGGGCTGAAGAGTGGTTATCCACAGATCTCAGGATTTGACCGCTTGTCGCGTGAGCACTTCATAAATCGTTGATTTATAGCTATCTGTGAGCAACCTACATGTGGATAAGTCCTCTGCGGATCGTTACAATGGCGGCTGTTTTTGCCTCACCGGCTTTCAACTCAGGGGATATCCGTGTCAGTGGAACTTTGGCAGCAGTGCGTGGAGCTTTTGCGCGATGAGCTGCCTGCCCAGCAATTCAACACTTGGATCCGTCCGCTACAGGTCGAAGCCGAAGGCGACGAGTTGCGCGTGTATGCACCCAATCGTTTTGTTCTCGATTGGGTCAACGAAAAATACCTTGGTCGTTTGCTTGAGCTTCTGGGCGAGCATGGCCACGGCATGGCCCCTGCTCTTTCCTTATTAATAGGAAGCAAGCGCAGCTCTGCACCACGTGCCGCCCCCAACGCGCCACTGGCAGCTGCAGCGTCCCAGGCGTTGTCTGCCAATTCGGTCAGCAGCGTTTCTGCTCCTGCTCCAGCGACATCTGCAGCGCCACCCGCTGCGGTTGCCGTGTCTGCACCGGTTCAGAGCGTTGCAGCACATGACGAGCCTTCACGTGACAGCTTCGACCCGATGGCCGGTGCCAGCTCTCAGCAGGCCCCCGCGCGTGCGGAGCAACGTACCGTACAGGTCGAAGGCGCGCTCAAGCACACCAGTTACCTGAACCGCACGTTCACGTTCGAGAACTTTGTCGAGGGTAAATCCAACCAGCTGGCACGTGCTGCCGCCTGGCAAGTCGCCGACAACCCCAAGCATGGCTACAACCCGCTGTTTCTTTACGGCGGCGTAGGTCTTGGTAAAACGCACTTGATGCATGCTGTGGGTAACCATCTGCTCAAGAAGAATCCGAACGCAAAGGTTGTCTATCTGCATTCGGAGCGTTTCGTCGCAGACATGGTCAAGGCCTTGCAGCTCAACGCAATCAATGAGTTCAAGCGCTTCTACCGTTCAGTCGACGCGTTGTTGATCGATGACATCCAGTTTTTTGCTCGCAAGGAACGTTCACAGGAAGAGTTTTTCCACACGTTCAATGCGCTTCTGGAAGGTGGGCAGCAGGTCATTCTGACCAGCGATCGATATCCGAAGGAAATCGAAGGCCTGGAGGAACGACTCAAATCGCGTTTCGGCTGGGGGCTGACAGTGGCTGTCGAGCCACCCGAGCTGGAAACCCGGGTAGCGATCCTCATGAAGAAAGCGGATCAGGCCAAGGTCGATCTGCCTCATGATGCGGCGTTCTTCATTGCCCAGCGAATTCGCTCCAACGTGCGTGAGCTGGAGGGTGCGCTCAAGCGCGTCATCGCTCACTCGCACTTCATGGGCCGCGACATCACCATCGAGCTCATTCGCGAATCACTGAAAGACCTGCTCGCGTTGCAGGACAAGCTGGTCAGTGTGGATAACATTCAGCGCACCGTCGCCGAGTATTACAAGATCAAGATCTCTGATCTGTTGTCCAAGCGTCGTTCCCGTTCTGTTGCCCGACCGCGTCAAGTGGCCATGGCGCTTTCCAAGGAACTCACCAACCACAGTCTCCCGGAAATTGGCGACGTGTTCGGTGGCCGGGACCATACGACAGTCTTGCACGCCTGCAGAAAGATCAACGAGCTCAAGGAATCCGATGCGGATATCCGCGAGGACTACAAGAACCTGCTGCGCACTCTGACTACGTGATAACGCCAGTGCAGCTTATTAAGGCAAGGGACTAGACCATGCATTTCACCATTCAACGCGAAGCCCTGTTGAAACCCCTGCAATTGGTCGCCGGCGTGGTAGAACGCCGCCAGACCTTGCCGGTTCTGTCCAATGTGCTTCTGGTCGTGGAAGGTCAGCAGCTATCGCTGACCGGTACTGATCTTGAAGTCGAACTGGTTGGCCGCGTCCAGCTGGAAGAGCCTGCCGAACCCGGAGAAATCACGGTTCCCGCGCGCAAGCTCATGGATATCTGCAAGAGCCTGTCCAATGACGCGCTGATCGATATCAAACTCGATGACTCGAAACTGATCGTCAAGGCCGGTCGTAGCCGTTTTACCCTGTCGACATTGCCAGCCAATGACTTCCCTACGGTTGAAGAAGGTCCAGGTTCGCTGACGTTCAATCTGGTACAGAGCAAACTGCGCCGTCTGATCGAGCGCACCAGCTTTGCGATGGCTCAGCAGGACGTTCGCTACTACCTCAACGGCATGCTGCTGGAAGTGAGTGCCGGTATCTTGCGTGCGGTGGCCACTGATGGTCACCGTCTGGCGATGTGCTCGATGTCTGCCGATATCGAACACGCTGATCGCCATCAGGTGATCGTTCCGCGCAAAGGTATTCTCGAAATGGCGCGTCTGCTGACCGAGCAAGACGGTACGGTCAGCATCGTTCTGGGTCAGCATCATATCCGTGCTACTACCGGCGAATTCACCTTCACCTCAAAACTGGTCGATGGCAAATTCCCGGACTATGAACGCGTTCTGCCTAAAGGCGGTGACAAGCTGGTGCTGGGCGATCGCCAGGCATTGCGCGAGGCATTCAGTCGTACCGCGATTCTGTCCAATGAGAAGTACCGTGGCATCCGTCTGCAGTTGGCCAATGGTCAGTTGAAAATTCAGGCCAACAACCCCGAGCAGGAAGAAGCAGAAGAGGAAATCAGCGTTGAGTACAACGGTGATTCTCTGGAGATTGGTTTCAACGTGAGCTATCTGCTCGACGTACTGGGCGTCATGACGACCGAACAGGTTCGCCTGATCCTGTCCGATTCCAATAGCAGCGCCCTGGTGCAAGAGTCGGATAACGACGATTCCGCCTACGTTGTCATGCCGATGCGTCTGTAATTCAATGTCCAGCGCAACCTAGATGTCTCTTAGTCGCGTCTCGGTCACCGGGGTGCGCAATCTGCACCCGGTGACCCTCTCCCCCTCCCCGCGTATCAATATTCTCTACGGCGCAAACGGCAGTGGCAAAACCAGTGTTCTGGAGGCCATTCATCTGCTGGGCATCGCTCGCTCTTTTCGCAGCAGTCGCCTGCTTCCCGTTATCCAGTATGAACAGCCATCCTGCACTGTCTTCGGGCAGGTCGATCTTGCGCAGGGTGGCCATAGCAATCTCGGTGTTTCACGCGACCGCCAAGGCGAGTTTCAGATTCGTATCGATGGGCAGAATGCGCGAAGCGCTGCCCAGCTGGCAGAGATTTTGCCGCTGCAGCTCATCAATCCTGACAGCTTCAGGTTGCTTGAAGGCGCGCCGAAGATACGCAGGCAGTTTCTGGATTGGGGAGTGTTCCACGTGGAACCTCGGTTTATGGCCACTTGGCAGCGCCTGCAGAAGGCCCTCAAGCAGCGAAACTCGTGGCTTCGGCATGGTACACTTGACGCCGCTTCACAGGCGGCATGGGACCGTGAGTTGTGCTCGGCGAGTGAAGAGATCGATGAGTTTCGTCGCGCCTACATCAAGGCATTGAAGCCAGTCTTCGAACAGACTTTGAGCGAACTTGTCGAGCTTGAAGGTTTGACCCTGAGCTACTACCGAGGCTGGGACAAGGAAAAAGAGCTGAGTACAGTGCTCTCCTCCTCCCTGCATCGTGATCAGCAGATGGGACACACCCAGGCAGGACCACAAAGAGCTGACCTGCGCCTTAGATTAGGCGCTCATAATGCGGCAGATATATTGTCCCGCGGTCAGCAAAAGCTGGTGGTCTGCGCACTGCGTATTGCTCAGGGACACCTGGTCAGTCAGGTCCGTCGCGGCCAGTGTATCTATCTGGTGGATGATTTGCCCTCCGAACTGGATGACAACCATCGACGCGCACTTTGCCGCTTGCTGGAAGAATTACGCTGCCAGGTGTTTATCACCTGCGTAGATCAAGAATTTTTGAGGGAAGGCTGGCAGACGGAAACGCCAGTCGCTTTGTTCCACGTGGAACAAGGCCGTATCACCCAGACCCACGACCATCGGGAGTGATTGCATGAGCGAAAACCAAATGTACGACTCGTCCAGCATCAAGGTGCTGAAAGGACTCGATGCCGTACGCAAGCGTCCCGGAATGTACATCGGTGATACAGACGATGGCAGCGGTCTGCACCACATGGTGTTCGAGGTGGTTGATAACTCGATCGACGAAGCATTGGCAGGCCATTGCGACGACATCAGCATCATCATCCATCCAGACGAATCTATTACCGTGCGCGACAACGGCCGCGGTATTCCGGTAGATGTGCATAAAGAAGAAGGCGTATCGGCAGCCGAGGTCATCATGACCGTGCTTCACGCTGGCGGTAAGTTCGATGACAACTCCTACAAAGTATCCGGCGGTTTGCATGGTGTAGGTGTCTCTGTTGTTAACGCCCTTTCAGAAATTCTATTGCTGACGGTTCGTCGCAGCGGCAAGATCTGGGAGCAGACCTATGTGCACGGTGTTCCACAGGAACCGATGAAAATCGTCGGTGAAAGTGACACCACGGGCACCCAGATCCACTTCAAGCCTTCCGCTGAAACCTTCAAGAATATCCACTTCAGCTGGGACATCCTGGCCAAGCGGATTCGTGAGCTGTCCTTCCTGAACTCCGGTGTCGGCATCGTCCTCAAGGATGAACGTAGCGGTAAGGAAGAGCTGTTCAAATATGAAGGCGGTCTGCGCGCATTCGTTGAATACCTGAACACCAACAAAACCCCGGTCAATCAGGTGTTCCACTTCAATATTCAGCGTGACGACGGTATTGGTGTCGAGATTGCGCTGCAGTGGAACGACAGCTTCAACGAGAACCTGCTGTGCTTCACCAACAACATTCCGCAGCGTGATGGCGGCACTCACCTGGTGGGTTTCCGCTCTGCGTTGACGCGTAACCTGAACAACTACATCGAGCAGGAAGGTCTGGCCAAGAAGCATAAGGTCGCGACCACCGGTGACGATGCGCGTGAAGGCCTGACTGCGATCATTTCGGTCAAGGTGCCTGATCCGAAGTTCAGCTCGCAGACCAAGGACAAGCTGGTTTCGTCCGAAGTCAAAACAGCAGTGGAACAGGAGATGGGTAAGTACTTCTCCGACTTCCTGCTGGAAAATCCGAACGAAGCCAAAGCCGTCGTAGGCAAGATGATCGACGCAGCCCGTGCCCGTGAAGCTGCGCGCAAGGCTCGTGAAATGACTCGCCGTAAGGGCGCTCTTGATATCGCTGGTTTGCCGGGCAAACTGGCTGATTGCCAGGAGAAAGACCCTGCCCTCTCCGAACTGTACCTGGTGGAAGGGGACTCTGCTGGCGGATCAGCCAAGCAGGGGCGTAACCGTAGAACCCAGGCCATCCTGCCTCTAAAGGGCAAGATCCTGAACGTTGAAAAAGCACGCTTCGACAAGATGATCTCTTCTCAGGAAGTGGGCACCTTGATCACTGCGCTGGGCTGTGGCATCGGCCGCGAAGAGTACAACATCGACAAGCTGCGCTATCACAACATCATCATCATGACCGATGCTGACGTCGACGGTTCGCACATCCGCACCCTGCTGCTGACATTCTTCTTCCGCCAGTTGCCTGAGCTGATCGAGCGTGGCTATATCTACATCGCTCAGCCGCCGCTGTACAAGGTCAAGAAAGGTAAGCAAGAGCAGTACATCAAGGACGACGAGGCCATGGAAGAATACATGACCCAATCGGCCCTTGAAGACGCCAGCTTGCACCTCAGCGAATCGGCGCCGGGCATTTCCGGTACTGCACTGGAAAAACTGGTCAACGACTTCCGCATGGTCATGAAGACGCTCAAGCGTCTATCGCGTCTGTACCCACAGGAACTGACCGAGCACTTCGTCTACCTGCCGCCGATCACGCTGGAGCAGCTGTCCGACCATGAGGGCATGCAAGCCTGGCTGGCACTGTTCGATGCGCGTTTGCGCACCGGTGAGAAGTCGGGTCTGGTGTACAAGGCCAGCCTGCGTGAAGACCGTGAGCGTAACGTCTGGCTGCCAGAGGTCGAACTGATCTCCCACGGCCTGTCGAACTATGTGACCTTCAACCGCGACTTCTTCGGCAGCAACGACTACAAGACCGTTACGGCTCTGGGCGCGCAGATCAGCACGCTTCTGGAAGACGGTGCCTACGTACAACGTGGCGAGCGCAAAAAGCCTGTCACCGAGTTCAAGGAAGCCCTTGCCTGGTTGATGGCCGAAAGCACCAAGCGCCACACCATCCAGCGCTACAAGGGTCTTGGTGAGATGAACCCGGATCAGCTGTGGGAAACCACAATGGACCCGAGCGTGCGTCGCATGCTGAAAGTCACCATCGAAGACGCCATCGGCGCTGACCAGATCTTTAACACCCTCATGGGTGATGCGGTCGAGCCACGTCGTGACTTCATCGAGAGCAATGCGCTGGCAGTGTCCAACCTGGACTTCTGATGAGCACATGAAAACACCAACCCCGGCGAAAGCCGGGGTTTTTGTTTGTGCTTTAAAACAGTTTTGCCAGGCGCAGGTTCAAGCGTAACTTTTCCTTGAAGCCCTCTTCCACTTCCAGATCCCTGCCGAGCACTGCCTGTACCTGAATCGACGGCGCAAGCATGTGCGTTGCACTCAAGCGTATGTACGTGGTGTTCAATTGATCGTTTTGATTGAGGCCCGCTACGCGGTTTTCTCCGCCATCGATGTGGCCGCCACCTACAGCAAAATGGGTTTTCGGCGAAAGGTTGTAGCGCAGATAGGCCTGATATTCGTAGCGAGCTTTTTGCTTGAGCGTACTGCTGGCGGCGCCGTAATCATCGTTATGGCTGAACCATGAGACATCTGCGGCGGTGTCCACTGCCCAGTTGGCATTGAAGTGGTGGATATAAGCCGCTTGTAACAAGAGACGCCAGCGGTTTTCACCGAGGTTGAGTGCGTCGTCATTTTCGTAACTCCCGGTCGGCATATACACGTACGGTGCCAAGGAAAAGACATCCTTGTTAGCGGTGTCCAGGGTCCACTTTACCGGTGTGCCAATAATCAGGTCGCCGGTGCCGGTGGTCTGGCCGAGCGAGCTTGCATCACCACCGCCCTTCAGATGCCCGTAGGGCAGAATGAACTGCGGCTCTATCACTGTGTTGTTGCCTGGCGTAAACGAATGGATATAGCGCAACAGGCCGACATCGGTCTTGAGCCTGAAGTCATCCGAGACTTTATGACCTTGGCTGTAGAAGTCCGAGCTTTCGGCATGTTGTGCATATACAAGTAACGCACTCATGCCCACCGGTAGCGGCTCGTAATCACCTGCGGTGATCTCCAGCGCACAGGTGACTGTCGAACAACATAGCCAGGTAGACCCTGCCAGCGCTGAGCGGGCACTCAAAGGGAGTCGTTGCATGTTCTGTTTCCTCAAGGACAAGTGCGTATCAGCGGCTGAGCAAACCACTTCCGGGACGGCAGTTGAGGTACTCGAAATACTGGGCTTCACTCGGAATGACTGCGATCTCATGGTAGAGGCGCAACTGGACCTGAAAGTTGAGGGTCTGCACGTACTGCATGAAGCCGCCGAAGATCGCCACATGGGTCGGGTGGGTCTTCGCCCAGCGCTCCAGGTTGGCCAGATCATCGAACCAGGCCAGTCCGAAACTCTTTTCCAGAGGCTCGCCGGTCTTGTTGTCCAGCGCCTGCATGAAGCGACAGCTCAGGCAGCCAACGGCGGCGCCCTGGTCACGCAGAAACGTCATTCCGGTGTTGAGTACGGGTTGTATATCGTTTACGTACAGGTCGCGTTCCTGCGCGGTGGTACTGCTCCAGTCCTGGCCAGAGCGAATCAGGCACAGGTTGTCGCGACCGAAAAGGCGCACACGACCGGGACGCACAACGTTCGCAGTGAAAGAACGTCTGCTGCCGATCAATGCGTCGGTCTGCCCCAGAGGAATGCGGTCGCGGGAACTGCCCCAGTAAGCATGCTCCAGAATCGGCTCACTCATGTGAGTGGCAAGGTGCGTAACGCCTTCGGGCATGTCAGGGGCAGAAAAAAGTGTTTCGAAACGCTCGACGGTTGGACAGACAACCTCTTGAAACCAGCCAAGTGGTCCGGTTTCACGAGCCGGGTCTTGCCACCATTGCATGAAACCCGAGCTATTGCGCCACTGATGAAACGTGTCCACGTCGCGCCAATAAGCGATGGCAATGCAGGTATGGAAGCCATCCATATCCACGCAGCGTGCACTGTCCCAATACTGCGGACCTGAACTGGCGGCGAAATAATTGGTTATAGGGGCCAGTTCCGCCAAGCCTGCCAGGTGCAGGGCCTGAACGCCGAAGCAGGCCATTACTACCTGCCCTGCCAAGGGATCGAAACGCGCAGACCATGCGGGGAACGGCGGTTGATAGCCCTCGGGCACATTGCTGTTCAGCTCGCGTGGCTTGCGCAGATGCTCAGGAATCGCTGATTGCATGGTCACACCTCCAGCGCGACGGCTGGCTGAAACAGCTCGACAACTTCGCCGCTGACCGGCAAGCCCGGCAGATCCACGACGCAAGGGTTGGCATTGGGGTTGAACATCAGGCGTGTGACGTCGGGACGTGAGTAATGCCCAGCCGGGTCCGCTGCGACCTTGGCGAAGGTCAAGGCGGCAGGATCAAGTGTTGCGTAAAGCAAGCCTTCTTCATGTTCGCCCAGCGCGGGCACCAGATCGCTTCCGTCCGGGCCAAAGATCCGCGCATGTCCGCCACCGGCCTGCAGCAGGCCAAGCTTGGCGTCATTGTCGCAAAGCATCTCGATCATCTCGGGCGAGACGATTGCACAAGGGGCAATGACGAAGCACTGCCCTTCTGCGGCATAAATCCGTGAAGCGGCGGTGTTGACTTCGGGCCCGAGAGCGCTTGTGGCATTCCGGTACAGGCTGAAGCTGGGCCAGGCTGCCACGTGAATCTGTTCGTTCTGCGCATACATGGCGTACTTGGAAAGCGGCTGCAGGTGCTCCCAGCAGCACAGGGCACCCAGTACGCCTATGGGGGTTTCAAAGGTCCGCAGCGACGCGCCGTCGCCCTCGCCGAACAAGGTACGCTCCACGTGAGTTGCCTTGAGCTTACGGCGCACCCCAACGGTCTCTCCCTGGTCATTAATGATCCACTGACCGATGTACAGTGACGCCTTGCTGCGCTCGCTATAACCCAGCACTACATAGATACCGTACTGGCGAGCCGCGTCGCTGATACGCCGGGCCTGAGCGCTGTCCAGGACCAGAGACTGCTGGTGGTAGCGATGTACCAACGGCATGTTCCAGGCGGGTGCATCGAGCCACAAAAACCACGGGTAGCCTGGAATCCATGTTTCCGGGAAGGCGATCAGACCGGCTCCAGCCGCCGCTGCCTGCTCGATCAGCATTATTGTCTTGTCTACTGTAGCGTCCAGATCGAGAAACACGGGCGCAGCCTGTACACAGGCAACTTTCAGTGGCGCTTTCATCGTCATAACCTTTAATGGTGGTTGGCTGAACACAGGCTATTGGCTTTACTGGCGATCGGATTAGGACGAAAAGGAAGGGCTTTTTGACTGGTCGCGATGGACCCGCAGGAATGGTTTCAGACTTGCATGAAGATCGGCTCGAAGCATTCAAAGTGCAGGTTGAACGCGATGAGCATCTATTTCGATACCCACAGTATTGCCCCACGGGAGCGCGCAGATTTCTGGCAAGAAGTGGTGTGCAATACGTTCGTCCCGCTGGACTGCGCGTTCTCGGATCGGCAGAGCTTTCATGGGCGCTTGCGCTCGCATAGCGTGGCAACGCTGGCCTTGGTGGACATACAGTCCTGTGAGCAAACGGTTGTTCGAGATGCCACAAGGATCGCGCGCAGTGACGATGAGTTCGTGTTGGTGAGTCTGGCGCTCGAGGGGCAAGCTCAGGTATCTCAGGAGGGGCGCGACGCCGTATTGAAAGTCGGTGATTTTGCTATTTACGACACTCGTCGCCCCTATCGGCTGCACTTCGACAGTGCATTCAGGCAGACCGTAGTGCAAATTCCGCGCAACAGCCTGCAACAGCGCTTGTGCAATCTGGAATATCTGACCGCGCTATCAATGTCTCGTGACAACCCTCTCAACGGGCTGGTCTTCGACCTTTTTACTGGTCTGGCTGCTCTGGAAAATCGAGTCGACGCAACGCAGCAAATGCGGATTACAGAGCAAGGTCTGGATCTGTTAGCCATGGCGTTGTCCGAGCGTGTCAAAGGACAGGTACAGGGTTCAAGGCGCAGTGGTTTACTGCTGCGCATCAAGGACCACATTCAGGCCAATCTTTCAGATACAGCCCTCTCCCTGGATAGCGTCAGCGCCCGATTCGGGGTGAGTACGCGCTACATCAGCAGTCTTTTTCAGGATGAACAGACTTCGTTTGGCCGGTATCTGCTGGCATCCAGGCTTCAGCGTTGCGCCACTGACCTGCGCGAACCGTTGCTCGTCAACCGGCAAATCGGCGAGATCGCCTGGCGTTGGGGGTTCAGTGATGTGGCGCATTTCAGCAGGGTATTCCGCCAGCAGTACGGCATGCCTGCTCGAGCCTATCGGGCTGTCGTTTCGCCAATCCATCAAGCATAAAAAAACCGACCTGCGCAGGTCGGTTTCAACTACATCACTAAAACTTATGCACGTTTTTCAGTTTTTTATAGCCTGAAAAAATATGTATATAAATTAGAGGGTTAATCTGGTTTTTTGACTGCTTTCAGAAAAACCGTACACAGGTTATCCACAAAATCACGCCGGTACTTTCTCGGGGTTTACTGCGGGTGCAACAGGCGAGCCCATCGCTCGCTGCGCGTCCTCATTCCAGGCTTGAACGCGGTCATTCAGCGCGGCAATGGCACGCGGACCTGTGCCCTCTGCATACATCGGTTCGCCTATTACCACCTGGATAGTGCCGGGCTTCTTTGCCCAGCCATCTCGAGGCCAGTATTTGCCAGCGTTATGTGCGATGGGCAGAACCGGTAGATCAGCGTTTACCGCCAAGGCAGTGCCGCCGCGAGAGAATTTACCGACCTGGCCGTAAGGCACGCGCGTGCCCTCCGGGAATATCAGCACCCAGACTCCATCCTTGAGCAGTTCGTCGCCTTTCTTGGCAATTTCCCTTAGCGCGGCTTTCGGGTTATCGCGGTCAATGGCGATCGGCCGCAGCATTGCCATAGCCCAACCGAAGAACGGCACATAGAGCAACTCACGCTTGAGAACCTGGCTCATGGGCTCGAAATACGCCGATAGAAAGAAGGTCTCCCAGGTGCTCTGGTGGTTGGAGATGATCACGCAGGGTGTTTTCGGTACGTTTTCTGCGCCCTTCACTTCAACGTGAATGTTCAGGAACACTTTGGTCAGCCAGATGGCGCAGCGACACCAGTAGACGTTGATGAAGCGATAGCGGGCTTTGAACGGCAGGAAAGGTGCAATGAAAAAGCTCAATGTGCACCACAGCAACGAGCTGGTGCCCAGCAACAGGTAAAAGAAGAAGGTCCTGATTGCCTGCATGATCGACATAGTTACGTTTACCGTACGGGCAGGTGCCCGCTCCTTGAGCGTCCTGAACCTGACGAGCTACCTGTTCAGTGAAGCGCTGTTGTGGATAAGTTCTGCGGCAACCGCCGCCAGATCGTCAAAAATCAACGTGCCTGCCGGCACTCCGCTGTCCATCGTTTTACGGCCTTTGCCGGTCATCACCAGTACAGGCTGAGAATCGACGGCCACTGCGGCCTGCAGGTCACCTTTACTGTCGCCCACGAACCAGAGACCTTTGGGGTCTGCTGCGTAATGACGGGCGATGGCCTGCAGCATGCCGGGTCTGGGCTTGCGGCAGTGGCAGTCATCGTCTGGCCCATGCGGGCAATAGACGATCAAACCGACCTCGCCACCCTGCTCCGCCACTAGCTTGCGCAAGCGCGCATGCATGGCGTCCAGAGTGGCCAGATCATAATAACCTCGGGCAATGCCCGACTGGTTGGTGGCGACAGCCACCGTCCAGCCGGCCTTGCTCAGATCTGCGATAGCCTCGATCGAACCGGGAATGGGCACCCATTCATCCACCGACTTTATGTAAGCGTCGGAGTCATGGTTGATCACTCCGTCCCGATCAAGTATCAGCAGTTTCACCCTCGACTCCCCTGTCAGCCCAGCAGCGAAATATCGGCAACGCCGAGGAACAGGCCGCGTAGTCGCGACAGCAAGGCATAGCGGTTGGCGCGCACATTGGCGTCTTCCGCATTGACCATGACTGCTTCGAAGAACGCATCGACCGGTTCACGCAGCATCGCCAGACGCGCCAGCGATTCGCTGTACTGACGCTCGGCAGCCATTGGCTGGATGGCATGGTCGGCCTGCTGAATGGCCGAGTACAGGGAGAACTCGTTGGCGTTGTCGAAGTACTTGGGCTCGACAGTCTGGGCGATACTGCCCTCGGCCTTGCTCAACAGGTTCGATACGCGCTTGTTCACCGCAGCCAGTGCGGCAGCTTGCGGCAGTTTGCGGAAGGCCTGGACTGCCTGAACACGCTGATCGAAATCCAGCGCCGAGGCAGGTTGCAGGGCACGTACCGAGAGGTACACCGCTACATCCACGCCTTCGTCTTCATAACGCGCACGCAGGCGGTCGAAGATGAAGTCGAGTACCTGCTCGGCCAGACCGGCTGGTTTGATCTTCGCGCCGAACTGCGTAACGGCGAATTTCACCGTCTCGACCAGATTCAGGTCCAGCTTCTTCTCGATCAGGATACGCAGGATGCCCAGCGCAGCACGACGCAGTGCATAAGGGTCTTTGCTGCCGGTGGGCAGCATGCCGATACCGAAGATGCCGACCAGCGTATCAAGCTTGTCGGCAATGGCCACGGCAGCGCCGGTCAGTGTTGTCGGCAGCTCGGCACCCGCACCTCTTGGCATGTACTGCTCGTTGAGCGCCAGCGCGACATCTTCAGGCTCGCCGTCGGCCTTGGCATAGTAGTAACCGGCAATGCCCTGCATTTCCGGGAACTCGCCGACCATCTCGCTGGACAGGTCGCACTTGGACAGCAAGCCGGCCCGCGCCGCGCGCTGGGCGTCGCCGCCAATGCGCGGAGCGATGTAGGCGGCAAGTTTCGACACGCGCTCGGCCTTGTCGAACACGCTACCCAACTGAGCCTGGAACACGACGTTCTTCAAACGGTCGTTGAAGGTTTCCAGTTTCTGTTTCTTGTCCTGCTTGAAGAAAAATTCGGCGTCGGTCAGGCGAGGACGAACCACTTTCTCGTTACCGGCGATGATTTGCGCCGGGTCCTTGCTCTCGATGTTGGCCACGGTAATGAAACGCGGCAGCAACTTGCCTTCGGCATCCAGCAGGCAGAAATACTTCTGGTTGTCCTGCATGGTAGTGATCAGTGCTTCCTGAGGTACTTCCAGAAAGCGCTCTTCAAAAGAACACACCAGCGGAACCGGCCACTCGACCAGGCAGGACACTTCATCCAGCAGGGCCGGCGGCACGATGGCGGTGCCTTCCTGTTGGGTGGCCAGCTCGTCGACGCGTTTGCTGATGATCTGGCGACGCTCATTGAAATCGGCCAGTACATAAGCCGCGCGCAGATCGCTGAGGTAGCCGGCGGGTGAAGTAATACGCACGTCTTCCGGGTGATGGAAGCGATGACCGCGAGAATGACGACCCGCGCTCTGAGCGAGAATCGTGCAGTCGACCACCTGATCACCGAACAGCATCACCAGCCACTGGGTCGGCCGCACGAATTCTTCCTTGCGGGCACCCCAACGCATGCGCTTGGCAATTGGCAGGTCGTTCAGCGAGTCCTCGACGATGGTCGGCAACAGGGACGTGGTCGGCTTGCCGAGAATGGTCTGGCTGTAGCGCAGTTTCGGGCCGCTCTGATCGATTTCGCTCAGGTCGACACCGCACTTCTTGGCAAAGCCCAGGGCTGCCTGGGTCGGATTGCCATCGGCGTCGAATGCCGCCTGACGGGGCGGGCCGTCCAGATTGACGCTGCGATCCGGCTGTTGCGTAGCCAGTGCGGTGATCAACACTGCCAGACGACGTGGCGCGGCGTAGACCTGTTTGGCGCTGTAGGTCAGACCTGCGCCCGACAGACCTTTTTCAATACCGGCGAGGAAAGCGTCTGCCAGAGAACCGAGGGTCTTGGGTGGCAGTTCTTCTGTGCCCAGTTCGACCAGAAAATCTTGAGCACTCATTGCGCTGCCTCCAGCTTGGCCAACACTTCATCGCGTAGATCGGGCGGTGCCATCGGGAAGCCGAGACGGGCCCGTGCCTGCAGGTAAGCCTGAGCCACCGAGCGGGCCAGCGTGCGCACGCGCAGGATGTATTGCTGACGCGCGGTCACGGAAATGGCGCGACGGGCGTCCAGCAGGTTGAACGTGTGCGAGGCCTTGAGGACCATTTCATAGCCCGGCAACGGCAGCTCCAGCTCGATCAGACGCGCAGCTTCGCTTTCATAGAAATCGAACAGTTCGAACAGTTTGTCGACGTTGGCGTGTTCGAAGTTGTAGGTCGATTGCTCCACCTCGTTCTGGTGGAACACATCGCCGTAAGTCACTTTGCCGAACGGGCCGTCAGCCCAGACCAGATCGTAGACCGAGTCCACGCCCTGCTGGTACATCGCCAGACGCTCGAGACCGTAAGTGATTTCGCCGGTAACCGGGTAGCACTCAAGGCCACCGACTTGCTGGAAGTAGGTGAACTGCGAGACTTCCATACCGTTGAGCCAGATCTCCCAGCCCAGACCCCAGGCGCCCAGCGTCGGCGATTCCCAGTTGTCTTCGACGAAGCGCACGTCATGCACCAGCGGATCGAGACCGATGTGCTTGAGCGAGCCCAGATACAGTTCCTGGAAGTTATCCGGGTTCGGTTTGAGAATTACCTGAAACTGATAGTAATGCTGCAGGCGGTTCGGGTTTTCGCCGTAACGGCCGTCAGTCGGGCGACGGCTTGGCTGTACGTAAGCGGCGTTCCAGGTTTCCGGGCCTACGGCGCGCAGAAACGTGGCAGTGTGGAACGTGCCGGCGCCTACTTCCATATCGTAGGGCTGAAGTACCACGCAACCTTGTTCCGCCCAGTATTGCTGGAGGGCGAGGATCAAGTCTTGGAAGGTACGCACGGCTGGCGTAGGCTGGCTCACAAATTTCACCTGTGCTGGGCTGCGATTCAAAGAGCGGGAGTATACCCGATTCGGCCGCACGTCCACTCCTTGGGAGCCCTATGACACGCTGCTTTTGGTGCAACGAAGACCCCCTGTACATCGCTTATCACGATCAGGAGTGGGGAGTGCCGCTGCGCGATGCGCAGAAGCTCTTCGAGTTGCTTTTGCTCGAAGGGTTCCAGGCCGGGCTGTCGTGGATAACGATTCTCAAGCGCCGGGCGCGTTATCGCGAGGTGTTGTTCGGCTTCGATGTCGAGCGCCTGGCGCAATTGAGCGACGCCGAGATAGACGCGCTGATGCTTGATCCGACCATTATCCGCAACCGTCTCAAGCTCAAGGCTGTGCGCACCAATGCACGGGCCTGGCTGGCGCTGGAAGATCCGGTCGGATTGCTCTGGTCGTTTGTGGGCGATATACCGAAGATCAATCATTTCAAGGACCGCAGCGAAGTCCCGGCGATTACCGCCGAGGCCGAAGCGATGAGCAAGGCTCTGAAAAAGGCCGGATTTACCTTTGTCGGCCCGACCATCTGTTACGCCTACATGCAGGCCAGCGGCATGGTCATGGACCACACCGTCGACTGCGATCGGTATGCGATCCTGAGCCGCTGACGGTTACACTACCCGCCTCGAGAATCTGGGAGTCATCTGTGGATAAGTTCAAAGGCGCCGTAATGGTCGGGGCATTGCGATTGTTTGCACTGTTGCCGTGGCGCGCCGTGCAGTGGGTGGGTACCGCCATTGGCTGGCTGATGTGGAAGCTGCCCAACCGCTCGCGCGAAGTGGCGCGGATCAACCTGTCCAAGTGTTTCCCCGAGTTGAGCGAGCCCGAGCTGGAAAAGCTCGTTGGCCACAGCCTCATGGACATCGGCAAGACATTGACCGAAAGCGCCTGTGCGTGGATCTGGCCGGCACAGAAATCGATCAACCTGGTGCGCGAAGTCGAAGGGCTCGACGTGCTCAAGGACGCGCTGGCGTCGGGCAAGGGCGTGGTCGGCATCACCAGTCACCTGGGCAACTGGGAAGTGCTCAATCACTTCTATTGCAGCCAGTGCAAGCCGATCATCTTCTACCGTCCGCCCAAGTTGAAGGCCGTGGATGACCTGTTGCGCAAACAACGTGTGCAGTTGGGCAACCGGGTTGCGGCATCGACCAAGGAAGGCATTCTCAGTGTCATCAAGGAGGTCCGCAAAGGCGGGTCGGTAGGCATTCCGGCCGATCCGGAGCCGGCTGAATCAGCGGGCATCTTCGTACCTTTCTGCGGCACTCAGGCGTTGACCAGCAAGTTTGTGCCGAACATGCTGGCCGGAGGCAAGGCCATAGGTGTCTTCCTGCACGCCATGCGCCTGCCGGATGGTTCGGGCTACAAAGTGGTACTGGAAGCCGCCCCCGAAGCCATGTACAGCACCGACACTGAAACCTCGGCAGCGGCGATGAGCAAAGTGGTCGAGAAGTATGTTCGGGCCTACCCGAGCCAGTACATGTGGACCATGAAACGCTTCAAGAAACGCCCGCCAGGCGAAGCGCGCTGGTACTAGGAAAGAGCAGACGCGGAGCACTCAGCGTTACCTGCAAGTCCGCTTTTGATTCTGGCCAAAAGCCGTGGGAGCGGACTTGTCCACGAACTGCGCAAGTCCGCT
>NZ_LJPW01000168.1 GCF_001400735.1 Pseudomonas caricapapayae
CCGACGCAGTACTGCGTCGGGGGCACTGTCGGTAGGCGCGACGGCTCAGGCTGGCGCGCACTGGGGGCAAATGGAGTTGCACCTGGATCATGCCTGGGCAGAGATTATCGGCCTGGAATTTCAGGGCCGCACGGATTTCAATCTGGAGTTCAACAGCAACCTGAATCTGGGAGGCGCGCTATCTTCAGCGCTCGGCGATCGCCCCCAAAAGTTGATAAATGCGTCTACTGGAAACGGTAACCTGCAGCTCGCCGGCATCCGCGTTGCGTCAAGCGATGTGCAACTGCCGACCGATGGCATGGTAGACGATAAGCGCCGCGGCCCGTTCCTGTCGACGGCCAGCTATAAACGCACCTTCGATACGCAAGTCGCCAAGCCCATTACGGGCGACGAGTGGAGCCAGATGCGTCAGCGCCTGGCCAGCGCCTTTCCTGACAATATCGGGGAGTTGGGTGCGCTCGCTTATTCGACCAGCCCCAGCGAGCGTATCGCGACAATCAATCAGGTGATTGACCGTATACAAGGTTCGAAGGCGCGTAACGTGGAAGCCGGTGGTGCCCTGGATGGAAATGCATTGCGCCGTCAGCGCCTTGATGCGGCCCGAGAGATGTCGAACGCAGGCAACAGTGTGTGGCAGGCGAGCTCCGAAATTGATCGCGCCTCGGTAGTGGAGATGCTGCATCAATTGCGTCAGCAGGAACAAAGCGCCGTCCAGCATCATGCCCGCGCAATTCCCGGCGCGCGGGTGGAGTTCAACTTGTTCGGGCGTGAATCGCTGGAAACCGTAGTCTTTCACGCCATCGGCCATATAGGGCTTGGCAGCAAACTGAACGACGTGGCGGAACTGCGTCGCAAAACACCTGGCCTCGATCAGGTTATGCGCTGTTTCCAGTCGTTGCCCAACATCAATCAGGTGCGATACGTGTTCGAGATGCGTCCGCAGGCGAGGTTCGCCATCAATGACGCGCTACTGGCGCGTGAGCAGCAGGCGTCGGCACGTGCGCTGGGTTTGCCGGGCTCCCCAGCAAGCGAACTGAATTGGCGCGGCGTTCTGGACAAGATCAAAAACACACCTGATCTGTATCGGCTGGCGGCGATCGCCGTACATAACACCGATGAAAACCCCGTGACTTCAAGAATAGGGCTGCCGCTGCTGAACGTTTCGGCCACTGGCGCGACATCGCATCAGTTGTTCGAAGCGGAAATCCAGTTCCGATACGGTCTTTATGACGGTTTGCAAGGTATTGAGGTGCTAGAAGCCGGAAGCAGAGCGCTGCAGTCGCCGTTACGGGCATTACAGCAATCCGGTATTCAGGCTCTGGGGCAGAGAACCCAGGCCGGGGATGTTCCGTATGGCCCTCCGTCGCCGCGTAAAGAGGCGACGATGCGCACCGCCGGGGAGGCTACTGCGCTGACAACGAATGACGTATGGCGACAACTTGACGGCAAAATTCAGCGAATGAATTCGGCGCATGAACGTGAGGCGAATGCTATCGGTTCGTTCCAGCATGCTTATGGGACGGTGTCCGCGCATGTAGACAGACTGCTTTTGCGCATTCCTGAATTGTCAGCGCCTGAAATTGATGACCGCAACGCCGATGGAGAAAGTGTGCGGGGTGCATTTGCGTCGCTCAAACGAAATCATCAGGCACTGGATGAAGCTGTAAAGGCCATGCGCCAAGCTAGCGAAATGGTGTACTCGATACCCGGCGAACGGACCAGGCAGACGGAAACTTCGGCTTTGGCCCATGTGCTCAGTGTTGAAAAAAGTCGGCGTTCGCTCGGACATGCCATGGAAATATTGGCTGGCAGAGGGGTGGAAGCTGGCATGGCAACAGGACTTGAACTTAACAGGGTCTCATCGCAAGTCAACGCCTTAGTCGTTCGCCGCGACGAGTTGCTGACGCAACTTGAACGAGGTGCTCAGGACGGCGGTTCGAACAGCGAAGAGATGGCGATGGAGCTTCAACAGACCACATCATTGCTGCAGCAGCTGCGCGCCGACTTGCTCGGCGAGCGGCAAGCGATGGACGCTACTGCCAAGCGCCTGGATCAGGCAAACCGTGTTGCCCTCGAAGGTGAGCGCAGCTTCAGCGATGCCGTGCGTGATATGGCGTGGGGCGAACTCGATAATATGCCGCGGTAATCCCGTTACTCGCTGAAACAACAAAGGAAGCGACCTGAGGGTCGCTTTTTTTGGTGTTGTCGTTTGTCGTTCGCCAGGTTGAATCTCAACGCCCGGTATACCGGCAGTGAGTGCTCAGCGTTGATGCCTGATTATCCTGTGCAGTCGTTCATAACGATTCCCTGACCACCAGCGGACAATCCACTGGCTGGGCTCCCGAGACGTCGAGGCTTTCTATCAAGTGCCGGGCAGCATTGCGACCGATCTCGTAATACGGCAACTGCACCGTGGTCAGCGCAGGCATGAACAGCTCGGCAATGCCGATCATGTTGTCGTAACCGAGCACGGCGACATCGCCGGGAATTTTCAGGCCCCGGCCCAGCAGCAACTGATAGGCACAGAAGGCAATGCGGTCATTGCCGCAGATCAGAATGTCGAACTGCGGACGGTCATCCGTCATATGCCGGGCAAGAATGGCGGCGGTTTCCCAATAGGCGTCATGCTCGGACAGGTTGTATTGCAAGAGTTCGTCGCGAGCCAGACCGAATGCCTCGCAGGCACGCTGCATACCCGCCTGGCGGATTTCCCAGGCTAGGCTCAGTTTTGGCAGGTTGATGAACAGCGGGCGTCGATAGCCCTTGCTGAACGCGTGGTGCAAGGCACGGTACTGACCCATTTCGTCGTCCGGCACATAACTGACAAGGCTGCTGTCATCGGCTACGCAGTTGGCGAGTACCAGCGGTTTGCTCTTCAAGCGCTGCGGGATACTCACTTTGCGTAAGCCCATGGCGCTGAAGATCAACCCGTCGGGGCGATGTGAGAGCATCAGGTCAATGTTCTGGTCGGTGGGCGGGTTACTCAGCAGGTTGAGGATAAATACGTTCCAGCCTGCCTGCTGCGCGGTCTGTTCGATGGACAGCAGCAGCTCGACCGCAAAAGGCGTCGTTGCGGTGTCCAGGGCGAATACGCCGATGGTCCGGGTCTGCAGGTTGTCGCCGCGAATCCGGCGAGCCGACAGGCTGGGTACGAATTGAAGCTCATCAATCGCGTTGCGCACCCGATGATAAGTCTCGGGGCTCAGCTTTCCCGGATCATTGAGCGCCCGAGATACCGTCATCAGAGACACACCGGCCAGTTTTGCAACGTCTTTAACTGAGGTCATGCGGGTCGGGGCCTGTCGGGTTGACTGATGATTATCATGCTACAGAGAGCTGATTTTTTTCGCGACTTCAACGATTTACCTTACAGGTATCCGGAGGAGAGCTGCCATGCGTTGGCAATGCAGACTCGGCCTCCTGTGCCGTTGGCAACAAGCTTGACCCCCAGGCTGTCTGTCTGTGGATAAAGGCGGCTGCTGAAGCTGAAACTGCCGTTTTGCTCGAACACCTCAATGGACGAGCGATCAAGGAAGATCCGCAGTTCAAGCTGATTCTGTTGTGAATCTATCGCTACGCTGCGCTGACCGCTGACGTGGGTGCCCGACTGAGTACGGTCGAGGATCAAACGTTTTAGCGACGCATCGTAGTAAAGCAGGGTCTGCTCCTGGCCATCCGGACTGCAGCGCAATGCCACGCCCAAGTGGCCTTCAATGCAGTCGAGCAGGTCCAGCTGCACGTGGATTTCCAGCATGTCGCCGTGTATGTCGGTCAGCCACTGGCTACCCGCGTCGCTCCACCAGGCAGTGCCTGGCAAGGCTGCGTTGCGCAGCGCTGTCAGTTCGCGTGCGGGCTGCACGCAAAGGCGATCGGCGCGCACTTCAAGTTCTCGCGGCAGGCCGAGCATGCCGCGCCAGTGATGCGTCTCGGTGGGTGTCGGGCTTTCCCACATGTCGATCCACGCCAACAGCAGACGTCTGCCATCTGCCGCCACCAGCGTCTGCGCCGCATAGAAGTCGTGGCCGCTGTCCAGCTCGATAAAAGGCCCGCCGGTGAACTGCCATTGACTGTCGACCTGGCCCACTCGATAGCCGGTGTGGAACCTGTTCAGTCGCTCGTAGCGCTGTGCCGGCATGCCCTGGGGGGAGTAAAGCAGTACGTCGCGTTCATTGAGGCCAAACAGGTCCGGGCATTCCCACATATAGCCGTCGCCGTCGTCGCCTGAGAACACATAGCTGACGAATTCCCACGCGTGCAGGTCCTTGGATCGATAGAGCGGCAGCAGCGGTTTGTCGCCCAGGCGCGCGCCGGCAATCAGGTACCAGTGGCCATCCTGTCGCCAGACTTTCGGGTCGCGGAAATGAATCATCTCGTCTTGCGGCGGGGTGTCGATAACGGCCCCGTGTTTGACGAAACTGATGCCATCGGTGCTGGTGGCCAGGCACTGCACCTGACGGATAAAACGCTCGTCGCCCACGTCTCCCAGCCATGTGTGCCCGGTGTAGATCAGCGCCAGGGTGTCGCCATACACCACTGCACTGCCGGAAAAACAACCGTCCCGGTCGAAGTCATCACCGGGTGCCAGGGCAATGGGCAGGTGTTGCCAATGGACCAGATCGGCACTCTTTGCATGGCCCCAGTACATCGGGCCCCATTTCGCGTCGAACGGGTGGTGTTGATAGAACGCATGATATTCGCCACGAAAGAACACCACCCCGTTGGGGTCATTCATCCAGCCTGCCGGCGGGGCCAGGTGGTAACCGGGCCGATAATCGTGGATGAGCTGCGACAGGCCCTCTTCCAGCGCATGGTGCGCGCGTTCGAGGGCGGGGGACATCGGGTTGCTCATGGCATTCACGGAAAAACTCATAGGGTGCCTGCTTGTACAAGGTGCGGTGTGGTGCAGGGTGTCAGGTGTTGACTGGCGTCTGTGTGGCGCTTCAGGGCCAGGCCATCGGCGTCGAACAGGTGCAGGTTGCTGTCGTCGAATTGCAGCGCGACCTGGTCACCCACCTGCCAGCCAGCCTTGGCATCGCAGCGACAAATCAAGGGCTCGCTCGCGCCGGTAGCCAGGTGCACATAGACCTCGCTGCCCAGGTATTCGACACCGGATACCGTGACGCCAACGCCGTTGTTCGCAGCATTGAGGGTGATGTGCTCCGGGCGCACACCCAAGGTCAGTTGCGCATCCTCGGTCAGATTCGAGCTGTCGAAGGGCAAGGATTTCATGCCCAGTGCCGGGATATCGATCAGGCTGCTGCGACCCGGTGCCTGCAAGCTCACTGGCAGAAAATTCATTCTTGGCGAGCCCAGAAAACCGGCGACGAAGAGGCTGGCAGGACGCTCGTAGAGTTCGCGTGGTGAGCCGACCTGTTCGACCTGACCGCCGTTGAGTACGACAATCTTGTCCGCCAGGGTCATCGCCTCTACCTGATCGTGGGTGACGTAGATCATCGTCGAGCCCAGCCGCTTGTGGAGGCGGGCGATTTCGTTGCGCATCTGTACCCGCAACGAGGCATCCAGGTTGGAAAGCGGTTCATCGAACAACAGGATGTCCGGTTCCCGCGCCATGGCTCGGCCCATGGCCACACGCTGGCGCTGCCCGCCGGACAGTTCCTTGGGCTTGCGCTGCAGCAGTTTG
Organism: Pseudomonas caricapapayae; assembly: GCF_001400735.1. Taxonomy (GTDB): domain Bacteria; phylum Pseudomonadota; class Gammaproteobacteria; order Pseudomonadales; family Pseudomonadaceae; genus Aquipseudomonas; species Aquipseudomonas caricapapayae. The sequence goes on from NZ_LJPW01000168.1 coordinate 5,642, forward strand.
TCCAGTTGCAGGATCTGCGCGGTTTTCAGCACGCGTTCGCGCAGGCTGCTTTTTTCCGTCTTGGCCAGCTTGAGGCCGAAACTGATGTTGTCGTAGACGCTCATGTGCGGGTATAGGGCGTAGGACTGAAAGACCATACCGACACCACGCTCGCGTGGTTCCAGGTCATTGACCCGTCGTCCGTCGATCAGCAGGTCGCCAGCACAGATCGAATCCAGGCCGGCGATCAAGCGCAGCAGCGTCGACTTTCCGCAGCCCGACGGGCCGACGAACACAACGAACTCACCGGCAGCGATCTCCAGGCTGACGTCGCGCAGAATACGCGTGCCGCCCAATTGCTTGTTGATGTTGTCTAGCTTCAATTTCATCACGATGCTGTTCCTTGTCAGTTGTGTGCATCAACCTTTCAACGCGCCGGCGGTGAGGCCGGAAACGATGCGGCGCCGGAAGATCAGCACCAGAATCACCAGTGGCACGGTCACCAGCACCGACGCCGCCATCAACAGGCCCCAGGGCAATTCGTGGGAGCTGCCACCCGAAATCAGGGCGATGGCGACCGGGACCGTTCGCTGGGCGTCTGTCAGGGTGAAGGTCAGGGCAAACAGGAACTCGTTCCACGCGGCAATGAACGCCAGCAGGCCGGTCGTGACCAGGGCGGGCCACAGCAGCGGCAACAGCACGCGGGTCAGCGTGACCCAGGGCGATGCGCCATCCATGATTGCCGCTTCTTCCAGTTCATGCGGCAGTTGCCCCATGAACGTGGTCAGCACCCAGACGGTGAAGGGCAGGGTGAAAATCGTGTAGCTCAGGATCAGCGCCCATGAGGTGTTGTACAGACCCAGTGCGCGGATCACTTCAAACAGTCCCGACAGCACCGCGACCTGAGGAAACATGGAGACGCCGAGCACCATCATCAGCACCGTGCCGCGCCCTCGGAACTTGACTCTGCCCAAGGCATAGGACGCCGTCAGGCCGAGGAACAGCGCCAGCATCACTACACTCAGCGCAACCACCAGTGAGTTGGCGATGGCCTGCAGGAATGAAGCCTGGCTGAGGACCGCTGCGTAATTGGAGAAGTCGGCTTCGGTGATCCAGTAGCTCACTTCAAATAAGGCGCTGGACGGTTTCAGCGAGGTCAGGGCGGCGTAATAGAAAGGGAAGATCGCGTACAGCAGCACGACCCCGACCAGGCCCCAGAAGGCCAGGCGCAGCAGCGCTTTCTTCAGTGGGCGCAGGTTCATGAGCGCACCTCCAGCTGGCGACGTCCGAGGTACAGGTAAAGCATGGCAATCACCGCCACGATCAGAAAAAGCAGGGTGGAGGCGGCGCTGCCGTAGCCGACGTCCTGGAACTCCACCAGGTGCTGGCGGGCATAGACCGACATGCTCATGGTGCTCGAAGAGTTGGAGGTCAGTACGTATATGACGTCGAAGACCCGCAATGAGTCGAGGATGCGAAAGATCGCCGCGACCAGTAAGGCCGGCATCAGCAGCGGCAAGGTCACACGCCAGAACACCCGCACCGGATGAATGCCGTCGACCCTGGCGGCTTCGTAGCAATCGCACGGTAGCATTTGCAGGGCCGCCAGCATCAGCAGGGTGACGAAGGGTACGGTCTTCCAGACGTCGACGATGATGACGGCCCACATTGACAGGTCTGCATCTGCTGTCCAGGCCAGAGGCGCGTCAATCAAGCCAATGTTCAGCATCAGGTGGTTGATGATGCCGAACTGGTCATTGAGCATCCATGACCAGATCTTCGCCGAGACAATAGTCGGAATCGCCCAAGGGATCAGAATCAATGCACGGACCAGCGCGCGGCCGGTGAACTTGACGTTTAGCAGCAACGCGACCAACAGCCCCAGGACCATTTCCAGACCTACCGACACCACAGTGAAATACAAGGTGTTGCGCACCGCGTTCCACCACTGCGGATCGACTAACACGCCTGACCAGATGGCACCGTCGTAGAACAGGTAGTTGCTCAGGCCGACGAATGAGCTGCTTTCGATGTCCGACAGGTCGGCATCAGTCAGGCTGAACCAGAATGTGCGTAGTAATGGCCAGGCCGCCACCAGCGTCAGGCACACCAGCATCGGCGTCAGAAACAGCCATGCAGCGCGTACCCTGCGACGTTGCACAGGCGTTTCCCGAGTCATGAGAACGTCGTCACGGGGGAAGTCGATAGAGGAGGAAGGCATGGTGATTTCCTTGCGTGTGGCTTACCAGTTGCGGCGTTTGATGCGCGTCAGTTCGGTTTCCAGCTCAAGCAGTGCCTGATCGACCGGCAAATCGCCCGCCAGCACGCTATGCACCCGGTCAAAGAACCCATTGGATACGCGTGGGTAGCCGCTGCCGGTGATGGCGGCGGGGCGCATCACCCCATTGGCGAGGATGCCGTGCAACTGGTTGTAGTAAGGCATTGCCGCGAGCAATTCGGGATCGTTATAAAGCGACTCGATCACCGGGTTGTAAGCGCCTGCCAGGGCGCGATGCTTTTGCTCTCGTGCGCTGGTCAGGTAAGCCACCAGCTCTGCCGCCAGCTTGGGGTTGGCGCTGTATCGCGAGACGGCCAGGCCCCAGCCTCCGAGTGTGGAGGCGTGGGTGCCGTTGGTTCCGCCGCGGGGCAGGGGGGCGATGCCGACCTTGCCTTTTACCGCGCTGTCCGGGCTCTGCACCAACGCCCAGACATAAGGCCAGTTGCGCATGAACAGTGCGTTCCCCGACTGGAATACGCCGCGCCCCTCTTCCTCGGTGTAGTTGAGTACGCCGCGCGGAGAAATGTCGCCCACCCAGCTTTTCGCCAGAGTCAGCGCGGCTTTCGAGGCCGTACTGTTCACCACAATGTCCCCTTTCGGGTTGATCAACCCGCCTTCCGGCTGGCTGCTGATCCATTCCAGGGCGTTGCACGTCAAGCCCTCATAGGCGCGCCCCTGGAAGACATAACCCCACATATTGGCGTTTCCTGCCTCGCGCTCGGCCTGTTGCACGTGCCTGGCGGTGGCCGTCATGTCCTCCCAGGTCTGGGGAACCGGCTTTTGGTACTTGTCGAGCAAATCCTTGCGGTAATACAGCAGCCCCGAGTCGGTGAACCAGGGCATCGTTACCAGTCGGCCGTCAACGGTGGCGTTGTCCACCTGAGCCTGGAAATAGCCCTGTGTGGCATCCGCTGGAAGTAGCTCGCGCAGATCCGTCAGGTGTTTGGCGAGCATGCCGGGCCACACCATGTCGATTTGAATGATGTCGATGTCGGTGGACTTGGTACTGAGAATTTGCTGATAGAACGACAGGCGCTCGGTTGCCGAGTTAGGCGTGGAGACCACTTGGACGTCATTGCCGGTCTGTTTCGACCAGGCATCAACAGCCTCTTTGCACAGTTGCAATTCTGCTCCGACGGCCCCGCACGAGATCGTCAGATTTGCTGCGTTGGACAGCGCAGAGAACCCCGCAGACAGAGTGAGAAGCGCCACAGGAAGAAGAGATTTCAGCTGTTTCATAGAGCCCTCTTTATTTTTGTTTTTATAAAAGTTAACGTTAACATCGTCAATGTAACAGCGTATTTTCGATGTGGCACCCTTTTTTCTTCGATTCGCACAATTCTGCGCTCAAGGAAAAAGCTCGGCCAACGTCACAAAAACAATAAAAACAAAACAGGAAGTCCACATGCAGAACGCATCAAGATGGGTACTCGCAGGCGTGCTCGGCACCTCGACGGCGGTCTCTCAGGCCGCGACTCTGGAAGAGCGGATGGCTACATTTGAAGCCCGTGCCAGCGCTGCTGAAAGGCGTGCAGCCGCAGCCGAACAGCAAACCCAGGCGCTCGCCAAGGAGCTGCAACAAATCAAACTTTCCAACCCTGTTTTGCAGCCTGCGGCGCCTGCTGTGGCCCCCACTGTGGCAGCCAGTCCAGCGCCTGCCCTGGATGATCGTGTTGCAAAACTCGAAGCCCGCCAATTGAGCATGGAGAAGCCAAGCGGTACCGGGCATCTCACCGACGGCTTCAGCTTCAAGGGCTACGCCCGTTCCGGCTTGTTGGTCAACGACGGGCTGGGCGGGGGGCGCGGCGGGCCTTATACGACCCCGGCGGGTTCAGTCGGCGGTGCGGTCGGGCGACTGGGTAATGAAGACGACACCTACATGCGCTTCGACCTGTCGAAAGAAACCTACGCGCAGAACGGCACGCGCTCCAAGTTCACCGTCTCCGTCGCCGATGGCGTTGAAAGCTATAACGACTGGACACCCACCGAAAGCAGCCTGAACGTGCGTCAGGTATTTACCGAACTCGACCACATCGCCGCCTTCAAGGGTAATTCAGTGTTCGAGAACTCCACCCTGTGGGTCGGCAAGCGCTTCGACAGGGATAATTTCGATATCCACTGGCTTGACTCGGACGTGGTCTTTCTGGCCGGGACCGGTGGCGGTATCTACGATGTGCAGATGACTAGGGACTGGCGCTCGAACTACTCCCTGATCGGACGTAACTACGGAGATTTCAGTGAGGGCGGCGTCGATGCCGATGTGGAAAGCTACATCCTGACCTCCAACCAATTCCTCGACAATGGTCAGTGGCAGTGGATGTTCAACGCCATCGGCGCAAAGAAAAACGACGTCGGTACGCGCACCAATCAAGCCGCTTTTGCGCCCGCAGACTCAGGCCTGCACACCATGCTGGCTAATCACCAGAAGGACTTTTTCGGTCGCGAAGGCTTCTTCAAGGCGGCGTTGCTCTATGGGCAGGGCCTGGGTGCACAGGTCAAGGATATCGGCGCGGATGGCGAACTGATCGACGACGCCCGCGCGGTGCGTCTGGCCATGTATGGCGAGACACCTATCGCGCCGGGATGGCGCATCGGCCCGAGCCTGCTGGCCGAGCAAAGCAAAGACCGCTACGTCAAAGGCGACGATTACCGCTGGCTCACGCTGAACATGCGCCTGGCCAACGAGATCAACAGCAACTTCGAGATGGCCTACGAGCTGAGTTGGCAAACCATGGACCTCGACCCCAAAGGCTACCTGCAACGCAATGCCGTCGACGGTAACTTCTGGAAGTTTACGGTGGCACCGACCTTCAAGCCGGACATGGGTGACCTGCTCACACGTCCCGAACTGCGAGTGTTCGCAAGCCTGATGAATTGGACTTCGGACCTGGACCGCTACAGCACGACTGGCAACTTCGGCAAAAGCGACTTCAATTCTGGTGGTGTATGGCAATACGGCATCCAGATGGAAACTTGGTTTTAGGTGTTATCGCTGATGCAGAATTGAGCCATCTGCCGACTTGGCGTTGCCCCATAAGTGTAACGACCTGCAATCGAAATGGCCTCGACCTGCAATCATCGCGTTTTTGGACCGGGATTGATTGCGTCTATCCGAGCCGGCAAACCGGGATTATTTGCGAATGAACCTGCATTCATCTGGTTCGACCAGCAATCGACCGTCATGAACCGGAATTATTTGCGAGTGACCACTCGCCGCTTCTGTCTCATTTAAGTATACCCTTGTGAGACGCGGGGCTGAGGCGCTTTTTGCGTCACAATAGGGTGGCTTTTCATTTTTGATATGATAAGTTCTCAGCTTCTAGAGCCGAAAGAGACAATCTTCCGGGAGTGTTCGTAAACCCTAGTGCCGCCTGGCTGGGCCGACGAAAATACCGTTTGCTGCACGCCAAAATCGGCTTTTTTCAGTCGCATTTAATCCTAGGCGGGCGCGCTCGATAGCAGGTCGAAGCGGATGAATGCAGGTTCATTTGCAGTCAATGCTGGTTTGCGGGGCCGCATAGGCGCAATCAATCCCGGTCCAAAAACGCGGTGATTGCAGGTCGGGGCCATTTCGATTGCAGGTCGTTACACTTAGCGTACGATTTTTTCCTTTTTCTCTATCGACCCCAACATCAGCACGCCGCTGGTAACGGTTTTGTAGGGGAGTGGGACGAAGGTCTGGGTGTATTCAAATGTGGTCATGGGTCACCCTCACTCTACGGCCGCAATGATTGATCGGTTGTCTTTAAAGCGCTGCATGATGTCGATCACCAGCGAATTGACCGCCAGAATCTTCATGGCCCGTGTGACAGCCACGTACAGAAGGTTCAGCTCATCGTCGCGTTTGCCGGCATCAATGTCAGGCGAGAGCGGATCCGCAGAAAAATCGTCATAAAGTCCTACGAAGTCCCACTCCAGACCTTTGGCTCTGTGCGCAGTGCTGAGGGTCACGGTGGCATCGAGCTCCGAGGTGATAGATGCAGCACGCAGTTGCTCGATTCGTTGAGGCAGGTCTGGGTAGTTTTCGATGATTTTGATCGAACGCAACATCTCAGGATCCTGCGTGGCCTTCGCGATCACGACATACTGGTCGTAATCGGCATAGTCAGTGAGCAATTTTCGCTGCTGGACCTGGTCCTTCATGTCCCGGCTGAAATAGAACAGGTCCTCCAGATCGCGCAAGGAATAGCTGTCGATACCTCCGATCCACTGCATGCGGTGGTTTTGGTTGACCAGACGCAGCGCGTTCTCGATCACACCGCTCACCGTGCGGTGCAGGTAGGTGCGGTGAGGTAGATCCTCCGGTAAGGCTCGTTTCACCAACGTGGGCTGTCCCAGACCTTGCAAGAGGATCTTTTCGCCCTTGAAGGACAGAATGACGTTGGCCACATAAGCCACTGCCGGCCCAAATCTGAAACTCTGAGTCAGAAAATGTTTCTCGGCATCCCTCATCGCTGAGCTGTTCAAAGCATCCACAGCGCCTCTGAACCGATACAACTGCTGATGTCGATCACCGACGGTCATTTGAATGATTGTTTGGATCTGGACCAGATTCGCGATGACTGGATTCACGTCCTGCCCTTCGTCGAGCAAAATCGCACCGAAACGCTGGCTCAGATCTGGCTGGCTCATCTGATAGAGCTTCAGATAGCCGTCGTGCGTCATGGAGGCTGAGCGGTCATGGATATTGACCATCTTGTTCCAAACGTCTCTGGTCAGATTCAGCGCTTTACTCATGTACTGCTGCTGGACCGAGGTCAGCGTGCGGTTGCTTTGGAACCGTACAAAGTGGTCCTCCAGCAGCTCCAGGTCCTTGCTGGCCATGAACGCATTGAGGGTCGAGACGATGTCCTTGGCCAGCTCCCAATCCTGGGTATTGATCGTCCTCGCGATGTCGGTCAAGCGCAGATTACCAGCCTGCTTGTGTTTGTACTGGCTGCCATAGACCGCGTAGGCAAGGCCGTGGGCCGTTTTGCAGGTCACATTACGTGGAAAGCGGTTCTTGGCTGCCATCTCAACGGCCTTGTTGTAGCAGAGGTACAGCATTTTGACCGACGCATTGTGCTTGGCGTATCCGACGAGCGTTGTTGTTTTCCCGGTACCGGCAAATGCCTGGACCAATAGCTTCTTCGCAGTCGAGTGGATCGCGGGCAGTTGTTCTTCTGTCCATTGCATGAAGGGCACCTAAAGGTAATGATATGAGCGCCTCCCTCATTACCCGCTCGGATTGATCCGGGTGAAGAGGCCAAGGCATTGAGCTAAGGTCTAGTGAATGAAGGTTTCCAACCACGCGGAGGAATGCACCATGCAACCCATGCCGGTCGGTATCGACATTGCTAAGCACATCATCCAGGTGCATTACGTGGATGACCAAACCGGAGAGGTGGTGAACAAGCCTCTCAAGCGTGATCGGTTCTTGGCGTACTTTGCCAACCGTCCGAGCTGTTTGATAGGGATGGAAGCCTGCGGAGGCGCGCATCATTGGGCTCGGCAACTGCTGGGCATGGGGCACCAGGTCAAACTGATGCCGGGTGCGTACGTTAAAGCCTTCAACCTGCCTCACAAGAATGACATGGCTGATGCCCAGGCTATCTGGCGTGCCGTGCAACAGCCGAGTCGTGCCGTGGCGGTCAAGAGTGAAACCCAACAAGCCATGCTCGCCTTGCACCGGATCCGCTCGCAGTTGCTCAAATGCAAGCAGATGCAGGGCAATGCCCTGCGTGGTTTGATCGCGGAGTATGGCGAAATCATCGGCAAAGGCCAGGCGGCACTCAATCGGAGGCTGCCGGAGATTTTGATCCTGTTGTCCGAGCGCTTGCCTGGGGCGCTGATCGATAGCTTGCGAGAGCAATGGCACGAGCTCGACCGACTTGAAGAACGAGTCGTCACTATCGAGCGGCGGATTCGCGAGTTGAGCCGCGCAGATGAGGCGGTCAAGGCGCTGGTCGCTATCCCAGGAGTGGGCTTGCTCACGGCGACGGCGACGGCCGCGGTGGCGGCGATGGGTGATCCACGCGCGTTTAGCTCGGGCCGCGAATTTGCCGCTTGGGCTGGCTTGGTGCCGCGACAGACCGGTACAGGGGGCAAAATCACCCTGCAGGGGATCAGCAAACAGGGTGACCGGTATTTGCGCAAATTGTTTATTAATGGTGCGCACAGTGTCATCCAGAATGCGAAAGATCCGGGGCCCTGGGTGAGGGAGCTGCAGAAGCGGCGGCCACTGAATGTGGCGGTGGTGGCCTTGGCCAACAAGATGGCGCGGACGATCTGGGCGGTCTTGGCGCATGACCGGCCCTATCAATGCCCTTGGACGGCAGTATCGGCACCGTGAGGGGATCAATTGAGGCAGGAAAGGTGAAGGGTAGACAGTAAACATCCACAGGTTGCGCAGGCAGCGTAGGTAATGGCAGCACAGGTCGGACCGGGACTCATCAAGCCTGAAAAAAATATCGAACCCTGAGTTCGCAAAGGTAATGAGGCGTGAGTCAGCGGAACTCATTAGGGCCCGCCGCTTCGGTGGCATTGAGGCCGGATATATAGCTGCAACCGTCTTGTCCGTCATCACATGCGTCCGCCTGGCAAATGGGAGGCGCTCATATATATTTTTTGAAACTGGACGCCGTGATGCTGACCGCCAGGCCCAGCAGTGCTGCGCACGGCAGGAGTACAAGCAGAGGGCTCACGCTGAAAGGCAGAGCCAGATAGAGGCTCCAGGGGATAATCACCAGCGGCCCCATCGTGGCGCGTGCCTTGTGATACAGGTAGCTGGACTCGCGGCCTGCGCCGAACCGTCGAAGATCCCGGCGTACCAGTCCGTCGACGAAGCCAACGAAAGCTGTCATCAAAAACAACGGAATCGCGAGTGTCAGAATCACCATGCGCACACAAAACACCAGCGTGGTGTAGAGTGCGGCAAGACCGTAGTCCTGAAACTTGCTGACTCCTACGCCGAGCATGTATCGCATGTCGAAGCCGCGAGGTGGCTGCCCACTCTGTGCATAGCCAGCAGTCCGCTGAACCCACTCCTGCAGTCCTGTCTTGACCACCAGCCAGTCATACGTGGTTTGAACCAGCCATGTCGCTGTTCTGCCTGGCTCTTGAACGACCACACTCTGTAGAAAACCTTTGGAGAGCCAACTGAGCTCATGATCGAGCATTGCGCGAGCATGCTGCCAGCCAGCCTCCGGCCAAAAAAAGTACATGCAGATCCATTCGACGATGATCGCACCGCCCAGAGAGAGGAACATCACGGCCGCGAACCGGAACGGCAGGGTGAAGAGAGACCCGATGAAGCTTTGTTCCTGGTCTTGTTGCTGTTTCGCGCGATCGGCAACGTCAGCCATATCAGATGCCCCCTTGCCGATCGCTCAACCCGCCGAGAGTCATGCCGCATCCTCAGGTGCAACAGCGATTTTTTTGAAGTCGTCGAGCAGATCTGCAGGCAGGGACTCGTTCAGAGTTTGATAACCGGGCGCTGACCACCAGCCCGTGTCGTCAACCTTGCCGACCTGATAGGTCTGACGCATGCTTTCAGCCAAGGCCTGCAGATCTGTCGGCATCTCCTCGTCAGGGTCATGGCCAGGCAGCGGCATTCGCACTTTCCAAAGGTTTCCACCTTCAATCAACGCGAAACATTGCCCCTTGGGCAGCCCGACCACATGCGCGGGCTCAATCATCGGGACGCTGACTTGCTGTACCTGGTCATGGCTGGCGGAGGTGAATGCGGTGGTTCCAGATGCAGAGTCCGTGGCCGAGCTGGCGGGCGTAGAGGTGAACACCTGAACCTTGGGCAACTGGTTGGTGAGCAGCTCGGCGGTGGACGTTTCACGTACGCGCAGCATGAACACGTTGTTGAAGTTACCGATCACCTGACCAGCCTTTGCCTTGTTACCAATCTTGGCCTCAATGTCACTCATGGTCTGGGTGTAGGCCGTGACCTGCATGCCGGCACCGCCGCCTTTGTTGATCATCGGGATGAATTCCTCCCCCATCAGTTCGTTGAACTCGTCAGCATGGAGATTGATAGGCACCTTGGTGCCAGGGACGCCGCCCGGTAACCCATCGTCAACGCCGAACTTGTAGATATGGCCTGCGACTGACACCAGGTCGGAGAACATCGAATTGCCGACTGCAGCGGCGACCTCCGTGTCCGACAAGGCATCCAGCCCGATGTAGACCACGGCCTTTTTGCGGACCACCTGCATCCAGTCGAAGATTGGTCTCGGATCGTTCACGTCCTGATAGTCAGGCGAGATCAGTTCCGCCATGCGCCCGGTTGTCAGCTTCTCAAGCAGCGGCAGTAGCGAGGCGACGATCTTGTCGAAATAGGTCTTGTCGTAGCGCACGGCACTGCGCAGTCCATCCATCACCGGATCTGCCACGCGAGTCTGTGACAGGTATTGGTCGATGGCCACTACCCGGAACGGCCGGCCCTTCATGTTGAAAGGGATGTTCTTGTCGTTGAGCTTGCCCTCGATAGCGACGATCGTCTCCCAAGCCTTTGGGTCGAACTCATCAAAGTATTTAGAGGCGTATTCTTGGAAGATCCCTTCGATGTTGATCACGTGCTGCTGGATCTGCAGGTAGTCAGGTCGACGACCTAAAGCGACAAGGGCTCTGGCGATGATGTTCACGAAACGCCAGGCGAATTCACGGAACGCTGCCGAGTTTCCTTCGCCGGAGAGCTGGCCTGCGATCCGGGTGGCCACTTCCGAGATCCGTCCGAAACGGCCAACGGCGTTGTAGCGTGCCGAGTGATCCGGCCAGCCCAGGTGGAACACGTAAAATTCATTCAGGCGTCCGGCGCGTTTGGCCTCGAGATACATGCGCTTGAGCAGATCGGCGTCGCCCTTCGGGTCGAAGACGATAACGACCTCATGCTGGCCGTGTTTTTTCCGCCGAATGTCTTGGGTGATGAACAATTCAGCCAGGCGCGTTTTTCCGACACGGGTGGTGCCCAGAACAATCGAATGGCCTACTCGCTCGCCCAAAGGGAGCGAAACGTTTTCCTCGAAGGGCTCAATGCCGTGCAGTCTTGGCATCCCGCCTACCGGGGGAAGCGGTCGCACAGGATTGATGGGCACGTCCCATGACGTGGCTCTGGCCAGAAGTCGGACAGGGTATGGAGCAAACTCCGCTCTTTCCTCAAAACGACGAGCGGCGCGGAACAGTGGGGTGGCTTCAACATAGCTGGCGTATTTGGGCAGGTAAGTGTCCATCAGCCGCTGGGTATGGCGCTGCTGCCAGCGAAAGCCAAGACCGATGAAGAGACGTTGATTGCTGACCGGCACTTCTTTACTGGTCATCGTGTAATGAGGCAGCCGACGGATGTTTCGGCGATAGCGTAGCACCTGCCATGCTTGTTTCAGGCGCACCATACCCAGAGCCAGAAAACCTGCGGAGGTCACGAGGCCGAATAGCGGAGTAAGCGCAAACGCCCAGGGAGCGAACACGCATAGGAATGCACCTGCAGCGCACACGTACACGGTGTACAGCTCTACGGCAGGTCTGAGCAGTGATTCAATGGCGTAATCGTGAGCCATAACCCGACCTCCTACTGCTCGATGGCGGTTGGGGTGATCAACACCGGATAGTGATTCAGGCCGAGTCGTTGAGAAAGCTCGTCACCCGATGCGGGGGACACGAGCGCGTCGGGCAGCCAACTCCTGACTACGGCAAGTCGTTCTTGTGTGACCACGTTGACTACCAGTCCTACTGCCTGCATCTGCTTCAGCACCGCACCGCGTTCTTGTAGCCATCGACGTGATGTTTCATCGTCCCCGATCAGGAACAAAGGCTGCAGGTCTGGCGCGTTGATGATCCGGCCCTGAACTGTCCCCGGAGTCATTCGAGTGGTGCGTACCGGCAATCCCTGTGCTGCTACAGGATCCAGTTGTGAGGTCAGGTCATTTGAAACAGAAGAGGAGGGCTCGGGATTGAGAGATCGATAGTAAGGCAGCGCTGAGTCACCACCGTTGTCTTCAATTACGGTGAGCTTAGCAGCTTGGCAGATCAAAA
>NZ_LJPW01000158.1 GCF_001400735.1 Pseudomonas caricapapayae
CGAACTGCGCAAGTCCGCTTTCGATTCTGGCCGAAAGCCGTGGGAGTGGACTTATCCACGAACTGTGCAAGTCTGCTTTTGATTCTGGCCGAAAGCCGTGGGAGTGGACTTATCCACGAACTGCGCAAGTCTGCTTTGGATTCTGGCCGAAAGCCGTGGGAGCGGACTTGTCCGCGAACTGCGCCAGTCCGCTTTCGATTCTGGCCGAAAGCCGTGGGAGCGGACTTGTCCACGAACTGCGCAAGTCCGCTTTCGATTCTGGCCGAAGGCCGTGGGAGCAGACTTATCCACGAACTGCGCCAGTCCGCTTTGGATTCTGGCCGAAAGCCGTGGGAGCGGACTTGTCCGCGAACTGAGCAAGTCCGCTTTCGATTCTGGCCAAAAGCCGTGGGAGCGGACTTGTCCGCGAACTGCGCAAGTCCGCTTTCGATTCTGGCCGAAAGCCGTGGGAGCGGAATTATCCGCGAACTGCGCCAGCCCGCTTTTGATTCTGGCCGAAGGCCGTGGGAGCGGACTTGTCCACGAACTGCGCAAGTCTGCTTTCGATTCTGGCCGAAGGCCGTGGGAGCGGACAAGTCCGCTCCTACAATCCCGGCAGTTCGCGGACACGCGAATGATGATGAGCGCTAACTCGCCGCCGCTATCAACCCGCGCCGTTCCAATGCCACTTGAGCCCCTTCCGGGGTCATCCGCACCAGGTTCACCGGGATGGACTTGGCTGCCGGGGTGTTGCCGTGTTTATCCCGGTTGGCCAGCGGCAGCAGGCCGTTGGTTTCCGGGTAATACGCTGCGCAGCAACCTTGTGGCACGTCATACGGTACGACCTTGAAACCCGCTGCACGCCGCGCCGTAGTCGGGTCGAGCGCGGTCTGAAACTCGATGTAGTCTCCGGCCTTCAGCCCCAGGCGTTCGATGTCCTGCGGGTTGAGCATCACCACCATGCGGTCACCATAGATGTCTCGATAACGGTCGTCGTTGGAATACACCGTGGTGTTGAACTGGTCATGACTGCGGATCGTCATCAACTGCAGGTGTTCGGCACCCGGCGGCGTGTCGTCCTCGTCGTAGATGCCCTCAGGAAAGAGAAAGTTGGCCTTGCCGGACTCGGTATCCCATTTACGCTCGCTGGCGGCATTGGGCAGGCGGAAACCGCCCGGCTCCAGGATGCGCTGGTTGAAGTCGTAAAACTGCTCGGGCAGCACTTCCTCGATCTTGTCGCGAATTCTGGCGTAATCGCCCACATAGCCGTCCCAGTTCACCTTGGGATTGGGCTCAAGCGTCGCTTTGGCCATACCGGCGATGATGGCAATTTCGGAAATAAGATGATTCGACGCAGGTTCCAGCATGCCGGTCGAGCCATGCACCATCGACATCGAGTCCTCGACCGTAATGGTTTGCGCCACGCCGTTCTGCATGTCCAGTTCCGAACGCGCTACGCACGGCAGAAGAAAGGCTTTCTGCCCGTGTACGGTCGCGCTGCGGTTGAGCTTGGTATTGACCAGCACCGTCATTTTCAGACGGCTGACGGTGGGGCAAATCACATCGGTATCCGGAATGGCGCGGAAAAAATTGCCACCCATCGAAATGAGCGCTTCCACCTCGCCACGCAACAGTGCCTCACACGTCTCAGCCACGGCATGTCCTTTTTTTCTGGACGCCTCGAAGCCGAATACCTTGCTCATACTGGCGAGAAACGGTTCTCCGGCTTTTTCATAGATGCCCATCGTCCTGTCGCCCTGTACATTGGAATGCCCGCGTACCGGACAGGCCCCGGCCCCGGGCTTGCCGATGTTGCCGCGTAGCAGCAGCAGATTAATGATCTGCTGCACGGCATCGCCGCCCCGCTTGTGCTGAGTGACGCCCATGCCCCAGCAGCAGATGACTCCCTCCGAGCGCATATAGACTGCCGCCACATCCTCGATGGCTTGGCGCGTCAGGCCCGAATGGCGTTCGATGATGTCCCAGGACAACTGTCGGCAGTAAGCAGCGTATTGCTCAAAGCCATGGGTGTGCTCGTCAATGAAGGTCACATCAAGAATGCGCGGCAGGTTTGCATGCTGGGCCACGTCATCGGCTTCGATCACTGCCTTGCAAATGCCCTGCAGAGCGATAAGGTCACCGCCGATCCGGACCTGATGGTACTGAGAACTGATCTTCACCCCATGCAGGCTGAGCATGTCACGCGGGTCTTGCGGTGCCGCAAAACGTACCAGCGCCCTTTCCCGCAACGGATTGAACGAGATGATGCTGGCACCTCGCCGTGCGGCGGCGTGCAGCTCGGACATCATGCGCGGGCTATTGCTGCCGGGGTTCTGGCCGATGATGAAAATCGCGTCGGCCTTCTCGAAATCTTCCAGCGTCGTGGTGCCCTTGCCCACCCCGATCGACTCGGGCAGCGCCATAGTGGTGGTCTCATGGCACATGTTCGAACAATCAGGGAAATTGGTCATGCCGTACAGGCGGCCAAACAGTTGATACAGAAAGGCCGCTTCGTTCGACGTACGTCCTGACGTGTACAGCTCCAGTTTCGACGGATCGCTCAGGTGGCGCAGCTCTTCACCAATCTCGGCGAACGCCTGATCCCAGGTGACGGGCAGGTATTTGTCACTGGCGGCGTCATAGCGCATCGGCTGAGTGATACGGCCTTGTTCTTCAAGGTCGTGATCGCTCCAGGTGGCCAGCTCGCTGACCGTATGGCGGGCGAAGAACTCAGGCGTTACGCGTTTTTTGGTCGACTCCCAAGCCAGCGCCTTGGCACCGTTCTCGCAGTATTCGAACGCGTGCGGTTTCTTCGGGTCCGGCCAGGAGCAACTGGGGCAATCAAAGCCGCCCGGTTTGTTCATGGACAGCAGTGTGCGATTGCCCTCGATCAGTACGTGCTGGCGCAACAGGTGTTTGTTGACTGCACCGAGTGCGGGCCAACCACCCGCAGGTGAGCCGTCGGTCTGTGATCCTTGCAGCGGGGCCCGGGAATTTTCCGATTCAGCCATTGGGTGCGTTCTCTCTCACAAAGCCTTGGAGGCATGATGCCTGTGTGTCTGAGATACACAGGCTCGGAGAGAATTCGGCCGGATCGACGAGCGTCGTCGACAAAGCGGTCCGGCAAGAGGTTCAGTCAGGGTGGTGCCTTGTTCAGGACCTGTTCAGAAAAAGCTCAGGCCTACCTGAAACAGTCGCTCCACGTCGCGGATGCACTTTTTATCCGCAAGAAACATGATCACATGGTCACCGGATTCGATCACGGTGACGTCGTGGGCGATGAGCACCTGTTCGTCGCGAATGACTGCACCGATGGCCGTACCGGTCGGCAGGTTGATGTCCCTGATGGCACGGCCGACGACTTTGCTGGATTTAGAGTCGCCGTGAGCAACGATCTCGATGGCCTCGGCTGCGCCGCGCCGTAACGAGTGCACGCTGACAATGTCGCCCCGGCGCACGTGAGCCAACAGCGTGCCGATGGTGGCCAACTGCGGGCTGACCGCAACGTCAATCTCGCCGCCTTGCACCAGATCGACGTAAGCAGGGTTATTGATGAGCGTCATCACCTTGCGTGCGCCCAGCCGTTTGGCCAGCAGCGACGACATGATGTTGGCTTCATCGTCGTTGGTCAGCGCCAGAAACAGGTCGGTGTTGCCGATGTTTTCTTCCAGCAGCAAATCGCGGTCCGATGAGCTGCCCTGAAGCACTACCGTGCTGTCCAGATGCTCGGACAGGTAGCGGCAGCGTGCGGGGCTCACTTCGATGATCTTCACCTGATAGCGGCTTTCGATGGCTTCCGCCAGACGCTCGCCGATATTGCCGCCGCCTGCAATGACAATGCGCTTGTAGTTCTCGTCCAGACGCCTCAGCTCACCCATCACGGCGCGAATATCAGCCTTGGCGGCGATGAAGAACACCTCGTCATCGGCTTCGATGACCGTATCGCCATGGGGCAGTATCGCCCGGTCACGCCGATAGATCGCTGCGATACGGGTGTCGACATTCGGCATGTGCGCTCGCAACTGGCGCAACTGCTGGCCCACCAATGCGCCGCCGTAATAGGCTTTGACCGCCACCAGCTGCGCTTTGCCTTCAGCGAAGTCGATAACCTGCAGCGCGCCGGGGTACTCGATCAGGCGCTTGATGTAATGGGTGACCACCTGCTCCGGGCTGATCAATACGTCGACCGGGATTGCGTTTTTCTCGAACAGGCCTGCGCGCGTCAGGTACGCCGCCTCACGGATGCGCGCAATCTTGGTTGGAGTATGAAACAGCGTATGCGCTACCTGGCAGGCAATCATGTTGGCTTCGTCGCTGCTGGTCACTGCGACCAGCATGTCGGCGTCATCCGCGCCGGCCTGGCGCAGTACGGCCGGGTAGGAACCCTTGCCCTGCACGGTTCGGATGTCCAGGCGGTCGCCCAGATCGCGCAACCGGTCGCCGTCGGTGTCGACCACCGTAATGTCGTTGGCTTCGCCTGCCAGGTGCTCGGCCAGCGTCCCGCCCACCTGTCCAGCACCCAGAATGATGATTTTCAACCGTTTACTCCCGAGCCGCCGCGATCTTGATCAGTTTGGCGTAGTAGAAACCATCGTGGCCGCCTTGCTGGGCCAGCAGCTGGCGACCGTGGGGCTGCTTGATACCCGCCGGTGATTGTCCGGCCTGCCCGGCGATATCCAGCTCTCTGGCACCCGAGGTGCGCGCCAGAAACGCCTCGATGACCTCGGTGTTTTCAGTCGGCAGTGTCGAACAGGTCGCGTACACCAGCATGCCGCCTACCTGCAGGGTAGGCCACAATGCGTCGAGCAGTTCGCCTTGCAGGGTCGCGAGCGCGGTGATGTCGTCCGGTTGACGGGTCAGTTTGATGTCCGGGTGGCGACGGATAACGCCGGTCGCCGAGCAGGGAGCGTCGAGCAGGATGCGCTGGAACGGCTGGCCGTCCCACCACTGCGCTGTTGCGCGGGCGTCGGCAGCGATCAGCTCGGCGTCCAGCCCCAGGCGATCAAGGTTTTCGCGCACGCGCACCAGACGCTTGGCTTCCAGATCAACTGCCACCACGCCGCTCAAGTGCGGCTGTACTTCGAGCAAATGGCAGGTCTTGCCGCCTGGCGCGCAGCAGGCGTCCAGTACGCGTTGGCCGGGGGCCAGCTCCAGCAGGTCGGCGGCCAGTTGCGCGGCTTCGTCCTGCACGCTGATCCAGCCTTCGGCAAAGCCTGGCAGCGAGCGTACGTCGCAGGGCTCGGCCAGCACGATACCGTCCTGGCTGAACGTGCATGCGCTCGCTTCCAGCCCGGCAGCGTTCAGCAGCTCAAGGTATTGATCGCGACGGTTATGGCGACGGTTGACCCGCAAAATCATCGGCGGGTGCGCGTTGTTGGCCGCGCAGATCGCTTCCCACTGCTCCGGCCATGCCGCTTTCAGGGCTTTCTGCAGCCAGCGCGGGTGGGCCGTACGTACCACCGGGTCGTGTTCCAGCTCGATCAACAGCGCCTCGCCGTCACGTTGCGCATTGCGCAGCACGGCGTTGAGCAAGCCTTTGGCCCACGGCTTTTTCAATTTGTCGGCGCAGCCCACGGTTTCGCCGATGGCCGCATGGGCCGGAATGCGGCTGTAGAACAGTTGGTAAAGGCCGACCAGCAACAAGGCTTCGACGTCGGCGTCGGCAGCCTTGAAAGGCTTTTGCAGCAGTCTGGCTGCCAGTGCCGACAGGCGTGGCTGCCAGCGCGCGGTGCCAAACGCGAGGTCCTGAGTCAAGCCGCGATCACGTACTTCGACCTTGTCCAGTTGAGTCGGCAGCGAGCTGTTCAGCGATGCTTTGCCGCTGAGCACGGCGGCCAGTGCCTTGGCGGCGGCCAGACGCGGGTTCATTGACCCAGCACCGTGCCGAGGGCGAATTTCTCGCGGCGGCTGTTGAACAGATCAGCAAAATTCAGCGGCTTGCCGCCCGGCAGTTGCAGTCGGGTCAGGCGCAGGGCGTTGTGGCCGCAAGCGACGATCAGGCCGTCCTTGCTGGCACCCAGGACAGTTCCTGGCGCGCCCTGCCCCTCGGCCAGATCGGCAGCCAGCACCTTCAGGGTTTCTTCGTTCAGCGTGCTGTGGCAGATCGGCCATGGATTGAAGGCGCGGACCAGGCGTTCCAGCTCGTCGGCCGGACGTGTCCAGTCGAGACGCGCCTCATCCTTGTTCAATTTGTGAGCATAGTTGGCCAGGCTGTCGTCCTGAGCCTCGCCGACCAGCGACCCATCCGCCAGACCGGCAATGGCCTGCAATACCGCAGGCGGGCCCAGTTCGGCGAGCCGATCGTGCAGCGTGCCGCCGGTATCCTGCGCGGTGATCGCGGTGACCGCCTTGAGCAGCATCGGCCCGGTATCCAGGCCCGCTTCCATTTGCATCACGGTCACGCCGCTTTCGGCATCGCCCGCCTGCACCGCACGCTGAATCGGTGCCGCACCGCGCCAGCGTGGCAGCAGCGAGGCATGGCTGTTGATGCAGCCCAGGCGCGGAATATCCAGCACCACCTGCGGCAGGATCAGGCCGTAGGCGACTACCACCATCAAATCCGGTTGCAGCGCTGCCAGTTCAGCCTGCGCGGCAGGGTCGCGCAGTGTGGGCGGCTGCATGACCGGTATGTCATGTTGCAGCGCCAGTTGCTTGACCGGGCTGGGCATCAGCTTTTGTCCACGACCCGCCGGACGATCAGGCTGGGTGTACACGGCGACGATCTGATAAGGGCTGTCGAGCAGGGCCTTGAGGTGTTCGGCGGCAAATTCCGGAGTGCCGGCGAAGACGATGCGCAGTGGCTCAGTCATGGAGTTCTCATTATAAAAAAAGGCCTGTTCAGGCCTTTTGGGGTCACAACGGATCAGGCGTTGAGCTTGTGCTGTTTTTCGAGCTTCTTCTTGATCCGGTCGCGCTTGAGGTTGGAGAGATAGTCGACGAACAGCTTACCGTTCAGGTGATCGCACTCATGCTGGATGCAAATGGCGAGCAGACCTTCGGCAACCAGCTCGTAAGGCTTGCCGTCACGGTCCAGCGCCTTGACGCGGACCTTTTGCGGGCGGTCGACGTTTTCGTAGAAACCGGGAACCGACAGGCAGCCTTCCTGATACTGATCCATTTCATCGGTCAGTTTTTCAATCTCAGGGTTGATGAAGACCATCGGTTCGCTGCGGTCTTCGCTCAGGTCCATGACGACCACGCGCTTGTGGACGTTGACCTGAGTCGCGGCCAGCCCGATGCCTGGCGCTTCGTACATGGTTTCAAACATGTCGTCGACCAACTGGCGAATGCCTTCGTCTACTATCGCCACAGGTTTGGCGATGGTGCGCAGGCGCGAATCGGGAAATTCGAGGATGTTTAGAATGGCCATATACGTAAGAGCTGCACTGTTAAGGTAAAGTCAATGTCGGGTGCCAGGCTCGGGAGTTCAAGGCAGGCAGCCCAGGACAGGACTCTAGGGTTCGCGTGAGGCAACATGATAAAGGGATTCACCGCATGAGGAAATCACTACTCGCCCTGCTGCTGTTGACCGCCAGCGGTCTTGCTCAGGCGCAAGTGCAACTCAGGGAAGGCTATCCGCAGAGCTACACCGTTGTCGCCGGGGACACACTCTGGGACATTTCCGGCAAGTTTTTGCGTGAACCGTGGAAATGGCGCGAGATATGGCGGGCCAATCCGCAGGTCCACGATCCCGACCTGATCTACCCCGGTGACACCCTCGCGCTGATTTGGGTCGATGGTCAACCGCGTGTGACGCTCAATCGCGGCGAGTCGCGCGGCACCATCAAATTGTCACCGCGTGTGCGCAGTACGCCGGTTGTCCAGGCCATACCGAGCATTCCGCTGGGTGCGATAAACGCATTCCTGATCAGCAATCGCATCATCGACACTGCCGAGCAGTTCGAGAAGGCACCGTATGTCGTCGCGGGCAATGCCGAGCGGGTGCTCAGCGGCAGCGGTGATCGTGTCTATGCACGGGGCGCGCTGGACCCGGCGCACACCGTCTACGGGATCTTCCGTCAGGGCAAAACCTACACCGACCCGCAGACCAAGGAAGTGCTGGGGATCAACGCTGATGATGTCGGCAGCGCCGAGGTGGTTGCCACCGAAGGTGACGTCTCGACCATGATGCTGCAGCGCTCCACACAGGAAGTGCGTCTGGGTGATCGCCTGTTCAGCAGTGAAGAGCGAGCGATCAACTCGACGTTCCTGCCCAGCGCTCCCCAGGCTCCAATAGACGGTTTGATTCTGGATGTGCCACGCGGCGTCACCCAGGTCAGCGTGCTGGATGTAGTCACGCTCGACAAGGGCAAACGCGACGGCCTGACCGAGGGTAACGTGCTGGCGATCTACAAGACCAGCGAAACGGTGCGTGACCGAATCACTGGCGAACAGGTAAAAATCCCCGACGAACGGGCCGGCCTGCTGATGGTGTTCCGTACTTACGACAAGCTTAGTTACGCCTTGGTCCTGCAAGCCAGCCGATCTTTGTCCATCATGGACAAGGTTCGAAATCCCTGACGGCCTGTTTCGGTTCTGATACGGATTTGTGCGACGAACCAGACACTTATCAAATTGTTGTCAACAGAGTTATCCACAGGTTTGTGCATCGTCTGAGATGCACAATGGATCAGGGACGATCTCATGCCGTTGTTCGAAAATGCCCTCTCTTCGCCAGCAGAGCTGGAAGCCCGTTTGCGTGTGCATCGCTTGCCCGAAATAGGACCAAAACGCTTTTCCAGACTGATCGAAGCCTTCGGTTGCGCGTCATCGGCGCTGAGCGCACCGGCCAGCGCATGGCGTGCACTGGGCATTCCCGCTGCCTGTGCGGAGGCGCGTCGTGACCCTTCGGTACGTGATGGCGCCAGCGCGGCATTGGCCTGGCTGGAGTGTCCGGCCCAACGTTTGCTGATGTGGGACGACCCTTGCTACCCCGCGTTGCTGGCCCAGATCGCCGATCCGCCGCCGCTGATCTTCATTGCTGGCGACCCTTCGATCCTTGAGCGCCCGCAGTTGGGAATGGTCGGAAGCCGTCGCGCTTCACGACCGGGGCTGGACACCGCCAGAGCTTTTGCACGCAGCCTCGCAGGTGCCGGTTTTGTGATCACCAGCGGTCTGGCGCGGGGCATCGACGGTGCGGCGCATCAGGGCGCATTGGATGTCGGTGGACTTACAATCGGTGTACTGGGCACCGGCCTTGAAAAACTTTATCCACAGCAGCACCAGGCACTCGCTGCGCAGATGGCAGCGCAGGGTGGCGCGGTGATTTCCGAGTTCCCTCTGGACGCCGGGCCGCAGGCCAGCAACTTCCCGCGGCGCAACCGAATCATCAGCGGCCTGTCACTTGGCGTGCTGGTGGTCGAGGCCAGTGTTGCCAGCGGCTCATTGATCACCGCGCGGCTGGCTGCCGAGCATGGACGAGAGGTGTATGCGATACCGGGCTCGATTCATCATCCAGGTGCCAAGGGTTGCCACCAGTTGATACGCGACGGCGCAACGCTGGTCGAGACCGTCGATCACATTCTTGAAGGCTTGCAGCACTGGAAACGTATTGCGCCCGGCACTGAACCCGATATGCCCGCAAAGCCGGAGCCTTGCGACCATCCACTGTTGGCGCTGCTGCACGCGGCACCGCATACCAGCGAAGGGCTCTCGGTTTCCAGTGGCTGGCCGCTACCCAAGGTATTGGCGGGCCTGACCGAACTTGAACTGGAAGGACACGTAAGCTGTGAAGCGGGACGGTGGTTCGCCAGAGCGCCCTGAGGTTAAACTGCCGCCAGGATTTATCGGAGAGACAAATAATGGTCAGCAGTTGGCGTGTGCAGCAAGCCGCTCAGGATATTCGAGCCGGTGCGGTGATTGCTTACCCGACCGAGGCCGTCTGGGGGCTGGGGTGCGATCCGTGGGATGAAGAGGCGGTCTATCGTCTGCTGGCGATCAAGTCACGGCCCGTGGAAAAAGGCCTGATCCTGATTGCCGACAACATTCGCCAGTTCGACTTTCTGTTCGAAGACTTCCCTGAACTGTGGCTCGACCGCATGGCCAGCACCTGGCCGGGGCCCAATACCTGGCTTGTGCCGCATCAGAACCTGCTGCCCGAGTGGATCACCGGTATTCACGAAACCGTGGCGCTACGTGTCACCGATCACCCTACGGTACGTGAACTGTGCGCGCTGGTCGGGCCGTTGATTTCCACGTCGGCCAACCCTGCGGGTCGTCCGGCTGCCCGTTCGCGATTGCGCGTCGAGCAATACTTCCGTGGCCAGATCGACGGGGTACTCGGCGGCAGCCTGGGCGGCCGCCGAAACCCCAGCGTGATCCGTGACATTGCGACAGCTCAGATCGTACGCGCTGGCTGACGCTGGCGTCGGCTCAGGGAATCAGGATGGTCGAGCCGACAGTGCGCCGCGCTGACAGATCGGTCTGCGCCTTGGCGGCGTCCTCAAGGGGATATTTCTTGATACCGTCGACCTTGAGTTTGCCGCTGGCGAGCATGTCGAACAGTTCATCCGCCATGGCTTGCAGGCTGTGCGCATTGTTGGCATAGGTGGCAAGCGTGGGGCGGGTGACATAGACCGAGCCCTTTTGCGCCAGAATGCCGAGGTTCACTCCCGAGACCGGCCCTGAAGCATTGCCGAAGCTCACCACCAGACCCCTCGGAGCCACGCTGTCGAGCGATGTCAGCCAAGTGTCCTGTCCAACGCCGTCATAGACCACCGGGCATTTTTTACCGTCGGTGAGCTCCAGCACACGTTTGGCGACATCTTCATGGCTGTAATCAATGGTTTCCCACGCACCGAGCGCCTTGGCATGCGCCGCCTTCTCCGGCGAACTCACCGTGCCGATCAGCTTGGCACCCAGCGCTTTGACCCATTGGCAGGCCAGCGAGCCAACACCGCCAGCAGCGGCATGAAACAAAATGATTTCGCCCGGCTTCACCTGATAGGTCTGACGCAGCAGATACTGCACCGTCAGGCCTTTGAGCATCAGCGCAGCGGCCTGCTCGAAACTGACCGAGTCCGGCAGCTTGACCAGATTCGCCTCAGGCAGCACGTGCACTTGACTGTAAGCACCCAGCGGCCCGGTGCCATAGGCAACACGATCACCGACCCTGAAGCGTGTCACCTCGGCACCCACCGCCTCGACCACCCCCGCCCCTTCGGCACCGAGCCCGGAAGGCAGTGATGGCGGCGGATACAGCCCGCTGCGGTAATAGGTATCGATGAAATTCAGGCCAATGGCCTTGTTACGCACAACCACCGCCTGCGGCCCCGGAGCCTCTGGCTCGAAATCGACATATTCAAGAACCTCGGGTCCTCCGACAGCGCTGAACTGGATACGCTTTGCCATGTGCTCTCTCCTTGATGTTTAAAACAAACTGCGAAAGCACCTATCGGACTCCTTCCCCCGGCCTTCGTCAACTGCCAGCCCGCGCTGCCGATGGTATGCTACGCGCCAATTTGCCTGCGCCTCTTTTGCTGCGGGGGCTCAGCCGTTTGACGTCAGCCGTAAGGGATCCTCATGAGTACCCGTACCGAGGCCGTAAAAGCCTACCTGCTCGATCTGCAAGACCGGATCTGTACTGCGCTCGAGCAGGAAGATGGCAATGCACACTTCGTGGAAGACGCCTGGACGCGTCCGGCGGGCGGCGGTGGTCGTACGCGGGTGATCGAGAATGGCGCGGTCATCGAGAAAGGTGGTGTCAATTTTTCTCATGTTTTCGGCAGCAACCTGCCTCCGTCGGCCAGTGCCCATCGGCCCGAGCTGGCCGGACGTGGTTTCGAAGCCTTGGGCGTGTCGTTGGTAATCCATCCGCACAACCCGCATGTGCCGACCTCCCACGCCAACGTGCGCTTCTTCATTGCCGAGAAAGAAGGTGAAGAGCCGGTCTGGTGGTTCGGTGGCGGCTTTGACCTGACGCCCTACTATGGCGTCGAGGAAGACTGCGTGCACTGGCACCGGGTTGCCGAGCGTGCCTGTGCGCCCTTCGGCGACGATGTCTACCCGCGTTACAAGGCGTGGTGCGACAGTTATTTCCACCTCAAGCATCGCGATGAGCCACGCGGCATCGGCGGTCTGTTTTTCGACGATGTGAACCAGTGGGATTTCGACACCAGCTTCGCCTTCATCCGCGCCATCGGTGATGCGTTTATCAATGCCTACCTGCCGATCGTGCGCCGGCGCAAGGCTGCGGCCTATACCGTGCAGCAGCGCGAATTTCAGGAATTCCGTCGTGGTCGCTACGTCGAGTTCAATCTGGTGTACGACCGCGGCACGCTGTTTGGCCTGCAGTCGGGTGGCCGTACCGAGTCGATCCTGATGTCGTTACCCCCGCAAGTACGTTGGGGCTATGACTGGAAAGCCGCGCCGGGCAGTGAAGAGGCGCGTCTGACCGATTACTTCCTGACGGATCGCGACTGGCTGGCGGACAACTGATGGACCGGTACGTCGTTTTCGGTAACCCCATTGGTCACAGCAAGTCGCCGTTGATTCATCGCCTGTTCGCCGAGCAAACCGGGCAGGCGCTGGATTACCAGACGTCGCTGGCACCGCTGGATGATTTCACCGCGTTTGCCCAGGCGTTTTTCCAGACCGGACGTGGTGCCAACGTGACTGTGCCGTTCAAGGAAGAAGCCTATCGCCTCGCTCATAGCCTGACCGAGCGCGGGCAGCGTGCGGGAGCCGTGAACACCTTGAGCAAGCTCGATGACGGTACGCTGCTCGGTGACAACACCGACGGTGCCGGGCTGGTGCGCGACCTGACAGTCAATTGCGGACGCAGCCTGCGTGGTCAGCGCATTCTGTTGCTGGGCGCGGGTGGCGCTGTGCGTGGCGCGCTGGAGCCGTTGCTTGCAGAACAGCCTGCTGTGTTGGTGATTGCCAATCGCACCGTTGAAAAAGCCGAACGACTGGCTCAGGAATTTGCGGATCTCGGTCCTGTGTTTGCCAGCAGCTTCGACTGGCTTGAAGAACCGGTGGACGTGATCATCAATGCCACTTCCGCCAGTCTGGCTGGAGAGTTGCCGCCGATTTCCCCGAGCCTTATCCAGCCCGATGCGACCTTCTGCTACGACATGATGTACAGCAAAGAGCCCACTGCCTTCTGCCGCTGGGCCACCGAACATGGCGCTGCGCAGTCGGTTGATGGCCTGGGCATGCTGGTCGAGCAGGCGGCAGAAGCCTTTCTGCTGTGGCGCGGTGTACGCCCTGATTCAGCGCCGGTATTGGCGGAGTTGCGCAGACAGCTGGCGGTTGGCTGAAGGACCTTGTGGGAGCGAACTTGTTCGCGAAAGGGCCGGTATAGTCGCCGAAAATACATCGTCTGAAATACCGCCTTCGCGAACAAGCGAAGCGTCGCCCGGTCCGCTCCCACGCCCTCCGGGCAGAAGCCAAATCTACGGACTTATCAGGACTTGTGTATAACGCTGAATGCTGAGCATTGTGGCTATGATTTATAACTCAATCCTCAAACAAAATCGGGCACTTCTCCGCCCCTTCCAGCTTGTGCAACTCCTCGATTACTTGTGGTCTGGCATTTCGCATTACCAGCATTCGCCCCTGCCGACCCAGGCGTCTGGCTTCCTGATGGAGCATTTCCACGCCTGAGTAATCGATGAAGTTAATCTGCTGTGCGTCGATCACTACACGTAAGCCTTCGGTGCGTTGCAGGCGGGTTTGCAAGTAGTGGCTGGCACCGAAGAAGATTGAGCCTCCGACCCTCAGCACGTCCTCGTCACCTTCACGCCATTGCTGGACGCGCGGTTGCGAGGTGCGCTTGAGGTAGAAGAACAGCGAGGCGAGCACGCCCGCATAGATCGCGGTCTGCAGCTCCAGCAGCAGCGTGGCCAGGCAGGTCAGCGCCATCACGAAGAACTCGGCGCGGCTGACGCGGAACAGTGCGCGGATGCCACGACGATCCACCAGCCCCCAGCAGATCAGCAGGATCGAGGCGGCCATGGCCGGGATTGGAATGTGCGAGATCAGCGAGGCTCCGGCGACCGCGAACAACGCCACCCATAATGCCGAAAATACTCCGGCCAACGGCGAGCGGGCACCCGCCTCATAACTCAGCGCTGCCCGGGTGAAGGACCCCGCTGACAGATAGCCGGAAAACAGCGAACCGACCATGTTCGACAGACCTTGCGCACGGACTTCCTGATTGGCATTGAGCATCTGCTGCGAACGCGCCGACAGCGAGCGGGCAATCGACAGGCTGTTGACCAGCCCGAGCATGCCTACGGCCACGGCAGTCGGCAGCAGCTTGAGAATCAGCTCAAGGTCCAGCGGCAACGGGCTGAAGGGCGGCAGATGGCCGACAAAGGCGCTGACCACACGGACATGGCCAAACATCGCCGGCCACAGCCACACCAACAGGCTGCTCGATACCAGGGCAATCAACAGCGTTGGCCAGCGCGGCACCAGGAGCTTGAGTCCGATACCCAGTGCCAGGGTCAACAGGCCCAGTGTCAGCGAAGGCAGATCAACCTCGCCACGATGCTCGAGTACGGCGGACAGGCTTTTGAGGGCGGTGGTCTGACTCGGCAGATCAATTCCCAGCAGATTGGGCATCTGCCCCAGGGCAATCACCACGGCGGCACCCAGCGTGAAACCAAGCACCACCGAGTGCGAAACGAAATTCACCAGCGCGCCGAAGCGCATCATCCCCAGCAAGAGCTGGAATACACCGGCGATGAACGTCAGCAGCAGGATCAACATGATGTAGTCCTGACTGGCTGGCACGGCGAGCGGACTGACACTGGCATACAGCACAATGGAAATAGCCGCAGTCGGCCCGCAGATGAGGTGCCAGGACGAGCCCCACAGACAGGCGATCAGAACGGGAACAATGGCCGCGTACAGGCCGTACTCGGGAGGCAGCCCGGCGATCAGCGCGTAAGCGATTGATTGCGGCAACGCCAGAATCGCACCGCTCAAACCCACCAGCGCATCACGCCCGACACTGGCGCGGGTCTGCTGTGGCAACCAGGCGAGAAACGGTAGAAATTTATGGCGATTGAGCCAGCGCATCGGTCCCTCAGATGAATTGAACGTAGAGGACGCAGAGCGTCCAGAACGGCATGCCCACGCGGAGCATGGGCACGATAGTCGGACACCTATCGTTCCTCACGCTCCAGCGTGGGAATGCGTTGGGTGACGCTTCGCGTCACAATCTGCGCTACGCTGCGCACTCAAGCCCTTACGCCTACAACTTGGCCTTCACCGCCGCCAGCCCATCCTTGCCATCAAGCGTCTTCACGCCCTCCAGCCACTTGTCCAGCACCGCCGGATTGGCTTTGATCCAGGCTTTTGCCGCTGCGCTGTTGCTGACCTTCTTGTTCGCCACTTCAGCCATGATGCTGTTTTCCATGTCCAGGGTGAAGCTCAGGTTGGTCAGCAGCTTGCCGACGTTCGGGCAGGCTTGAGCATAGCCCTTGCGGGTCAGGGTGAAGACCGAACCGGTGTCGCCGAAGTATTTCTCACCGCCCTTGAGGTAATGCATGCCCTTGATCTGCACATTCATCGGATGCGGCGTCCAGCCGAGGAACACCACAAACGCCTTCTTCTTCACATTGCGATTGACCTCGGCGAGCATCGCCGTCTCGCTGGACTCGACCAGTTTCCATTTGCCCAGATCGAATTCGTTCTTCTTGATGATCTCCTGCAGTGACAGATTGGCAGGTGCGCCAGAGCCAATGCCGTAGATCTTCTGGTCGAACTTGTCAGCGAATTTATCCAGGTCGGCAAAATCATGCACACCCGCATCCCAGACGTAATCCGGCACGGCCAGGGTGAACTCGGTGCCCTCAAGGTTCTTCGCCAGTTGCGTCACATCTCCGGTGGCCACGAACTTGTCGTAGAAGCCCTGCTGCGCCGGCATCCAGTTGCCCAGAAAAACATCCAGCTTGCTGTCCTTGAGGCCGCCATAGGCAATCGGCACGGCCAGGGTGTTGACCTTGGCCTTGTAGCCCAAGCCTTCAAGCACCACGCTGGCAATCGCATTGGTAGCGCCAATGTCACTCCAGCCCGGATCGGCCATCTTCACAGTGCTGCAACTGGCATCCTCTGCCTGCGCTGCAAGGCTGCCCAGCGTCATGATCGCGACCGCAACGGCTGTGGATAACTTCTTCATCAATGTACCCCTTTTGATTTTTTTGGTGTGGGCAGGATCAAGGTTGCGGATAACGTGCCTTGCGCTCCAGATCGTCCAGATCAATGTGGTTGCGCATGTACTGCTGACTGGCGTCGACCAGTGGCTGGTGATCCCAACTCTTCAGCTTGCCGGTTGCCAGCGATTTGGCGACAAAGCGCCTTCTGCGCTGGCTGGCGAGCACCTGTTGGTGTATCGCCGGGATATCCCACTTGGCCCGAGCTTCGGCCAGGAAATCATTGAACAGCTTTTCATGGGCTGAAGACTGGCTCAGATCCTTCTGCTCTTTCGGGTCATTCTCCACGTCGAACAGCAGGCACGGGTCCTGTTCCGAATAGATGAATTTATAAGCGCCGCGACGAATCATCATCAGTGGGCTGGTCGTGCCCTCAGCCATGTACTCACCGAAGACCTCATCGTGCCCGCCTTTGCGCTTCAAGTGCGGCATCAGTGAACGTCCATCCAGCGGCAATCCGCTGTCCAGTTTGCCATCAGCCATCTCGACAAAGGTCGGCAGCAAGTCGGCAGTCGACACCGACGCACTGACCCGCCCTGGCTTGAACTGGCCCGGCGAATACACCACCAACGGTACGCGGGCGGCCATTTCGAACCAGTGCATTTTGTACCAGAGCCCCTTCTCGCCCAGCATGTCGCCATGATCACCGGAGAACACCACGATGGTGTCTTCCGCCAGCCCGACTTCATCGAGCGTCTGCATCAGCTTGCCGACGTTCAGGTCGATGTAGCTGCAAGCGCCGAAATAGGCACGGCGCGCATCACGAATCTTGTCTGTTGGCATCGGCTTGTCCCACAGGTCATAGACCTTGAGCAGCCGTTGCGAATGCGGGTCTAGCGCGGCCTGATTGGCGTGCGGCGTTGGCATCGGGATTTCGTCGTCGTTGTACAGGTCCCAGAACGGCCGCGGGATGGTGTACGGGTCGTGAGGGTGAGTCATGGAGACGGTCAGGCAGAACGGCGCATCACCGTCCTGACGCACATGGTCGTAGAGGTACTGCTGGGACTTGAACAGCACTTCTTCATCGAAGTCCAGCTGGTTGGTACGCACGCACGGGCCGGCCTGCAACACCGATGACATGTTGTGATACCAGCTTGGGCGCACGTCCGGCTCGTCCCAATTGACCGACCAGCCATAGTCGGCCGGGTAGATGTCACTGGTCAGGCGCTCTTCGTAGCCGTGCAACTGGTCCGGCCCGCAGAAATGCATCTTGCCCGCCAACGCAGTCTTGTAGC
Organism: Pseudomonas caricapapayae; assembly: GCF_001400735.1. GTDB lineage: Bacteria > Pseudomonadota > Gammaproteobacteria > Pseudomonadales > Pseudomonadaceae > Aquipseudomonas > Aquipseudomonas caricapapayae. The sequence continues at coordinate 17,378 of NZ_LJPW01000158.1, forward strand.
CCAGCGCGCGCAGGTAATGGGCGTAGGTCGGGATATCTGCCGGGAAGTCGGCTGCGTTGTCATACGCGCCAATCTTGCTCGGCAGCTGACCGCTCACCAGGGTAAAGCGCGAGGGCGCGCACAGCGGGCTGTTGCAATACGCTGAGTCGAATACCACGCCGTCGGCAGCAAGGCGGCTCAGGTTGGGCATCAGGATGGGAGACGGGGCGTAGAACGGCAACATTGGCGCGGCCATTTGATCGGCCATGATGAACAGAATATTTTTGCGCTTCATGTAATCGCTGCATCCCATTGTGAAAAGTTATGCGAAAGTGCTGGGTACGAGGATGAAGTCCTTGTGTTTGATGGTAAAGCCCATGCGCAGCAATACCTAGGATAAGCACCGCTTATGTTTGAAGCTTTTGGCGACATGTCCCTCGACTTGCTGCGTGCTTTTGAAGTCGCGGCCCGCCTGCGCAGCTTTACTGCAGCGGCCATCGAACTGGGCACTACTCAGCCTGCTGTCAGCCAGCAGATCAAGCGCCTTGAAGAACAATTGGCCACCCGACTGTTTGACCGGATCTATCGCGGTATCGAGCTTACTGAAGCCGGCGAAATATTGTTCAGTCATGTGCAGGCTGGCTTGCAGTCCATCGACAGCGGGTTGATAGCGATCACCGAACAGCACCAGCACGAAGTGCTCCAGGTAGCGACCGACTTTGCCTTCGCCGCCTACTGGCTGATGCCGCGCCTGCACCGTTTCCACAAGATCAACCCGGACGTGGATGTCAGCCTGGTCACCAGCGAGCGTACCCACAGCATGTTACGCGCCGATATCGACGTCGCCGTACTGTTCGGCGACGGGCGCTTCAAGCAAGGCGAAAGCCATTGGCTGTTCAGCGAAGAAGTCTTTCCGGTGTGCAGTCCGCAACTGATCGCGGGTCGCCAGACGCCGCTGCCCAACGAAGCGCTACGCGACTTTCCGCTCTTGCACCTGCGCGGCGAAAGCAGCAACAACTGGTTTGACTGGGCAGGCGTATTCCGCGCCCTCGACATCCCCCAGGCCCCTACGCCCGGGCAACTGCGTTTCGACAACTACACCCTGCTCATCCAGGCCGCGATTGGCGGACAAGGCATCGCCATCGGCTGGAAACACCTGGTCGACGACCTCCTCGACCAAGGCCTGCTCTGCCGCCCCATCGCCGGAGCCGCCATTTCCGGCCACGGCTATTACGTGGTTTTGCCCCAGCGCAAACGGCGCGTGCAAATCGTTCAGCAGTTCGTGGACTGGCTGGCGAGTGAGCAGGCGTTGAGCGGGGTTTCGCTGGCGGGCAGGCCGTTGCCGTCGATTGCGGTGTAAGCAGGCGTTCATTTTTTGGTCAGGAAGGACTCATACATGTCCGACATCCACGGCTACCACGCCCACATCTATTTCAACGCCCAAACCCTAGACCAGGCCCGAGCCCTGTGCGAAGCCGCGACCGAGAAATTTGCCGTGCAGATGGGCCGGGTTCACCAGAAGCTGGTCGGGCCGCATCCGGACTGGAGTTGTCAGTTGGCGTTTGGGCATGAGCAGTTGGCTGACGTTACGCTGTGGCTTGCGTTGAATCGCGATGGGCTGGTGGTGTTTCTGCATCCTCTGACAGGTAATGAGCTGCGTGACCATACTGACCATGCCATTTGGATGGGGGCGGTCCGGCCCTTGAATCTGAGCGCTTTAAGTGGCTGATTGCTAGCTAGTCGACCTTTTCCTTCCATTGCCCCACGCTGATCACCGCCCAAAAAATGGGTGTAAGATAGCGTCGCCAAAAAATGACCGACTGGTCTTTTCAGGCGCTAATTTTAAAGAAATGGTCATGCAATTGCTTGAAACTCAGGTATCAAAGGTCTGTACAGACCCTCTTGTTTCGAATGCTGAAAGACCAGAAAAGAGGATCATCAGAAATGCCGGATCTACTCATCGATGGTAAGACCCTTCACTATTCTGACCAAGGCACTGGGCCGGTCGTTTTGCTCGGGCACAGTTACCTCTGGGACAAGGGCATGTGGAGCGCTCAGATTGATACCCTTGCCAGCCAGTATCGGGTGATCGTGCCCGATCTCTGGGGGCACGGGGATTCCAGCGGGTTTCCGGAAGGCACCCGCAATCTCGATGATCTGGCCCGGCATGCGCTGGCGTTGCTGGATCATTTGAATATCGAGCAGTGCAGCATCGTCGGGTTGTCAGTGGGCGGCATGTGGGGCGCAATTGCAGCACTGTTGGCACCTGAGCGCATCACCGGGCTGGTGTTGATGGACACTTATCTGGGCAAAGAGTCGGAGGCAAAGAAGGCCTACTATTTTTCGCTGCTCGACAAGGTCGAAGAGGCTGGTGACTTTCCCGAGCCGCTGCTGGATATCGTGGTGCCGATCTTTTTCCGTCCCGGCATTGATCCGCAGTCGCCTTTGTACACGTCGTTTCGTGCAGCGCTTGCCGGCATGAATGCCGAGCAGTTGCGCCAGTCCGTCGTGCCATTGGGGCGAATGATCTTTGGTCGTGATGACCGGCTTGGGTTGATCGAGCAACTGAATGCCGACACCACGCTGGTGATGTGTGGCGATGCAGACATTCCGCGCCCGCCTGAGGAGACTCGTGAGATGGCCGGCCTGATTGGCTGCCCTTATGTGCTGGTGCCCGAGGCGGGTCATATCGCCAATCTGGAAAACCCTGATTTTGTGTCAGGGGCGCTGATGACGTTCCTGGCGCGGGTTAACCAGAAGCAGGATTGAGCTGGGCTGGTTTCCGCGCTGGGCGGCCCTCAAGATCGGACACGGAGCGTCCAGAACGGCATGCGACGCGGAGCGTCGCACGATAGTTGAAAACTTGCTTCTGCCCGGAGGGCGTGGGAGCGGACTTGTCCGCGAATACGGCGGCTCAACCGATACATTTTTTGAGAATATACCGGCGCTTTCGCGAACAATGCGGACCGCCGCCCCGGTCACTCCCACGGCCTTCGGCCAGAATCAAAAAGCGGACTTGTGCAAAATGTTGGGCGCGAAACCTGAGTCCTACATCAATTCAACACACCATCCAGAATCGCATACACAATCCCCGAACCCACGGCGATCAGTACGACATCGGTGCCCAAGCGGCGCCACTCGTAGCCGTCATACTGTGGCAGGTATTGCAGCGAGCGGCTGTCCAGGCGTTTGCCGTAACCAGGTGGCAAAGGACGGCCCTTGGCGATGTGTACGCCCGGCGGCAATGGCTGGCCGCGGCCGATGACGTCGCGGTGCTGCTGGAAGGTCTGGCGTACCGGCCCGAAATCCTGCGGTGGACGGTTGCCGCCGCGGTTGTCCTGATGCGCTTGTTTGCCCGGCCCGTTGTCGGGGCCTCTGCGGTTATCGTTGCCCGGCCCACGGTCACTGCCAGGCTCATTATGGCCACCGTTGTTTTGCGGCCCCTGTTGCTGGCCACCACGAGTGCCTTCCGGGCCATCGCCGCGTTGATCAGGCGGAGCAGCTTGCAGCAGCGGGCTGGCGCTGATCATCAGGATACCCAGTCCGGTAATAAAACGGTTTGGCAGTTTCATGGTGTTTCCTCGGCTCACTCAATGCAGCAAAAAGGGGCTCATGACGCTGGTCATGAACCCCTTATGTCTTGCTACATAGAACTGTCGATCAGGCTTTGATTCCTCTGTATCAGAAACTTTACCCTCAGCTGACGCGGGCGTTACGTACGCCCTTGGCCAATGCCGCGCACAGCGTCAACACGCCATCGATTGCCTGCTCCGGCGACTCGGCTGTGGCAATCTTGTCGACGAAGGCCGAGCCCACCACAACGCCGTCAGCCAGCCGTGCAATCGCTGCAGCCTGCTCGGGTGTGCGGATGCCGAAACCGACGCTGATCGGCAGATCAGTATGGCGGCGCAAGCGAGCGATGGCTTCAGTGACATGCTCGGTGGTTGCCGAGCCAGCACCGGTCACACCGGCAACCGACACGTAGTAGACGAAGCCGGAGCTGCGCTCCAGCACACGCGGCAGACGCGCATCGTCGGTGGTCGGCGTGGTCAGGCGGATGAAGTCGATGCCGGACGCCTGCGCAGGCGTTGCCAGTTCGGCGTCGTGCTCGGGTGGCAGGTCAACGATGATCAGGCCGTCAACGCCCGCTTCTTTTGCTTGCGCCACGAAGGCTTCGACGCCAAAGCGGTGGATCGGGTTGTAATAACCCATCAGCACAATCGGCGTGGTCTGATCGTCGACACGGAATTCGCTGACCATCTGCAGGGTTTTCTGCAGGGTCTGACCCGCCTCCAGAGCACGCAAGGTCGCCAATTGAATGGCCACACCGTCGGCCATCGGATCGGTGAACGGCATGCCCAGCTCGATCACGTCAGCACCCGCCGCAGGCAGGCCCTTCAGGACTTTCAAAGAGGTGTCATAGCCAGGATCACCGGCAGTGATGAAGGTGACCAGCGCCGCACGACCGTCGGTTTTAAGCTGGGCGAAACGTTGTTCGAGACGGCTCATACCAGCTTCTCCTGAGTTTTTTCGGCGGCGGCCATGTGGTTCATGACGGTTTGCATGTCTTTGTCACCACGCCCGGACAGGCATACGACCATCAGGTGATCGTCGCGCAGGTTGGTCGCCCGCTTCATGGCTTCGGCCAGTGCGTGAGCGGTTTCCAGTGCCGGGATGATGCCTTCGAGCAGGCAGCATTGATGGAAGGCATCCAGTGCTTCGTCGTCGGTGATGCTGACGTATTCGACGCGCTTCACCTCGTGCAGGAATGCGTGTTCCGGACCAATGCCGGGGTAGTCCAGACCGGCAGAGATCGAATGCGCATCGGTAATCTGTCCGTCGCCATCCTGCAGCAGGTACGTGCGGTTGCCGTGCAGCACGCCCGGCACGCCGCCATTGAGGCTGGCCGCGTGCTTGTCGGTATCGACACCGTGGCCGCCCGCTTCAACCCCGATGATCTCTACGCTGGCGTCATCCAGGAACGGATGGAACAGGCCCATGGCGTTGGAACCGCCACCGACGCAGGCAATCAGGCTGTCCGGCAGGCGGCCTTCCTTCTCTTGCATCTGCTCTCTGGTTTCCTTGCCGATGATGGCCTGGAAGTCACGCACCATCGCCGGGTAAGGGTGCGGGCCTGCCACGGTGCCGATCAGGTAGAAGGTGTCTTCGACGTTGGTCACCCAGTCGCGCAGCGCTTCGTTCATCGCATCTTTCAGAGTGCCGGTGCCGGAAGTGACTGGCACGATTTCAGCGCCCAGCAACTTCATGCGGAATACGTTGGCCTGTTGGCGCTCGATATCGGTAGCACCCATGTAGATCACGCAAGGCAGGCCGAAACGCGCTGCAACAGTTGCAGTGGCAACGCCGTGCATGCCTGCGCCGGTTTCCGCGATGAGACGTTTTTTGCCCATGCGCTTGGCGAGCAGTACCTGGCCGATGCAGTTGTTGATCTTGTGCGCGCCGGTGTGATTGAGCTCTTCGCGCTTGAAGTAGATTTTTGCGCCGCCGCAGAACTCGGTCAGACGCTCGGCAAAGTACAGCGGGTTCGGGCGGCCCACGTAGTCGCGCTGGAAGTAGGCCATCTCTTTGGCGAACTCCGGGTCAGCCTTGGCGGCTTCGTACTCGCGGTTGAGGTCTAGCACCAGCGGCATCAGGGTTTCAGCCACGTAGCGGCCGCCAAATGAGCCGAACAGGCCATTGGCGTCGGGGCCGCTGCGGAAATTGGTCTGGGTCATGAAGTGCTCCAGTTGCAGTATTGGGCGAATGGGTTGAGCCGTATTGGCAATGGGTCCACTTTAACCAGCGCAAGATCGGATGAAAACCGATAAGATCGCTGCAACCTGTCAGGAAAACTCACAGATCATGAGCCGCGACCTCCCTCCGCTCAATGCCTTGCGCGCCTTCGAAAGCACTGCTCGTCTTGGCGGTGTCAGTCAGGCCGCCGAACAGCTGAACGTGACACATGGCGCTGTCAGTCGCCAACTGAAAGTGCTCGAAGAGCACCTGGGCGTCAGCCTGTTCAGCAAGGACGGCCGAGGCTTGAAACTCACAGATGCAGGCATTCGATTGCGCGATGTCAGTAGCGAAGCCTTCGACCGTCTGCGAGGTGTGTGTGTCGAGCTGAGCAAAGGCAGCGCAGATGCGCCGTTTGTGCTGGGTTGTTCCGGCAGTCTGCTGGCGCGCTGGTTTATTCCACGTTTGAGTCGCCTGAATGCCGAGTTGCCGGACCTGCGTCTGCACCTGTCCGCGGGCGAAGGCGATCTTGACCCGCGTCGGCCCGGCCTGGATGCATTGCTGGTATTCGCCGAGCCACCGTGGCCTGCAGACATGCAGGTATTCGAACTGGCAAGCGAGCGGATCGGACCTGTATTGAGTCCGCGGTTCGCTGGGTTCGGACGCCTGCACGATGCACCGGCCGCGGCCCTGCTTGAGGAATCATTGCTGCAAACCACCTCTCGTCCGCAAGCCTGGCCAAGCTGGGCACAGCAAAACGGCATTGATCCGCGGTCATTGCATTACGGGCAGGGTTTCGAGCATTTGTATTATTTGCTGGAGGCGGCTGTAGCAGGCCTGGGCATTGCGATTGCGCCGGAGCCATTGGTCATTGATGACCTTAAAGCCGGTCGCCTGGCTGCGCCGTGGGGTTTCAGCGAAACCCCGGCGCAGCTGGCGCTCTGGGTGCCCAGACGCGCGGCCGATGGACGGGCGCAGCAGCTTGCTCAGTGGTTGAAAAATGAGCTGAAGCGGCCTGGGGACCCGATCAGAATCTGATCAGTTGCCGCGCTTGAACAGCATGTACGCAGCGATCAGGCCAATGGCACCTACCGCAACGCCAGCGGTGGTCCAAGGGTGTTCCTGAGCGTAGTCGCGGGTAGCCAGTGCGTTTTCGCGGGTTTTTTCTTTAACGTCTTCGTAGACATCGCTGAGCAGGCTGCGCGAATGGCTCAGTGCGCTTTCAGCGTTGGCTTTCAGATTTTTCAATGTCTTGCGCGACTCGTCGGTAGCGTCGGCTTTCAGGCCCTCGAGGGACTTCAGGAGGCTCTCGATTTCAGCTTCCATACTCTGCAACGAGGCTTTGCGAAGTGACGTAGTAGCCATGGTGTTTCTCCTGCAATGATGAGTGGGCGTGTTGTTTCCGACTCCGGGCTTTTTGGAAAGTGCGATGGGATTTTTGCAAAGCGCTGAACTTTTGCGCGCGTTCTCCTGACAGAAGCAGGGAGCGCGGTCTATATCGCGTCTTTTCCAGACCTTCAGGAGAACTGCCATGACCGATCATCACACGTACAAAAAAGTTGAAATCGTAGGCTCTTCCACCACCACCATCGAAGACGCCATCAATAACGCACTGGCCGAAGCCAGCAAAAGCCTTGATCTTATGGAATGGTTTGAAGTGACTGAAACCCGCGGCCATATTGAAAACGGCAAGGTTGCGCACTTCCAGGTCACCTTGAAAGTCGGCTTCCGCATTACCAACAGCTGATGGCCCTCTGAACCTTTTGGCTGGCCGATTGCCATAACCTGCGCTACACACACAGATATGGCCACACGGTTGATGTGTGGGCGTGGGAATTTAATGGGCGCCTGTTCCGATGGCGTCTTCATTTGGCCGGACGAGAGGGATTACCCATGAAGAAGTTTTTGTTGGCTGTAGGCTTGCTCAGCGTTGCAGGCACTGCCCTCGCGGCAGGCAAGCCATGTGAAGAGTTGAAAAGTGAAATCGACGCCAGACTCCAGGCGAAGGGCGTAACGTCCTACACGCTGGAAGTGGTCGAGAAAGGCAGCGCGGCCGACAAGCAAGTCGTCGGCACCTGCGAAGGCGGGACCAAGGTAATCGTTTACCAGCGCGGTTGATTGCCAATCGGGCCTGACCCTGGTCAGTTTGCCCGGTTAATCCCGTTTGCAGGGTTCACGAGCAGAATCGCCCCGGACTGTCATCCAGTCCGGGGCGATTCTGTTTTTGGCGGGGTATTTTGCGCTTCGACAAACCGCTTAACCGTGTGCGACCTGCGCCAGGATCTCGTAAGACCGCAGACGATCCTCGTGCTCGTACATGTCGCACGTGAAGATCAGCTCATCGGCGTCGGTCTGTTCAAGCAACACGTCCAGCTTGGCGCGGATCTTGTCAGGGCCGCCGACCATCGCCAGTCCCAGAAAGCTTGCCACTGCTTCACGCTCGTGCGGCAGCCACAGCCCGTCCATCGATTCTACGGGTGGGCGCTGCATAAGGCTGTGCCCGCGCATCAGCGCCAGAATGCGCTGATACACAGACGTTGCCAGGTATTCGGCATGTTCGTCAGTGTCTGCCGCCGACAGCGGGACGCCGAGCATCACATACGGCTTGTCGAGCACAGCCGATGGCTGGAAGTGATTGCGGTACACGCGAATCGCCTCATGCATGTAGCGCGGAGCAAAGTGCGATGCGAAGGCATACGGCAAGCCACGCATGCCCGCCAGCTGTGCGCTGAACAGACTCGATCCCAATAGCCAGACAGGCACATTGGTGTCCGAGCCTGGCACAGCGATCACTTTTTGATCAGGTGTGCGTGGCCCCAGGTATTCCATCAGCTCGGTGACGTCGTCCGGGAAATCCTCGGCACTACCGGAACGCTCACGACGCAAGGCGCGTGCGGTCATCTGATCGGACCCCGGCGCACGGCCCAGGCCCAGATCGATCCGGCCGGGATAAAGACTGGCCAGCGTGCCGAACTGCTCGGCAACCACCAGCGGTGCATGGTTGGGCAGCATGATACCGCCTGCACCGACGCGAATGGTCGACGTGCCCCCGGCCAGATACGCCAGCAATACCGATGTCGCCGAACTGGCGATACCGTCCATGTTGTGATGTTCAGCCACCCAGAAGCGGTTGTAGCCCAGTTTCTCGACATGCCGGGCGAGGCTGAGCGAGTTGCGCAGGGATTCGGCGGGACCTTTGTCATGGCGCACGGGCACCAGATCAAGGGTAGAAATTTTTACATCTGTCAGACGTTTCATAGGCCGGGGTAGCTCCTCGAATTGTGATGGGCTGGCTGCTGGAGCTGCCCACGATGAAACAGCAGTGCGGGCGCAAGCATGGCTTTTCAATGGGGTGCGCAGAAAAACCTACTTAAACGCTCGGTCTTTCCGACGGTTGAACTTTCCAGAGCCGACGATCCTCAGAACCTTGTAACAGCATTGATCCAAATTCATTCCAAAAGGAGCCACCATGAGCATCGTCAAGAAAGCATCCGCCCACTGGGAAGGTGATCTGAAAAGCGGTATCGGCAGCATCTCCACGGAAACCGGAGTGTTGCGTGAAGCGCCTTACGGCTTTAAAGCGCGCTTTGAAGGCGGCAAGGGCACTAGTCCTGAAGAATTGATCGGCGCAGCCCACGCAGGCTGTTTCTCGATGGCATTGTCCATGATTCTGGGCGGTGCAGGCCTGACTGCTGAAAGCATCGATACTCAGGCTGAGGTGTCGCTGGATCAGGTAGAAGGCGGTTTCGCGATCAGCGCTGTGCATTTGACCCTCAAGGCTAAAGTGCCAGGCGCGACCCAAGAGAAGTTCGACGAACTGACCAAGCAGGCCAAAGAAGGCTGCCCGGTTTCGAAAGTGTTGAACGCCAAGATCACTCTGGACGCTACATTGCTGAGCTGATTCACGGCCAGCCTTGCGGGAGCGCCTTGTGCGCTCCTGTTTCTGCTGTATAAAGCTGGCTTGCTTCATCGGTCATGCGCTCATTGACGCATGGTTTGATTTTGATCAGGAGTCGAGCATGAAACGTTTAATTCTGGCAGTGACCTGCACGTTGCTGGCCACCAGCGCCCTGGCGGCACCGAAGTCCTGTGAAGAGCTCAAGGATGAAATCGAAGCCAAGATCCAGGCCAACAACGTCACATCCTACACGCTGGAAATCGTCAGCAACGAAGAGGCCACGGACCCGAACATGGTTGTCGGCAGCTGCGACAACGGCACGAAAAAAATCATCTACCAGCGTAACGATCGCTGATCAGATGCAATGCACCCCGCCCTCTTCTTCCTCTTCGGCCACCACGTTGCGCTGTGCATCGTACAGCCAGGCATCCACACTGTTCGCCAGTGAGCGTACCTCCAGCACATAGTGCTGCCCGGCAGTGAAGTGGTCGTAACGAACACTGACGTAACAGGTGATCTCGGTATATTCGTCACCGATCATCCCCATCCCGCCTGACCGGTACTCATAGTCATAACGCACCTGCAACTCGTGGCTGCCCGGCGTTACCTGAAAATAACGTCCGTCGTAGGTGTTCTTGCCATCCAGCTTGTCCGCCATGATCAGTTGGCCGGTGGTAGTGCGCATGTCGACCCACGCCATGTCCGGGTTGACTGCAGGCAAGGGACCGGCGCATCCGGAGAGAGCTGTCAGGGCTAATGCGGTAATCGGGGCTGTGATGCGCATTTTGGCGGTTCCGGGATGTGTGAGTTGATGTAAGGCGGCAGGCTTACCCTGCCATAAGCGTGACAGGCATCTGAAGACACTTCGACTGAAAATTAGCGTTCGCGAGCAAGCTCGCACACAAAGAGGGCATTTCAAAGTGCGTGTGAATCGGCTTCATGCGTTGGCACCTTTGCGTGCAGCTATATAAACCCGCTTGAATAGTCAGTCGCGAATTTTGATTTCTACAGTCAATTGATAGAATAATTTTATTGAGGCTCTATAAAATTTTCTTGATTCCTGATTGTCGATTGTGCATTTTTATTAAGTGCCTTGTGACCTCAACGCATGTGTCAAGGAATAGACAGCTTTTGTTGATGGCAGAACCTGTCTCAATCAAAAAAACATTAGGGATGTGAAAAATGTGGAGTAAACGGGGTGAAAAAAGCGAGTCGCTAGTTACCAACCTGGCGGGAACGTTGAATGATCAGCCATGGAATGACTATTCTTTCGGCTTGGGAATCAATGCCGAAAGTGGTGCGTTTGCTGTACAAGCAGTTAGCCCCATTACACCAGAACCTGGTAGGGCAAAAAATACCGTTCAGAAGTACGAAGTGATTGCGACCGCTGACGACTATAGTCGACTTTTCAAAGCGGAAGCTCAGGGCGAATACAATGTAGGTGCCGCCAGTGCATCGGCATCCGCGTCATATTTGTCCAATGTCACGTTCTCTGAAACCTCGTTGACGATATTGGCTTTCTATGACGTGACGGACGCGGATTATGCCTCGCTGAGTCCAGCGCCAGCCTTCACCCCTCAAGCCAGTGAGTTGGCAAGCTCGAACCCGGCTGGCTTTCGGGACACGTATGGCGATTACTTCGTTGCCACCGCGAAATTCGGCTCGCGCTTCGTGGCTACTTATACGTGCAGCACAACGACGACTGCTGCGCTGCAGACTTTCAAAGCAGCCGTTGCCGGTAAGAAAGACATACTAAGCGCGTCCGGGGCTGCGGAATTCGAGTCGCTGGCAAGCTCAAGCGATGTCCATGTGAAGGTGGCGGTCACCATGAACGGGACGTCAGGAAAAGCGCCTCCTGTCGGGGCTGACGCTAACAGCATTCCCACTATATTGACGTGGTTTACAGAAAACCTGCAGCCTGTTCCGCGTCGTGCCAGGCTGATTCATTATTCCCAGATCGATAACCGCATTCCCAATACGTTACCGCTAAACCCCGATAACTTTGCCAAGGTCAAGACCATTGCGTTTCAGCTGCGGGAACTGGAGTCACTCACGTCAGCCATTCCGGGCTATTACTCCACCCAGCCCTACAGCCTCACCCCGCCCGTTCAAGGCATCAATACTGTAGCGGACACGCAGCAATACTTAACGAATCAGTACAGCGCACGTATCGGCACGTTGCTTTACGAGCCTGACGCGGCAAGTCAGTTAAGTCAGCAAGTCTCTGAGCTGACCAGAAGCCTTCAACCTTCGCTCGCGTTGTTCTCTTTCTATCAGAGCCTGACGCTCTCACCGCCGAATGAGCCAGCGAGCGGTGTCTATTCGACGTCGGCCGGGATCAAATCCACCGAACTTACCAATGTTTCAATTCAGGAGGACAATCAGCATTTCAGCGCTGACTGGACAATCGGCCACCAAAGCCACACCTTCTCGTTCCCGTTCGACCCGTCTGAAGGGGGCGCTATTATTACCGGCTGGTACATTCAAAACGGCTGGAACAGTGAAACCAACGGCGACTGGAAGTCCAACGGTGCGATGATTGGGAAAACATCAGGGTCCTTGTACGTTGAAAGCAACTATGACCGAGGCTGCAACTGGAGTCTCCACGTTTATTACCTGCCCCGGTCCACATTCCCATGGCTGGCCAGAACAACGTCCTGATCCGACCCTTCACGGATAGCACTCCCCCAACCTGGCAGCCCGGGCGCACTCTCCTGGTGAGCGTGCGCCCGGGCTGACTTACTTTCCTCAGGCTCTGCTGTGCCCTCCGGTTCCAGCGTTCGCCGTAAGCGCTTCTTCATAAACCACACGTGCAACGCCCTGCTATCGGCGCAAGGCTCGATCTTGTCGAATTACCTTTTTAATCGGCGAATCTCGACAGTTGCACATCTCCCTGCCCGTCCGGCATAACATCACCCTGTCCAAATCACCAAAGCCCTCCCGCTCATGTCCACACTGACCGCCCCACGCCTTTGTCGCGTCATTTCACTGATGGCCGTTACGCTGCTCGCCGGCTGCGCCAGCGTTTCCTACTACGGTCAATTGGCTCAAGGACAGTGGCAATTGCTGCAGGCTCGCGAACCGGTGGCGAAGATCGTCGCTGACCCGAAGCGGGATGCCGGGTTGCGTGAGCATCTGGCCCGGTCACAGTTGGCGCGGACGTTTGCCAGTGAGCATTTGCATCTGCCGGATAACAAGAGTTACCGCCTGTATGCGGATCTGGGGCGGCCTTATGTGGTGTGGAATGTGTTTGCCACCGACGAGTTCTCATTGGAGCCGGTCACGCATTGTTTTCCGATTGCCGGGTGTGTCGCCTATCGCGGTTATTACAGCCCTGGCGGGGCGCGGGGTGAGGCGGCGTTGCAGCGCCAGGCTGGCAAGGATGTGTATCTGAGTGGTGTGGAAGCCTATTCGACGCTGGGCTGGTTCAATGATCCGATTCTCAGCTCCATGATGGGCTGGGGCGACGAGCGTCTGGCGACGCTGATTTTTCATGAGTTGGCACATCAGCGTTTTTATGTGAAGGACGACACGGAGTTCAACGAGTCCTACGCCAGTTTTGTCGAGCAGGAAGGCACGCGGCAGTGGCGTGCGGCGCGGGGGCTGCCTCCGGAGAGTGTTTCGCAGTCTGCGCGGCGTGACCGGTTTACCCGGTTGGTACTCGATACCCGGGAGCGACTCAAGGCGCTGTATCGTCAGCCGCTGTCTGCCGAAGTGATGCGCGCGCGCAAGGCTGAAGAGTTTGAGCGCATGCGCAGTGACTACCGAAAATTGCGCGATGAGCAATGGGCGGGCGACAAGCGCTTTGATGCCTGGATCAACAGCCCGATGAACAACGCCAAACTGCTGCCTTTTGGTCTTTATGATCAGTGGGTGCCAGCGTTTGCGGCGTTGTTCAGGCAGGTAAATGGCGATTGGGTGGCGTTTTTCAATGCTGTGGAGAGGTTGGGAGGGATGCCGGTTGAGGCGCGCAAGGCGGCGCTACAGCGGTTGATGCCCTGAGTGCGATTATCGTTACTACGCTCCGCGTGGTAATGCCTTTCTGGACGCTCTGCGTCCGGTCTTTAGTGAGCGGCGCTGTGCAGATTTGTGACGCAGAGCATCACGGATGCATTCCTGCGCGGGAACGTAGGAACGATAGTCAGGCCTTATCAAACCCCTCCGCCAGATGCTGATCCTTGAGCTTCACGTAGTTAGTGGCGCTGTACGGAAAAAAGGCGATTTCCTTTTCGGTCAGTGCCCGCGCCTGTTTGACCGGGCGGCCGACATACAAGAAACCGCTTTCCAGCACCTTGCCCGGCGGCACCAGGCTGCCTGCGCCAATGATCACTTCGTCTTCGACAATCGCGCCGTCCATGATGGTGGTACCCATGCCGACCAGGATGCGGTTGCCGAGGGTGCAGCCATGCAGCATGGCTTTGTGACCAATGGTCACCTCATCGCCAATCAGCAGCGGAAAACCGTCCGGGTTGAAGGGGCCGGCGTGGGTGATGTGCAGTACGCTGCCATCCTGCACGCTGGTGCGGGCGCCGATGCGGATGCGGTGCATGTCGCCGCGTACCACCGTCAGTGGCCAGACGGAGCTGTCGGCACCGATTTCCACGTCACCGATAACCACCGCTGAATGGTCGACAAAGGCCCGTTCGCCGAGGGCTGGGGTGTGCTCCTGAAACTTGCGAATGGCCACGATAGGCTCCTTCTTTGGCAGTGATAGGTGTGTAGAGCGGGTTTGGTTGCTGCGGTCGGCGTCGATTGTAATTAAGATGGCTGAGTGTTTCTTCAAGGCAAGGTGCAAAACCGTGAGCGCGAACAACCCTCTTCTGCAATCGTACGACCTGCCACCCTTTTCGGCGATTCGTGCCGAACATGTCAAACCTGCTATCGAACAGATCCTGGCGGATAACCGTGCCGCGATTGCCGACATCCTCGCCAAACAGGGTTCGACACCGACCTGGGCCGGGCTGGTACTGACCATGGACGAGCTGAACGACCGCCTGGGCGCTGCCTGGAGCCCGGTCAGCCACCTCAATGCGGTGTGCAACAGCTCCGAGCTGCGCGAAGCGTATGAATCCTGCCTGCCGGCATTGAGCGCCTACTCCACCGAGATGGGCCAGAACCGCGCGCTGTTTCAGGCCTATGAAGCCCTGGCCAATGGTCCTGAGGCCGCCAGTTTCGATGTTGGCCAGAAGACCATTCTGGAGCAATCGCTGCGTGACTTCCGCCTGTCCGGTATCGATCTGCCGCCAGAGCAGCAAAAGCGTTACGCCGAAGTGCAGAGCAAACTGTCGGAGCTGGGCAGCCAGTTTTCCAACCAGTTGCTTGACGCCACCCAGGCCTGGACCAAGCTGGTCGCCGATGAGTCCGCCCTCGCCGGCCTGACTGATTCTGCCAAACAGCAGATGGCTGCTGCCGCCAAGGCAAAGGATCTGGAAGGCTACCTGATTACGCTGGAATTCCCGAGCTACTACGCGGTGATGACCTACGCCGAAGACCGCGCACTGCGCGAAGAAGTCTATGCGGCGTACGCCACCCGCGCATCCGATCAAGGCCCGAACGCCGGCAAGAACGACAACACTCCGGTCATGGAGCAGATCCTCGATCTGCGTCAGGAGCTTGCGCAACTGCTCGGCTATGCAAACTTCGCCGAGCTGAGCCTGGCGACCAAGATGGCCGAGTCCAGCGATCAGGTGTTGAGTTTCCTGCGTGACCTGGCCAAGCGCAGCAAGCCGTTTGCCGCCCAGGACCTTGAGCAACTGAAGGCTTATGCTGCAGAACAGGGCTGCCCGGATCTGCAAAGCTGGGACAGCGGTTTCTATGGCGAAAAGCTGCGCGAACAGCGCTACAGCGTTTCTCAGGAAATCCTGCGCGCCTACTTCCCCATCGATAAGGTGCTGGGCGGTCTGTTCGCTATCGTCCAGCGCCTGTACGGCATCGAGATTGCCGAGCAGAAAGGTTTCGATACATGGCATCCGGACGTTCGCCTGTTCGAGATCAAGGAAAACGGCCAGCATGTGGGGCGTTTCTTCTTCGATCTGTATGCACGCGCCAACAAGCGTGGCGGTGCATGGATGGACGGCGCTCGTGATCGTCGTCGTACGGCTGAGGGCACGTTGCAAAGCCCGGTAGCCAACCTGGTGTGCAACTTCACACCGGCAGTCGCGGGCAAGCCTGCGCTGCTGACTCACGATGAAGTCACCACGCTGTTCCACGAGTTCGGTCATGGCCTGCATCACCTGCTGACTCGCGTCGAGCATGCCGGTGTTTCCGGTATCAATGGCGTGGCCTGGGACGCCGTCGAGTTGCCGAGCCAGTTCATGGAAAACTGGTGCTGGGAGCCCGAAGGTCTGGCGCTGATCTCCGGTCATTATGAAACCGGCGAGCCGCTGCCACAGGACCTGCTGGAGAAAATGCTCGCCGCCAAGAACTTCCAGTCCGGCCTGATGATGGTGCGTCAGCTGGAGTTCTCGCTGTTCGACTTTGTATTGCACGCCACCCACGGTGACGGGCGCAGCGTGCTGGATGTACTGGAAGGCATTCGTGACGAAGTGTCGGTGATGCGTCCGCCCGCCTACAACCGTTTCCCGAACAGCTTCGCGCACATCTTCGCAGGCGGTTACGCAGCCGGGTATTACAGCTACAAGTGGGCCGAAGTGCTGTCCGCCGATGCGTTCTCGAAATTCGAGGAAGACGGTGTGCTCAACGCTGAAACCGGCCGTGCCTTCCGCGAAGCCATTCTGGCCCGCGGTGGCTCACAGGCACCGATGGTGCTGTTCGTCGACTTCCGCGGACGCGAGCCGTCGATTGACGCACTCTTGCGTCACAGTGGCTTGAGTGAGGACGCGGCAGCATGACCGATACACCGGTAATCATTACCAGGAAACGCTTTATCGCCGGGGCCGTCTGCCCGGCGTGCAGCGAGCCTGACAAGCTGATGATGTGGAGCGAAAACGACGTACCGCACCGCGAGTGCGTGAGTTGCGGTTACAGCGATACGCTCAACGAGCAGGGTATTTCGATACCGAAGGAGTTGGGCACGCGGGTCAACAAGGTGGTGGTCAAACCGGCCGATCCCAAGGTTCAGGGTGTGCAGTTCTTCCCGAACCCGAAGTTGAAGAAGCCGGTTGATCCAGAGTGACATGATCGCTCTGTTTCATCGGCCTGTACGTTTCAAGAAAAAGGTTTGCTCATTCGAGCGAACCTTTTTTATTCGCCCTTGGCCGTGTAGCCACTTCAATAACGGTTCTACCATTCCGCCAACTCGGATACTTTTTTCCTGAACGCTAACGCCAGCGTATTTAAAACGTCTTCGTCCCTGCCCAGCTCTCCTTCTGTTATTTCGTATCGTCCATGGGGATAAAGTCTTACCAGGACATGTTCTTGCAGTTCGTCGTCCTCATAAAACTCAATGGCTATGACAGGATGGTTATGTCGCTCAGTGTCTTCAGCCCACAACCGTATCTCGTACTTGGCCATCACCCACCTCGTTCTCAGGTAAATGCGCCAGTACCCGGTTGCCGAGTTGGCGTTTCACTACACTAGGCCTGAAGAGAAAGTGCGTCTACTGACAGAAGTAACAGGTGGTTTTTTGTACAGGGTGGGAATGTAAGACGGCGAGTCTCAGCAATACTACCGGTGAAGCAAGGACAAGCGGTGGGCACCGCTTGTCCTTCGCAGGCCTAGCGTCAGCCTGCTGCCTGAAGTCTGCGCTTCTCGGCCAGACGACTTCTGCCATACAGCACTGCGATAGCGGTGAGAGCAATGGCCTGAGCTGCGAGTGAGTAAAGGTCAGCGTGGATACCCAGCCAATCGAACTCGAAGAACGGCACCGGCCTTGTGCCGAATATCCCCGCCTCTTGCAGCGCCTTGACGCCGTGACCGGCAAACACCACCGACAGAGCGCAGAGCAGCGCAGCGTTGATACCGAAGAACATTGACAGCGGCAGCTTCGCCGAGCCGCGCAGGATGACCCACGCCAGGCCTACCAACAGCACCAGTGCTGTGGCGCCACCTGCCAGCACGGCATCGTGTCCGGCGGGTCCTGCCTGCAACCATAGGGTTTCGTAGAACAGGATGACTTCGAACAGCTCGCGGTACACCGAGAAGAAAGCCAGTACCGCGAAGCCGAATCGGCCACCGCCGCCGACCAGGCTGCTTTTGACATAGTCCTGCCACGCGGCGGCATGGCGACGGTCGTGCATCCACACGCCAAGCCAGAGCACCATCACACTGGCGAACAGCGCGGTGGCACCTTCCAGCAACTCACGCTGCGCGCCGCTGACGTCGATCACATAGGCAGCGAGGGCCCAAGTGCCCAGTCCTGCCAGCAAGGCGAGCGCCCAGCCGATGTTGACGCTGCGCACCGCAGACTGCTGCCCGGTGTTGCGCAGAAACGCCAGAATCGCTGCCAGCACCAGAATGGCTTCGAGCCCTTCACGCAGCAGTATCAGCAGGCCCGAAATGTAGCTCAGCGACTGGCTGAGGCCGTCGCTGCCCAACAGCCCTGCCGATTCCTTGAGCTTGCCTTTCGCCGCTTCCAGCTTTTGTGCAACCTGCGCCAGTGGCAGGCTGTCCTGCAAGGACTGTCGGTAAGCCATCAGGCTCTTTTCAGTGTCCTTGCGCACGTTGGCGTCGACGTTATCCAGCGAACTTTCGACCAGCTCGAAACCTTCCAGATAGGCTGCCACCGACAAATCATAGGCCTGCTCGCGATCACCCGCTTTGTAGGCCGCCAGACTCTTGTCGAGCGTCACGCTGGTGTAATCGAGCAGTTGCGCCGGGCCGCGCTGCACCTGTGGCGGCTGTGCACGCTGGGCGCGGAAGGTCGCGCTGGCATCCGGCCCCTCTGCCGCCTGGACTTCGGCGGGTGTCTGGCGAGCCAGATCGGCGATGTTGAAGGTTTTGCCTGGATTGGCGACCGGCTGCGCACTGAAACTGGCGATGTAGGTCGCGATATCCCAGCGCTGGCGGTCGTCCAGCTGGTCGGCGAACGCGGGCATGTCGGTGCCGGAAATTCCCAGCCCGGTCGCGTTGTAGAGGTCGTAAAGGCTCAGGCGATCCAGCCGCGCCGTGTCACGCAGGTTCGAAGGCGGTGGCTCCAGACCGATACCTGCCGGACCGTCACCTGCCCCGCTATCGCCATGGCAGACCGAGCAATGCTGAGCGTACAAGGGCGCGCCACGGGCCGGGTCCGGGGTGATGGCCGGGGCCTGGCTGACTTCATAGGCCAGTGCGAGCCTGGCACTCAACTGCCGCGCCTGACGAGCGACCTGCACACCGTCGAGCCGATCCGTCACAGCGCTTTTCAGCTGCGATACGGCCTGCTCCAGATCAGCACGCTCCGCACGTTGCGGCAGGGCAAGCACGAGGCCTTGCAGCGCTGCGAGGTTGCCGATCTGCTGCTGATACTCGACGGTATTCACGACCTTGCCATCCGCCACGGTGGCCGGGTAGTCGGCACCCAGATAATCCAGCAGATGCAACGCCTGGGCTGCGCCCTCGACAGGTTCGGCCAGTGCGATGCAGCTGCACAGCGCCAGTAGCGGCACCAGCAGCCAGGCAAGAAAACGAGAGCGGACGGGCATTGCAGAATCTCGACAGGAATGCGATGCGGTGCATTGTTAACGCCGCACGAGCACTACTCAATAGTCGAGGTCCGTTTTTGTTACAGAATCTTACATTCAGCCTTACTAAGCTCCGAACAGGGCATGGCTCTGTTCGGGACTTGAAGGGGGTCGAGGTGGCTCAGGCTGTGCCGCGATGCAGCGTTGCGAGAAACCCTGCTGCCCCGACGAACAGGCTGGCAAACGTGCGGTTCAGACGACGTTGCTGGCGAGGCGTTTTCAGCAGGCGCAGGACCTTCGATGCCAGGCCGGTGTAACCCGCCATCACGATAAGGTCGACCACCACCATGGTCGCCGCGATGATGACGTACTGGATGAACAGCGGAGCGGCCGGATCAATGAACTGCGGCAAAATTGCCAGGATGAAAATCAGTGCCTTGGGGTTACTGATATTGACCAGAAAGCCGCGCATGACCAGCGTCGCCGGTTTGCCGACAGGGCGAACGGCCGATTCGTCACCCAGGTCGGTGGGCAGCGCACGCCACTGTCTGATGCCGAGGTAGACCAGATACGCCACACCGAACCACTTGATCAGCGTGAACGCCATCTCGGAAGCCGCCAGCACTGCACCAAGACCCGCAGCGACAATCGCAATCTGTGCCACCAGCGCGATCTGCAAGCCGAGGGCATTCCAGTAGCCACGCCAGAAACCGTATTGCAGGCCACAGGACATCGACGCAATAGCACCTGCGCCCGGTGAAAGACTGATAATCCAGCAGGCCGCAAAAAAGCCCAGCCACGTTTCAAGCGCCATCACGCACCTCAAGCAAAGTCGAATGCCCGATAAATTAGTGGTTAGCGCGTTGGAAGGCTAACTATTTTTAATCCTGCTCATCCGGCTGCTTCGCAACCACCATCTGCGGGAACAGGTCACTGCCGCGCCAGCGGCGTACCGCCTTCTGGAAGAACTGGCTATTGGGCACCTGAACCAGCGCGCCACCGGCTTCCGGGGTTTCTATCAGGGTGGTGAACATCAGATTGATGGCGACCACCCGACCCTTTACACCGGGCTTGTCCAGCGTCTCGACCAGCTCGACCATGTCTCCGATACGGAATGGGCCGATGGTAAAGATCAGAATGGCGCAAAGCAGGTTCGACAGCACGCTCCACATGGCGAAAAACGCCACCGCCGCGACCGCGACGAAACCGGACAGCGCCGTCCACAACACGGTGGCCGAAACCCCGAGCCGGCCCAGGACGAAAACGAAAGCGCTGCCCATGATCAGCCAGCGCAAGCCACCGCGAACCGGTACCAGCAGCTCCGGAGGCAAAGGGTAACGCTCGCCCAGACCGGTCAGAAAACCACCCACGATGCGTTGCAATACGTAACCGGCCAGCAGGATCAGCAGAATCTGTACACCGATCAGCAGCGGTTCAAGCCAGTACGCGGATACCGGCAGGCCCAACATCTCCATCACTCTTTTGCCTCACTCACGACAACGCTTCCAGTTCGGCCTGCATTGATTCCAGCAGTTCCAGCGCCTGCATCCAGGCATCTTCCAGCTCGGACTCACGTACTTTCAGCTTTGCCTGCTCGGCCAGCAGATCGCGCAGCTTGTCCTTGTTGGCCGCCTCGTAATTGGTGCTGTCCGCCAGCGCCTCTTCGACCTTGGCGAGTTGTTCATTCACCACACCCAGATCACGCTCCAGCTTGTCGGCTTCACGCTTGTGCGGGGCCAGTTGCTGGCGCAAGGCTGCTGCCTGCTGACGCTGGGCTTTCTTGTCAGTCTTGTCGGCATTGACGGGCGTGGTGCTGACCGGCGCGTTGCGCAGCCGGTAATCGGCCAGCCAGCGCGTGTAATCATCCAGATCGCCGTCGAATTCCTGCACGCGGCCATCGGCTACCAGCAGGAAGTCATCGGTCGTGCTTTTGAGCAAGTGCCGATCGTGAGACACCACCAGTACCGCGCCGCCGAATTCCTGCAGGGCCATGGTCAGTGCCAGGCGCATCTCCAGGTCCAGGTGGTTGGTCGGTTCATCGAGCAGCAACAGGTTAGGTTTTTCCCAGGCAATCAGCGCCAGCGCCAGACGGGCCTTCTCGCCACCGGAGAAATTCAGCACCGGCTCATCCAGGCGCGCGCCACGGAAATCGAAACCGCCGAGGAAGTCGCGCAGCGTCTGTTCGCGTTCAGTCGGTGCCAGGCGCTGCAAGTGCAGCAAGGGCGTGGCTTTGGCATCCAGCGAGTCGAGCTGATGCTGGGCGAAATAGCCGACGGTGAGGTTTTCACCCCTGACCAGCCGACCACTCTGCGGCTCAAGCTCGCCAGCCAGATTTTTGATCAGCGTCGATTTGCCCGCGCCGTTGGGGCCAAGCAGACCGATGCGTGCGCCTGGCGTAAGTTGCAGCTTGACCTTCTCAAGGATGGTCTTGTCGCCGTAACCGAGACGCGCGTCGGACAGGTCCAGCAATGGGCTGGAAATCTTGTCGGACTCACGGAAAACAAAGTTGAACGGCGAATCGACGTGCGCGGCAGACAGCTCTTCCATGCGCTCCAGTGCCTTGATCCGGCTCTGTGCCTGGCGTGCCTTGGTGGCTTGAGCCTTGAACCGCGCGATGTATTTTTCCATGTGCGCGCGTTGCGCCTGCTGCTTTTCGTAGGCCTGTTGCTGCTGGGCCAGACGCTCGGCGCGGGCACGCTCGAATGCGCTGTAGCCACCGCGATAGAGTGTGATTTTGCGCTGCTCGACATGGGCGATGTGATCGACCACAGCATCCAGAAAGTCCCGATCGTGGGAAATCAGCAGCAATGTGCCGGGGTAGCCCTTGAGCCAGTCTTCAAGCCACAGAATGGCGTCGAGGTCCAGGTGGTTGGTCGGTTCGTCGAGCAGCAGCAGGTCCGAAGGGCACATCAGCGCTTGCGCCAGGTTCAGGCGCATACGCCATCCACCTGAGAAACTGCCGACTTGACGCTCCATCTGTTCGTTGGTGAAGCCCAGCCCGGCCAACAGCTTGCGTGCCCGCGCGTCAGCGGTGTAACCGTCGGCGCTGTCCAGCTCCGCATGCAGACGCGCCTGAGCGGCACCGTCCTGCGCGGCTTCTGCGTCGGCCAGCAGACGCTGAACCTCACGCAGACGCTCATCGCCATCGAGTACGTAGTCCACGCCCAGGCGTTCGAGCGTGTCGACCTCCTGGCGCATGTGCGCGATACGCCAGTCGGCGGGCAGCAGGCAGTCACCGGCATCGGGCGTCAGCTCTCCGCGCAGCAAGGCGAACAGGCTGGATTTACCGGCACCATTGGCACCGATCAGGCCGGCTTTATGGCCGGCGTGCAGGGTCAGCTCGGCGTCTTCTAGCAGACGTTGCGGACCACGCTGTAAGGTAAGGCTTTGAAGTCGAATCATAATGGCGGCGGAGTCTACCAGCTTCGTCCTGAACAGGTGGATCACTATGCCTTCAGCGCTCTGGAGTTTCACCCTCGATTTCTACGCCCGGCCAGGCGTGGAACAGGCTTGTTTGACGCTGCAAGCCAACGGGGCCAACGTGTGCATGGTGCTTTGCGGTGTCTGGCTCGGTACACGCGAAGTGGCTTGCAATGCACAGCGGGTGGCGCAAATAAGACAAATAGCGACACCCTGGCACGATGATGTCGTGCGTCCACTGCGGGATTTACGCAATCAGTGGCGTGTCGAGGCACATGAGGACGCGGCGCTGAAGGCGTTGCGAATGAAGGTCAAGGTGTTGGAACTGGAGGCCGAACAGAGCCTGATGATTAGGCTTGAGGCACAGGCCGGAGACTGGCCCGCGGGTGAGGCGAGAAACGCAGAAGACTGGCTGGTCGAGCTTGCTGACGGGGACCCGGAAAAAAACCGCGATGCGCTGCAGGTGCTGCGCATCGCGGTTGATCTTGCGGTCGACCAGGCTTAGGAAGCGCTGGTTGGCGTTGCGCCGTTGGCAGGTGTTGCCGGTGCCGCGGCTGGCGCAGCAGGTGCAGACGTCGCTGGCTTGGCTGCAGCAGGTGCGGGCGTGGCCGGTTTGGCGGCAGCTGGCTTCGCTGCAGGCTTGGTTGCTGCTTTCACGGGGGCCTTGGCGGGTGCTTTGGCCGGGGCCTTCGCAGGTGCTTTCACCGGAGCTTTCGCCGCAGATTTGGCAACCGGTGTTTTTGCAGCGGCAGGTTTGGCAGCGCTGCTTGCGGTCGTTTTGGCCGCAGGTGCTTTGGTGACAGCAGCTTTGGCAGCTGGCCTGGTGGCGGCAGGCTTGGCCGCAGCAGCGGGTTTGGCAGCCGCTGTTTTTGCAGTGGCGGGCTTGGCTGCTGCAGTTGCCCGTGCGGCAGGCTTGGCAGCCGCTTTGACCGGGGCCTTGGTTGCTGCAGGCTTGGCTGCGGGTTTGGCGACCGCTTTGGCAGCGGCCACTTTCACAGGTGCTTTCGCTGCGGTTTTTGCCGGCGTTTTTGCCGTAGCAGCGCCAGGCGCCTTGGCTACGGCTTTGGGGGCCGCTGGCTTGGCATTGCGAGTGGTCAGGATCTTGCCGACCGCCTCTTTCACACGGCCAATACCCTGGGCCAGCTTCAGGCTCTCTTGGGCATCGCGCTTGAGGTGCAGAATGTAGGTGCGGGTTTCGGTCTGACGATCCTTGAGGGCATCGAGCAGCTCTTCCAGCTCGGACACGGCGGCTTTAGCCTTGGCCTGCGCCTTGGATTTCCCGGCGGTGGCAGCGTCCTGCAGTTTGATGCGGGAGTTGTGCAGTTTCTCCTGCGCCTTGCCGCGTTGTTTCTCAAGCTTGGCGAGCAGTTTCTCGGCATCAGCCAAGGCTTGGGAACAGGCGTCTTCCAGATGTTCAAGCAAGCTGCCCGATAATTGTTGGAGCAAATGCAACGGAGTATTTACTGGCTTCTTTTTGGCCGACATGACTTACCTCCTGGGTGACGAAATTGCGGCTCATACTAGGCTTCTGCGCGCATCGCCGCTAGGGCATCTTGACAGCATCCAGGGGGCGCTGTTGCATAGTGCAAAAAATGATTGTCCGACACGATGCGCAGGCATTGTGAAATTCACTTCGCAAGACTCGTCACTACACGCGCTGGCGCTGGCATAATCGCTGCCTTCCCAGGCCGGAGAGCATTAATGTCGCGCTACCTGTTAACGTCGTTGTTCCTCTTGCTACCCCTGGCTCAGGCCGCCGAAGCGCCACCTGCGGCCAATGACGGTCACGATCTCGCCTACAGCCTGGGCGCAAGCCTCGGTGAGCGCTTGCATCAGGAAGTCCCTGACCTTGATCTCAAGGCCCTTGTCGAAGGTTTGAAACAGGCCTATCAGGGCAAGCCGCTGGCGCTCAAGCAGGAGCGTATTGACCAGATCCTGCGCGAGCATGACGCAGCGATTGCGCAGGCCGAGACCGCAGGCACGGACGCGCCTACCGAAGCAGCGCTCAAGGCGGAGCGCACCTTCATGGACAGCGAGAAGGCCAAGCCGGGCGTGAAGGTATTGGCCGACGGCATTCTCATGACCGAGCTAACGCCTGGCACGGGCCCCAAACCTGATGCCAACGGAAGGGTTGAAGTGCGTTATGTGGGGCGTTTGCCGGACGGTACGATCTTCGATCAGAGCACTCAGCCACAGTGGTTCCGGCTCGACAGCGTGATCAGCGGCTGGACCAGCGCGCTGCAGAACATGCCGACGGGTGCGAAGTGGAGGCTGGTGATTCCGTCGGATCAAGCCTACGGTGCCGAGGGGGCTGGCGACCTGATCGATCCGTTCACACCGCTGGTATTTGAAATCGAGCTGATAGCCGTTTCTCAGTAAGCAGGTTTAGCACCGGAACCCAGACATGCGAAAGGGTACAGAAGCACCCTTGGCGTTCGTAGCTTTTGCACCGGATTGCTCACGCCTGAGCGGCAATCTCTTCCTTGTGGGAATTGTGCAGTACTTCAATCAGGCAGTCTTCCAGCTCGAAACGCTCGTGCAGCAACTGCCCCAGCTGGTTGAACTCCTTGGCCACCACCGTGGCGTCCGAGCAGTCGCCTTTGTCGCAGCGATCATTGAACGCCAGCGCAAACTTGGTGATCACGTCCAGACGCGGATAGATCGTGTCCGCCAGCTCAAGGCCACGCTCGTCGTTGAACGCACGGGCTTCATCACCCAGTTGTTCGTACACCTCAAAGTGCCCGGCCGAAACGTAATCGACCAGAACTCCGCAGAAGTTTTGCAGGCCTTCGCGATCAGCCGCCAGCGCCTGGGGCGTATCACCCAGCGCATCATAGGCCTCGATCAGTTCGAGACGACTTTGAAGCCAGCGATCAATCAGCTTATTGACTCCGCCCCAGCGTTCCTGAGCATTCTGACAACTTTCCAGCATGGTCTTCTCTCTTCCCTTCAGGGGCATGCGGTCCTGGGCCGGTCGCGGGAGTTAACCCGGACCTGGCCTGAATAGATGCGTCAGGACAGCATTTCCAGTGACGCGTGCGGCCCAGATTATGCCCGCTCGACAAGGCCATCAAGGTACGCAGGAGATAAAGTTCATACAAGCGTTTAATACTCGCCCCGATCCCTGGTAGCAAGCCAGTGACTGAATTCGCTGAAAAGAGGGTACAGCGGTAACAGCGAAAGACCTGTAAATGCCAGCAGGCTCCACTCTGGCAGGCTGATGCCGAATAGCGTCCAGGTGATTTCGGCGCAAAACATTGCATCGCTTCGCAGCCGGTCAATGCACATGTCCAGAGAAAGCAGGCTCAGTACGTGCTCCAGTCTGGTAATGAAAGGTATCAATTGATCGGCCGAGGCGGTTTGCAGCCATACCTGGGCGGCTGCCGTGACAAGCCCGGCCAGTGCGATCAGCAGAAAACCCAGGCTGTAGCGACGCATGCCTGTCGGGCCAGGCGCATGGCAGGCTGCGCATAGCGCCAGCACACCGCAGGCGATGAATCCGGCTCGTTGCACCAGACAGAGAACGCAGGGGTCGAGGCCGAAGGTTTGCTGCAGGTAGAAGGCGGTGCCAATGATTGATGCACAGGCCAGCGATGCCAGAAAGAACAGGAAGCGTGTGCGAGCCAGATACATGGCAAATCCGTAACAAAGGACGAGGCGATTACGGTAGAGGAAAGGGCGTGACGCATTCAAGGTGGCGGCGTACGGATACTTCGCTGTTTACCGAGGAAAACAAGCACACCGCTGCGTGGTTCCTTTACACATCAATGTAGGACGATTCGTTCGCAGCTCGTCTGCTGGCCGCCGAGGCAGCACGGAGAGCCCTCGCACGGGGCTCTCCGGCAGATTCATGCCTTGGTCAGCGTCGGTACAGGGCGTGACAGAAAACGCTCGTCGAGTAGCCCCAGACCTTCCTGAAACAGTTTATTGCTGCGATCTGTCTCGCCCAGCTGGGCCAGCAGACGAGCCAGTTCTGCGCAGGTCTCGGGATTGCGTTCAAGACGCAGGCTGCTTTCCAGGTAGTCCCGTGCTTTACCCCACAATCGGCTTTGCAGGCAGATACGCCCCAAGGTCAGCAACAGGCTTGGGTCTGCCGGGTGATGCTTGAGCCAGCCCTCGGCCGTCTGCAGCTGTTTCAACGGATCGCTGCCGCGTACCAGGCCATACAGACGCGCGAGGTGGCTGTTGTACTCACGCTTCAGGGCGGTGCGAAGCACCTCTTCAGCCTGCGCTTCGGCACCCAGGCGGCGCAATTGATCGGCATACGCCAGCACCAGTTGCGGCTCCTGACGTTGCGCCGAAGCAAGTCCTTGCCAGGCGCTCTCCAGTGAAGGCAGCCCGGTGGGTGTACCTTCAATGCCGTCACGGTAAGCCGCCAGCGTCAGGTTCTCACCCCAGGCGCGACGCTCCAGTTCGGCCAGCTCCTTGGCTGGCAACACCTTGTCTTTGCGCAGCTCCGGCATCAGGCGGACAACGTCGGACCAGTCGCCGCGTTGCTGATAAAGACGCTGCAACTGACGAAGCACCTGAGGGTTGTGCGGGTGACGCTCTTTCATCGCCAGCAACGTGGTGAGCGCACCTTCGGTATCGCCGCGATCCTGCTGCAATTGAGCGTGATTCAGAGCAATTGCCAGTTCGGCTTGCGGCTGGCGTTCCAGTGCCCGCTCCAGCAGCGCGTCGCAGTCTTCGTAACGCCCTTGCTCATTGGCTGCGCGTGCGGCACCGAGGTAGTAAAGCAATGGATGGGCATCGGCTTCGGCCGCCCGTTGCAGATGGCGTTGTGCGCTGGCCCAGCGGCCCTCGGCAAGGTCCATCTGGCCATGCTCGATAGCCAGTTGCACACGGCGACGGCGGTTGCGACGCGACCAAGGGTTGACCACGCGGCCTGACGTCGTCAGTAACGTGATCACCAGCCTCAGCAGGGCGATTACCAGCAGAACCGCGACCAGCAGCGCCAGTGTCGCCCACAGGCTCGATTCATAGCGGAAGTTCTGATAGGCGATCAGTACGTAACCGGAATGCTCGGCAACGGCGACACCGATCAGCGCCGCAGCGGCGACAGCGATGAACAACAGCACATAAAAGCGCTTCATCGGCTGGTCCCCTGTTGCGCCTCGGCTGGCTGGCCGGCGGCATGACGGCGTTCAAGGTATGCCTGCACCGAGCTCAGGCTTTGCGCCAGGTCAGGGGTCTTGACCGATACCGGCTGGCTGGCCAGGGCCTCAAGCCCTTGTGCAAGCACTTTGCTCTGAGGATCGTCCTGATCGAAGTTGGCCTTCAGAACGCTCTGCGCTTCGGTGATTGCCTTGGTGTATACCTGCGGCTCCCCGTTCAGTGCCGCCCACTGGGCCTGCTCCAGCGCCAGGCTCAGGGCCAGACGCACCTGCGAAAGGCTTTGACCTGCCAATACCGGGCGGATGTCCTTGTCGGCGTTGAAATCGATACGGAAGTAATGGGAAATCTCGTCCCACCATTGCGACCATCGGCTTTGCTCGGTCTTGTCGTCGGTCAGCCCCAGCAGCGACTCGCCCTTGTCTTCGTATTCGGGTGCCAGCTTGTTGAGCTGAACAGCCTGTTCACGCAGAGCAGCCAGTTGCAGAAACAGCCCGGTGCGGTCTGGCTGCTCGACGCTGCGCAACGCGGCAAGGCTCTTGGCCAGTTGATCGCGAGCCGCGAAGGAGCCAGGATCGTCCTGCTCACGCAGAATTTCGTCGGCGCCCTGGACCAGTGCCTGAGCACTGTTGATGTCCTGCAATGCCGAAAGACGCAGGCTGGCCAGACGCAGCAAATGCTCGGCTTCTGCCAGACGCCAGTCCTTGCGGCTCGCGCCCAGCACGGTTTCAAGTCGCTGGCTGAGGCGCTGCTGATCGCCCTGCAATTGCGCCACAAGACGTCGACTGTCTGCCAGTTGGTCGGCGGGCGGAAATTGTGCGAGACGTGCACTCAACTGCTGGTCATTTTGAGCCAGCACCAGCGTCTGCTCGGCGATGTCCTCGACCTGGCCACGCTGTTGCTGATGGCCGGCCTGCAGCATGCGCAGTTGCCAGACTCCCCAGCCTGCAACGGCGATACCGGCGATGCCGAGCAGCAAGGCCAGGAATACCAGGCCGCTGCTGCGGCTGCCGGTCCGCTCGGTGCGTACAGGTTCGGGCTTGGATGCAGGCGTTTTCAACACCGATTCTTCGTCTTTAGGCAAGGCTGTTTCGCTCACGTATCCCATCCTTTGCATTTTGGCGTAATAGCGTAAACGACAGGTGTCGATCATTACGCCTTGACGGCAGGCTGAGGTTGATCCCGCAACGCTGCCAGCAATGCCGTGGCGCTGGCGCCACGACAATCAATAACAGTCCGGGCTCCGGCTGCCTGCGCAATGCTGGCAACCCGGGGGCTCGGTACAAACAGTGGCAAACCGGCCAGGTCCGACCATGAATCACCAGCCAGCTGAAGCAAATGTTCAAAACCCTGCCCACTGCTGACCACCAGCCCGTTCAAGCGTTCCACCGCCACACGTTGCGGCAGGGTTCCAGGCGCATACTGCGGCAGGTAGCGACGATACAGCGGCAGGTAATCAACCCCTACCCCCAGCGTGCGCAATTGCTCGGCCAGCAATTCGCGTCCTTCGTCACCCCGGATGATCAGCACGCGGCTGCCCGGTACGGCGATCGCCTGTTTCAGGCGCGGAAGTCCGAGCAAGGCCTCACTGTCATCGCCCTGCTCCGGCCAGCTTGCATCGAGCCCGTAATCGATGAGTATCTGCCCGGTTGCTGAACCCACACTGAACCAGGGCTGCATGGGTGGCTGCGGCCATACTTCATCGATCAGTTCGACGGCCAGCCGCGCGGCAGGTTTGCTGACCACGATGACCGCACAATAATCGAGCAGCTCGAAAATGATCGCACGCTGTGCAGGCGTCAAGGGCAGAGGCTCGGTTTCAAGCAAGGGCAGGCTGCTGCTGAAGATACCGGCCTGGGCCAGCACGTTTGCCAGCGCCGCCGACTCCTCGGCCGGGCGGGTCAGCAACAGGCGCCAGGTGTTCATTCGTTGTTGGCCTCGCCGTATACCGCTTTGAGGATCTCGGCAGCACCCTGAGCCAGCAATGCGTCGGCTACCTGCACACCCAGCGCCTGGGCGGATGTCTGTGGTGCGCGGGCTTCGGCATGCAGCAACAGACTTCCAGATGGATCGCCAACCAGCCCGCGCAGCCAGACATCGTCGCCCTCCAGCACGGCGTAGCAGGCGATAGGCACCTGACAGCCACCATTGAGGTGCTTGTTCAGCGAACGCTCGGCAATCACACGCACAGCGGTGTCTTCGTGATGCAAAGGCGCAAGCAGTGCATGAATTTCGGCATCGACGCTGCGGCATTCGATACCCACAGCGCCCTGACCGCCTGCTGGCAGGCTGTCGTCGACGCTGATTGCCGAAGTGATGCGATCCTCAAAGCCCAGACGAATCAGGCCTGCGGCGGCCAGGATGATCGCGTCGTACTCACCGGCATCCAGTTTGGCCAGACGCGTATTGACGTTACCGCGCAGGAAGCGGATCTGCAGATCGGGACGACGCGCCAACAGTTGTGCCTGACGACGCAAGCTGGAGGTACCGACGATACTTCCCGCCGGTAATTGGTCCAGGCTGGCAAAGGTATTGGACACAAATGCATCGCGCGGGTCTTCGCGCTCGCAGATGCAGAACAGGCCCAGACCTGGTGGAAAATCCATCGGCACATCTTTCATCGAGTGCACGGCGATGTCGGCGTTGTCTTCCAGAAGGGCTGTTTCCAGCTCCTTGACGAACAGGCCCTTGCCGCCGATTTTCGACAGGGGAGAGTCGAGCAGCTTGTCGCCACGGCTGACCATAGGCACCAGCGTCACGAGCAGGCCGGGATGAGCCTGTTCCAGACGGGCCTTGACGTATTCTGCCTGCCAGAGTGCCAGCGCACTTTTGCGAGTGGCGATGCGGATTTCGCGAGAGGACATTGAACAATCCGTACTGAGTGAATGCGACGGATAATAACAGCTCAGTCAGGGCGGCTTCAGTGCTGACTGAAAACTTGCACCAGCCCACTGACGTCGATCAATGAACCGGTCAAGGGTGAAGGAGGCCGGAAACGGCCGCCCGCAGTTGAACCGAAAAACACACAGACCCGCTACCCCTGCCCGTTCCGTGACTCGGCTCTGATGCTCAGGCTCCAGGGTGGGGAGCCCTAGAGCTGCTGCATCATCTTGCGGACACCCGCTACGTGACGGCGACTGACGATCAATGCGTCGCCGTTGAGCCCCCTCAGAAACAACTGGAAATGCCCAAGCGGCGTACGCTGCAACCGCTCTATTCGCTCGCGGGCCACCAGTGCGTTGCGGTGAATGCGCACGAAGCGGTCACCGAATTCGTCTTCCAGCGCCTTGAGTGGCTCGTCCAGCAACACTTCGCCGCCCTCGTGGCGCAGGGTCACGTACTTGTGATCGGCAATGAAGTAGATCACCTGATCCAGGGGGATCAGTTCGATGCCCTTGCGGGTTCGGGCGCTGATATGGCTGCGTGGCCCCGATCCGCTTTCGGCAGCCGGACGAGTCAGCGCCGCCAGTTGCACGCGGTTCGGTCGCTCGGCCTTTCTCAGCGCTTCGACAAGGTGCTCGGAGCGTACCGGCTTGACCAGATAGCCGACCGCACTGACCTGAAAGGCTTCCAGGGCGAATTCATCGTGGGCGGTGCAAAAAACGACGGCAGGCGGTGCTTCCCGCTCGCACAGCCGAGCGGCAACCTGCAGGCCATCGAGGCCCGGCATGCGGATATCGAGCAGCACCACATCCGGTTTGTGAGTTTCAATCAGCGCCAGGGCTTCTTCACCATTGGCGGCGCTGGGTTCCAGTACTCGATAACCTTCGATCTCATTGACCATGCGGCTCAATCGCTCGCGGGCCAGGGGTTCGTCATCAACGATCAGGACATTCATATAGCTCTGGCTTCCTGCGTGAGTCTCGCACAAGGATAGCGTAGACAGGTGTAGTGACGACCGTCACGGCGCTCCACGCTCAGACTGGCGTGCGGGCCAAAAAGTGCCGCAATACGTGCGCCTATATTCGTCAGAGCCTGCTGAGTACCGTTGGAAGTCTGCCGATTGGCAACTTCTTCATAGGGATTGCTGACGCTCAATATGAACTCTCCCCCTTCATAATTCGCTTCGACCGTTACAACGCCCCCTTCGACCCGCGGAGCAATGCCATAAATCAAAGCGTTTTCAAGTAATGGCTGCAAGGTTAGCTGGGGAATCGGCAAATCATCGGGAATTGCGCTCACCCTCCAGTCCAACTGTAGACGCTCGCCAAGACGATATTGCTCAATCGATAAATATCGTTTTGCCAATGCCAGCTCCTCGCCCCATGTCACCAGACTGCCAGGCTTGGCCAGACTGGCGCGAAACAGGTCGGAAAGATCCAGTACCGCCTGCTCTGCCTTGATCGGGTTGCTGGCAACCAGACTGGCGATACTGTTGAGGGTATTGAACAGGAAGTGCGGGCGGATTCGCGCCTGTAGCGATTCGATCCTTGCACGCAGCTCGCCCTGTTGCTGTTTGCGCCACTGACTCTGCAGATAGAAATAGCGCAGCATCAGAGCGGACATGATCAAGGCAATCGTCGAGTAACGCAGGTAGCGTTCAACCATCCCGCTGACCGAAATCCGGCCGGTGAGCTGGCAGACATCCGTGACGGCTGTGCACAACAGTGTCAGGCCCACCACCAACAGACAACTGAGCATGCCGGCCAGTCCCGGCGTCAGGCGCGCCAGCAAGGGCCGCAAACCACACAACAGCGCTGCGGACAGCAGCACGATCCATTGCACGAACAGCGACATCAGTGCCAGACGTATCCAATCGAAACCGCTGCGCATCGGTTCTACCAGTACCAGAACCAGCACCAGCAGCTCCGCCAGTACGACGAGCACCAGCAATGCCTGCGGCAGGCACAGTTCCGGGAGAAAAAAATCTTTGCCGGGTGCAGCCCGGGCATCATGTTTCACAGGTTCGATTCGCATGGCTCCAGTCTCTGCCCTGGCCTCGCCAGCGGCAAGCTGTCCGGGGATAAAAATGCATCAACCCTGTTATCATCGCAATCGCCCTTGTGCCAGGTATCGGGCACGCCACTTTCTGTTAGCAACGAGCGAATCCATGAGCACCGACAAGACCAACCAGTCCTGGGGCGGCCGCTTCAGTGAACCCGTCGACGCGTTTGTCGCGCGTTTCACTGCCTCCGTCAATTTCGATCAACGTCTGTATCGCCACGACATCATGGGCTCCATCGCCCATGCCACGATGCTGGCCAAGGTGGGCGTGCTGACCGACGCCGAGCGTGACACCATCGTTGACGGCCTGAACACCATCCAGGCCGAGATCGAAGCCGGCAATTTCGAGTGGCGCGTCGATCTTGAAGACGTGCACATGAACATTGAAGCACGCCTGACCGACCGCATCGGTATCACCGGCAAGAAACTGCACACCGGCCGCAGCCGCAACGATCAGGTCGCCACCGATATCCGTCTGTGGTTGCGTGACGAAATCGATCTGATCCTGAGCGAAATCACGCGTCTGCAGCAAGGTCTGCTGGGCCAGGCCGAGCGCGAAGCCGAAACCATCATGCCTGGTTTCACGCACTTGCAGACCGCCCAGCCTGTTACATTCGGCCACCATATGCTGGCCTGGTTCGAAATGCTCAGCCGCGACTACGAGCGTCTGGTCGACTGCCGCAAGCGCCTCAACCGCATGCCTCTGGGCAGCGCTGCGCTGGCGGGCACGACCTACCCGATCGATCGCGAGCTGACCTGCAAGCTGCTGGGTTTCGACGTGGTAGGCGGCAACTCGCTGGACGGCGTATCGGATCGCGACTTCGCCATCGAATTCTGCTCGGCCGCGTCTATCGCGATGATGCACCTGTCACGCTTCTCCGAAGAGCTGGTGCTGTGGACCAGTGCACAGTTCCAGTTCATTGATCTGCCGGATCGCTTCTGCACTGGCAGCTCGATCATGCCGCAGAAGAAAAACCCCGATGTTCCGGAACTGGTTCGTGGCAAGAGCGGCCGTGTATTCGGCGCCTTGATGGGCTTGCTGACCTTGATGAAAGGCCAGCCTCTGGCCTACAACAAGGACAATCAGGAAGACAAGGAGCCGCTGTTCGACGCCGCCGACACCCTGCGTGATTCGTTGCGTGCGTTTGCCGACATGATCCCTGCGATCAAACCAAAGCACGCCATCATGCGTGAAGCGGCGCTGCGCGGGTTCTCGACCGCCACCGATCTGGCCGACTATCTGGTGCGTCGTGGTCTGCCGTTCCGTGACTGCCACGAAATCGTCGGTCATGCCGTGAAGTATGGCGTGGACACCGGCAAGGACCTGGCGGAAATGAGCCTGGAAGAGCTGCGTCAGTTCAGCAACCAGATTGAGCAGGACGTGTTCGCCGTGCTGACCCTGGAAGGCTCGGTAAATGCACGTAACCACATCGGCGGCACCGCCCCCGAACAGGTTCGCGCCGCCGTAGTACGCGGTCAGGAGCTGCTGGCCGGGCGCTGAACACTCCTTACCCACCCTGGCCTGGCCCCTGATCATCATTCCCACGCGCTGCGTGGGAATGCCTTTCTTCCGACCCTGAACGTGCAGTGCGGCACATATGTGTGACGCAGAGCGTCACGAACTGCATGCCCACGCGGAGCGTGGGAACGATAATCAAAACCGTGCCTTCAGCCAAACTGCTCTAAAACGCTTTTCAACCGAGATCGCACAGACGACGCAGAATGCGACGTAAGTAATGAAGGAACCCGACGAAGTC